>CP121337.1:1363000-2044500 GCA_043554545.1 Marinoscillum sp. | reverse complement strand
CAAATCATAGACCGATATAATACGTTTACGGTTCTTGATAGTATGCACATCAATGGTGCATTGACTGTGGGTGAAAACACTGCCGACAATGGAGGTATTTCCATAGCCTATGATGCTTTTAAAATGACCTCTCAGGGACAGGATACCACCAGAATTGATGGTTTAACCCCTGATCAACGGTTCTTTTATTCTATTGCCAGAATCTGGAGAGTAAAAACACGTGATGAGTTTTTGAGAACTTACGTGAATACAAATCCTCACTCACCGGCCATGTGGCGGGTAAATGGTCCATTGATGAATTTTACTCCCTTTTATGAGGCTTTTAACGTACAACCCGGAAACAAAAATTATCGACCGGAAGATGAACGAATAAAAGTTTGGTAATAACGCGACACTGAATCCTCATTAGGGACCATTTGAGCAATAAAAAAGCATAGAGGATACATTCAATTGTAGATATTCAAGGTAAAGGCAACATTGCTTTGCGATATTTTATTATCAGAATAATATACAATCTTGCAAATAGGTGGCTCTTTTGATGAACATTTAGCTTAGCCAAAACAATAAGCTTACATTTAGTTACTGAAATGGACGTTCATATGAGAAGGAAAATCTTCCAGCTATCTGTATGCTTATTTCTATTTAATGGGTTATTTGCTCAGGAAAAGCATTATAACCTTACTGACTTTTCCAAAGAGGAATTTTCGCAAAGGAGAAATGCTATTGCGGATGCCATTGGCACGAACAGTATCGCCCTTATTCAAGGTGCCGCGGGAATTCCAGGTTTTGCAGTATTCAGGCAATCCAATAGCTATTACTATTTGACAGGCCTTGAATCGCCACATGCTTATTTACTCATCAATGGAAATAATAGTAGCTCAACTATCTATCTACCACACCGTAATGAAGGCATGGAGAGGGGACAGGGCAAAGTACTATCAGCAGAGGACGCTGAGCTCGTAAAAAAAATCACCGGGGCTGATCAGGTTAAGGGCATTGAATTTTTATCTTCAGATTTAGTTCGCACAGGGTTGATCAAGCCTCCTGCTCCGCTACTTTACATTGAATTGAGTCCTGCTGAAATAGGTAATGATAGTCGAGATGAGTTATTGGCTTCTCAAGCAAGGAAATCCTCAGATCCGTGGGACGGACAACCTACCAGAGAAGCCTTGTTTATGCAAAAGCTAAAGGAAAGGGTGCCTCAATTCGAAATTCATGACTTGACACCTATACTAGATACCATGCGGCTTATAAAGAGCCCACAGGAGATAGCACAAATTCGTAGAGCAACTGGAATGGCTGGCCTTGGAATCATAGAAGCCATGAGGTCTACGAAACCTGGGATATATGAATATCAATTGGATGCTGCAGCCAAGTATATCTTTTATGTATATGGTGCGCAAGGAGATGGATATCCATCGATTATTGGCGGTGGTACCAATGCCTATATGGGTCATTATTTTCATAAGACAGATCAATTGAAGGGTGGTGACCTAGTATTAATGGATTACGCGCCAGATTATCATTACTATACCAGTGATGTTACCCGTATTTGGCCGGTAAATGGTAAATTCAATGATGAGCAAAAGGCGTTGTATAGCTTTATTGTAGCTTATCGGGATGCACTTTTTAAGTATATAAAGCCAGGAGTGACTTCTGAAGAGGTGCTGAATAATGCGGCCATGGATATGAAGGAATACCTGAAAGACAAAAAGTTTGTTAAGCCATCCCACTTAAAAGCTGTACAGGATGGATTAAAATTCCGCGGGCATTTTCAGCATCCTGTAGGCATGGCTGTGCATGATGTTAGCCGGGTAAGAGGGGTTAAGCTCAGACCTGGAATGGTATTCACCATCGATCCAATGATCTGGGTGCGTGATGAAAACCTTTATATCAGAATTGAAGATATGGCCCTGGTAACTGAAGATGGCGTTGAAAATTTGAGTGCGTTTGTTCCTTCATCCATTGAAGATGTAGAACGAACAATTAAAGAAAAAGGACTCACTGAATTCCGACCTCCAAATGAATTGCCCATTAAAAACTGAACACTGATCATATAATTATCAAATCAATAAGCCTTTTATGAAGAATCTCATTTTTGCTTTTGCCTTACTGCTTGTTTCCAATATATGTTTGGGTGATACCTATCCTAAAAATCCAAATATTGATATCCTGAATTATGCATTTCGAATGGAATTGTCTGATACAAGTGATGAGATTAAATGTGAGGCCACCATTGATGTCCGTTTCTTGAAAACAGGGGAAGCCTGGTTGCGGCTTGATTTGATTAAAGCATCGGAAAGTCTTGATAAAAAAGGTATGAACGTGATGCGTGTTGCAGTGGGAGATCAGGAGATGGAATACACCCATGAAAATGATGTGTTATTGATTAAGCTTCCTTCTGCTTCTCAAGCCAATCAACGAGAACAGTACTCGATAACGTATGCCGGCACACCTGCTGCCGGGCTTAAGATAGCCGATAACAAGTATGGGGATCGTACCTTTTTTAGTGATAACTGGCCCAATAAGGGAAGAAACTGGCTGCCTTTGGTTGATCATCCATATGACAAGGCTACCTGTGAATTCATGGTGACGGCTCCTTCATATTACCAGGTTGTTTCCAATGGGTTGAAGGTTGAAGAGTCAGATCTGGGAGATGGAACACGCTTGACACACTGGAAACAGTCTGTGCCGATAGCCCCCTGGTTGTATGTGTTAGGCGTTGCGCAATTCGCAATCCAATATGTGGATGAATTTGATCACAAATCCATAGAAACGTGGGTTTACTATCAGGACCGGGAAGCTGGGTTTTATGATTTTGCGGAACCTACCAAACAAGCGTTAGCATTTTACAGCGAATATGTAGGGCCATTTTCTTATGAAAAGTTAGCGAACATTCAGTCAAACAGTGTGGGAGGGGGTATGGAGGCTGCTTCGGCTGTTCTTTATGGTGATAAGTCGGTTGTTGGAGATCGGAATAAGCGCTGGAGAAATGTAGTTATTCATGAGATTGCTCATCAGTGGTTTGGGAATGCGGTAACAGAATATGATTGGGATGATGTTTGGTTGAGTGAGGGTTTTGCTACCTATTTCACACAGTTATTTATTGCTCATCAATATGGTCACGACGCCTTCACTGAAGGCATGGCTTCCAGTAAAAAGAGAATCATTTCCTTTAATGAAAAAAATCCGGATTATCGGATTATACACGATAACCTAAATGATATGACTAAGGTGACCAGCTCGCACACCTACCAAAAGGGGAGCTGGACCCTGCACATGCTCCGAGGAGTGGTTGGCACAGATGTGTTCTGGAAGGGGATCAGGTCTTACTACGCCAAATACCAAAACAAAAATGCCACTACAGCTGATTTTATAAGAGAAATGGAAGAAGCATCAGGACTGGAGTTAGACACATTTTTTGATCAATGGTTGTATAAGCCGGGTCACCTGATATGCGATGGTTCATGGAAATATAACAATAAGAAAAAAGAAGTGAGCATGACTTTGGATCAGGTTCAGAAGGATGGAAGCTTATTTAAGATGCCCATACAAGTGGCTGTTTACCTTCAAGGAGATTCAGCGCCTTTGATACATACGGTTCAGCTGAACGAAAAGTCAAATGTGTTTACCCTGCCAGTAGCATCAGCACCAGAAAAAGTGCTTTTAGATCCTGATGCCTGGGTATTGATGGAATCCAGCTTTGTAAAGGAATAGTAGGTTAGGAGAGGGGTTTAATTAGAACCTGTTGAATACGATTATATTCTGGATATAAAACCACTTGTACAATTCATTGTTCTGCATTTTCTTAATTTTTTGCTTAATCAGGGCATATACCCGTAACATTATTTATTATTGAGTCCTAAGTAATAGGCTATTGTCTTCGACACCCCATTTGATAAAGAATTGAAAAGGTTTTTTCAGAACATTCCGCTATTCCTCACCACGATAGGGCCAGGCTTATTCCTTGTGGGCTATAACATAGGAACTGGTAGTGTTACCACCATGGCCTCTGCGGGTGCCAGTCATGGAACAAGCCTCATGTGGGCAGTTTTGGTCTCATGCATATTTACTTACATCCTGATTGTGACTTTTGGGCAGTATACCCTTGTTACGGGTCAAACGGCACTCCAAAGTTTTAAGTCAAATTTCGGACCTACTACCGCACAGGTTGTTTTATGGTCGTTGATCATTTCTGAGATGGTATCTAGCATCGGTGTGATGGCCATTGTTTCAGAAGTGATTCATGAGTATTCCAAATTCTTCACCCCTTCAGGTACGGGCATCAGTACCATCATAATTACATTGATGATTGCTACGCTGGTTGTTGGGTTGCTGTTCAACAGTAAATACTCCCTGATTGAAAAAATTCTGGTCGTTTTTGTTTCGGTGATGGGGCTAGGTTTTCTACTCAGTGCGATATTGATTATTCAAAATCCAGGCGAAGTATTATCAGGCATGATTCCACGCATTCCTGAAGCGACGAATGCAGGTTTAATTGTTGCCGGGATGATCGGTACGACCATGGGAGGGGTACTCTATGTCATCAGATCATCTACAGTAAAAGAGAAGAACTGGAGCATCTCCGATTTGAAGTTAGAGAAGCGAGATGCTTTTATTTCTGCAGGCCTGATGTTTGTCTTGAGTGCGGCGATCATGGCAGCAGCAGCTGGTACATTATATCCATTGGGCCTGAAGGTGGACAATGCCATTGATATGGTCAAACTACTTGAACCGCTGGCAGGACCCTTTTCAATCTCTTTGTTCGTGGTTGGGATAGTAGCCGCTGGTCTTTCCTCCTTGTTCCCACATTACTTGCTGGTGCCCATGCTTTTGGCAGACTATAGAAATGAAAAACTTGACCTGTCAAAGACACGCAATCGAGGGATTGTAATATTTTATGCATTACTGGGCTTGGGGGTTCCCATCTTTGGGGGTAGACCAGTTTCCGTGATGATTGTCTCACAAGCATTGGCACTTTTAGCCACACCAGCCATTTTGATACTTATGTGGATTCAAATCAACCAAAAGGAAACACTGGGAAAATATGTCGCGGGTATTAAGCAAAACCTTCTGATCGGGTTGATTACCCTTTTTACATTGTTTATTTGCGTCATTGGCTTTATGGGAATGATAGATTTCTTTTAAGAATAACAAGATGAACAATATAAATGAAAGGATTGTCTGTGCTTTTCTATACTCCATAACTAAATATGGTTATCCGCCGTCAGCATCTAAAACTTTAACCTACATAGATGAAATGGCTGCATTGGGTTTTCGATCTATAGAGTTGGAGGGTATAAGAGAAGCACATTTGATCGAAGTATATCAAATGAAAGACGCGATCGCGCAAAAGGTTAAAGCCGAAAACCTTTCTGTACCTTATTTCTGCGGGGTACTACCTGCACTGGCTGGAATAGATGAAAAAACCAGAAATGAGCAATTGGATCTATTCGAAAAAGCATGTGAAATAGCATCTGCACTTGGATCTGTAGGGGTTTTGGATAATGCACCATTGCCACCTTTTCAGTTTCCTGAGGACATTCCGATTGTGAGGCATTATGAGGAGGATGTATTGAATGCAGCTTTTTTACCCAAGGAGATCTCCTGGAAAGACTACTGGGAACAATTGGTGTCTACCTATCGAACAGCTTGCGAAATCGCTGGGCGATTCAACCTTCACTATGTGATGCACCCTGCAGTTGGTGTGTTGTCATCAAGTACGGATGGCTTTTTGTATTTCCATGACGCAGTTAAGATGGATAACCTGAGGTTTAACCTGGACACGGCCAATCAATTTGTGATGAAGGAAAACCTGTCATTGGCGCTGAGAAGATTGAAAGACCATGTGGATTATATACATGTTTCAGACAATGGAGGCCTTAAGGTAGAACACCTTGCAATAGGAGCAGGTAAAATTCGATGGGATGTGTTTTTTGAAACCCTGGATGTTATTGGTTTTCAGGGCCATATTGGAATAGATATTGGCGGATCGGAATCAGCTGTAGCAAATCTGGACAAGGCTTACATCGATGCAGCAGCCTTTATAGCTAAGCATTGGCTAAAGTAAAGGCGGAAATAAGAACAGTAAAATTACGAGTAATTTGAGCCTTCAAGCTTTTTTGAAGTTTATTTGGAATGTTAGTGATTGAAAACATGAACCCAAACAGTTCGTTAAGGTCTAAAAGAAGTGTAAAAAAAGCGATAGACATATGTTTGGGTTAAATAGATTATCGATAGTACTTACCTCATTTTTTTTGCTGCTTTTCTCTTGTGAGAATCAGCAAAATGAGGACATTGACATACCTCCAGGAAATCCCGGACCGCCCGTTGAAACCAATGCGCAAAACGCTGATTACCAACCTGCCTTTGAAGGACAAACAAGGATTAATGGACTGGTAACCACTACGGAGTTCAAGGCAGAGATTTTCGCTAGTGAGTTAACAAATCCATGGGGCATGGTGAACTTGCCGGATGGCAGAATCCTATTGACTGAAAAAGGAGGTACTCTACGGATCGTCTCCCAATCGGGCAGTGTAAGTAGTGCCATTACCGGTATTCCTCCTGTCAATAGCTCCGGCCAAGGGGGATTGTTGGATGTAGCTGTAGATTCTGACTTCGGAGCAAACAGGATGCTTTACTGGACATTTTCACAAAATGGATCTAGCGGAACAGCAACAGCGGTTGCTAAGGGAAGACTGTCAGAGGATGAGACTCAGATTGAGGATGTATTCGTAATCTATACTGCAATTCCTGAGTTTTCGGGGACACTACATTATGGCGGGCGGTTGGTTTTGAGCAAATCCGGACACCTGTTTGTAAGCACTGGGGAGCGCTCCAGTTCCAGCATAAGGATGAAAGCACAGGACCTGGATGCCGCCTTAGGTAAAGTTTTGCACATTACCACTGATGGAGCACCTGCCCCGGGTAACCCTTTTATCAGTCAGCCGGACATACTTCCTGAAATTTATTCTTATGGTCACCGAAATGTGCAAGGGTTGGCCATACACCCAACGACCGGAGATTTATGGGAAGCTGAATTTGGCCCTAAAGGTGGAGATGAAGTCAATTTGATCAAACCCGGTAAGAATTATGGCTGGCCGGTAATTTCTTATGGTATTGAGTATTCAGGAGCGCCTGTAGGGTCCGGGATAACCCAACAAGAGGGGATGGAACAACCGGTCTACTATTGGGACCCTGTCGTTTCCCCCAGTGGTATTACTTTTTACTCTGGGAGTTTGATTACAGAATGGTCCAATAACTTGTTCCTTGCGGGTCTAAGCGGGAAGCACATTGTGAGATTGGTGATTGAGGATAACAAGATAGTAGGAGAGGAACGTTTACTGGAAGGTATAGGACATAGATTCAGAGATGTACTTGAAGGAGCAGATGGAGCACTTTATGCGATCACAGATGGAGCAGATGGTGTTATTTACAGGATCGGCTTATAGAATTAAAAATTAATACAAGTTAAATCTGCTGCTCTTATCAGTTTTTATTTGAATGTCTTCGGTTTCATCAACACTTAAATAGGAGTTATTGGTCATTGATACTCTGACAAGCCTGAGCGCATTATCAATATTGACCTCAGTATTATCAATCTGCGCTGATAAGGTATCTAGTATGGCATTAGACATGTTGAAATTTGCCTCATGAGATGCTGTCAATTCTAATCTCTCCAACTTACAGTCTATGAGATTTATCCAACCATCATTTTGGGTGATGGTTAGCAGCTTTTGTTCTATTGATCTAATACTTACACTTCCACCATTATTGGTCATACCTTCGAATATGCTTGAAGGAACATACACTATTAAATTTACTAGTTCACGATTTGCAGAATCCAACCGTTTCAACCATAAAGTATCTCCTTTTATTTGATATTTTAGATGCTTCAGAAAATCTCCCTTTATGCTTTCTAATTCAATTCCAGAGTGGTCAGCGCCAATAACTTTGATGTTTCTACGTAGGTCGCTTAAAACCAAATATTTAATCTGTGTTAGCTCAATTTTTTCTGAAAGATTATCTTGAGTATTGAATCGATTATGCTTACCACGCAGTCTGATCTCAGTAAAAGCTGCAGTCAAATAGATAAATATTAACCCGAAGAATCCAATGAGTATTTTATTACTAAGCTTCATAGTAGTCAGTTTAATTTTTTGATTTGCTTGTCAATTTCTTCATAGGAAATATCCAGCAGATTGGCTTGTTTTAGAAAATCAGGCAAAACCTGTTGAAAGAAGGCTTCTCTTTTACTTTTAGTAATGATTTTTGGTGCGTCAGGATTTACAAAATATCCAATTCCTCTCTGATTTTCAATGATTCCTCTGGTTTGTAATTCGCTATAACTTCTCATGATGGTATTGGGATTTACCCCCATCTGCGAAGCTAGTTCGCGGACTGAAGGGATCTTTTCACCTGCAGGTAGTGCTCCACTCACGATTTTGTCGATAATGTTATCTGCGATTTGCAGAAAAATGCTTTTACCATTTTGAAAATCCATTATACCTCCCGCTCTTTAAGCTTTAAATAAGCAACCAGCAGCATGATTACACTTGACAACATGCTGGCGATGGTAATAAACCATATCGGACCAAATTCATGCTTTGGAAATAACCACAGGTTATCAGGTGGATTGTATTCTCCAACACCAAGAGAGAAGACTACAAGGTAACTATATCCAAAATAGCATAGCAAAATGATCGCTACAGCGAATAGTGTTTTTATTAAAGGTTGCTTCGAAAACATGGCAGATCCTGTAAAGGATGTTGTATAGACCAGAAAGATCAATGACCCAAATAAAAGGGATCTAACCAACTGATTTTGGTTACCTAATACCTGGACAGTTATATCTAGGTTCTTCAAATCCTGCCACCATACAGGTTCAAAAATAATATCCGAGAAGGCTGCAAATAAATACCCCTGCAAATGAAAAGTGAACCAGTACAACATGGGGAGAAGAAGTATGATGATGCCGATCCGACTCAGGAGTTCGAAAAGAAACTTTTCCAGAAGTGACCCGGGTAACATCAGGTAATTGATCGTGCTTTCTTTGGAACGAAATGCCGGAAATGAATGCCCGAATAAAAGCAATCCAAATACACCAACAAACCCAATGAGAAAGCCAAGAAATGTATCTGGATTTAAGGGTCTTCGTTCATTTAATAACTGAATGAAGTTCAGCACGATAAATATTATCCCCATGTAAGCAACTAAGGCTTGCCACATGAGTTTGTGGTGGTGAATAAATTGCTGCCTACTAAGCAACAAGAATCGATTACCCTTAAATGTATTATTCAACATAAGCTCTTATTTTTTCGTTACCGCTAGACAATGCATTAAATAATAATTCAATATCAACAGATGAGCTCTCACCTTTTTTTGGAGTGATCGTCTTATAGCCACCCGGTGCCAGCTCACTATACAAGACATTGGCCTCGTCAATATAAGATGAAGTGGTAAAATTCAGTTTGTTTGAAAGATCAAAAAGATCAGTTTCCATGATAAATTTTCCATGTTCAAGAATAAGAATTCGGTCAATTAGATTTTCCACATCTTTCACCTGGTGCGTAGAAATGATGACCAATTGATCTTCATCCAATGAACCAGCTACGACCTTTCTGAAAATGGCTTTTGATGGGATGTCCAGTCCGTTCGTGGGTTCGTCTAATACCAGTAAGCGACATTTGGTAGATAATGCAAAGGAGATCAGGAATTTCTTCTTTTGCCCATATGAGAGTTTCTGTAAACTTTTAGTCTCCAACAATTCAAACTCTCCAGTTAGCTGATGAAGCATGTCCTGGTCAAAACGTGGATAAAAACCTGCATTTGTTTGGATAAAGTTATTTATGGAAATGTCAGGCATGTAAAATTCTTCAGAAACCAGATATATGTCGTTAAGCAAAGATGGCTGTCTTTTGAAGGGTTGATGATCCATTACTTTGATGTCACCCATTGTAGGATAGAGTAAACCAGTTATTAGTTTGAGCAACGTCGTTTTACCGGCACCATTCTTACCCAGTAGTCCTATAATGCTACCTGGTTTTAACTCACAGTCTAATTCATGAAAAAGCGGCTCTTGCTTTTTCGAATATTTAAAGGTTAGGTTTTTTATGTCAATCATGGTGTCTGATTTACTGTATTACTAAACTAATACAGTACAATAGTAGGTAATGAATTTCAAAAATGCAAATTGCGTGTGAGGGCAACTTGAATTTTATTATCTTCCAAATCAATGTACGCTGGTTAATAACCTGATTAATTTACTTATATGAATCGAAGGGAATTCTTTATTAAATCTGCTGTGGCAGGAATTGCCTCCACTGCGGTTACAAATAGCTGGGCTACCAGTTATGTTCCTCACGCGAGAAACCAGGTACTGGTTCCAATAGGATTGGATGCGCATGCTGTCAGAGGTATGAAATGG
Organism: Marinoscillum sp.; assembly: GCA_043554545.1. GTDB lineage: Bacteria > Bacteroidota > Bacteroidia > Cytophagales > Cyclobacteriaceae > UBA7330. The sequence continues at coordinate 2,034,074 of CP121337.1, read as the reverse complement.
AATGCTGATCAATTATTGGCGTATACAAAAGAGCTGGATTTGGATTATTTACTTCTCAATGGGCTTCAGTATTTTCAAAGCCTGGAAAATGGCTACCTGGAGACCTACCGTAAAAAGCTGAAAAGTAATGGGATTGAATTATACTTCGGCATTGGTGGTCTTAGTGTTAATTCAACTTCTTACAAACCCGAGCAGGGAACACCTAAAGCGTTGATCCTGCAGGGCATTCGGCTGGCAAAGATATTTGGTGGCTCTTCAGTAAACTGTAGAATTGGCAGTATCTCAGACAGATATACGGATGGAGGCATCATTGCCAGAATGGAAGAAATCAGTCAGGCGCTCAGATCTATGCGTTCACAGATACAGGATGCCGGGATTAGATTTGCCATAGAAAATCATGCTGGTGATATGCGTTCAGAGGAATTACGCTCACTGGTCGAAAGTACAGGAACTGACATTTGTGGTGTCATGCTCGATCCGGGAAATGCTGTTTGGGCGATGGAGAACCCCATGAATCAAATGGAGTTGTTGGGTAAGCATGTGCTGTGTACGAGTATTCGTGATTATCGTATTTGGGAATCCGAAGAGGGTGCTACTTTTCAGTGGACGGCCATTGGAGAAGGCTCTATGGATTTCAAAAAATATACCCAAAGAATGACGGAATTATGTCCTGAAGTTCCGCTTTTCATTGAAACTATTTCTGGTGGTGCAAGGCCAATTCCATTTCTCCAGGATGACTATTGGGAAGGATATCCCGATCTTAAAGGAATTCAATTACTGGATTTCATGAAGCTATTGAGAAAAGGCGAACCAGCGGAGGCGGATAAGGTCCCTGAGGGTGTCGATAAAAAATTGTATGTTCAGGAGCAGCAGAAAAAGGAGTTAATGAAAAGCATTTCCTATCTACAGACAAATTGTCCGGTGGTTAAAGGGTTTGAAGGATAAGCCACATATAGCAGAATAAGTACGATCGTAAATATGAGCAGTTGATCACATGGAGACTCAAATTATTTAAACCTATTTATATGATTTATCATTTAGATGTACGCATAATTTTCCTTTTTGCATTGCTTGCTAATAGTTGCACACAGCCACAAAAAACAGAAAGACAGCCAATTGATAAAGAGGACAGCCCAATTGTAATTCCTGCATCAGATTTTCTTTCTGAGTTGCCAAAAGGGGACGTGATTGCCAGTTCACGATCGCTGGATGCTTCATGGGTATTTAACAATACTGCTATTGTATTAAACTCCAGAACCAATTTAATGACAGAAGTGGATGTTCCAGAAAAGGGTATTTATTATCTTTATGTCAGGGGCATCGGTAATTCCCGAAGCTCTTTTAAGGTAGTTATTGATGACCAAATCACAGAACCCACATTTGGTAATGATACTTTGTTCACCTGGATGTCTGGCGGAGCTTTTGACCTTGAAGCTGGAAAGCATACCGTAAAGATTTCACGTATTGAAACTGGTTCTGCATTTGATGTATTGGCACTTGCTAAAACACCTAACCTTGAAGAGGCCGATATAGCGAAATACCAACTCAATGATGAGGTAACTCTGTTTAAAGAATACAGCATTCCACGTTCCAATTCCGTGAAATTTGGAGATATGGATGGAGATGACCTGACTGACCTTTTAGTATTTGAAAGAGACTATTCAGCCCATGTGTTCGATAACACAGGAAATTTATTATGGACATGGGAAGCTCCGGAAGTGTATCGAAGGGAAAGATCGGAGTTTGAAGCACCGGGTGTTGTTTGGGATTTTGATCAAGATGGAAAAGCTGAAGTAGTCCACTGGCGAATGATGGACGATCAGGAATGGCTGGTAATTGCTCATGGTGAAACCGGTGAGGTTATTAGAAAGGTGGAATGGCCGACCAAGCCATTGCCACATGTATACAATAATTTCCGATTAGCCATAGGTAAACTAACCACAGGTGACCCCAATGAAATCACTGTTTTTACTGACATGGGAGATACCATCCGAGTAGATGCTTATGATAGCAACCTAAACCATTTATGGAATCATACGGAAAATAGGAAAAAAGACAACCTGGGTCATTATATATACCCAGTTGACCTTGATAAAGATGGGGTGGATGAAGTCCTGGTAGGTTCTTTGTTATTGGATTCCGATGGAAAAGAACTTTGGAATCGTTTTGACTTTCTTTATGACAACCATGACCATGCAGATAATTATAAATTTAAAGACATCAATGGTGACGGAAATACTGACCTCGTAACTGCTAACAGTGAGACCGGAGTTTTCGTTTTTGATGGAATGTCTGGGGATGTCATCTGGCAACATGTAGCCGAGCATGCACAGCAAATCGAGGCAGGAAGTTTTCTTAAGGGCGTTGATTCTCCTCAGGTAGTTGTCGGAGCAAGAACTTATGGCAACCGTCGAGCCGGAGAAGCATATTTGTGGAGCCAGCTTTATTGGTATTCAAAGGAAGGAGCATTGCTTTTTAAATGGCCAAGGAAGCCCATAAATGGTAATCCAGACTTCGTAAAGGGAGACTGGAAGGGTAATGGTCAGAATCAGTTATTCTGGTTTAAGTTTTTAATCAATGAAAATGGAGCAGGGGCGCTATATTTTCCAGACCCGGTTTTCCATATGTTTGACTTTACTGGTAATGGTGCAGAAGAAGTTATTACCCTTGCTGGAGAAACGTTACGGGTATATAGTGCCAAAAACCACGGAATTAGTAAGGACAAAAAAAGCAATCTGCAGTATCGGAAGCACAAAGTTGTTAACCATACGCATTATTGAACATAAACTGATGCAGTTATCCATCTATGGTATTGACATATGCATGGTCTTTTTAAGCGTAACAATTGTTACCCAACTACTATAATCATTCCACTACTATTGCATTTGGATTTAATTGAACCATAAACAGAAAATTACCATTGAAAACAAATAATCAAAAACTTGTGTTACCTATCTTATTGTGCTTGACATTGGGTTTAGCACCATTTTTTCCTGAGCCGCACCTATTAGGTAAAATCAGATGGGTATTGGGTGGGGCAGTAGGTATGCAACCAATGGATTACCTGGATTTGATATTTCATGGCTTTCCGTGGGTATACCTGATGTTTATACTGGTGAAAATGATCATGAAATAGCAGTTTATACAAATTTGAATAAGGTCCAAAGCTTGGATATATGAAATATTTGTTGATTATATGTACAGGGATCTTATACCTTCAAAGCAATGTGCAAGAAGTGAAAAGTAAATCATATGAACTCATGCTTCAAGCGTTATTAAGTCATTCTGTTCCTGAAGTATCGGTAAAGGATATTGAGGCTGACAAGCAGGTTTACTGGTTGGATGCGAGAGCCAAAAAGGAATATGAGATCAGTAGAATCTCAAATTCAATTTGGATAGGGCATGATGATTTTACTTTAGAACGAATAGAATCTATCCCTAAAACTGCTGAGATCATTGTCTATTGCAGCGTAGGATATCGAAGTGAGAAGATTGCTGAAAAGCTAGTATCAGCTGGCTATGAAAATGTGTCTAACCTGTTTGGCGGAATATTTGAGTGGAAGAATCAGGGCCGAAAAGTCTATGACGAAGAAAATAGTGTAACAAACAAAGTGCATGGTTATAGTAAAATTTGGAGCATCTGGTTAGATAAGGGAGAAGTTGTTTATTAACCGATTCAGATGGAAGACTTCATTGACATTATAAAATCGAGCTATTCAGGGTATGCCAATTATTTATGGAATGAAATGATTCACCCAACGTTTCACAGTTATTTCTATTGGTTGGTTGGTATCTCGGGCTTCTTTTTCTTACTAGAAATGCTAAAACCCTGGAGAAAGGATCAACCGAAATTCAGGAAAGATTTCTGGTTGGATTTTTTCTACATGTTCTTTAATTTTTTTCTCTTTTCATTGATCATTTATAATGCTGCATCTAATGTAGTGGTACATTTTTTTAATGATTTTTTGTCTTCTATAGGAATCAACAACCTCGTGGCCTTTGAAGTGATGTCCTGGCCGATGTGGGCACATTTGTTATTAGGGTTTATTGTAAGGGACTTTGTGCAATGGTGGACGCACCGATTGTTACATAAGGTACCTGCGTTGTGGGAGTTTCACAAAGTGCATCATTCCGCAGAACAGATGGGTTTTGCTGCCCATTTAAGGTACCATTGGATGGAAAATGTGGTTTATCGAACCATTGAATATATACCTTTAGCTCTTATAGGCATCGGGCTTAGGGATTTCTTTATCATTCACATTTTCACTTTAGCGGTCGGTCACTTCAATCATTCAAATATTAAGATACGACTTGGTTTCTTAAAATACATTTTCAATAATCCACAAATGCATATCTGGCATCATGCTTACCATTTACCTAAAGACCGAAGGGACGGAGTTAATTTTGGACTGACACTCAGTATTTGGGATTATATATTCAAGACGGATTACATTCCCCATGATGGACGCGATATTAAGCTTGGATTTCCTGGTGTTGAAGAGTTCCCAAATGATTTTGTTCACCAAAACATCCATGGATTTAAGTCTGTAAAACATCAAAAATGACGAATTTACTTTAATACTAACTGCTGGTAGCAAAGGAAATCCTTAAGTAGCTAGCTAAAACCTTTCCATTGATAGAATTTATGTAGATATTTGAATAACCTGTAAATAAAGTTGATATGAAATTTTCACGAAAAATATTTAAGCCTTTTACTGCTGGATTTATTGCATTTACGCTGCTATTATCTGTCTCGTTGGGTGCATGTAAGTCAAATAAGAATGACGCTGGCAATACTGACAAAACAGAGGCGGCAGGAGATCATCCATCAGCAGCTGCCGAAGGTAGCGAACATCCTGGTGAAGGTGGAGGAGAGCACCCGAAAGCAGATTCCACTGCAACTAAAAGTGAACACCCAACAGATTCAAAAGAACACCCTACAGATAAGTAATAGGTTTTAACTGTTTTTTTCCTCTCTGGTAAAGGTAAAGGTAGTAGCTGGCAAATCTGATTTGCCTTCTACTTCAAGGACCGGGTATGCTAGAAAATTGATAGGTCCTGATTGTGGTGTTGGGTCTGGTGCGAGATTTCTCCCTCGACTAAATTCAATGCGATTAGCAGGATGATGTCCAAAATAGTAGGTGGCTAAAGCCGTGTATTTATTGCCCTCACTTATGTCGACAGGCCACCATTTTCCTTCTGCATAAAATTCAGCCCAACAATGGTAGCCATTCACACCACCATCGTTTCGATCGGATGGGATCGCTGCACCTACAGCAAATCTCGCTGGTATTCCTGCGGATCGTGCCAAAGAGATAAAAAAGGAGTGAAATTCAGTGCAGTTGCCTGATTTGGAATCGCAGGCATAATTAGCGTCACCCGTGCCATATACCCCTTGTTTGGCATATCGCATTTCATCAATGATATAGTCGTACAGGGCTCTTGCTTTCATTAACGGCGTATTGGCTTGTCTCTTACTGATGACCTCGTCAGCAATGGTGCCAAAACGGTCACCTATTGGCAAAAATGGCTCTGCTGCCAGGTACTTTCTAAGATCAACATCCTGCTCCTCATATGCAGTCTTTTCTGTTCTAGATACCCGATACTTCATGTTTATCACCTGATTGCTATGTTCAGGCAATAGTTCAATATATAGGATAGCGTTGCCATATTCACCTTCTACAACAGTTTCGTGTTTACCAGGAATTTCCATAGAAATCACATCTATTTCCTGGAAATCATCACTTTTTGCAATAGGGATCCACATCTTAGCAGGGCCTGATAAATCAGGTAGTTTTACTGAGTAAGTGAATGTGAATTCATCTGTTCCTTCAATGACACCTAATAAGTCATTGGATGCGTTCTTTACCGGTACGGTATACCAGGTCTTGTCTTTGGCCTGCTTCCAGGTGTAGTATGGTTTTCCATTAAGTTTGTGAACGTTGGTTCGGGTCAACTTCATCTCTTCACGAGTCCCGTCCATGAAAAAGTCTACATCATAAACATCACCACTTTCAGTGGCAAGGTCTACGCAAGCAAAAAAATTGTTTGGACCTAAAACAGAAAGGTATTCAGTATGAACTCTTACCAATTTGAGACTCAATTCCACGCTGTCACTTTGGAAATTAAAATATCCTCCACCTTCTTTAGTTCTCCTTTCAATATTCTCTCTTATACCTTTTTCCACATCAGCAATAGTGGCTTTTTTAACTTTTACTTCAGATTTTCCTGTGTTTTTTTCCTCACTGTGATGGCAGGAAGTAAACACAGCGAGTAATAAACCTAATAGTAGAATAATTGATACTTGATTTACCTGATCTTTCAAGAAATGGATGCCTGAGGTTTTCATAATTTTTTATATTCTTAAATACTAAATTAATGGTTTATTAGAGATGGTCAGTTAACAATGCCCAATACCTATAGAAATAGACATAAAACAAATGCGGAGGAAGCTGGTTCCCAGTATTTAATATAAACATTCAGGTCTTATTAACTTGTGCTGTAGTATGAAGTGTTTAAGTCCAATAATCCACATAGCTCAATTGTTCCTATGAAAAAGACCATTGACTTTCTAACTCAATTAGATCAAAACAATAACAGGGAGTGGTTCCAAAATCACAAGGAAGACTATGAGCAGGCTCATGTTGAAATGATTGATTTTGCACATCGCCTAATGTTGGAAATGAGTGAGCATGATGTGCTTTCAGCCACCTCTGGAAAAAGAAGTCTCTTTAGAATTTATCGGGATGTGCGATTTGGTAAGGACAAAACGCCTTACAAAACAAACTGGGCAGGTCGTTTCCAGCGAGCAGGAGCAGAGCGTAGAGGGGGGTATTATTACCAGATAGGTCCACATGGATCTTTTGTTATGGGGGGCTTCTTTGGGCCCAACGCGAAAGACCTGCTACACATCCGGAAGCATTTGGACCAGGATGGTGATTTTCTAAGAGAAGTAATTGATTCTGAAACCTTTCATTCATTTTTTGGAGCAATGCAGGGGAATCAGTTGAAGACCTCCCCAAGAGGCTTTGAAAAGGAGAGTCCAAACATTGACCTGATCAGATACAAACAGTTTTTAGTTCGTCATGATTTTACCAATGATCAAGTGTATGACCCGGGTTTTGCCAGTATAATGTCTCATGCGTTCCAAATGATGCGCCCGTTTTTAGATGTGATGACTGAAATACTAACTACTGACTTGAACGGTGTCAAAACAGTTTGAAATTGACTTAACCTTAAACAAATTGAATGTTATGCAGTTCGACTAGCTAAAGTCATCTTTATTGATATTTAATGCTCTGAATCATGAAACGCATTTACTTATTGGTTGTTCTCTGTTTTTCCATGTTATATGTTACTGCTCAGGAATTGGAATCGTTTAATCAAGAGCGATTAACCATTAATAAAAGCGGTATGTTAGTTCTTGGTTCATGGGCGCTAGCCAATATTGCCATGAGTCCAATATTTGCAAGTAGGAGTACCGGTTGGGAAAAGTCATTTCATCAGATGAATGGTTATTGGAATGGTGTAAACCTGATAATTGCAGGATTTGGATATTATTCAGCAACTCAGGGTGATTTTCAAGGGTTATCACTGGCTGAGACTTTTAGTGAGCAGCACTCCATGGAAAAGATTTTATTGTTTAATGCTGGTTTAGATATTGGATATATTGCCACAGGACTATATCTTCAAGAAAGGGCTAAAACAGCAACAAAAAAACGGGATCAGTTGAAAGGTTTTGGGAGATCTGTTATGCTTCAGGGGGGCTTTTTATTTCTTTTCGACGTGGGTTTTTATTTGGTTCAGCACTACCATTCATCTGTGCTTTACAATATGGCTCAGCATATTTCAATGTCACCTGGCGGGTTCTCGTTGGCCTTTACACTATAGGGTTAATTAAATTTCGATCAGGATTTAGCTATCACATTCAATAAGTTATGAAATAAGTGCTTTTTACGTAATTCTTAATAACCGTTTGATAAGTCTTATATCAGCTCAGAGTCTGTTATGTATTTCTTTCCGCTTTCTGTTAACATATTTGCTCAAAAAACCCCGTATTTTAGATTGTTTAGCGTTTTTTATTTGAAAAGTAAAAAAAAATAGCGATTTTTCCGCTGAAAATATAGCCAACCACCCTTGGCGATAAAGTACCTTTAATAATTATCTCCAGCTTTTGTTACTGTTAATTCTTGCATTTTTATGTAATATAAAAAGCATTTATAACACTAAACCAATTGATTAAATGATCACCGGGCATGGATTGGGTTAAAAAAGGTATTCTTTTCACGCTATTTTTCACGGCTTTAATATTAGTATTTCCTATTCAGGTTACTGCTCAAAATTTAAGGAAAACTGAAAAAGAAGCTATTCGTAATTTTGATGAAGGAAATTTCATCAAAGCAAGCAAGCAATTTGACATGCTGTATGATGCTGATTGGAATGTGAAAATGACCTCCACTTATTTAGCTTCATGCTATCTCGAGATGGATGATCCAAACAAAGCATATGAGGTGTTAACACAAATAACAGATCCTGACCCTGCCAACCAATACTTGCTAATCCTCACAAACTATAACCTTGAGAAGTTTGATGAAGCAAGGAGTTTAATTAAAAACTTTCAGGATACGACCGGTTTTAATATTCAATCAATAAGCCAAAAGATTTCTAAAGCTCAAAGTATGTATGATAGTAATCAGGGAATACTTATTCAGAATTTTGGGGATGAAGTCAATAGTGAGGACTTAGAATACAGTGCAGTTATGTATAATGACTTCAATAAGTTGCTTTTTACCTCTCGTAAAGAAGAGAGTGAGATTACTGATGTTGATGGCCTTGCTTTCGAATCTATCTACTACACCCAACTGGATGCTTTTGATAATTGGGAAAAATCTAAGCCCTTTAACATTGAAGTTAAGCAAGAACGATCACATGATGCAACTGTTCAGGTATATGAATCTGGTGAAAAGATCATTTTATATCATGATGGTAGACTTTACAGTGCCACCTTAAAAAATGGAATGTGGTCAAAAGATGAAAACTTGATCTTGCATGATAAGAAAGGAACTGACACCCATTGTTTTATCACCTCAGATGAAAAAACCATATTTTTTGCATCAGATTACTTATCTGATGGTGAACACCTGGATTTGTTTTATACGCAATTAGATAATAAAGGGAAATGGTCAGAGCCAAAGCAATTATCAAAGTTTAATACAGATTTTGATGAAGATTCTCCATTTCTATCCAACGATAGCACTTTTTATTTTAGTTCGAATGGTAAAAATTCAATAGGAGGTTATGATGTGTTCAAATCCACTTATGACCGCATAAGTAAAGCCTGGGGGCCTCCTGAAAACTTAGGTTATCCTATTAATACTGTTGCTGATGACCTTTATTATACTACAGAAGGAAAACTTGCATACCTGAGCTCAAATCGCCTGGGTGGTTATGGTTCATTAGATCTTTATCGGGTATTCTTGTTTAATAGAGTAAAGGTTCAGGGCCGGTTGCTTGACAAAAATCAACAGCCAATTACTGATGCTGAGATTGATGTTAAATACGATAATTCAAATATCAAAAGTTATACGGATGCAAATGGAGACTATGAATTATTCGTTCCGATAAATAAAAAAATGCATGTTACCTTCATTAAGGATTCATTAAACATGTTTGAAGGTGATTATATAGCAAATATTTCTTTCGAAGATGAGAACCATAATGAGTTCAACTTTTTCATAGATTACCTGAATGGGGATCCCACAGAGTTAGATGGTCAGGGTGATAATAAAGTGGTTAAGCATTTAAATATTGATATTAAAAATGACAATCAAGAAAACCAAATCATAGCATCTGTTCCTGAAACAGATGAAAAAGTATGGACGGACAGTATGAATATTGCAGCCAGAGAGTTGAAAAGAGCAGAATTGGGCAGAAGAGAGATGTCCATTGCAAATGAAAAAGGGGAAGAAAAAGCAGACATTCTTTCAAGCAATCTAAAACTCAGGGATGCCACCATTCGTGAAAGCAACAAGAAACAGCCCAGAGTTAATATTGATAATCAGCCTATTCAGGTTGAGGACTTCAAGAAACCTACAAAGTCTACCTATACCGTACAAATTTTAGCTATGTCAAGGCTAGAGGCCAATAACAAATACTTTGATAAGGTTGATTTGGCTCCCGTCAAAAATAAAGATGGTAAAGATGGTCTTAAGCGTTTTTTTGTCGGAGAATATAAATCATTTGAAGATGCGAAACGTGCAATGAATTTGCTTAGGGGTTCAGGTTATGATGATGCATTTATCAGAAGACTTGACAGGTACTCAGAGCTATAATCCGACCATTCGGAGGGGCTTACATTTGCACATCAAAATCTGATCTTACTGGCTCGGGAATCGATTCCTTTGCTGCACCTATCATTTCCAGTAAATCAATTTCTATTCCTCTTGAAATGGTAGAAATAGGGACATCATTAGCTGATCCCTCAAAAGGGTTTTCACCTACAGTACCTATGCGTTGCATCGTATTAAATACCCATGAGACAATAGCAGAAAATGGAACGGCCAGCCATGCAAAATAAGGACCGATGATAGGAAACTTACCAGCAATATCGCTACCTAAATTTGAAAACTCAGGCACGATTCCAAAGGGCAATAGCCAGATGAAAATATTTACAAAATCATATCCCAGGGTAGCATATTGTCTTGGGTAAGGGAAGTTTTTGATGCGCTCTGACTTCCCCTGATGTGTGATTAAAGTTGAAATTGTTGATTCAAGTTCAAGGAATGAAAACTCCCATATAAGTCCTTTTTCCTTTAGCTGCCTGAGGTGATGAGACTGAAGCTGCATGATAGTCACAGCTTTGTTCGTAGAACTTAAAACTTTTTCATATTCCTCTTGAGTTAGATGTTCTTTTAGGTCATCTTCCAAGGTTGATTCCAGTTCCGGAATGTGAAGGGCTTCAACCCATTTTTGGTTTCGCTTGTTTGACCGATAGGTTTCCCAGGGCTTAAGTGCCCGCATGGCATGTCTAAGGGCAGTGAGCCACGCAATATGACGGTAAACAATTGTCTTTTGATGTTTCTTTAATTCCGAATCATCTACAGGCTGACCGGCGTATTCATTGGTAATCATGTCTAGAATCATGATGGTAAACATCCTTGAATCGTTGACGATGCCTCCCCAGATTTGTCTTGCTTCCCATAGTCTTCCATAGACAGCGTTACTTTGAAAACCTATCAGGAACGCCACAGCTGTTCCAATTAATGCAAGCGCTGTCCAGGGAACCTGCAACCACTGCAATCCTAAAAGTTCATATAAAATGGTTACAATTGCTGCCCAAACTATAAAGAACCTGACTTCTCTTTGGGTCCAACGGAACATGGTTCGCCCACTATATTTCTTTTTGGTATACATCAGTATTAGATTATTTCAGTTACTAAAATATCTAATTATTGAGTATCACCGTACGTTTATTTTTAATATAGAATTAAAAATTAAATAGTGGATTTGTATATTAATTTCAAAATTGGTTCCATGAAGAGTTAATAACATCCATTCTTTGTGATTTTTATTTGTATTATTAAGTTTTTACTCTCAAAATAAAACATAAGCCCAGTTTAGATTCAATTTATTGAACTAGCCTTTGTGTAATATCTTAAAAGTTGGTGACTACTTGCCAGTATGGATAGAGGGGAACGAATATATTAAACCCTGAAAATAAATCTTAGGAATACCTTAAGATAAGAGTGGCTAGTAGTGTATCTAGATAAATTGGGGGATTTATTCGCACAAATGGTCTGGCAACGTATCATGTCAATATGAAGTTAAACTGAAGCTCAGTAAAGTTGTAATTCCGCAAATAAGGCTTCTAGTTCAGACCGTGATTTCTTCAATTTCTTAGCCAGTCTAGCCAGCATTTTCTCTCTTTCTTCTTCTTCAAATGCAAAATCTAAATCACTTAGAATAGGGAATCGCCATTTGAGCATGATCTTTTGTTCCCTCCAACTTCTCACAATATTCATAATCAGTAAATTACACTTATTTGAATGATTACTTACGAGTGTGTCCATTTTATTTGATAAAAAAGTAATAAAGGTACCATGGCCAAAATAAGCTGTACTTCGAAAGAGTTTTACAACCTAATCATATGTCGCAGCATTGGGACTTCAGGACAATTGATAAAATATGTCTCTTAATCCAACAAGAAGTAATTAATGGTGTTAATACCAACATAGCAGGTTAATTCCAATTACGTTAGTCTATTAAAAGAATACACATGAGCAAAGACAAAAAAATAATCATCATAGGGGCGGGAGTTGCTGGATTAGTTGCAGCGATCGAACTTGAAAAAAAGGGTTATGCTCCTAAGATAATTGAGGCTTCAGATCGGGTGGGGGGGCGAGTCAAAACAGATTATGAAGATGGTTATCAATTCGATCATGGATTTCAGGTGTTGCTGACGGCTTACCCGGAGGTTAATACCTATTTGGATATGGATAAGCTCCAATTAAAGCGGTTTAATCCAGGTGCGATGATTCATACGTATGAAAAGACCTTTTTGCTCTCAGACCCATTGCGGCAGCCTTCAACATTATTGAAGGCTATCTTTTCTCCCGCTGGAAGCCTGCTAGATAAATGGAAAATTTGGCGACTGACTAATAAACTAAAGAAAATGACCATCGAGGAGATTTTCAACAGCCCGTCACAAACCACGATCAGTTACCTCCAGCACATTGGCCTAAGTCATTTAATAATCACCAATTTTTTCAAACCCTTCTTTAGCGGTATATTCCTGGAAAAGAACCTGGAAACATCAGCGCGTATGTTTCAATTTATTTTTAAAATGTTTAGTGAAGGTTATGCAGCCATTCCTGAAAAGGGGATGCAGGCTATTCCCGATCAGCTTTACGCTCAACTGACTAAATCAGAAATTCTTTTTAATACTTCGGTGACTGGAATCGGTAAAAATACGATTTCAACTGATAAAGGAGACCACAGTTTTGATGCGGTCATCATTGCGAATGATCCATGTGATATTTTGTCGCACTATGACCGTTCGCACAAAGACTTTCAACACACGGTAAATCTATATTATAGCATTCCAAAGCAAGAGCGTAGCGGTTATATAAGTCTTGTACCTGGTGAAAATGCTATCATCAATAATTATTGCGTGATATCAGGCATTTCATTGAAATACGCGCCATCTGATAAATCTCTTTTATCTGTAACCTTGGTTGGGGTTCCGAAGTTTAGCGACAAGGAGCTGGTAAAGGAGGTCTCAGCGGAGCTCCTGAGATTGATAGATGTATCGTCAGCGGATTTAAAACACTTAAAAACGTTTATGATTCCCAAAGCCCTTCCAATAGTTAAAGATCCCGCAATGCAGCTTTCAAGGGAAGAGGTATATTGGGAGCATGGTATCTATTTAGCAGGAGATTATTTACTTGGGGGGTCACTTAATGGAGCAATGCTTTCTGGAAGACGATCAGCAGAAGAACTCGTTGCCGATATGCAATCTTCTTGAGATCCTGTTAGGCGATAATGCCTAAAAATGAAAGCCATATAAAACCAAGGAAATGCCAGAAGTAAAAGACATTTGATGAAAATAACATAGCTCTTGAGTGTATTTGGTAGTCTCTCAGCCTGATAAAAATTACGACTAAAAATACTAGTCCCAAAACAATGTGTGCAAAGTGAATAACTGAGAAGGGAAGAAGTACATTTTTATATTGTTGATTGGCTGTAATTAGCGTATCCCAGCCCAAGTACTGAGTAACTCCAAATAATATTCCTAACGCGATAGAAGATATGGTAAGATAAACTGCCTTTTGAATGTCATTCCTTGAAATTGCCTTGTTTGCCAAATGTAACCCAATGCTGCTTAAAACAATGATTAAACTGCCAATGAAATATATGTTAGGCACTCCAGATGTTGGTTTCACCTGAATGTGCCAGACAAACAATAACGTCAGAAATATCAAACAACTCGTCCCGATGAATAGCCTCATCATCTGCTTTTGAGCTTTTTGAAGTTTTGATTTTTCGTTTAACCGTAAACGAACGATCTCTAATTCATTCAACACTGTTTTCACGCTTGGATAATTTTTATTTCTTAAACCATTTGTTACTGATACTGTTTTTGAAAAAGTATTAAAATTGGTATTTATTTGATTTTTATTTTCAGTTTGTGTTGAACTTATAATTTTTGTTTGGCTAAAAAAGTTCTTTGAATAAATTTAACAGAATCATGTTTATGGCATTGCTATGAGAACGTACCGTTAAATAAGTATTTAATGATGTTTTTTTTTAGTCTCTAAAGACTAAATGTTGATAAAACGCTACTTTTAAAGCTTATTGCGCATTCGGTTTTTTATTTTTATTTTTTAGTAGACAAAAAACTAATAACATGTTAGATCTTGGTTTTGTAAGTGCCATAATGGCTGATAATACCTTTGAAGAAGTTGTTGATTTCGCATCGGAAAACCAATTTAAATGTGTTGAGATGATGTGTTGGCCAAAGGGAAAAGCGGAGCGACGTTATGCTGGTGTTACGCATATTGATATCAATGAATTAACAAATGCCGACATTGAGCATATTAAACAATATCTAACTGATAAAAAGATTTATGTTTCAGGGTTAGGCTATTATCCAAATCCATTGGATCCGGATAAAGAAAAGGCTACCGTATATGTTGATCACCTTAAGAAACTGATCAAAGCAGCTGTAAGACTAGAAATTCCAGTGGTGAATACTTTTATCGGAAGGGATCCATCCAAATCTTTGGAACATAACATGGATCGATTTAAAGAAATCTGGCCGGAGATCATTAAGTTATCAGAGGAGGAAAACATTAAAATTGGGATAGAAAATTGTCCGATGCTCTTTACAAATGATGAGTGGCCAGGGGGAAAAAACCTGGCAATATCTCCGGCTATCTGGGACGAAATGTTCAATGCCATTCCCAGTGATCATTTTGGGTTAAACTATGATCCTTCTCACCTGGTATGGATGCAAATGGATGAAATTCAACCAATATATGATTTTAAGGAAAGACTACATCATATCCATTTAAAGGATGTGAAGGTCTATAAAAACAAACTGGACCGTGTTGGAATTCTTGCCTACCCACTCGATTTTCATTCTCCGAAAATCCCAGGTTTAGGTGATGTGCGATGGGGTGACTTTTTTTCTGCGCTAACAACTGTTGGGTATAAAGGACCCGTATGTATTGAAGTGGAAGATAAAGCATATGAAAGTACCCCAGAAGATGTGCGCACTTCTCTTTTAACAAGCAGGAATTACCTGAAACAGTTTCTGGGGTAGAAAAACTTAACAATTTATTTAATCAACCGGAGTTATGATTTTGTAAATAGGTATAAAATATCCTGAGGTTATTTGCTCAGCAAGAATTCTGGAAATTTAGCGCTAATTACAATATTATTAATTTGCCTCATTTATTAAACAACAGGTAGCCTCAATATGATTTGGTTAAACTAGCCTTTAGTATTCAGGTATTTACCATATTTGATTGTATCACAATAGTATTTCATTCAATCGTCTTACCAGCTACATTGGCTTCTATTGCTTTTGAATTGATCTAAATATTACCTCTCTTACAATTAAATAATTTTCAAATCTGAAACTTAGTTATTCATGTCTGATAAGCTTATCCAACTGACTAAATTCAATGAGCTAAAAGAAAAGGAACCTACTTATGCAATTGCTGAGCATACTGATTTGGTGATAATTCGTTTTGGTAAAGAGGTATCCGTATTATATGGAAGATGTCAACACCGAGGGGCATTAATGTCAGATGGGGTTGTTGTGGGCGATGACCTGATTTGTGGACTTCACAATTGGGATTACCGTTATGATACAGGAGTGAGTGCTTACAACAATTCCGAGAAGCTCCACAAGTTTACAGAGATTATTGAAAATGGGTTTGTATGTGTAAAAAGACAGGATATTCTGGATTTCCAGGAGGAAAACCCACAGCCATTTAATCGAGATGAGTATCAAGGTACTTTTGCTGATACGCATCCTGAATCAACAGAACCCTATACCAGGCAAATTCAGGAATTAGCAAAAGATGGATTGAGTAAGCTCGGACATCATGGAGCTACATCTGCCATGGGCGTGGATAGAAACACACTGCCAAAATGGGAGTCTATACAATTTCTTCCGGCACAATTGCACAGGAAGCCCTTGCTTGATGAATCAGAAGTTTATACCAGGGTTGTCATAGGACCAATGGCTAAAAAACCATTGGAACTTGATATACCAATATTTGTCTCTGACATGAGTTTTGGAGCGCTAAGTCGGGAAGCTAAAGTGGCCTTATCAAAAGGTGCTCAAATGGCTGGAACAGGTATTTGTTCTGGAGAAGGGGGAATGCTTCCTGATGAACAATCCAATAACTCAAGATATTTGTATGAGCTTGCCTCAGCGCAGTTTGGGTTCTCCTGGGAAAAACTTGAGATGGTTCAGGCTTTTCATTTTAAAGGTGGTCAGGGAGCTAAGACAGGTACAGGAGGTCACTTGCCTGGAGATAAAGTAAAAGGAGAGATTGCGACAGTCAGGGGGCTTGAAGAAGGACAATCTGCCATTAGCCCGGCGACTTTCCCGAACTTTAATGATGTAACTGATTTTAAGAATTTTGCAAAGAAAGTTAGGGAGGTGACTGGGGGTATACCCATTGGTTTCAAGATTGCTGCCAGTCATGTAGAGAAGGACATTCAATTTGCGTTAGATGCTGGAGCTGACTATATCATACTTGATGGAAGAGGCGGCGGCACAGGAGCTGCCCCTTTGGTACTTCGTGATAATATCAATATACCAACTATACCGGCCTTAGCACGTGCACGTAAGTATTTGGATAACAATAATATAGGTGGTGTATCTTTAATTGTTACTGGAGGGCTTCGTGTGCCTGAAGACTTTGCTAAAGCTTTGATGCTAGGAGCTGATGCAGTGGCTGTATCTAATTCAGCCTTACAAGCTATTGGTTGCCTGGGAATGAGGGCTTGCCACACCAATAATTGTCCTGTAGGTATTGCTACGCAAAAGGAGAATCTAAGAGCAAGACTATTAATAGATAAGTCTGCAAGTAGGCTACATAACTTTTTCAATGCAAGCGCTGATCTGATAAAAGTGATTGCACGATCATGTGGATATAATGACATCAGCAAATTCAATCATGATGACCTTTCTACATTTGATTGGGAAATGCATAAGCTGACGGGAATAAATTACGGCGGGGTAGGATAATGAGTTGACAAGTAATGATTTAAGAATCTTTTGATGTAGCTCCAATCTATACCAAATCAATGTTTATTCAGAACCACTTGCTGCATTAGATTCATATTTCTAAAATAACATGAGGGATATATGCGATTCTCTTACGAGCATTTTTAGCCCCTTACACCTGTGAAAATTACTTCCAGAGATCTGATCATTATCAATGAAAACGCATGGCAAAATTGTCTAAATCCACCACATTTTTGTTTCATGCATAAAACCAAAATTATTACTATTCTATCCTTATATTTCTGATAAATGCTTCATATATGCATCCCGGGACATATAGGTAGAAACATTAATCAATATTATATTTGGAATAGTGACCACCCTATGTAGCAGAAATGGGGAGCGGGAATCTGTGCTCAAAATAGCTAAATATGTCTGAGATTAATGAGAAAATAAAGCAACTGTTAGCAAAAGGAAAAACAAAAGAAGCAAAGCAGGAAATTATTGATACCTATAAACTAAGTGAAGAAAAAGCAGATGAACTAATAAAACGGTTGGAGGGTGATGCTAAAAAGCCACCAATCACAAAAAAACTTGCTAAAGGATGTGGTTGTTTCTCTGTTGTTTTTATCGTTTTTTTTATCTCATCCCTTTATCTTGGATTGAGTGGTATTTTCAGCAGTGTTGAAATTGAGGCTACCGTAAAAGGGTATGTTACTGAAGAGTTCAAGGACGAGAGCACTGCTAAATTTGAAAGCTATTATTCTCCGATCATTACCTACGAGTTTGAAGGTAAACCTTATCAGAGCACACTATCCTCAAACGAAAAATCCCCCGAATATGAAGAAGGTGAAGTAATCACTGTGCGAATTGATCCGGATTATCCCGAAGTTCCTTCAGATTACTCTATCTGGAGTGTAATTGGTGATGCCTCGGTCTATTTAGTTTTAACCATCTTCGCATTTGTTGGTTATCGATTTCTAAAGAATTATGGATCTGGAAATACTTTTTCTGTCATAAGTCCCAAGACAGTCCTAAAAAAATCTGTTGTTGAAAAGATTGCTCGGGCCAAGGATAAGATAGTTAAGGAATCACCTGAATCAGAAGGGGGTTTGGGTCTACCATTGAAAGGAAATAATTCTGCTGAGAATTCCCAAAAAAATCAAAAAGACAATCTATGGGTTATCTTAGTTGTGGGTTTTGCATTTCTGGCTACAGGGCTAGGAATGGGCGTGGTACATTACAATGATACAAAAAGAGGGGATCGTTTGATTGCTGGAGAAAAAGTCATTGGAACTGTTGTTAGCGAGACTAGGAGAAATTCTGGAACTGGTAGCAATAGAAGAACCACCTATGATTATGATTTTCAATATGAGATTGATGGCCGGTATTACACCTATACTGCTAACTTTTCGATGGACAAATATGATGAGGGTGACAAAGTTGAATTGATGGTAAATAAAGATGACCCATCAGATGCGGCAGTAAATGTATCAGAGGATCTTTATGGAACAGGTGGATACTTTTGGCCAATAATAATGATGCTTCTCGGAGCCTTTTTATTGAACTATTACATCAAACAATGGCTTCTATTAAGGAAATAAATAGGTACTTGTAAATGGAACGAAGAAGGAAAAGAAGAAAAAGGTTTTGGTGGGTTATTTATCTTTTTCTTTTCTTAATAGTATGTGTTTTATTAGGTTCTATTTATCGGTCTTTAAGTGATCGACGTCCAAGAAAGCCACTGCATACAATAGATCAGGAATGGTCAAAAAAAAGTTATGGTTACGCACCTCATCCTGATGATTATACAGAATCTATCATACAGATCTATGGAGCAAGGACTCGAGGCGTCAAAAAGGCGGTAGCAATACATACCTGGATTGCCACTAAAAGAGCAGGAGCTGATCATTATATCATCACGCAGATATTTGGCTGGCGCCTGAAACGAAATGGAACAGCATTAAACCGGGAGCCAGGTGTTCCGGATAAAGCCTGGGCTGGTAATGAACCTACACTTTTACTTGATTTGAGGGGCAAGGACGCCGAAAAGCTGATTGACCAGGTGGATGCAGCAATTACTGTCTATCCATGGAAAAATGTTTATACTGCCTGGCCTGGCCCAAATAGCAATACCTTTCTGGCCTGGATAGGGCTACAAGTACCTGAACTCAAATTGGACCTTCCTGCAACAGCCATTGGAAAAGATTGGCGTCCGCTATCACACTCATTTGGGCAATCTGTAAGTGGTACAGGTGTTCAGGCATCTGTTTATGGTTTACTTGGCGTCACTGCAGCTTATGAAGAAGGTTTAGAACTCAACATTCTCGGACTTAGTATTGAACTGGATATCTTCGATCTTTCAATGGAACTGCCTGGGATTGGCAGGGTTTGGTAAGGTTCTTTTGCATAAGCAAGTCAGATCAACTCCTTACCTAACGGGCCTTTTGTTTTGATTATTACTGTTTTGGTACTTATAATTATTATTCTCGTGCAGCAATAGGTTTCATATTAGCTGAAAAAAGCAAGTATGAGATAGGTTTTTTTGATTCCTTAATGGAGTTAAATAGTGGTTTATATGAACAAAGAAGTAATCATTATTGGTGGTGGAATAGCGGGACTTACAGCTGCCTACATGTTGAAAAAGCATGGAATCAACCCATTGATTCTCGAAGCTAATAACCGACTGGGAGGGAGGGTTTTTACTAAATCAGAGGAGAACAATTCCTATGAATTAGGAGCTACCTGGGTTTTTCAGGACGAATTATTAAAAGCACTAATTGAAGAACTTGAATTAGAGCTATATCCACAATATCTGAATGGGGATGCGCTCATCAAATATGAGCCTTCGATGGCCATTCAAAAACATCGAACGCATGAGTTAATGAATGGGGCTACATATCACAAGGTCAATGGTGGGACAGGTGCCATTATTCAGGCATTAGCTGATCAATTGAGTTTTGACCGGATCCTGCTTAATCAAAAGGTGGTTCGATTGACTTATGAAAATCAGGGGTTCCATCTTACACTGGGGGATGGGTCCTTTCTAAATTGTTCAAAAGTGATTTTTGCGGTTCCTCCAAAATCAATTGTAGATCAAATTCAAATTTCTCCCGACCTCAATCAGGAGCAGCTCATGAGGCAAACACATACCTGGATGGGAGATTCTGCAAAGTTCACCGTATTATTGGATGGTGATTATTGGAGAAGGAATGATCTTTCGGGATTTGTATATTCAAATTATGGATTAATACGTGAGATTCAGGATCATAGTGCTATCGATGGTCAATCCTATGGATTGCTTGGTTTTATTCGCCCAGTAGGTAAAATGACAGAAAGTTTAGAGATGCGAAGACATATAGTCACTCAAGAGCTGAGAGAACTATTTGGTATTCAGGAAGACAATATTCTAGGGTATGGTGATTTTCTATGGGGTGATTATTTTGTTGACGGGCATAATCAAAATTACAATACAGGCTTAATGCCTCATCAAAACAATGGACATTCCTTCTATTTAAAATCCCACTTTGAGGATCACTTGTTTTTCGCGGGCGCAGAAACATCTCCTATAAACCCGGGTTATATGGAAGGGGCTGTTCATTCTGCGTATCGGGCAGTGAGATTGCTGCTAAATAAAGCGTAATTTCGGAGGGAATAATTTTTTAACATTAATGATAAAATTTCAATTTCATTGTGGTTAATTACCTGATATACAGATATATGTATTTAGGTCTCAAAGAAAGGAAACACAGCGATTTGATAGTGATTCTTTAAGAACTTAATATCCTTAAGAAGGAGTATTAGTTTAAATACACTCCACTAAGTGGCGGATTCAGATGTTTAAAATATTAAAAATTAGTGTAAGGCAAGTATGAATAATGAGAAAGACCTTACCGTGGGTAGCATACCTAAAAAGTTAATTCAACTTACACTACCCATGATGTTGGGAATTATCAGCATGGTTGCTTTCAATCTCATTGATACTTTTTACGTTGGGCAACTGGGGAAAACGGAGTTAGCTGCATTAACATTCACTTTTCCGGTAATAATGGTCATTTTTAGTATTATTCAAGGCTTGGGAATTGGAGCTACAGCACTGATATCCAAATCAATTGGTAGGAGAGACCATGGCAAAGCGGCTCGTGAAACTACGGACAGTGTAGTGCTGACTCTGCTAATTACCGGCTTTTTTGTCATTGTAGGTTTACTTACCATTGAATCAACCTTTCGATTGTTAGGTGCAGACTCAAATACTGCGCCGTTAGTAGAAGAATATATGCAGATATGGTATTTCGCATTGTTCTTTGTCTCTGTTCCTTTTGTAGGTAACAGTGCAATTAGGGCCACAGGAGACGCCAAGACACCAGCATACATTATGTTGTTTGCGGTGATCATTAATGCAATCCTTGATCCTCTCTTAATTTTTGGTTTGATTGGTTTTCCGGCTATGGGGCTTAAAGGTGCAGCGATTGCTACAGCTATATCCAGAGCTATGACCATGGTGCTATCTCTGTATATATTAATAAGGCGTGAAAAGCTAATCACCTTTGTAATACCCTCAAAAGAAGTGCTCACTGGTTGTTGGAAAAGCATACTGTCCATTGCTATTCCTTCAGGTTTAGCCAGACTAGTAGTTCCTATCGTTACGGGAGTTATAACTAGTATGTTAGCGGAATACGGAGATTATGCCGTGGCTGCTTTTGGTGTAGGTAGTCGTATTGAGTTTCTGGCATCAAGCATATTATTCGCGCTTGCTGCATCCATTGGACCATTTGTTGGTCAAAATTATGGTCTGGGGAAACTAGATAGGGTAAAAGAGGCGGTTAATATAAGTGTGAAGTTTGCTGTTGTTTGGGGGCTTATTTCATGGGGTATATTGGCTGTATTTGCAAAACCTATCGCATCCATATTTAATGATAGTGAAGAGGTCATACAGACCGTGCAATTGTTTTTATGGATTGTACCTGCTGGATTTGGGTTTCAGGGAATACTGAGTATCATCAATAGTCATTTAAACACCATAAGTAAACCGCTGCAAGCCTCTCTGATCATTGTTATTCAAATGTTGTTACTAGGTATACCCATCATTTACCTGGGTAAACAATGGGCGGGTATTGAGGGTATATTCTTAGGTATTATGATTGCTTATTTCTTAGGAGGACTTCTTTCCTTGATTGCCAATCAAAATATAATGAAGCATTTAATGGGTACAACCCAAAACTGAATTGATCCAATTAACTTGTTTAAAATAATAAAGAGATTAAGATTAATCGTGTTTTTAGAAGCGCGTATTCGGTGTTTTTTTTCATTCATACGCATAAAAAAAGGTGGTTCTACATTGTAGAGCCACCTTTATCAGTAATTATATATAATGTCTTAGCTTATCACTTCAACATTCACAGCATTTAAGCCTTTCTTACCTTGTTCAGTTTCATATTGTACTTTGTCATTTTCTCTGATTTCGTCAATCAGACCATTGGCATGTACAAATACATCTTCAGTAGAGCCATTTGGAGTTATAAATCCAAAGCCCTTTTCATTATTGAAAAACTTAACGGTTCCTTCTTGCATGGTATTGTATTTAACTATTATACTCGTAGAGATTAATCTATTCTTTCTACGTTAACGGCATTTAAGCCTTTTTTTCCTTCTTCTACATCATACGACACTTTGTCATTTTCTATGATCTCATGGATTAATCCACTTGTGTGTACGAAAATATCTTTACTTGAATTGTCTGGAGTAATGAATCCAAATCCTTTTTCAGTGTTGAAAAATTTTACTGTTCCTTCCGGCATTTTGTTTTTGTTATTGTTCTTATAATTTTTAAAATTCTCAAATGTCTCTTAATCTACTTAGACAAAGAGATTTTATAAGATGGTTCGATAATGAAGAAAAAACGACTGATTTTGACTTACGTCAAATCAAATTTAGTGGGACCTTTAGGAGAAAATTCTTATGGAAATTACTACTTGTTTGGATACTACCTACTGTTTGGGACAGCGTATTTACTTTATTATAAACTCAAATCTTTTTCTGAGAACTACAAATGTACACTTATATTTTAAATAAATAGCAATATGTCAATTTAAAACAAAATAAAAAACGGTGATAAAGTACAATAGGCATTTAGCTGATTTAAAATGGTTTTTTAGTTTCAAATGCTTTAACGTTATCAGGCTTAAGTTACCTACATGATATCTTACATGATTGGACCTGAGATACGTCATTGAAATAGTAAGGAATTAGTCAAATTTTCGTCCATGTCAAGTTTTAGGATACGTCCGAGGTTTAAACATCTTATTAGAGGTACACAAAAAGATGAGTTGGAAAGTGCTGTTTGTTTAGCTCTGGAGCATAACGAGCAGTTTGTATTCAACTATTTGCCTGACCATATTTATATCAAGATTCACCCCGATACACGTCATATTTGGTCTCCCCAATTACACCTTTCCTTTGAACAGGGAGGTAATGATGTAGTAGTAAGAGGTCTATATGGTCCTAATCCGACTGTTTGGGGCTTTTTCTTTTTAGGATATGGGGCTATTGGCATTCTGTCGCTATTTCTGGGTATGTGGGGTGCAAGTCTGTGGAGTTTAGGAAAGGATGCTTCTGTGCTATGGGGAATGCCCGTATTGGCCGCCTTAGCACTTGGTTTATATATCATAAGTCAGGCAGGTCAAAAACTTGGAGCGCAACAGATGTTTGATATTCACCATTTTTATGAAGACATCTCGCACAATAAAGTAATCGTAAGTTAGATTTACCTTTTCTGGTGTGCTGGATAAATGCCTGATATATGCGCTAAATCATATCTTTGATCATTAACTCTATTTTTCAAATACCTGATTAATCTTATTATACCAAAAGTGTCAGTGGCCATTTATTTCTCTTTATTGTTGTTCAAATGAATAGAATCAGATTCAAACACTTGTTATTACTATTACTTGCCGTATTAGTTGTTACCCTGGTCATCGATTTTGTACGCATTTCAAGTTATGAAGTCATCCCAATGAGGCCTGCTGAGACCATTGAACTGAAACAGGATGAAATTCAATACCAACTCGCCAATGGTGCAACAACCGTAGATTGGGAGGAATTGGATGGCACACTGAAATATGTAAAAAGTGAATACGATTGTGCTGATTTCAGATTGGTAAACCTGATAAGGATTTTATATGAATCAGGTGATCTGATCCCTCAGGCATATTTAACCAAAATTGAAAATGTATTATTTAACTTCAGATACTGGTGGGATGACCCCGGCGAAAATTCGATGTGCTACTGGAGTGAAAACCATCAAATACTTTTTGCCTCAGCTGAGTATTTGGTTGGCCAGAAATATCCTGATGTTGTCTTTACAAGTAGTGGACTTACTGGTAGTCAACACATGGAAAAAGCAAGGATAAGGATACTCGACTGGATGGAGATGCGCTGGAACTATGGGTTTATCGAATTCAATTCTGGAGTGTACTATAAGGAGGATGTCGGTGCTTTGATCAACCTCATAGATTTTGCAGAAGATGAGGAAGTATTCAAAAAAAGCAGGATAGTTCTTGATCTGTTATTTTATGATGTGGCAGTACAAAATATTAAAACCATGTTCCTTTCTACCAGTGGCCGTGCCTACTGGAGATATCGTATTGGAGGTCCAGACGTCACACTTGGAGGATTAACAAATTATTATTGGGGAGATGGCAAACCCATTGGTCCGGGAATGATGTATGGCATGATGACCACCACAAAATATCAGCTACCACCTGTTCTAGTTGAAATAGCAAAAGACTCCTCCACAGTGATTGTTAAACAGAGCAATGGACTAGAGATCTCTGATTTGAAATCGGAGGGTTATTACGGGTCAGACAACCGTAGCATGATGATGCAGTGGGCCATGGAAGCTTTTACTAATCCGGAGATTGTTCGCAATTCTCTGGAGCTAATACGAAGTTCAATTTCGTTTAACAACGAATTCCTGGCAGACTTTAAAACATTGGATTTCACGGTAGTAAAGTGGTTGTACCTTGAACCTGCTATCGTTCGATTCATCAACCCGCAATCAAATGGAGCAGCTATTTAACAAGGGAATACCTATACCTACAAAACAAAAGATTATACCATGTATACGGCACAGGATCATCATCCGGGATCCTATGCTACTCAGCAACACGTGTTTGGAATGAACATCAAAAATCATTTTAGCATATTTCATATGCATCCTGCGCTAAAAAAAGGGGTTGTATTCCAGTCTCCTAGCTACGAAGTTGGTTATGGACATTTTCCTCATGCAGTTCAAAACAGAAATGTGAGTCTTGCTATCTATAACCTGCCTGAGAAAAAGGGAATGATGGAGATGGATTTACTGGATTTCACCCGTGCCTATTTCCCGAGTGAAAAATTTGAGACTGCTTTTATCGATGGTAATTATGTGTTTGGTAAAAAAGGGGAGACCTATTGCGCATTTATTGGAGCAAGTGATTTCCATTATGAGGAAGATGTTAGAGATGATATCATACTTGATGTGGACCATACAGCAGCATAGAAGAAGGAAAGTAGAGACCTTAAAAATATGGGGAGAGCCAAAGGTTGATCTAAAAGATCCGGATATTGAAAAAGCGATCACCTTAAAAATGGATGAGTTTGAGATCCTGGAAAGAGGCCATAGAACTTATATCCTTAATCATACCGATGAATTCCTAGATGCCATGCGCAAATGCCACGCACAACAAAAAAAGAAAGAAATCAAGAACAAGGGGGCTTATTTGTTAAAGGTAATGGGGTTGATTGAATAGTATCTAAAAATACCTGTAGTTACTTCCGACTTTTATACTTTTCAAATGTATAATACTTTAAGCTTAGTGTTATAGAGTTATTTGAAATATTTAAGTAAATTTGGAATAATTTTAGAACCTAATTTAATAAGCTATGTGTAAAAATTTATTTCCGTTACTAACGTTGATTTTGATATCTGGATGTCATGAGACTAATATTCCTGACCCAGATAATTCCCCCAGCGAGATTCATGAAACAAATGCCAAATACAATGATGGAGGATATTACTATGATGGGCAACATTATCCTGTAACCTATATCACAGATGGAGACTCAGTGATTTTTAAGGATGATATATCTAAAATCAATTATGACTACTTTGCTGAAATACACGAAAATATTGAAGTTGAGCATCATCCTGCAAATGATGAATTAGTTCATTATTATTCTTCGCTTGAGGTTTTTAAGAAATTCGATCTATTTAGAATTGATAATAGAATGAATTTTGATATGGTCAATGATCAAGCAATTAAAGAGAACCTGAAGAATCAAACTACATCAAATAGACAGGAGGAAGTTGTAATTCCTCCACACTATATAAATGGGTTATACGTTCCGGAACAGACTATTAAAAAAGAAGATCCTGTTATTGTAAAGCAGGTGGTAAAGGAAGTAGGCTTGTTTGGAGAGATAATTGAAATGGAGAACGATACAATTTTGATTAATAATACTAGCTCAAGGATAAATTATTGGCCATTATGGGATCCAGGAGATTGCAGTGTTCATTTATTTGACGACCCCAATTTTGGAGGTGATCATTTTGAAGCTTTTAGCAATTTTTCATATACTGATTATAATTCAACAACCACTCCAGAATATTACAAAGGATTTACATACGTGACTGATTTAGAAGATTATGATTTTTCTGAACGTGCTGAATCCTTTGATCTAGTAAATTGGTCCACGAGAAGGATGAGGGTCCTACTCGAAGCATATACAGGTTTTTGTGGATATGACTACAGGATTTGGGACGTCGCAGAAAGGCAAGGAAACACTATTTGGAGTGTTTCCTACAGTGATTTAAATCAACTTAAATTTACTCAAGCATTTTTCTGCAGCTATGCTGATGCAATAATCCGCACAGAGGTTTCATTTGGATATGAAGATACTCCTGTAAATATTAATTGGACAAATACTGCTAATATCTCAATTACAGGTAATGATATTGAAAAGACTTCCGGTTCAAGTAGTTCCTGGTATGCTGGTGGCTTATCAGCTAATAACATAAATGATAAAAAAATTGAATATGTAATTGATTCAGCTGATGATGAAATCAGATTCGGCATAAATTATGCCGGAGTTGGTGGAGGTTGGTTTGACATGACAAATTATTTACATATGAAAGGTCAAAGTGACAAAATAGAGATATATTATAGTGGAACTAAAACTGGTGAATTATATGGAAGTTTTAAAAATGGAGATATAATTATGATAGATAATTATGTTGCTGGAAGAAAAATCTATTACTATAAAAATTCAGATTATATCGGCTACAATAATATCCCTTTTCCATTAGCTAATCCGGTTTTGTATGCCGGCGTATCAATGTATAATATCGGAGCAAAATGTCAAGATACTATAAAACGAAATTAGGAATAATTTTTATTTGTCTCTTAACATTTTTGAATGTTAAGGGGCAAATATCTATTAATTTAAACTATGAAATTTATAACCAGAGTGAAACGTTATATGATGGTTTTGGAGCTGGAAGGAAAGTATTAAATGAAAAGAGATATTCTTTAATAGTTAATAAGCAATTTAAAGAAAGACTAAACCTAGGCATTGGATATTCATTTAATAGAGGAATAATTTATCCTCACTTGACTGCGGTTGATCTAACTCCACAGAATTTTAAAACTTACCATAGATTAAATATCTATGGAGATTTTGACTTTTTGACAGGTAAATTCAAACCATTTATTTTTAATAATACAGGTTTAATTTTTGACTACCCAAAAGAGTTAAGCTCATATAATAGAACAAATGAAGTTTCAGTTAACTCTCAAATCGGGCTTGGAGTGAAATGGGAATTTCATGAAAAGTGGAATTTAAGGGTTCAGTATAGTATTGGACAGATTCTAGGATTGAAATCTCATGAAATATTCCAAACCATAGACTTATTTGGCTTAGGGGTTGGATATAGAATTTCTGATACTTCAAAAAAATCAGAATCTTCAGAAGAGTAATTCATATATTCAAACCTGTATCTCATCCTATCCATTAATGATTTAATAGAATTATTGGGATATGTTACTCTTTCCCGATTATATGAAGTATAATCTTTCAATGATTGTTCCCAAATAGCGTAAATGAGTTATATTTGATAACTTATATAATACTCCCCATTATTAGGACCAAAAGGCAAGTTTGCTAAGTTAATATTTTCCTTCAAATCAGGCTGCATTTTGCATAGATCGTTTATACCGATTTGAGGGTGTTTCTTTCAAGCTATGATGAACTTTCTCATCATTGTAATAGCCAATATAGTAGTCTACACTTTTATATAGTTCCATACCATCTTCAGGTGGATTAAGGTAGACGTGCTTATGCTTTAATGTTCTCCAGAATCTTTCGATCCACCGATTGTCAATAGCTCTTCCTTTGCCGTCCATTGAAATTCGGACATCCAATTCATCGAGTGTTGTGGTCCAGATTGCTGAAGTGAATTGTGAGCCCTGATCCGAGTTGATGATCTCCGGCTTTCCATGAGTGAGGATTGCCTCCTGAAGAACACCAATGCACCATTTGGCTTCCAGGGAATTAGATATTCCCCAACCCACGATCTTACGACTGTATATGTCCATGATCGCTGTGCAGTACATAAACCCCTTTGCCATAGGAATATAGGTTATGTCTATACTCCATGCCTGGTTGGAACGATTGATATCCAGATTCCTGAGCAGGTAAGGACGTACATAATCCTTATGGCCAAGGATACTGAGCATTTTCCTGGGATAGATAGCCATATGTCCCATTTTCCGTAAAAGTCTTCTGATCCTTTTCGGGTTGACATTATAGCCTTTTCCTCTAAGCATATAATACATCGACATTACGCCCTCAGCTGGATGTTTATGTGCATGTTCATCCATGATCCGCATGATCTTAAGGTTTTCTGGTTTCTCACCCAGTGGCCTGTAGTAAAGTCAACTTCTGTGAATCTTCAAAACTTCACATTGTTTGCGGATCGATAGCTTTCCAGACCTTCCAGAAATGAGTTGTACCCGTTCGTTCATAGTCCGGTTTTCTTCAAGCTTTTTTTTAAGAAATCATTCTCCACTTTCAATTGCCCGATTTGGGAATACAGCTTTTCAATATCCACAGTTGGCTCTTCACTGGATGATTTGTCTCCTCCAAAAGCACTGGACATATTACTCAAGAATTCCTTCTTCCAACGTGATATCATCACTGGACTAACTTCAAAACGTTTTGAAATTTCTGATAAAGTTTGCTGTTCTTTGATGGCTTCCAGAGCTACTCTGGCTTTAAATTCAGCAGTGAATTTTCGTCTTGTTTGTCTCATAGGTCATAGTTAATTTAATTGTTTCTTTTTTAACTATACCAATGGTCCGATTTTCAGGGAGTATTATATTAAGAACCGTTTTAAATCATTCAAATACACGCCAGCACGTGGAATTTAATCGTTATCTAATTATATATATCCTGCTATTTAGCGGGATATTACCTGGCAACAGCCTGGCAAGCAGACTTATTGGATTACCGAAGCCGGATCACTTAGGGAAGATGGATCTTTTGAATCGTTTACTCAACGTATTCGTCAGAATTCAGTGGAATTCAATATTGAGTCTTTAAAACTGCAATATCAATCAAATGATATAAAGTATGAGCTAACCTATCAGGCCAATTTCTTAGTCAATGGAAAGGTTA
Organism: Marinoscillum sp.; assembly: GCA_043554545.1. GTDB lineage: Bacteria > Bacteroidota > Bacteroidia > Cytophagales > Cyclobacteriaceae > UBA7330. Next base: position 2,004,115 of record CP121337.1, on the reverse strand, counting down.
TCAATACACATTATGAGCGTTATGATTCTCCTTATGTAAAAGCTAAAAAGAAAGCCAAAACCCTGAATTTTAAACACAATGGTAAATCTTTGTTTTTGGATGGACTAACCAGAAGGTTTAATTGAAGAAATCTATTAAAAGTGCCTATCTCTGTTAGAAGTTTGCTTCTTGAATGTCTCCAACTAACTGAAAGATTGTTAGCTCCGCAAGTTTAGCATTGTATCTGGCCTCAATCAAATTGATCTCTGCCTGGAGTAGATTCTGTTGTGCCGTACGAAAATCCAGCGAGGTTACCTGTCCTAATCGAAATTTCTCAGAAGTTCTTTCGAAGTTATCTTTATTAGCTTCCAGATTACTTTGTTGTGCGTTTACAACAAAAAGTCTGTTTTGAAAATCAGACCACGCATTTTCAAAACTCAGTACAGCTTGTTGTTTAGCTTCTCTAAGGTTAGTTTCCTCAATAACCTGATTGATCCTTGCATTTTGAACGGCCGTTCTTGTTGCACCCCCATCAAACAAGTTCCACTGCAAAGTAGCTCCATAAGAGATTCCCGTACTTATACTGGCAGCCAGAAAGGAAGCACTATTGTTATTGCCAAGTCTATAATTATAGTTACCATCTAGCGAGACTGTTGGTAAGTATCTGCCCTTGTTTATGCGTGTATTATAGTCACTGACTGTTAATCCTGCTTCAGACAATAATATTTGCGTATTGTTACTTAATAATTTAGACCGAAAGCCTTCTTTTTCCTGTAGTGTGGTGAAGGAGATCGTTGTGTCTACTTCAAAGGAAATGTTGGCGTCTCTTGCGAGCAAGAAATTAAGATTTCGGTGTGCATTTGCGAGGCTTTGTTTTGCATTAAGCAGGTTGATGCTATCTGTATTTACATCTACCTGGGCATTGGTAATGTCGAGTCTTGAATTCTGGCCGTAGTCAAAACCATAGGATGCCCTCTTCAACCTGTCTTTGGATATATTCAATGTTGATTGCAAGCTTTTTACCGTTTTTTGAGTCCTTGCAACCTCATAGTAAGAATTGAATAAGTCAAGGAGGACAACTTCCAAGGTAGCACGTGCATTTAACTGGCTAACGGAGTAATTGGCTTGGTTTTGCTTGATAGAGAATGTCCTGTTAAAGCCATCAAAAAGGACCCAATTGACATTCAGTCCAGCAGACCTGCTATCAGAATTTGCTCCATTCAGAGAACGTTCCGATCCATCCTGAAAGGTAGCGGTAACGTTGTCAGTATTGTAGTTAATATTGGCAGTACCATTTACAGTTGGTAAATAGCCTGAGTTAAAAATACTTTGATTGTTCTCCTGAATCAAAATTGATTGGTTTGATCTTATGATATCAAAGTTTGATTCTATTGCCAGTGCTATGGCCTCTTGCTTATCCAGTAATCCCTGGCCATAGGAGTGCATTGCAGCATATGAAAATACTGCGATGAAGTAGATCGTTCTCTTATTCATTTAATTCAGTTTGTAATTCAATAACCGCAGGTTCCATCTTTTCACGGGCCACTTTTTCTCCAGATACAAGCCATGTCATTCGTACTTTAAATGAGTTGCTTAGCGAAAGGTATACAGGAAGAATATTGAGGGTGAGTATCGTTGCGATACCAATCCCATAGGCAATTGAGATTGCCATAGGTATTAAAAATTGTGCTTGTCTGCTTGTTTCAAAAATCAATGGTGCCAGACCAGCAATCGTTGTTAAAGAGGTTAAGAAAATAGCTCTGAACCTGGATTTTGATGCTTCGAATAGCGCGGTATCATAAGGCATTCCCTCTTTTAGGTAGCTGTTGAACTTACCTATTAGAACCAATCCATCATTAACCATGATTCCAATTAATGCGATAATTCCTAACCAGGAAAGGATATTTATCGGAAAGCCATGAATCCAATGGCCCCATGCAACGCCCACCAGGCTAAGCGGAATAAGGAATAACAGTAATAGTGGCTGATCATATGATCTAAAGGTAAAAGCAATGGTCAGGTATATAAGGAAAATGATAATCGGAATTACCGTATTTGCTGAATTTACCAATTTATTCTGTTCACGTTTTTGACCATCGAATATTGGTGTTACAGAAGGGTATTTATCTAGAATGTCAGGAATGACATTATCTCTTAAATCATTCAATATGTCCGGTGCACTTTCAGTGGGATCTGATAAGTCTGCAAGTATCTGAACTTCACGTCTTCCATCCAGGTGATTGATCGAAATTTGACCTCGAGCAATGGTGTAAGTGGCTATTTCCTGGAAAGGAATAAGTGAACCGTCTGGAGTTGAAATCTTCATTTCGTCCAACCTATTTATGCTAGAGCGGTTTTCCTCATCATAACGTACCCATACTTTGATCTCATCTTGTCCGCGCTGGAAGCGCTGTGCCTGAAACCCAAAGAATCCATTTCGAACCTGACTCATTACCCCTTGTGTATTTAAGCCAAGAAGAAATGCCTTGTCCTTTAATTTGATGTTGATTTCTTTGATACCCTGCGGATCATTGTCGGTAATGTCTTTGAGAAGGGCATTATTTTCCATCTTTTGTTTCAGTTCCGTTTTTGCAGCTTTCAGCTCATCTGTGTCGCTGCCTAGTAGTGAAATAGAAATTGGACTACCTCCAAAATTTCTACCACCTCCATAAGTCAATGATTCTACACCATAGACAGGTCCCATTTTTTCACGAATGGCATTTCCAATATCTGTTGAAGGGAAATCACGTAACTCACCAGGTAAAAGGTTGATGGCTAAGGAACCGTTGGCTGATCCCGGACCTATACTCTTAATGATATTTTCTACCACCGGCGTATTTCCAGTTTGACGTTCAGTAAATTCTTTGCTGGTTTCCCAGGCTTTAGCTTCTATCACCGTTAAGATCGAATCAGTAATGGCAACGTTGGTTCCTTCTGGCATTTTTAGGTTAATACTCACCAAATCGCTGGCAATCTGAGGGAAAAAGGTAGTTCTGATAACGCCACCGCCAATAGACCCCACAGTTAATATGAGTAAGGAAAAGGCAATGGCCAATGTTAAAAATCGATTGCGTAAACTGAATCTTAATACTTTGGCGTAGAGTTTATCTCTCAGTATTTCAATGATCTTATCTCCAATCTTATTGAATTGTCTAAGCTTTGCGAAAATCAAGGCAATTCCTCTCTTTTTCTTTTTGTCATCTCTTTTCAATAGCGCTTTTGAATGTGCAATGTGTGCAGGAAGTATGATGAGGGCCTCAATTAATGAAAGTGTCAGGGTTAAAATCACAACCAAAGAAACCTCACCAAAAAAATCTCCAATCCTTCCATCTAAGAAGAGGAAAGTGCCAAAGGCAAGCAGTGTAGTTAGAATAGCTGAGACAATGGGAGGAATTACTTCCATTGTACCATCAATTGCTGCTTGCACTCGCCCTTTACCTTTCTCATAATGATGATAGATATTTTCAGCTATGACAATACCATCATCCACTAAAATGCCAATCACAATGATCATAGCAAACAAGGATAGTACATTGATGGTAATGCCTACACTTGAAGCAAAGATGAACATTCCGAGGAAGGCTATAGGTAGGCCGAGGGCAACCCAAAATGCAAGTCTGGTATTTAAGAATAAAGAGAGAAATACAAGTACCAAAACAATTCCGATGGTTGCATTTTCAATCAGAAGTATGGTTCTTTGATTTAATGTAACAGAGGAATCACTAACCACATTAAGATCAAGATCAGGGTACTGCTGATTAAATTCAGTAATGTAGTCACGAACCTTAGCTGCTGTTGAAATTAGATCTTCATCATTGGTATTGCTGATGGTGATATTTACCGAGGCTTCCCCATTATAATAGCTGGCATTTGGAGTTTCAGAAAAGCGATCACGCACATTTGCAACATCCCGGAGTCTGATCACATTTCCATCTAAACCTGCTCTTACCACAAGAAAGTCAAGTTCACGCGCAATGTAGGATCTTCCATTAGCACGTATCAGGTATTCTTCTGTGTTCGTCTTGATATTTCCACCAGTAGTGATGATGTTTTCTCTTGATACCGCATTGGCTACTTCATCGAATGAAAGATTATAGGCAAGCAAGTCTTTTTCTCTTACTGCTATTTCTATTTCTTCATCAGGAAATCCAGATAATGCTACCTGAGAAATGCCTTCCATAGCTCTCAAATCATTTTCAATTCCCCTGGCGATTCCTTTTAGTGTCTTTAACGCTACATTTTCTCCACTCAAGGCAAACGAAATCGTTGACCGGATGCTTTCCTGATCACTCACCACGATTGGTTCCATTCCGGTAGGGAAGGAGGGTACCCGATCAACGGCATTTTTCACTTCCTGAATCATGAGGTCAATGTCCTGACCCTTCTCAATTTCTACGCTAACCAAACCAGCGTTTTCTTTGCTTGTAGAGATCACGCGGTCTATCCCGACAATTCCCTTTAGATTGTCTTCCAATTTAAGTATTATTCCTTGTTCTATTTCAAAGGGTGATGCTCCCGGGTAGGTTACAGAGATGTTAATGATCTTCGAATCCGTTAGTGGAAAGAAAGATGACTTCATTTTTGACATCCCAATAAAGCCAAAAACCACAACAGCGATCATTAAGATGTTGACAGCAACTGAGTATTTGATGAAGTACGCAATGATTTGCCTCATGGCTTATTAATTATTGATAGATAGATCTGAAACCATTTTTACAGGCATACCTGCATAACCTCCAGCCACAGCTTTATTAATGATCTGTGTACCGTTCTTCAACCCTTTTACAATTACTGTAGTATTGGTGTTGTAAACAGGTTTGATTTCCTTTACTACCAACTTCTCATTTTCTACAATGAAAATTTCCTTTTCATTTAGAAGTAAATCACGTGATATTTCAATGGCGTTGCTTTGTGGTTTTGCCGCAATTTTTGCTTCCATATACATACCTTCAACCAATCCCTTACCGCTTACACCAATATACACGAGCACTGTTTGAGTTTCCTGATCAATACGACCATTGACTCTTTTTACAGTACCTATCCATTCTTTCTGATTGTTTAGGTCGGTTAGCTTGACTTGCTTCCCTACATTCATGATTTCAAGATACTCTGCGTTGACCGATACTTCCAGTTCAAAATTTTCTTGAGAAATAAACTCACCAAGCATTTGTCCGGTTCTGATAAGTGTGCCTGCATTTACCAAAGACTCAGTTAGAACTCCATCGAAAGGTGCTCGAATTAAATGTTTCTTATATCGCTCTTCAAGGTTTTTAACATTAAAAAAAGTAGTGATAATCTGTTTTCCAGTAATAAAAAATTGTTCTTTGTCACTCTTAGGTTCTGGTAGCGGCTTAATATTTTCATTGAGATCAAATGCTTTCAAATACTTATTCCACTTATCAAATGCTTCAGGATAATCAAATTTAAGGTCAGGCATCATAGCAGCAATTAAGTCATATAACGCACTTCTTTGCGCAAGCAGACTGGTATAAAACTCTTGACTGTTTACCCTCAATAGTATATCCCCCTTGCTGAATTTTTGCCCTGTTTTAAAAGGAGTACCAGATTCTACTAAGATTCCCTGAACTTCAGAAAATAATTCGACTTTTCTGGAAGCGACCAAATTACCACTTGCCTGTACAATAATTGGTACTTCACCATTGATCACAGATTGGGTATATACTGTTTTGACTACTTGAGGAACTTCGCGTTGCGGACGTTGATTGGAACTAATCAGTGAATCTGCAAAGTAAATGGCTATTGCGAGAAAGCATATGCCAATCACAATGCCTAAAATTTTTCTTAACATAATTATTAATGGATTGCCTCGAAGAAACGGCAAAACTATAGTAATTGTTTTGATCGCATAAATAATATCTGTCTGATTTTATAGAAATCGTATGATATAATATGGATAGTTAAGAGGTGACTAAAAGTTGCTCAGCTTCCGAGCTGGGATATCATATGAATTACCGTGTCTATGGCATTTTTATAATGATGAAATAAGGTCTCAGGTTCCTCAAAAACTGTGAAAAGAAGTTTTTCAGTTTGGATATTGGATGTACCTTCGTTTGTCGATGACCCAGGGATCTAAAGAAATTATTTCAATTAAGGCATATGACGATTTGTTGATCAAAGCAACAAATACAGCCAATGAGGGAATCACTATTAGCTCAATGGCTGAGCCAGATAGACCACTTATTTTTGTGAACGATGGTTTTGAGCGGTTAACAGGATATAGCAAAGAAGATGTTATTGGAAAGAATTGTCGTTTTCTACAAGGTGATGACACTGATCCAGCTCCTATAGATGCTCTTAGAGAAGCGATCAAAAAAGGTGAAGAGACGACTGTTGAATTACTGAACTATAAAAAAGACGGCACCCCTTTTTGGAATAGACTATCTATTACTCCACTCAAAGATGATAAGGGTACCACGACCCACTATGTGGGCGTGCAGTCAGATATCACTGAATTACGAGAAACACAAAAAGAGCTGCAGGCAGCCAATAAAGAGTTGGCAATGTTTCAGGATAAAATTAATTACGAGCTTGAGCAGGCGAGAAGGGTTCAGCATTTTATCCTGCCACTTTTATTTCCAGAAACCCCAAAAATCCGATTCTCTGCTATATATGAACCCATGAGTCAGATTGGAGGAGATTTTTATGACGTTTCCGAGATAAATAATGGGGTCTATGGTATCCTTATAGCAGATGTCACTGGCCATGGTATACAGGCAGCCTTGCTGACTTTCATGACTTCATTCGCATTTAAAAGTTCATCACTACATTCTGATTCAACTGCTCAGGTAGTTGCCAATACCAACGAAAAGCTTTACAATAAAATGCCAAGGGGGTCTTTTGTGACAATGTTTTATGTTGTCTATGATTCGAATAATAAAATACTGACCTACACCCAGGCAGGTCATCCGGAAGGATACGTGTTAAGACCCGGTTTAGATAAAGTAATCCCCTTAAAAGCTGAAAGTCCATTAGTCGGTGCATTTAGCAAGGACGCTGTTACTTATTCAGAATCAAAATTACAACTGGAGATTGGTGATAAATTACTCCTTTATACTGATGCAATTCTCGAAGTTAGAAATGAAGATGAGGAAATGATTGACAGGGATGCCTTCACTTCTTTTCTTATGAATAATGCACATCTTCCAATTGAGGATCTTTTAGCACGCATTAAATTGTTTGGACTTGAGTACAGTGCTAAAAAAGCCTTCAGTGATGACTTTACCTTGGTAGGTTTTGAAGTGCTTGAATGACTACTGGGCAGATCCTTCCAATTTGCACACAGTGTATATTATTGCGATTATTTTGATTGATTATCCAAACCTTTGAGGCGACCTTTTGCAAGTTCAATAGTCACCAGGTCTATCACTTCTCTAAGATTCTCCTCACTAGGGTCTACCTCGTATTTTGCAACCAGTTTGTTAAATGCTTCCGGTTCTAACAAGAGCGAGCGAACCTCTTCTAATTTGTTCATCATCTCTTTATCCATGTGGTTAAGTTAATAATGACATTTGATTTCCCATCTATAAAAATTAAGATAACTGATGAACAGCATGATAAATGAGTGAAGCCGTCCATTTATAACTAAGAGAAGTTTATCGATTGAGTAGAAAAATAAATAACCTTTGCGATATGAAACACGGGCAGCTAATAAGTACTAAAAAGGAGGATGCTAAATATGTTTCTTTGAATGAAGATATCGCAGCACTCCAAAAGGAATTAGCTGACATTAGTAAAGAAGTTGATGTATTTGAAGCTTCATTGCGGTCTCAGTTGACAGCTGCAATTATCGAAGTACAAGAGCTATCCGTATTATTTAAGAACCAAAAGCAGGAGAAAAAATTAAAGAGGCTGGAACAAAAGAAAAAGGGGAAAAGGCATGTAGCGCCTGCCAACCTTACGGTTCAAGCGCAGTCATCGAAAGCTAAAAAGATTAACGAATTCGATCTCAAAGAAAAAAAACGACTATACAGAGAAGCCATGCTTTATGTCCATCCTGATAATTTTTCTATGAAGGATGATAAAATAGCACTGGCTACAGCTTTGACTACCCGTTTGGTAGAGATTTATAAGCAGGAAGACCTTGCCACTTTAAAAGCTTATCATGCACATCTGTTTTATCATGAAAATCTCCCGATGAATACTGTAAGCACTGTCCATAAAAAAAAGTTGACAGCTTCACCAGATGCTTATTTGATCAAGAGGAAAATACAACTTGAAGAGAACCTTAACAATCTGAAATCCCGACATACTTACCACGTATTAACCACCTATGAAGACCCCACAACCTTCATAGATGAACTGAGAATATATTATCAAGACCGCATCAATAAGTTGAAAAGACGAACAAGAACAAAAGAAGGATCAGATCTTTAGGCATTTGAATGCCCAATCGAGAAACCTAAACAAGGTTAGTCCTTTTGATGTTTGTCCACTATGCCTGTAAATCAAATAAGACCAAATATTCCTTCTATTAAAATGACTGCAGATATGAGTCCAGAGGAAATTTTTCAGAATGATACGATACGCCCAATCATTAAGATGAAGCATGACCTGTTCATCGAATACCTGAGGGACTACCTGAAAACTAAAAAAAATCCTTTAAGTGGCCTGAGTAAAGAAAAACAGGTCAACTATCTCGAAAGTGTTTTTCGACAAGATTCTAATTTTAGAAGTGAATTACGTGGCGTAGTTTTGGGTCAATTAACAGTAGCAGAGTATCTTCAATATATCACAATAAAAAACCAGAGTAATAAAAGAATGATCAATATCATTGCTAAGCGCATGATAGATCATCTGGATATGCTATGTAAATGACCTGATATTAAGGAACAATACATTCCCTCATGCGTCAACTCCAAATAAATCTATATCATCAAAATATGGATCGTCTTTTTGAGGCAGTCAGAAGTCAGGTCCCCAACTACTTTTATGACATAAAGAAGCATCAGGTCATTTTATCAGATGAAATTCATGAAACGATGGGAACTATCCGCTTACCTCTCCATCTATCGTTGCGAGAAGACTTATCAATCCTTAAAAAGGATGCTTGCAGCTTATATCTAAGCATAACATCCGGTAATGCAGCTATTATTGTGATGGAAGGAAAAGAGAATGTCTACCACACCACTTTCTCAGCATACATGACGAGAAGAAAACAAGGGTTCAGTCAGATCAAGTACCTGAAAAAGCGAGGTAAATCGAAGGCAGGTTCACGGGTGAGACTGGCTGGAACTACCGCATTTTTTGAAAATATTAATGGTACACTCACTGACCTATTTCAGGAGCATGAGGTGGATCGAATTGCATTAAGTTGTTCAGCCACACTGATCCCTTATTTGTATCAGTCTAAGGTAGCTTGTCCTTTCGACAAGAAAAGCCCAAAACTCTATAAAATTCCACTGCATATTTCCCAGTCTAACTTTACTCACCTGGATGCAGCTATAAAGAAATTATACGCACCTGTCCTGATCCATGAAAAAAAATACGAAGTTAAGCTCAGGTCATGGTTTAAAAATCAACTATCATAGCCAAAAAAAAGCTTAGGATGTTTAAAGCATTATATGGCAAATCATTGGGCGAAGAAACATTTGATTCATGGCTTGAAAAGGGTAGGAGCAGTAATCTGGGCTATCATTACCTACTGGTAATTTGGAATACTTTTGATGAGGAATATCAGCCTGCTTTTGTAAGTACCAGGGATGACTTAGCCGATTATAAAAGTCATCTTAGCATGGAAGAAATACTCGTGGCGATATATGATTTATACTCAGAATCACGCATTACGCAAGACACATAATAGGCAAGTAGTTTAATTGGCAGTATTGAAGCATAACAGATGCAGGTATTTTATCTTTCCTTTTCTTCAATTTCTTTATCGTACCTTTTTTCCTCCTTTTTACTCTTATTGATACCAATGCTACTTACTGCTCCACTAAGCAAAGCCTCTCCCCAATAATGAAAAATTGCACGGGAGGAGTCTCTTTCATGAAATATGACACCGGGTCTTAAAATGATAAAGCTGGGGTTTTTACTTTTTACAACAAAGGTATTGGCAAAGAAGGTTTTAATGCCTTGATTTAGCCCCGACATGTCGTTTGTTTCAGGGTTGAGTATTTGAATCTTTAAATCGTCATATCGAAATTGCATTTCACCTGTTGCAACTTCTTTGTTGGCTTTCATATTAAAATTTATTCTTTCCGCATATCCTTCTTTGATGTTGATGTTGGCTAAGGGGCGGAGCAGTTTATTTAGTGCACCCAGTTGCATTTGATCTATCTGTCCATTGAGAGAAAATCTATCCTTTGGATCTTGCATATCGAAGACTACCCTAATCTCAAAATGTGCTGTATCTGCGAGTTGTCCTGTGGAAACCAAATGCATAGGCTTGTTGGCCATACTATCTACGGTAGTAATGTTGAATAATGAAGCATCAAGTCTATTGAAACTTATTTCTGCCAGTTCATCGTTATTTTCAGGTATCAGTTGATGTTTGATGTTTCCCTTTACATATACCGTATCAATATATATCCAGGCGTTTGTGTTAAGCAACATGCTTTGAGGAAGAGCTTTAACAGCTAAAGAATCAAATGGAACAGTCTTATCCCTTAAAACCAAAGCGTCTAATCCTTCCACCGTTATTTTCTTCGTTTGGAACTCCTTCTTTTCCAAAAACCTTTTAAAATCCAGGCCGCTTACTGTGATATCATCAACATTTACATCAAACCAGTCCTTTTGAAAAGCTAGCTGACTGCTATATGCTGTTGCTGAATAATTCGAAGAAAGGTTGATCCTATCCAACGATAACATGTTTTTTGGATGTTGCAATAGGTATTTATCAATGCTAAGCTGATAATCGCTACCTAAAGGAACTACTAGGTTTTCACCACTTATGGTTGCTTGTTGAGCATAACCAAAAAACTGATTCCAATGTATTTCATTTTTAGCAGAGAATTCGTCAATCTCAATATTTCCCTTGTGCATGGAATAGTTTGTTTTATTCAGGTGGTCAACGAACTTGAATTCTATGCCTTTTGAAGAAAGATAGTTAAATTTAATAGGTGCTGGAAGAGCTTTTATTGGATGCTCGCTGTCCACATTCAGGGAATTTATATCCAGCATTACATATGGTGCTGTAACCTGAATACTGTCCAGAATGATACGTTGATTGCTTAGATAAGCATGAAGATCAAGTCCAATAATCTTAGTATTAGGCAGGAGAGCTGAAGTGGTGCTATTTGCCTGATCATAACGCAAAGAGTCAAAGTCAAGAAGCCCATCTATTTTATGGAAGGTAAGCTCACTGATGCTGAGGTTGTCACCAATGGTCGTTACGATTTCAAAATCCTTTACGTGAAGTGCTAGATCTTCCGCAAATAGTAGGTGATCCGCACTTGACATTGCATGCTGAGGAAATTCAAAACCTTCAAGTGTGGCTGATATTTCCAGCATATTCATGCTATGAATTGCTGACTTCTCAATACCTGAAATTGTCAATCGACCTGTATCCAAAATTACTTTTTGAAGTTGAATTCCAAAAGAGTCAGATGTAATCATTCCCTTATCAACATCATTAATACTCAGGTTTAGATTTGGTGTTTTTAAAATCAGGCTGTCTCCAACAATTTTATGATCCGACCAAAACATATTTTGATCCAAACCATAAAGTGTAACACCGGGTAGCTGGCCATTCATTTGAATCTTTTGTATAGGTCTATCTATTAGACTTTCTACAACGATGTTGTTAATTGTCAATATTTGCTCCTTTGAAATCTTTAACTGACTGATATAGAGCTTATGGGATAATATGGGTGAAGTAATACTTATACTTTCTGCAGTTCCATACTGGATGTTTTTATTGGCACTCATGGTTAGGTTGGTATTAAATTTATTAAACTCAATTTCAGTGCTATCATAATTTTTAACATGAATCTTTCCGTTAACAATTTCAATAAATTTATCGACTGAAAAATCATTAATTATCCGATCACTTTTAGGTTTATAAATGACCACATCAACTTGAGGGTTGATCATGCTGATCGTATCAAAAGCCAGATGATTTCCAGCAGACATGTGATCTATATCAATTCCTGTAATGGTAAGGTTTGATAGGTTTCCAGATAAAGTGGTACTAGAATCCAGGTAATCAATGCTTAATTGATCAAATACTAATTTACCTCTTAGGCTATCCACGACTAAATGATCAGCCTCCAATTGTATTTTTTCATTGTGCATGACCATATCATGAATATCAAAGGACATATCATCCAGAACATCGTACCAGGAATTGGAATCACCGGGTATGTTAAAATTGGAAATCATGAAGTCGGCTTGTCCAAAACTGAGCTGTTTGTTGATTGAAAAGGAACCTTGGTCAAGCAGTAATTTCTTTATACCGACAACTTTGAAATAATCGGCTATTATCGAATAAAGGCTGTCCGGGGAATAATCCATCTGTCCCAAATACGCCGAATTACTTTCAAAAACAATATCTGGATTTTGAAGACGCATTTCTCTAATAATCAATTGCTTACGCAGTAATATATCCAGATAATTAAGTCCTTTGAAATGAACCATTGGTAAGTTTATAGACAAATACATATCTGCGTCATTTATTATTCCTTGGTTTGAAATGTTAAAATTCTCAAAACGTAATGTAGAATCGAATGAGCTTAACTGGAGCAAATCAAATTGAATGGTGTGGATGCTATCCGGTAGGTATGATCTATAGTCCTTTATTATTATGTCTACGTCATTAAAATATTTCTTACTGCGATCAAATTGGTGATTGGTACTATCTAAAAGGATATTGTATAATACGATGTCTGCTCTTTTAGTCTGAACATGTTGATAATTGTGGTTATAATCATCATTGGTTTTAAGCTCCAATTGCGTATTGATGAACCTCATCTTACCGATTTTTACTTCATCAAAAACATTAATGAGTTGTTTAAGCAATGAGTTGTCTGTTATTGACCTTTTTTTTACATTGGAGTCTGAGTGTTCTTCGAGAGATATATAGGAATCGGTTAAAGAAAGCTCCTCCATTTCAAGGTGATTAAGTCGGTATGCAGAAAAATAATCAACACCTTTCAGTTTTAATTCAGGAATGCTGATGTCATAAATCATTTTATCATCTAATTTATTTAATGTTCGATCTGTTTCCGAAATCGGTTTTAACGTCAGGTTTTCAAATGTCAAAACAGAATCAGCTGTTGACAATAAAAAGCGATCAAAACTTAATTGATGAATACTGTCACCTAGCTTAAAAGACTGATTATGTATTTCCAATTCTATGTTTTCAGAATAGAAACGCTGGTCAGGCCTGGAGGCTGAATCAATTAATATATTCCTTACGAATAGATCAATATTACCCAAACCTAATTCACTGGGTGAGTGGGTGAATTTCCCGTTATCAATCTTAAATAGATCAATACGAAGTACTCTCAAATACGCTGCAATCTCTTTGTATAAATTTCCCGTTTGCAAACTAAAACTTTCATCTGGCACATTGTCTTTTCTGGTGACGTGTATTTGTGGATCGATGATTCTAACATTCTCTATAACTAACTGGCGTTTCATATATATGCTAGTGATAGATTTAAGCTGAATATTCAGCCCGGAAAGTTCTAAATCATAAAGGTTGTTAAGACTGTTAGTAGGATATTCTTTGCTTGAATCTGGTTTTAAGGTCACCTTTTTTAATTTTATGGCCTTATTCCATAAGTCGATATCTATTTCTTCGTAGGAGATTTGGTAAAAGCCATTAGTTTCGTTTTTTACCAATTGATAAAGAATATCACTGGAGTAATACACGCCTAATCGTAGCAAGCCAAGTATTACCAGGCTAATCACGAGGAGTATGGCGGCCCAGGTGATAATGCTTTTTTTAAGTTTTTTAGCTGGAGGTGATCCCATGATTGGTGACGATCAAACGTAAAGCCTAAAATAACATAGAATCATTTATTGTTCCTGTTTTTGTGCTTGGAGTTTCTTTTTGAGCAGGTAGCTTTTATTCTAAATAGGGGTGTTCACTTTCTGTTTTGTGTCTTGACCTGCAAATCTAGTGTAAATGATATTGTAAGTGCCTCCATGGAACATAAAGGGCGTTGTACTTCGCTTTAGTCAAATTAGTAAATGAAAAATTATGCTTATTTAAAACTTTATTTTGGGTAGATACGAAATCAATTAGTGGAATCATATTTGTACTTTTGCCAGAGGTATTAAAATACTATTAATGAAAAAAATATTAAAGATTAGCGGGTTTGTATTATTGATATTGCTTTTCATAGCAATTGGCCTTGGGTTTTCTAATTTGAAAGACTCACACCCAGGCTATCTGGCGGACATGAATATTATGTCTGGTTCACCTTCTGCATTGAAAATAGGGTTTGCAGCTACTCCTTTGACACCAGAGGTACCTGATCGTTGGGAGGATAAAGATGGCAATGCAAAGTATAATCCAGATAAGGGAGATACCTATACCGACCTTAATGGAAACGGTAAATTTGATCCAGTTTGGATTGCTGGATTTAGCAACAGTAAACCAGCCAATGGCATCCATGATGATATCTGGGCTCGCACTATGATTATAGATGATGGCACAACACGTCTGGCAATTGTATCATTGGATTTCGTGGGTTTTATGCACAATAACGTTGTAGATATCCGGAAAATGATTCCTGAAGAGGTAGGTGTGACATATACCATCATGTCTTCTACACATACTCATGAGGGGCCTGATATGATGGGGATATGGGGAGAAAATCCTTTCAACAGTGGAGTAAATGAAGCATACCTGGAATATGTAAAAGAACAGGTGGTCCATTCCATTGTAACTGCTGTGAGTGAACTTCGTCCGGCAAAACTGGAGATATCACAGGATCTCACAGGAGCCCTTGGTTTGGTAAAAGATACCCGTGATCCTCAGGTCTTTGACTCAGGACTTCGCATGATTAGAGCTATAGATAAGGAAACAGCAAACACCCTGGGTACTTTGATCTCATGGGGTAATCATCCCGAAACCTTATGGAGCAGGAACTTATTGATTTCTTCTGATTTTCCACATTACGTCAGGGAGGGCGTTGAAAGTGGTGTGTATTCCAGTGACAGTCTGATACATGAAGGCGTGGGGGGTGTATCTGTATACGTGAGTGCAGCCATTGGCGGGTTGATGTGTACCCATCCATCATTGACAATCATAGATCCTTTTACTGGTGAAGAATTTGCTGAACCATCTTTTGAAAAGGCTGAGGCTCAGGGTAAGCATTTGTCACAATTGATCTTGGAAGCCATGGATAACCCAGTTGAAACCATTGATTCATCATCCATATCGTTGTTGGTAAAAACAATAGAATTACCCATTGACAATACCATATTTAAATTAGCGGCACTACTGGGTGTCATAGACCGGGGAACTGTAGGTTGGATGAATACAAGATCTGAACTAGCCATTGGTAAGATAGGACCACTCTCATTTGTTGCCATACCAGGTGAGATCTATCCGGAATTGGTGAATGGTGGGGTAGAAGCACCACCTGAAGGAGATTATGCAGGCATACCAATCGCTGAAGTACCACCAATCAGGGAAATGATGCCCGGAAAATATAAGTTTGTATTTGGACTAGCCAACGATGAAATTGGATATATTATCCCAAAAACACAGTGGGATGTTGAAGCACCCTTTGGCTATGGACGTGACAATTCTCCTTATGGGGAAGAAAACTCCCTTGGGCCTGAAACAGCTACTATTTTACACCGAACATTGAAGGAAATGTTTAAAGCATTTGGGGAGTAGGTAATTATTTGTAATTACCTATTCTTACTATCTGACCCATCATATCCTTGCTATTGGTAGGTTTCAAAGAAGTCAACCATGGGTCAACCCAGTCTCGATATGACGCAAATAAATTAAAATGGGTATTGTTCTTCAGAAGAAATCCTAGAACCGAAACAATTGACTAATCTTACCTGATAGATCAAACACCAATAAGCTGGGTAGAACCGTAAAATCACGATTGCGTTATATATTTGGAAAACATGAATAGTTAAATGGTAATTGATATGGGATGGAAATTGAGTTTTGAGCAGCGAATACGGGCAGGAGCTGCTCTGGTAATCGTATTTTTATTGATCCTTGCTACAAACATGATTGATAAGCATCATTTTGACGTTGTTCAAAAGAACATGACTTCCATCTATGAGGACCGGCTAATGGCCAAAAATTACATCTATTGCATTTCGCGTCAATTAGTACTTAAACAAAATGTACTTCAAACGGGAGATTTAGCATATGCGGCTAAGGTTAATCAGATTGCCAATGACTCTATTCATTCTTTGCTAGATAAATATTCAGGCACTAAGCTGACTGAGATGGAATCCCGACACTTTAATTCTCTTGGAAACCGTATTGATAAGCTATTTGAACATGAAAAGAAATTTGGTAAGGAGGAATCTGTCAATGAGGAGTTGCACTTGATGAATAGCACTGAAAATTATTATTCCGACATTTTTCGGCACTTAGATGCATTATCTGCAATCCAAATCAAAGAAGGAAAGCGAGCACTTATCTTTTCAAATCAGACCATCAATTCCAGCAATCTGATTGCAAAGATTGAGATTGGCGTTTTGATCTTTATTGGTGTACTTCTTCAATTACTAATTTTCTTAAAACCTTTAAAATAGACGGTGTTTAGTACGTCATGGCAAAAAATAAATACAACATAGGCGTGGCCCTGGGCGGCGGCGGAGCTCGTGGGTTTGCTCATTTAGGGGTGTTGAAAGCGTTGGAGGAAAGTGGGATAAAACCAGACATCATATCTGGAGTTAGTGCCGGTAGCATGGTAGGCGTTTTTATAGCTGCCGGAAAATCCCCTGCTGAGACCATGAAATTGATGAAGGAAAATAAAATCACTGATTACGCAAAGGTAGTGTTGCCAGTGAATGGATTGCTAAGTTTAGAAAACCTACGGAAAATCCTAAATGACCACATCGATGCTTCTACTTTTGAAGAACTGAAATTACCTTTTTATGCAACGGTAACGGATTTAAAAAAGGGTAAAGTCGTTTATCAGAATACAGGAGATTTGATTCCATTTATTACTGCTTCTGCTTCCATCCCTGTCTTGTTTTCACCAGTTGAAATCGAGGGTGAGGCATATGTAGATGGTGGGCTTCTTGATAATTTGCCTATTCATCCACTCATGGATTGTTGTAATAAAATCATTGCGATCAGCATTAGCCCTATTCAGGAGGTCAAAGAGGTAGATAACCTGGTGAAGGTTGCCGCACGAACGTTTCAGCTAAGTGTAAATAGTCAAATTGAACATGTAAAGAAAAAGGCAGACCTTTTCATTGAGCCTGAGGGACTTGAAAAGTTTGATATTCTTGATACCACCCATGCCGACGAACTTTTTGAGATAGGTTATAATTATACAAAAGGTCTTGATTTAAAGGATTTTTAAAATACTAATCTTAATAGTTCGGGAGTAGCGTTCAAATGTTATACTGGAATGCCTGAATAGTCTTAATAAACGTTATCGACAAAACTTACTTGTTTTTACTTATCAATCATTCAAGCAGTAATTGACATCCGTTAACATTATCGTGTGATGTTTATTGAAATAAGTTAAACAAAAATGACATGCTTAAGTTCTTAGAGAAACATTAATAAATATTTCATGAAAAAAGCAAGTAATACTTTAAAACAGATAAATGTTTTTATCGCACTGATGGGATTTGTCACGTTGATGAGTTGTAATGATGACGAAGGTGAGGACATTATGCCAACAGAAAATTCTAAAGACTACGCACTAGGATCTGTAGTTGATCCAGGTATTTCTGGGAGTGCTACGTTCACAGAACTTTCTGACGGAACAGTGGAAATTATTTTGGACCTTAGTGGTACACCTGATGGGGGGATGCACCCAGCACACATCCACGCAAATACAGCAGTTGAAGGTGGAGACATTGTCCTTACCCTCAACGAGGTAGACGGGTCTACCGGAATGAGTACAACTGTAGTCAGTGTGTTAAATGATGGTACACCGATCTCATTTACTGAGCTTTTAGCATTTGACGGGTATATCAATGTGCATTTAAGTGCCACTGAGATAAGTACAATCGTCGCCCAGGGTGACATTGGACAAAATGAATTAACAGGGGAATCAAAAGACTTTGAACTGGATGACAAAGCTGTCGACGGCATTAACGGATCAGCAACTTTTTATGAGAGGCTAAATGGTGAAGCACTTGCCGAGATTTCGTTAGTAAATACGCCTGATGGTGGATCTCATCCTGCGCATATCCATGCCAATACAGCAGTAGAGGGTGGAGGTATCATCTTCTCATTTAACCCGGTAGATGGCACATCCGGAATAAGCAAAACGAACATTTCCGCATTGGATGACGGTACAGCGCTCACTTACGATGATATCCTGACCATAGATGGATATATCAATGTCCACTTAGCAAGTGATGAAATGTCTACAATTGTTGCTCAGGGAGACATCGGACAAAATGAACTAACAGGAGAGTCGAAGGAGTATGATTTAGGTGAAAGTGCTGTGGTTGGTATCAGCGGAATTGCAACTTTTATGGAAAGAGCTAACGGGGAAGCCCTTGCTGAATTGGCACTAGATAATACCCCAGAAGGTGGATCTCATCCTGCTCATATACATGCCAACAGTGCTGCAGAAGGTGGTGGGATCATATTCTCATTTAATGCTGTAGACGGCACTACCGGAATCAGTGAAACAAATGTGGCAGCCTTAGATGATGGAGCAGCGCTTACCTACGAAGATGTTTTAAGTTTAGATGGATACATTAATGTCCATTTAGCAAGTGATCAAATGTCTACTATCGTAGCACAAGGCGATATTGGGCAAAATGAATTGACTGGAGAGATGAAAGCATATGAGTTAAGTGAAAGTGCTGTGGCTGGCATCAGTGGTTTTGCGACTTTTTATGAAAGGGTAAATGGTGAGGCACTTGCTATGTTGTCATTAGACAACACACCTGAAGGTGGAACTCATCCGGCACACATCCATGCCAATACGGCCGTAGAAGGAGGTGGTATACTATTTTCATTCAACCCTGTTGACGGCACGTCTGGAATGAGCAAAACAAATGTAGCAGCGCTAGATGATGGAACGGCGCTTACTTATAGTGATATTTTAAGTTTAGATGGATATATCAATGTCCATTTGGCAAGTGATCAAATGTCTACTATAGTAGCGCAAGGCGATATTGGACAAAATGAATTAACGGGAGAGTCTGTGGTTTATGACCTGGTTGAAAAAGATGTTGTTGGAATCAGCGGTACTGCTACGTTTTCTCAAAGAATAAATGGTGAAGCACTTGCTCTAATTTCATTGGTAAATACACCTGTAGATGGATCTCATCCTGCGCACATTCATGCCAATTCCGTTGCTGAAGGGGGAGGGATCATCTTCTCATTTAACGATATTGATGGTACGTCCGGAATGAGCAAAACCAATGTTGCAGCGTTAGATGATGGAACCGCGCTAACTTACGACGAAATTTTAACCATTGATGGATATATCAATGTACACTTGGCGATTGATCAGTTGCCGACCATTGTAGCTCAGGGAAATATCGGTTCGAATGAGTAATAAACCGAAAGGAATTTAATGGATAGAAGTGCGCTAGCTTCTATTCAAAAATTGTATAAAAAAATGCATCACCTCGGGTGATGCATTTTTTTATACAGGCATTTTTGCAACTTAACTAGAGCTTTAACTCAAAGTTCAGTTAACTGATCTCTTGGTCAATCATTCTCCTCCTGACCTTTAAAATACTTTCCTGATTAATGACCCTATCGTCAATCCCTGAACGATGATCGAGAAGACCACAATCATGTAAGTGATGGTCAGGAAAAACGCTCAATTCATCTTGGGTACCAGGGACAAAGCCAATGCAATCGATATACCGCCCCGGATACCTCCACAGGTCATAATCAGGTTTGTTTTTAGGATGAATTCTAGTCGGTTTTTAAAAGTGCTAAGGGTCCTGAGGGGCTGATGAATCTGAAAAACAGTGCAATAGGTATCGCAATAGACCAAACAGGAGGTATCTCCTATTCATCAAAACTACCAGTAACTCAACCTGTATTATGTAAGAGGAATCGTGATGAAGGCCTAAAATCCAAAGAATGAGGCACTTATGTTCATGATACCGAATCGGCGCCCGACAGCACCCATCGGTCGCCATAGACCTACCGAAGGCGATGCGCTATGGTGATTCAACAAAATTACGTTAAGGGTCCGGGCGGCGATTCGCCATTTCAAAGTGCTTTATGTCTGGAATAGATTTTCTATTACATGTTTCAGGTTCAATTCCGATCCGCATTAATACTATTGTATACTACCTTTAAGTAGCTATGGGGTTTAGATCTTTGATATTAACATAAGCACAAGTTTTTGGTTGTTTTTATAATTGATCTAATTTTTTATGCCGCTAAATACCACAGACCAACAGAGAGATGATATTCATTATGAACAATACCCACCAGATCATCGAATCAGCACCTATGTAGACCGGATACTCTATGGCTACGCTCCATCAGATATCGAACATCAGATCTCCATACCACCCGTTGGAGGGGTATTTATCAGTTATGTTATCGGGTCTCCAATCACAGTAAAGTTTCAAGACAGAACATATGACAATAAGCCAAAAATATTTATTGGTGGTCAGCTTAAGACGGAAGCACCAATCCTGATTCCCGAATCCGATTTTGGTCTCATCGGATTTCAATTGAAGCCTACGGGTTTTTTCAAGCTTTTCGGAACTCCTTCAGATAGACTTACTGATGATATCATGGATCTGTATGAGGTCGATGCAGCGGGTTGTAGTGCAATCCTGAATCAAATCCAGCCTGATGATAATAAAGACGAGATTATTAATATCCTGGCGAATTATATTATCCAAAAAGAAAAACCTGAGGTAGACTGTGGCATAATAGATGACATTATATATGACTTCATAGCTAATCAGGGTAATATCAGAATCAAAGATGTCATTCGAACACGGGAAATATCCTCAAGCAAACTCAGGAGAGAATTTCTGAAAAAGGTAGGTCTTTCGCCGAAGTACTTTGCAAAAATTGTCCAGTTTAACAACATCCTCGAGCTTCTTGTAGAACAAAAAGAGGATAAACTGAATCAGATTGCATTGAATTGTGGATATTTTGATCAGGCACACTTCATACATGACTTTCAAAAGTATCTTGGGATGAATCCAATGGCTTTTGTGAGATCAAATGACAGTTTTTTACGCACTTTTCTTAGCAGGATGAGAGACTGACTGATTTTTACAATTTTTTTATCCTCAGGTAATCTATTTTAGGGTTTGTGCTATAAATCACAAATCACTTCAATTAAGCACCTCCAACAAATATTGAACCATGGGAAAAAATCAATACTCATTGCTCCTGATTATGCTATGCCTATTTTTTTATGTGTTTACATCGGTTAATGTTTATGGTCAGAAAACAATCAAAGGCAAGCTAAATGACTATGTAGGTCAGGATGCTGATATCATGGTGGGAATGATGGAACCAAAGATCATTGGTTCAATATCCGCCAACGGATCATTTCAAATTGAACCACCTACTAACTATCTGGAACAGATGACCGCTTCTATGGAAAATAATAAGCAAGGTGGTTTTTCTATCAGTCTAAGAATGGTAGCCGATGCTTTTGGGAACTGTGAAAACAGCACTGTACAAATAGAGAATGGAGATCAGCCGCTACTCAATCTGACTTCTCAGAATGCATTTATGATCGTCGACCTCAAAGAAAAAAAGCGGTATGGCTACATGGCAGCCTCGAATAGCAAGAATTTTGCCACTGCGATCCTTTCTTATGAGCAAGGAAGTGCCAGCAAAGGGTACGTACTTGATTGGTATTATTTTGAAGAGCCTGCATCAGTTAAAGGGGAGTGTATCGTAAAAAGCTATACGCTGACACAAAAAGAAACAGATGTCTATGATCAGGTCACCTCATATGACCTGGATTTTAAGAAGGGGTGGAACCTGGTCAAGTATGAATATGCTGATATCTATACGGACAGTGCTAACAAGACCTATGCTTCGAAAATTAATTATCACACCCTGAAGAAGATGCCCAAAGAAGCATCATTTTATTTCTTTCAAGACTAAATTTCTCAATTTCATGAAGATTACCTCTGCCTGCGTTTTATCCTTATTAATTATTCTTTCATTTTCGTCCTTTGGTCAGGTCGCAGTTGAAGAGGCTGCTGAAGACTACGCTACGGAAATGGTTCCATCCGAAATGATTCCTAAAGATCTTTCTTTTGGCAATGAATCAGATCCCAACTTTGTGAAGTTCATCACCCCTTCTGGTTCCATTATCATTTATTTTCCTGAAGTACTCTTGGTAGATGAGGGAGATGCTCATTCCGTTCACTTTCCGCTTTTTGGGGTGGCGCCGGTTATTCCCGATTACCTGGATATCACGGTAGAGGAAGTATTTCGAAGAGGTACTCTTGGAAGCATGATGACATTAAGTCTGTTATTTGATGAGGAGGGAAACTACAATTTCCTTCGAGACCATTTGAGTATTTCTTTGTTTGAATGTAACGAGGATTTTTCCAGCGATTACCGAAGAGCTATAGTTTCAACGGACCTATCAATTATGACGCATACTTTAGATAAATCCGGGAATGATTATAAACTGGACTTCAATTCGATACTTGAGTATGATGATGCCTACCAGCTGGTGCTGCATGTGGAAGCCAGACCTTCTCCATTGGTTGTGAAAGATGAGGAGACTAATGATCCTTATAATGTCTTTTTCTTTCCAGAGGTGGGATTAATGGCATATCAAAAAGCCTCATATGCGTTTTCTGCAACAGAGGATTTTGTGCCATTGCCAGCAGGCAGTGATACCAGAAGTGGCTATTTCGATCCTGAATCTTATGATATTTATGAGTTTGAATCTTTATCTGAAGAAGACATTACATTCAACATTTATCGTGTGAAGTCCTGGGAAGGCGAATCCAGATATGATCAGGTGATTCTTGCGCCTATAGAAGATGCAGATCCGGATATTTCCCGGATGACCCTGACTGAAGATATGCTGCAGAAGACCATCGAGGGTACGAAGATCTACACAATCAACGAACCATCATTGATCTTAGACTATAATGATCTCAGTGAGGCCTTACAATATTGTACTTATGCTCCTAAGTATGAAGTACCTGAGCGCATTATCGGGAGAAATGAGCTTCCTGCTTCGCAGTCACTGTCAGTTAATCCGAATAATTTCAGAAGTTTCAAGCTCATCAATAACCGGCTTGAAGGACTTTCCTTCACTGTTGAAGGAAATACAATCACTGAGAAAAAGTCGAATATTAAGGATCTTCTGGTGAAGGCAAAATATCAGGAGATGAAAGATAAAGCTGGAAAGAATGCCCAAAAGCTTTTTGATTTTACCTATGATGTTTTCACAAACTGGAGGGACATTCAAGAAAAGTCACTTGATTGGTGGAAGGGTAAGGCGAAAGAACTTAATGTTAAAAACATCGATGGAGATAATCCTCAAGCATATGCAGAAGGCATCATGAAATATTATTATGGCGAAGATGATGACATTGCTGAAATGATTGTCTATCAGGAACAACTAAAAAGAGAGGGGGAGAAGGAACCTGACGATTTATTTGGGACCACGGGTGATGCTAATTATTCAGACCGATTCTGGATAGACATGACTGTTAATCAGCAGGGGAACCTTGTCAAATCGACTCATCACAGGCCCGGAAGTAACGGTGATATCATGATTTCATTTAACTATGAAGGAGACCAAATGACTGTAGGACTCGTGGATGAAGAAGATGAGTCTTTCGAAAGAAAACTTGCCGGTATGGAAGGTCTTATAGATTATACCTTTGTGCTTGCGGCCCTTCCGGCCATGAATTTAAAATCCGGATACCAGAATGAACTTTATCTGACGAATTATGAAGGGTCTGTTTTTGGAGGGGATCACTCAATTAAGCCTGTCTT
Organism: Marinoscillum sp.; assembly: GCA_043554545.1. Taxonomy (GTDB): domain Bacteria; phylum Bacteroidota; class Bacteroidia; order Cytophagales; family Cyclobacteriaceae; genus UBA7330. The sequence continues at coordinate 1,980,075 of CP121337.1, read as the reverse complement.
CAATAAAGTTGCCATAGAGGTTTTGGGAGAGGAAGCGATTGACTTTCTCAATGAACAGGTAAGTACTTACAAAGTGCAACTGAAATTTATGGATCGTCCGGATAACCCGACGGTGTCAATTGAAGGCATGTATTCACCAGAAGAAAGTGATGGTTATTATCTGAACGTATGGATTTCAAAAAAGGATAATTTACCATTACGCCTACAAACCGGTGGTGGCTCGTATTGGCTATTCAGGGAAGGTGAAGATATCAACAAGTGGAACGAATGGCTTGTTAACCATAATCCCGATCCGTTTGGACTTTGACGGCATCGATCTGGTTCTGATGTGTCCAAAGACTTGAAATTTCTGTTTTTTTCATCGTATCAATTACTTTCAGTAGCTGCAAAGTAGTCCAAACTCCTTACCTGGTAGAGGATCTCAGGGAGGGTTAGGGTGATGCCATTGGATACAAAGGATCACTATTCTTTACAGCCTTTAATAAGTGGCACTACTCCTTAGATATGATGTCGAGCATGGGAGAGAACTTTGGCTGGTGGAAATGGATAAATAAAGAGGATTCCAAATAGATCTTTTCATTATCAGAAAAACCTTATTAGTAAAATTGCTACACCGACTAATACTACTCCACTACACAACTGAAAACACACGATCAAACTCATCAAATACCAGGATCTTACGAAGGACATTGCGCAGGTACAATTCGAAATAGGCTTCATGGGAAGTGATAGACTCTCCATCATGGTCCTGATAATCTTTTTCTCTTTGAATACAATCTTTCCAGGTCTGATCCAATGTGGATAGCACATCCTCCGGTTTAAACCCTTTTTGAAGACTATCTATCATGATCCGGTCAATCTTATCAGTATTCGTATAGTAGACATCATAATAATGGGCAAATTTTCTTCTGTAAGTACTGTAATAGGCTCTGGCAGATAAGGATTTAAAGATCTCCATTGTGAAAGAACCCAGGGGAACAGAGAAAGTTCACAAGCAAAAGATTATATGGCAATGAAGTCTCGCCTGGTCAAATTACCCAAAGAGTACTGTGAGGATAATATGATCCTAAAACCAAGCTAATTGAAAAGGTTGTTAACCGCTAGACCTTTAAAACCCGTTTTACCAAAGGCCCGATAGTTAACCCCTGAGCGATAATCGAGAAGACCACAATCACGTAAGTGATGGTCAGGAAAAGCTCCCGATTCATTTGTGGTGCCAGAGACAAAACCAATGCAATCGATATACCACCACGGATACCTCCCCAGGTCATGATCAGGTTCGTTTTTGGGATAAAGTCTAGTCGGTTTTTAAAAAATGCTATGGGTCCTGAGAGGGCGATGAATCTGGCTAAAAGTGCAATAGGTATCGCCAAAAGACCAAACAATAGATATTTCCCATTCATCGAAACAACCAGTAACTCAAGTCCTATTAACACGAATAAAACAGCATTAAGCAGGACGTCAATGAGTTCCCAGAATTTCTCTACATACGTATGTGTATTTTCAGACCAGGCAATCGTTGGGGCCTTATTGCCCAGAAAGATCCCTGCTACTACGACACCGAGTGGTCCGGACACATGTAAGTAATGGGCTATGGCAGAAATGCCCATGACTAGTGCCAGGGTAATGATGACCTCAGTTTCATAATTATCAATGACTTTCATCGATTGAAAAGCAATCCATCCCGCCAGTAAGCCCAGGATGAGTCCGCCAGCAACTTCTGTCACAAACAATAATCCTACATCTCCAATACTCATCGAATCCAGCCCTTGTTCAGCAACCTTAAAAATGACAATGAAAACCACCACACCTACACCATCATTAAAAAGTGACTCACCCACAATTTTGGTCTCAAGCTTTTTTGGGGCATTGGCCTCTTTTAAAATACCCAATACAGCAATGGGGTCGGTAGGGGAAATCAGCGCACCAAAAAGCAGGCAATAGATAAAATCAATTGGATAGCTGAAAGCCATAAATAGATAGTACATCATCGCTCCAATCAAAAAAGTAGAGAGTACGATTCCAATAGTGGCAAACAAGGCAATAGGACCCTTCTGTCTTTTGAGTGCATCGAGTTTGGTATGCAGTGCCCCTGCAAACAACAGGAAACTCAGCATGATATCGAGTAGCGCCGTTTCAAAATCCACGGATTGGATCATTAGCCGGGCTTCATCAAGAATATAATGGTTAAAACTGCCAAGAATGGTAATACCAACAGTAAAGACAATGGCAATGATCATCAGACCGATAGTAAAAGGGAGTTTCAGAATTCGCGTATTGATAAAAGCAAAGACCGCCGAAAGGATAATTAAAATCGTTATGATATTGAATATACTCATGAAATACTATTGGAAATCAGCAAGTTAAGAAATCTATATGTAGGAACCATAGTAGTGGCTAAGATGTGAATTGCTTAGCTAAGGGTCAATCAAGTGAAAATAAATTTAGCCATTTTCACTTCTTAGGAGAGACTGGAAAAGCTATGAAGCCTGGCTTTCTAAAAAAGAAGCTGAATTAAATAATTTCAAACAATTGGAACGGATAGTCATCACAAATGTGTTTGATCCCCTACCCAAGATTAACCCCAAACCACCAACCCACTAGTGCAGTCAGGCCCATGGCTACCGATCCCCAAAAAGTAATCCTGATAACCGCCTTGTGGATGCTTGAACCACCTGCTTTAGCCGCCAGGGCACCTAATAGAATCAAGCATACTATAGCATAACCGTAGAGGGAATACTCCATGTGAGCCAAGGGTGAAAAAATCACTATTAAAAATGGCAATACACCGCCAACAGTGAATGCAGCACCAGAGGCAAATGCAGCCTGTATGGGATTTGCTTTGCTAGTTTCGTTAATCCCTAGCTCGTCCCTCACATGGGCGGCAAGAGGGTCTTGCTCAGTTAATTCTTGGGCTACCAACATGGCGGTTTCACTTTTTAGCCCTCTTTGCTCGTATATCTTCGCTAGTAGTTGGAGTTCAAGTTCTGGCATATCTTCCAACTCTTTCTTTTCCCGTTCTATGTCTGCGTCTTCTATATCTGTTTGTGAACTAACAGAAACATATTCACCGGCAGCCATAGACAGTGAACCGGCAACAAGACCCGCTAACGTGGCTAACACAATAGGCTCTCTCAGATCACTGGCAGCAGCCATGCCAATGGCGAGGCTGGCAGTGGACAAAATGCCATCATTGGCGCCTAGTACGGCGGCTCTTAACCAATTGCTTCGTTGAATATAATGGTTATCCAGATAATGATTGCTTGAATCAGACATGTCAATTTTTTATGTTAAAGTTACCTAAAAGAACAACTCAATTATTTCTGCCTGAATATTCTCTAGGACTCAAAATAAGTTTATTGAGCCTGACAAGACACAGAAATTAATGAGGGAAATATTTTTAGTATTTAAATTGCTTATTAGGTCTGAACGAGAAACTCTGTATTATTTCGTTAAGGTGATTCAATGAATTAACAAATATTGATTAGCATTATCCTTCAATATATTATATCTCAATCATGAGCGAAGGAACCCAACGCAGTAAAATACAGATAGGAACAGAAGTAGACATCGTGGAGAAGCATCATCAGCGTACTGGTGAACTCACCCGAGGATCCGTTTCACAGATCCTCACAAAGTCAGCAAACCATCCACATGGCATCAAAGTACGACAGGAGACAGGAGAGGTAGGTAGGGTCAAAGCGATTTTAGAGGATTAGTATTTTGAGTCTAAATCATTTCAAATAGCTTATTTAATGGATTTATTAAGGTACCAAAAACCATTATTAGAACTTAACAAAATGTTGAAATAATAGGTTTAATTATTAAAATATAACTAATTGTTTTATAGTAAGTTATATGAACATAAATAGAATCGATTGTGTTGAATTATGTAAGCTTATATAGTGAAGTTGGTTTTAGCTCTGTCAATATTGCTTCCAGGTGATTCCTGATTAAGGAAAAGTGCCCTTCATTCTTAATAATATTGAGTTTAGCATCTGGCAGTTCACGCTGATAGTATTGACCCCGGTATTTAGGAGCCATTTTGTCAGAAGACCCATACCACAAATTGATGGGTATGGTAATGTTATCCAATTTCATTTGCCAGTCAGATACGTAGCATTTCCATTCCTGGACAACTGCTTCGATACCCTGTCGATAACTCTCTTTGCTACCTTCGATGAAAGCCCAACCATGTTCAGGTTGTTTGATCATAAGTATTCTATCAGGCTTTGGCAGGAATCGCTGAAATTGCTTGATGCGTTTTTCCGGATGGCTCGTCAGGCTTTTAAAATCATCTTTTATGATCTTTCTCAATTGCTTGTCATTTTTCCAGGTAGCTAGCCAATGGATTAGCTTAACAGGAAACCACATACCTTTTAATGAACCTTTGTACTGATAGGGGGCAGCACCAGAAATGATCGATGCACATGAGATTCTGGAGGAATCAGACAAGATACAGGATAGCACATGTGGAGCACCTCCGGAAAGTCCAAATACGGAATACTGTGATAACTTAAGGGCATCAGCAAGCTGCTTCATGTCATGGCCCCAATCTATAAACTGGCGGTCTGGTTGAAAAGTTGAGATACCAATACCTGGCCTGTCGGGTGATATGATTCGAATGGCTAATTCTCTAGCGATGGTATCCATAAACTGGGAAGAAAGCCTGCTCTCTTGTCCACCATGAAAATAGCAGACCGGATATCCTGCCGAATCACCATATTCAGCATATTCCAGAATTCTTCCATCTGACAATGTGATAGTTTGGCTAATTTTCATGCAGGTTCTGTGGCAACGTGTTCTGATTAGGAGTTATCCAAAGATAAATCTATTATCTATTCAAGATCAGAAGCTTACTAGATTATAGATTATACTGTACACCAAAATAATAATGGTGAGGCAATTCCCTTAAAAAATTTCCAAAGATCCTTTTGGGAAAGTATTTTGATATTTGAAGGAAACTTTTGGCTTACCAAATGACTTTAATACACAACAGCTAGTAATTTAGCAGCTATGCATAAGCTTTTCTTACAATTTGCAGCTATTTCAGGTGCGATCGCTGTTTCACTAGGAGCTTTTGGTGCACATGCACTAAAAGAAAAGCTCGCTGAATCAGGTTTGACAGGCACTTTTGAAACAGCTGTTTCTTATCATTTTTATCATACCCTGGCATTACTGGGTATTGGATTGATTGCTATGAAGTTCCCATCCTTCATGATTAATTTGTCAGGATATTCAATGATCACCGGTCTGGTCATATTTTCAGGATCGCTTTATGTGCTGTGTCTGTCTGGCATAAGGTGGTTGGGAGCAATTACTCCGTTAGGCGGTTTGGCACTAATTGTGGGGTGGATATGCCTTTTTATTGCCGTTTCAAGGGAGTTTGCATAAAGAGTAGCATAGGTCTCTCTTTTCACTGTAATACTGATAAATATTTGCTTATAGCTCTGACAATGTTCCGACTGGAAAATCTGCTCATTTGAACTCATTAATAGAAGAATATTGTGGTGGTAATATCCGGATAATTAGTTCATTTGCAAAATAGGTAAATCTTCAAGTATCCTATAGTTTAAAAAGTGCCTTTGCATTTTCATACAGAATCTTTCGTTCTATTGTTTTTGTGGTGCTTAGTTTTCTCACAGTCTGTATGGTCTTATAGCCCTGACATTTAGTATGATCAAGTCCGTCCTTATCAGCACAATCGCTTCCATAGAGTAGTTTATCCTGATGTCTTTGGAGGAATCCTTTGGCCTGTTCCTCATCACGAGTCATCGAATTAAGACCGGATCCAGCTGACAGGTCACCATACATATTCGGATAGTCGCTAAGTAATCGGTCCGTGATACCTCCGGGTGTTATTTTCCCTTTTGGATACATGACTGTCTGGTCGGAGTGATTTTGATCTATATTGCCCCACCAGGTCTGCGCGTGCCCAATAAAATTCACTTTAGGATACTTTTCTAACATTTTATGGAAGTTTTCTAACCCGTGATTAAAGCTTCCAAACTGCCAATGTATCAATACCGGCACCTCATATGCTTCAGCCAAAGTGTAGATTTTTTGCATTTCAGGTGAATCACATTTCACATTAAACTTTTGTTCTCCGATGACAACACCTCCCTTTTTCAAGTATTTTTCAATGGTTTGGATGGCCTTGGGCAGGTCTGGAACTTCATTGGCACCAAAGGAAAATGCATTTGGATATTTTTTGGCTATTTGATACGCGGCCTTATTCGTTGATACTTCTGCCTGTAGGCCATTGGATTCTCCAAAATGTGTAGACTCCATATTTTGGGGACTGCCAGCAGGTAATAGAATGGTATGGGTAATACCCATCGCTCGCTGATGAGTCAATAACTGTTCGGCGCTTCTGCCAACATAATTGGTATGTTGATGGATATCAATGATAGGTTCTTCTGTAGTGAAGAGGAGTGTCTTTGCAGAAGCGGGCAGACTTAAACCACTGATGAGGGCTCCGCTAAGCCCAAGAAATTTTCTTCTGGGCAGGACATTTAACTTTTCTTTGACTGATTTCATTTGGAAGAATTTTTCAACAGTTAAGTATAGTTCATTTAAACTGGAAAAGTAAGCTTCCGAAGCGGCATATCCACATTCATAGGGTAACTTCATCCTATCCTGGAGTATCTATCATCAAGAGCTAAGATTTATTATTAAACTGAAATTTCCCAATAATTTAGGTAGTGATCTGATGTTTACTATCCCTGGCTGGTGTTTTCACCAAACGGTAGTTGTTGAGTTGCCCCAGCGAAACCAACCCGAAAACATTCACTTCATTCTGAACGCAGTGAAAGAATCTCCAGCTCGTAAGCACTATTGATATCGCCCCACTGTATGGATAAGATTCTTCATTCTACATTTGATTTAACCCATTTACATGATCTATCCCGAATGAATAATGCTTTCTATCAAACATGATTCTTGCAATTCTATTCTGAATGACGCTGCTGATTTTACCCAGGCTAAGACATCTTGCCAGCCGGAAGTAATTGACACGACTATTAATTTGTCTGGTAGACACCGACTTGGCGAAAAGGAAGTATGATTCCTTAGAATTTACTATTTTTCCATACGCTTATGAAGATCTTATCAAAACAATTAATTTGGCTTGCCATCCTTACATCTTTCAGCTGTTCGAAATACGCTGACTCACTGAGTCCTGAGGAAGCCCTGTCGAGCTTTGAGCTTCATCCTGATTTTGAGATGCAGCTCTTTGCTGCAGAGCCCTTCGTCAAAGATCCGGTATGCATGGAATTTGATGCGGATGGGAATACCTACGTCGTAGAGATGTATGACTACCCTTACCGGCCGGAAGAAGGAATGGAAAATGGCCGGATCATACTGCTTAAAGACCAGGATGGTGATGGCAGGGTTGATGCTTCTACAGTATTCGCAGATAAGCTCATGGAAGCCACCAGTATTTTGCCCTGGGACGGTGGGTTGTTGGTTACTTCAGCACCGAATATCCTGTATTTAAAAGACACCGATGGAGATGGAAGAGCAGATGTAAACAAAGTTTTGTTTAGCGGCTTCTTTGCTGCCAACTCTGAAGCACAGATCACCAGTTTACGCTTTGGCGCAGACAATTGGATCTATGCGTCTAACAATGGCCGTTCGGGTGAGGTAAGCTCCTCCATGGACCCTGATGCAGCTTCAATTGAAATGAGTGGGGCAGACTTCCGCTTTAGAATGGATAGGAATGTGTTCGAACAAATCAGTGGTTCAGGCCAGTTTGGACAGGACCTGGATGAATATGGTCATCGGTTTTTCACACAAAATACGTTACATATCCAGCAAAGTATCATGCCATGGAAATATGGGAACAGACATGTCTTTATGCCTTCCTTCAGAACATCTGAAAACATTTCTGACCATGAGCTGGAGATGTTTCAGCTGACGCCACCACCATACTGGAGGGCAGAGCGCACCGATAGAAGAAATGCAGATTTCCAGGAGCGTAACCTGGACCGGATAGAATGGGCAGAAGATCATTTTACTGGTGCTTCAGGAGGGACCATCTATGATGGGAATGGTTTTGGTGCAGCTTACGTAGGTAATGTCTTTACCGGTGATGTGGCTGGCAACCTGATTCATAGAGATGTACTTAAAACCAGCCCGGACAGCCCGGCGTTGGTGGCTCAACGAGGTGAAATGGAGAAAGATCAGGAGTTTCTGGCATCTACCGATTCCTGGTTTCGCCCGACAAACTTTGCTCAGGGACCCGATGGGATGCTTTACGTGCTTGACTATTACCGGCAGCATATCGAAACACCCTTATCTATTCCTGACGACCTTAAAGAAGAGATGGACTTTATGAATGGAAGTGACATGGGCCGGATCTATCGGATTCAGCCAAAAGACACAAAGGCTGGATTGAGCAAGGTTACGTTATCACAAGCTAGTAGTTCTGAACTGGTTGCGCTTCTTGGTCATTCAAATGGTTGGCATAGAAGTACGGCTCAGCGCCTGATATTGGAAAGACAGGATAAAAGTATTGTTGGAAACTTAAGATCCATGTTCCAACAAAGTAACAATCCAAAAGTCCGAATTCGAAGCTTATATGCACTGGAAGGCCTAAATGCCTTAATTACAGCTGATGTCCAACGTGCATTGAATGATCATGAGCCAGGAATTAGAAAAGAGGCCCTGGTATTGGCAGAAAAACAAGCAAATGGATTAGAACTAGCCTTGCCATTGGCACAAGATCCTGATGCCGGGGTAGCATTTCAGGCTGCTTTAACGCTTGGGAACTATAAAGGGGAAGCAGTGGAGAAAGCACTGGCTGATATACTTCTTCGCTTTGGGAAGAACAAATGGTATGTTTGGGCAGTATTGAGCTCAGAAATAGGTTCATCACAAACCTTTTTTAACCTACTGATTTCACGGGGTTACTTTAATGAGCTTAGGGGAGGAGTAGCTGATTTCGTTGAAAACCATGCTTATATAGCTGCAGCCAGAAATGATGTAGAACAAGTTAGTGGACTCTTGAAAGTCCTTCAGAAAGCACCATTTTCCACTGATAATAAATTGCTTGAATCGACTTTGGATGCATTTATGAAAGGAATGGAAAATCATGAAGCACAAGCTGAAAAAGTCAAAAGCATAGCAGATCAGGATGCCAGTCCTGTCGAAAAAATTAAGTCGTTACTATTACTTTATTAAAGCATAGTTAAGGTATTCTTTATCAGTAAATTATAAATCTAAACTACTGCCATTGCTGGTGTCTTCTCCAGGCGGATGTTGTTGAGCCCAGCTTGCGAAATAAAAACAAAAAACTTTCACGTCATCCTAGAGCAAAGCGAAGGAACTCATGCTCGTGAGTAGTTGCTATTGATATTTCTCCACAGCAATGAGGAGATTCTTCGCTACATCTTTAGCTACCGCTTTCTTGCACTTAATACGCATAGGTGAACGAACCAAGTAATTATTTATGATTACCCTATTCCGCTCTGAAAGACGGTTACTGGGTTTATTGTTTGGAGTTTGTAAGGTTTTCCTTGCGAAAAAATCAAAACTTCAATCGTCATCCTAGAGCAAAGCGAAGGATCTCATGCTCGTGAGTAGTTGCTATTGATTTTTCTCCACAGCAATGAGGAGATTCTTCGCTACAGCTTTAGTTACTACTTTCTTGTTCCTAATACACATAGGTGAACGGGCCTACCAATTATTTATGATTACCCTATTCCGCTCTGAAAGACGGTTACTGGGTTTATTGTTTGGAGTTTGTAAGGTTTTCCTTGCGAAAACAAATCAAAACCTCAATCGTCATCCTAGAGCAAAGCGAAGGATCTCATGCTCGTGAGTAGTTGCTATTGATTTTTCTCCACAGCAATGAGGAGATTCTTCGCTACATCTTTAGCTACCGCTTTATTGCTCCTAATACGCATAGGTGAACGAACCTACCAATTGTTCATGGACACTCCATTCCGCTCTGAAAGACGGTTATTGGTTTATTGTTTGAAGCTTGGAAGGTTCTTCCAGCGTAGGCAAAACAAAAAACTTCCACGTCATCCTAGAGCAAAGCGAAGGATCTCATGCTCGTGAGTAGTTGCTATTGATATTTCTCCACAGCAATGAGGAGATTCTTTGCTACATCTTTAGCTACCGCTTTCTTGCACTTAATACGCATAGGTGAACGTACCAATTAATTATTTATGATTACCCTATTCCGCTCAGAATGAACTGTGCTTAAAAACAAGGTTTTGATACATAATTTTATTATAACAGGTAGTTATAAGATCATGCCACTGAGGATCACAGAAGAAACATAGCGCAGTCATCATATGACTATAGTGTATTTGAGGACAATCAAACTTCTAGTGTCAAATTTATGCACCTGGCAAATCCTTTGATAGAGAAATGCAGACATCATATGACTTAGCTACCTTTTGTAACAATATTTTTAGATATTGCACCTCATGAAATTCACACCTCATCGTCGAAAATTTATTCATCAGAGCTTATTGTGTTTTGGTTCTTGGTTAGGTATGGACTTGATTATCAGCGCCTGTTCGTCCGCAGAAAAGAAGGATAAGGAATATCAATTATCCTCCTGTCAGGACCTCTCTCAGGTCAGTGAAACGGAATTAGCCAAACGAAAACAATTTGCTTACCAGACTCAGGCAAGTGAACCTTTGAAAAACTGTCAGAATTGTAAGCTCTACCTGCCACCCAAAGAAGGGGAGACCTGTGGTGCATGTACCTTATTCAAAGGCCCTGTTGAGGCTCAGGGGTCCTGTACCTATTGGGCACCTTTGGAGGGTTAAGGAGATTTCATAATATTTTTGGATCACATTTATCAGGCATACTGGACTGATTAGTCTAGTGCAGAAAATTTACCCATACGTTTTATTTATCAATCAGCTTATTACAGAAGTACGCTTGTTGGATAAGATACAAGCCTAGTGTGCTTAGCTTCTAGCAACTAATCGTAAGGATTAACTAAAGCATAAATAATCAGGTTTTCATTCCTAAATCTTCAATAAAAAACTCGCTTTACTAATAAAACCCACAAGTTTATTTTGCGCTCTGCCATGACATGTGATATGTGTAACAATAGACACATGTGATGTAACATGATAAGGCAAGAGAAGCTTCAATTTTGCAGTAAATTCAAATAACCATGGCTGATCAGACAATGAGTGAGATTAAAAATATTTGGGAGAAAGGTCCCTGGAGGAATGTTATTATCGCTGGTATTGTGGTGATATTACTTTTTCTATTTAAACCATGGGTTCAGGTTGGGGCAGGGGAAAGAGGTATAGTCCAAAACTTTGGAGCTGTTCAGGATCAAGTCTTAAGTGAAGGAATTCATTTTAAAATACCTATTGTTCAAACGGTCATTCTGATGGAGTTAAAAATTCAAAAGGTAATGACAGATGCTGCCGCTTCATCTTCTGACCTTTAGGATGTTGAAATGTCAGTAGCACTTAATTATCACATCATACCGAATGAAGCAAATTTGGCATATCAAACCATCGGGATACAGTTTAAAGAGCGGATCTTTGATCCTGCTATACAGGAAGTAATGAAAGCCATATCAGCCGGGTATACAACCAAAGAATTGATAATTAAAAGGCCTGCAATAAGTTCTGAAATGAAAGGAGCACTGACCACATATTGATTATGAATAATCTATTGTGACATAGATCAATTATAATAAGAAGTTTTTACATAGAATTTCAGGAGTATTTATCATAAATGCAACCAAAAGGTAGCATATATGAGAATTAATGTTTATTCTTGCAACCATAAAGTTGCATATAAACATTGAACTTATGGAAGATAAAATCATCAAAGAAAAAGTATTTACTCAGTCAATTGACAAGGTATGGAATGCGATTACACAAGCGGGAGAGATCTCAAAATGGTTTATTCACGCTGATATTAAATTAGAGGTGGGGTATCACTACACCTTTACAGCTACCGAAGAACATGGGAGCACACAAATAAAAGGAAGTGTATTAGAAATTGATCCATATACTTTTAAATACACTTGGGAGGTAGCAGGTACTGGTATGTCAACAACAGTAACCTGGACCCTGGAAGAAGTAGCTGAAGGAACAAAACTCATTCTTATTCATGCTGGAATAGCTAAATTTGGTGACCAGGCAGCAGAAATGATGGGACACTTTGATAAAGGATGGGATGCATGCTTAAATATATTACCACTGTATTTGAATGATGAACAAACAGAGCCGGCACATTGACCGTATCTTCAAAGCCATAGCTGACCCTACAAGACGTGAAATCTTTCATGCGCTCGTAGTGGCCAGCGTTGCATTGCCCATTACACAGATTGCAGAGCAGTTTGATATCAGTCGCCAGGGAATAACCAAACACATCAAGACTCTTGAAAGCGCTGGTTTAATAAACATCGAACCGCACGGCAGAGAACGTTTTTGTAAAGCCGATCCTAAACAATTAAAACTCGTCACAGACTGGCTTTCTTATTATGAGAGGTTTTGGGATGACGCGCTGGACCGTTTATCAGATCATTTGAATGGTTGAAGTATCACATGAAATCGAGTTTTGTCAATAGTCATTGACATAGCTTACCCTGGTTAATAACCCGCAAGTTTTTATGAAGGTGGACTCATATGTAAGAACACAACATTGCTCCATCTAACTTTATTTCTAGTACAAAAAACAGTGACTAGATTACTTATGTAACTCATAAAAAAAATTAATGCAACACCGAATTAACAATTAGCGTATTTAATTGCTGAGCATAAATAAGTATACAATGATTTTGTCAACAGATAATGGGAAAATGGAAATCAGAGGAATCAGAATTGTTCTGCTAACACTGTTTTCCATAGCCATCTGTTTGTCTCCAACAGCAGCTTCGGAAACCGTAGAATCTTTCGATACCATTGAGACTGTATACATTCCATCTTCTGGATATTTTATGGTTGAACAACAAAGGAAGAAGCCGGAGATACCTGGCCAATCTTTTGTTTCCAAAAACAGGATGTTTCTTCCTGTATTAGGGAATCAATCAACATTTACCAGATCAAAACGTTACTTGCTCTATCGCTCATTAAAGCTATTTGACTGATAAAGAGCCTTTTCATCTTCAATTGGTTTAAGTGAGGTGCTAAAACCTCACAATTCATTGTCAACATAATATTCAAATAGCCATGTCATATCAAAATTCATGGAGGCAAAACATATCTTTAAATAGTATGTTTCCTTCAAACAAAATAAATAAATCAAGTCGAATTGAACGGATCAAGCAAAAGTTGAATGCCGCCATTATCCTGGGTAATGTTTTCGGTAAAAAGGTCAGCTTATTATACCGCGATCATTATGAAAGGTTTTCGATGAAAGAGGCAATCGTAATTGCAGTAACGGAGCGTTTTGTTGTCTTACAGGGTGGTAGGTCCATCCAGCATAACAAAATACGTAAAGTGACCTTTTAATCCTGTTTTTTAGTAAATCTTAAAATTTATTGCGATGAGTCAGTTAGCATATAGCAAGCTTATTTTAAGCAAAGTCATGTATTACCCTGAGATCTTTCGAAAGGAATACCTGAAGTTTCGACACAGTCTGAGGAAATCTTCCAAAGATCTTCATGAACTAGAGGTATGGGTACAGCAGCAAAAGGTAGGAATTACCTGATACTTTAAAATAGCCCGGATGAGTCCGGGCTTTTCTATTTCTGTGGAGTTGGAACCACTAGCTTGTTGTCTTATCTGAAATACGATACAGGTTCAACATAAATTTGGCTAAATGTTTAGGTGGAGCATAGCTACCGACTGATACATGTGCACAATTATTGCTTATCATTTCAAATGCTATTTCGCCCATCTACAAAGAACTGATTTGGTAATTTGGTGAATTTCAAGTTAGCTTTAACATACATGGCGATCATCAGATTTCGTAGTCAATACCTGCCGCTATTGCTGGTTTCATTGGTCTTAAATTCATGCCAGCCCTCTCAACCATGCGATTGCGAATCTGCTAATGATACCATAACAACTGATCAGTTAAAAGTACCAATCGCTACTCAGCAAGAAGAAAATGCTCCAGACACGGTGATTAATTGGATTGTTGAAAACTCGGTAGATAGAGACCTTTTTGACATCCGAAAGGACGGTGTGTTAAAAGCATTAATTATTTACAGCAGCACCAGCTACTTCTTGTATAAGGGTGAGCCTATGGGTTTTGAGTACGAGTTGTTGGAACTCCTGGCAGATCACCTTAACTTAAAACTGGAATTGGTAATCTCAACAGATCTTGATACTGAATTTGAAGTCCTCAACAGAGGCGATGTAGACCTTATCGCCCATGGCATGACAATTACAAACCAACGTAAATGGGAGGTGGATTTTACAGAATACCTGTACCTGACACGCCAGGTTCTTGTGCAAAAGTTTCCACAGGGCTATCGGGAGATGAAATCAGGTGAATTGCAGTCTCACCTGATTACGGACCCCATTCAGCTCATTGATGATACTGTATCCATTCGTAGAAACTCCTCATATTATGAAAGAGTGCTCAGTCTTTCTAATGAAATTGGGGGTACCATTTATATCGATACCCTCAGCAGTAGCTTATCTACAGACGAAATCATCAAGATGTTGAAAGATGGGGAATTCAAATACACTTTTGCCGATGAGAACCTCGCTAAAATCAATGCTTCTTTTTATCCAATCCTGAATATAGATGTTCCTGTCTCTTTTTCACAGCGAATCGCCTGGGTAACGCGTAAAAAGTCTTCCATGTTTAGAAAGGCTGTAAATGATTGGATCTTATCTGTGAGGAAAAAAACAGATTATAATGTTATTTACAACAAGTACTTTGAGAACCAGCGGAATTTTGGTATTCGAATAAAAAGTGATTTTTATAGCTTGAATGACAAGCAGATAAGCAAATATGATAACCTGATAAAAAAGTATGCAAAGGATATAAATTGGGATTGGAGACTACTGGCCTCACAAGTTTACCAGGAATCAAAATTTGATCCGCAAGCCAAATCATGGGTCGGTGCCAAAGGGTTAATGCAGGTCATGCCCAATACAGCTAAATCATTGGAAATTAGCAATTTAAATAGCCCTACTCAAAGTATTCGTGGAGGGACTCAATATATAAGTTGGCTTGATGAACGGTTTCCTGGTGTTACTGACTCTATAGCCAAAATCAAGTTTATTTTGGCAGCTTATAATTGTGGAGCAGGGCATGTGCAGGACGCTCAATTATTGGCAAGGGATAAAGGACTTAATCCTTATCTATGGACTGATCATGTGGAGCAAATGATTTTAGATTTGAGCTATC
Organism: Marinoscillum sp.; assembly: GCA_043554545.1. Taxonomy (GTDB): domain Bacteria; phylum Bacteroidota; class Bacteroidia; order Cytophagales; family Cyclobacteriaceae; genus UBA7330. The sequence continues at coordinate 1,964,775 of CP121337.1, read as the reverse complement.
CGGGAAATTTCAACAAACCTATCATTAAACATGGATATGTCCGTGGGCTTGAACCTGTTAATTATGTGAATGAAATATTCGAAAGATATGAGCATTACACACAGTTTATTCCTCTTTAAGTGTGGTTGGATCCATACCTCTTGCAAATACTTATTTTTTGTGTAACAACAATCAAACAGGGTACAAATTCCTTTTGTCTGTGGGTATTTTCATGCAGCTTACTTTTTACATCTTGTGAAAATTGAGTCTATTTGAACATGCATAAAGGAGTCCTGACAAAAATGAGAACGGAGTATGGTTCGCCCATTAAGTATTTTCTCCACCTGGGTGAAGCGCAGCTGCACATGAATGACCTGATCGGTGAGCAGGTGAAGCTTAATTTTACTGGTTACCAATGCCTGAACTGTGGGAGTGGGCAAAAGATTTACCGGATGGGTCATTGTTATGATTGCTTCTATAAAATGCCTCAGACGGCAGATTGGGTTATCCGACCGGAGTTGTCTAAAGCACATCTTGGTGAGGAAGACCGTGATTTAGCCTACGAACAACAAGTACAATTAACACCCCACATTGTCTACCTGGCATTGTCCAGCAATGTGAAAGTTGGTGTAACCAGAAAAAGCCAGATTCCCACACGGTGGATTGATCAGGGTGCCACCGCCGCACTCGAGATTATCGAAGCACCCAATCGCTACCTGGCAGGTATTGCAGAAGTAGCCCTTAAAGATTTCGTAGCAGATAAGACCAACTGGAGAAAGATGCTCAAGAATGAGATAGAGCCTGCCGACCTGTTTGCCTTTCGTGACCAACTCTCTGCGCACCTACCAGAAGAAGTCCGTCCGTATTTTCTGTCAGACAGCACAGAACAATGGGCATTAGAATTCCCCGTACAACAATACCCGATCAAAATCAAAAGCCTGAACCTCACGAAAACACCCATCTTTGAGGAACGATTGATGGGTATCAAGGGACAATATTTGCTTTTTGAAAATGACACTGTCTTTAATATCCGTGGAAATGAAGGGTTTGTGGTAGAGCTAACATTTTAGTCATGAATAAGTGTTTTTCAATGAGATTTAACAAACTACTACCGATTAGTTATCTTTAATGTAAAATAAAGCAAATGAGTGAACGTAGTGGTAAGTCCTTTGTAATCATCTTTATCATCTTGGTAGTTGTGGTCATTTCAGCGGGATCCTGGTACTTCATGGTGTATCAGCCAGAGCAGGCAACCGTTGAGAAAGCACGGCAGGAACAATTAGCCAAAGTAGCAGCTGAGAAGAAAGCTGCAGAACTGGCGGCTCAGAATAAACTACGGTACAACCAGCTGATTCTGGACGGTGACTCGGCCTTTGAACAGGAGGACTGGGAAACAGCTCATGCACGTTATACGGAAGCATCAGCACTTTTCCCTAATGAACAATATCCCAAGGATCAATTAGTACTCGTCAATGAGAAATTGGATGCAATGGCTAAGATTGCTGCAGGATTTATCGAAACAATCCCTTCACCCACTAATCGCTATTACATCATCGTTTCCAGTAGCGTAGATGATGATCTGGCAGTGGATTACGCCACCAAACTTGCCAATGAAGGGAATTCAGTTATGATTATTGAGCATAATTACAATGCGCTGCCATTTTTTGGGGTTTCTCTTGGCGATTACGATACCCAGGCACAGGCAGAAGCCGCTCTGCCTTTATTTAGCCAGTATACTGATGAAGCTTGGGTGTTGAAGTATTGATCAGTTGCTTAGTTGATGCAACTTTTCATAAGTCACCCTACTTATTTGGAAAATTGTATTTAATGATTCTTGTAAATGCAAAATAAGTTAAACTGCTTTTTTGGATCTTTGCCAGCATCTAAAAATTTCTATTCTACGTTATATGGATTAGTTGTAATATGCTAATTATCATTCATTTCGAAAAAGAGAAGTTTGTGTTTAACCATTTTATGTAATTTTTTAGAAAATACATTGATCTATCCGTTATATTAGGTAACTTAAGATGTAGAAATTACAGCTATGCCTACTAGTCAAGATACCTCTAGCGATGATCATTCTCATGAGTACAAAATTCTAAGTAATATTTCAGATGCTGTCTTCATCCTGGATAGGGAATGGAGATATGAATTCATCAATCAAGCAGCTGCTGAATTATTTAAAAAACCCATTGATGAGCTCAAGGGTAAGGTGATCTGGGATTGCTCACCGGAAATAGTCAATACTCCGCTTCAGCGTCTTTATCAACTGGCGATGGATACAGGAGAACCGCAAAAATTGGATATACAAAACCTGATAGCTGGTAAATGGTATAAAGTTCAAATGTACCCCAATGAAGCAGGAATTACGGTTTGTTATGTTGACAATACTGAACATAAAAAACTCGAGCAATCGCTAAAGGAAGCCAATATGGATCTTCAAAAAGCTCAGGAAATTGGAAAAATTGGATATTGGCAATTTGATGTTAGGCAAGGTAAAATCACTTCCTGGTCTGAAACGACCTATGAGATGTATGAAAGAGAAGTAGCTGATGGCCCACCAACTTATGAAGAACTTCTGGCTTATTGTGATGATGAAACCAGCGATTTGCTGGCAGAATCTTTAAAAAAGGCAATACACGGAATTCCATACAATATCGAATACCGGGTCAATATAAATGGAAAGGTTAAGAATATAAATGCCATTGGATACCCCATTTTTGATGAATTAAATCAGGATCAGGTAATTAAGTTACATGGTATTGTTCAGGATGTTTCTGAGTTTAAATATTTAAGAGATTCAAATTACACCTATAAAAAACTCTTCGAAAACCTTCATGAAGAGGTGCATATCTGGAAATTGGTGAGGGATGAAGAGGGCAAAATCATTGACTGGGTTCTGGTGGATGCCAACCCAATGACTTTGCGAAATTGGAACATGAATAAGGATCAGGTTTTAGGTATGAGCGTAAACGCAATTTTTGATTATGATGCGGTGAATCAATTCTTACCTACTATAAACAGCATGTTTCAAAAGCGTGAGCCTCATTTCTGGGAGCAATATTTTCCACCTACTAAGCAAATACTGCAAATGACAAGTATCCCTTTTGATGAAATGTATATTTCAACAGGAAGAGATATCACTGATTATAAGGAATATGAAAACGGCCTCAAGCTGGCTAAGCAAAATGCTGAGGAAATCAGCCGACTCAAAACGGAACAAATGAGCCTTGCCAATAAGATTGCGGACCGAGAGAGAAATCGAATATCACAAACTTTGCATGATGGTATTGTTCAGGAACTTGTTGGGCTAACGATGCTTCTTAATCATTCAGGCAAGATTACCAAAGACCCAAGCACTGTCAATTTGATCAATGAGTTGAAGCATACGATCAATAGAATAACCATTGATGTCAGAGATGTTTCCCATCAGATACAGGATTCTGATGTAAAGGGGTCAAATCTTACAGAGTTATTTGCTCGCTTGGAGAAACAGTATATTTTATATAAGGACATTCAATTTTCCTTTGTTGCAAGTCTTAGTAATCAAGCGAATGAACTATCAGAAATTGTGGTAACCCACATTTATCGGATCGTACAAGAATTGATCAGCAATATTATTAAACATTCCCACGCGAAGCATGCGAAGATTACACTAGAAGAAATAGGTGATGAAATACACCTGAATGTTTCGGATGATGGCGTAGGAATGGATTCGGGCGGAAACGTAGATGGCATTGGCCTGAAGAATATCATGAATCGGGTAGATGCTATCAATGGCAGTTTCGCCTATACTACTGACAATGGTTGGCACATTGACATCGTCGTTCCATTGGATTAGGACTGAGAATTTCAATATCGGGGTTACTTCCTCAGTCGTTACACGGTATATATTATTAATGGATCATGCTCACATGGAATGTTATTCACTAAGCGGTGAAAATATCTCTCATTTTCTTTGAGATATTTGCTTTCTTAATCATCAATTGCTCCTGACATAACATCAGCTATTTCTAAATGATTATTCGGATCTATCATCTTCAGTTTTGACCAAATTCATCTCGTCTTATTTGTGAAAATTTGGCGGATCTACCTTTCATACTTGTAAAATCCTTAATAAAGATTGCTTAGAAATACTGATAACTCTTTATAGTATTTATATAATTGAAAAGGCAACATAGTGTTTGTCTATCCTTTATACAAGCTTGGGAGTTGTAACTTGGTCTGGTGAACAGTATAAGATTTATAAGGTAGAGGTGAAAGGTATTATCATTCATAGCCGGCTCCAGGTCTTTGGCTAGCAGACCAGAATCAAAGTTTACCACGTGATTAAAAACACAAACCCTGTTGATAGTGGTCATATCCATTGGATTTAGTTGATCGTACATTTACGACTCACAATAAACCTTACGAGTGATCTGTGAAAATAGATCATCAATGGGCATTAAGCTTAACAGCATATAAACGCATGAAAACGATTAAGATTCTTGGCATGGGCTGTCCCAAATGCAAACAAACTGTGGCAGTGGTGAATGAAGCGATTAAAGCGCTTGGCATAGAAGCCAAAGTGATCAAAGTAGAAGACATCCAGGAGATTATGCAGTACCACGTACTGAGCACTCCTGCGCTGGTGATAGATGAAGTAGTCAAAGTAACAGGTCACGTGCCTTCTGTGAAGGAGGTCAGTGAGGCCATAAGCTGATGTTTGACTGGCTCCAGCATTTTGCAGACTGGCTGATATTTACCGTTTTTGAAATATCGCCGGCAAGTCACCTCGGAGAAGCATTAAACTTCTTTGTGATTGATGTGATTAAAATCGTCATCCTGCTTTTTTTAATCATTTTCCTGATGGGCGTAATCAATACTTATTTCCCCGTTGAACGCTTACGTAATTTTTTGAGCCGAAAAAGACTATATGGACTTGAGTACTTACTCGCCTCAGTTTTTGGGGCACTAACCCCGTTTTGTTCCTGTTCATCCGTTCCCTTGTTCATTGGATTTGTTCAGGGAGGGATACCTTTAGGGGTTACTTTCTCTTTCTTGATTACCTCTCCATTGGTCAATGAGGTAGCCCTGGCGCTATTTATCGGGATGTTTGGCTGGGAAATCACCCTCATCTATGCGCTCTCCGGCATCTTGCTAGGAATGATCGGTGGATGGGTATTGGGTAAACTCCATCTGGAAGCATTCCTAACCGGTTGGGTCAAACAACTCCTGGAACACGCTGAAGCAGATACCCAGACACATGATCCTGGGAAAAGTTTCATGAAGCGACTTCCGGGGATAAGTAGGGAAGCCCTACAGATTGTAAAAAGTGTGATGTGGTACGTGATTATCGGGATTGGTATCGGTGCAGCGATGCATGGTTACGTGCCTGATGACTTCTTTCAACAATACCTATCCGGAGGTCAATGGTGGACGGTGCCTCTGGCTGTGATACTGGCCGTACCCATTTATACCAATGCTGCTGGCGTTATCCCTGTGATTCAGGTCTTGGTAAGTAAGGGCATACCATTGGGTACTGCCATTGCTTTCATGATGAGCACGGTTGGTCTTTCCTTGCCGGAAGCCACCTTATTGAAAAAGGTGATGACTTTGCGCCTGATCCTTATCTATTTTGGTGTAGTTACCCTCTTTATCATTGCATCAGGTTTTTTATTCAATTTGTTTCTGTGAAAGGAATGTGAATTAGCATCGCCCGACTACCACAGATCAAAGGCTAAATCATTGTCTCATTGTTTCGCCTTATCAAGGGCTTGTTTTAACCTGAAATAGATAATAGAAAATTTACTCTAAACATAAAGCACTTTGAAATAGCGGATCGCTGCCCGGACACTTACCATAAACTTGTTGAATCCATAGAAATCGGTATCATCTACATAAGTGCCTCTTTCTTTGCATTTTATGCCTTCATGGCGATTCCTATTGCGTATTCCAGGTTTAATTGACTAATGTGGGATAGCGCGCAATTTTCAGTATTCTGTCATGCGATGACTAAGCCGCCATTTACCTAAGAATCTTCTTTAAACTTAGGCCCGGAGGGTGGTGTTTCAAGATCAGGGTTGGTGTAGAAAGGGATCACAATGTCCATCAGTCCAACCCGGAGGCTATTCCATAGGTAATTAAAGAAATCTTTGTTTTGGTATCGGATAAAATAGATTTCTCCTTCTTTGTACGTAAGACCGTCTTCTTTTCGGTTATTGTTTCTCAGAAGAAAATTGCGAAATAAACTTTTAACCAGCTCCTTATTTTTATGTTCATCATGCATGGCGATCTTTAAATTGGAGTATTCAAATTGTGCGCTTCCGCTCGCATCATTGTTATCCCCCGAAAACTCAAAACCCAAACCATGGACCAGCCCATCAGCAGTTACTCCCACCAATGGTGTCATCGCCTCGTTAACATAGGTCATCGGTAGTTCTCCCAACGTTCCATCTACTTTGAATTCCTGCTTGGGGGAGGATAAATCCAGGTAAATGTTGGTTTTTAACTCGCCCCTGGACATAAAGTCTGTTTGTACATGTATGGACATTTGCGGTTCTTTTTGGAGTCTGCCAGTATCGTTGGTCAAGTTGAATGCTGAAACATATAGGTTATCAAAGAACACCTTTCCAGTGTTTGGAAAAGTGACCGGAAACTGTTCATACTCGATATAACTTTTTCGTACTTCAATGGAGTCAACAGTTATTGTAAATGGGATTTCCTGAATTACCTGAGATAACAAATGCTTTACCTTATTGGGTTGTTCCGGAGGGCGTTTGTCCTTGTATACGAGGAATTTAGCCGTATCAATTGCGGTCCAGGATGCATAGAAATTAAATCTATCGTGGTCAAAGTCCCACAGGAGTCCCCGCAAAGTAAGTTGAGCAACTTCCAGGTCAAGGCGTGCCTTTTCATAGGTATGATGCAAGGTAAAGGCTGATTTAGAATAAACAGACTTCAGCCTGAGTTTGGTCATGGTAACGGTGGTATCGGCCATGAGGAAGTCTTTTCCGGAGAATGCATACGCTTTATCAAATGTGGCTTTAAAAGAATCAATACGCACGGAGGAGTGCTCAGATTCCAGCGGAAAGATGTTATTAACTGTTGCCGTATCTACCACTACTTCATTGGAGGTTAGATAGATGCCGTTTACTGTTAATAAGGTATCCTGACCGGCTCTTTTAGTAACCTGGATGTTGACATTTTCAAGTATTAATTTTTTTACCCGAATACTGGTGAATATTTCCGTGATGAAAAGATGAATTTGTTTACGGCTGTTTTGATAGGTGGTATCTTCCGGAAGCTCCAGGTGGATAGATACAGAGTCAATGGTAAGTTTATCTACACCTAATTCGCTGCTTGCCAGGAGGTCCCATAAGCTAAACCCCTCGATCCGTATCTCTTTGGCCTGCGTCTGAATATTGACATGGGCGTCGTTCTGGGTGCTGTCGATGCTGAGTTTGGGTGCGGTAAACAGGACATTATTTCCCAGCAGGTTAATGTCCAGGCTTTTTATCTCAACTTGATCTCCAAAGAGGTCAGGAAGCTTTTGGTTGGCCAAATGGCTTAGATAAGCAAAAGCACTTACTATCAGCAGCAATACGCCAATGAGGATGAATAGGGAGTTTTTTGTTTGCTGTTTCAGAAGGATTCATTTGATTCAACAATGGAAGATACTTGATATAATAGATTCTAAAAGAAATAGTTTATTTAACAATGGGTGACGATGACTAAACCTAAAGTAAGAACGTAGTGACTTCCCCATAGTCTGAAGATTTCCCATGTTCTGTGGCTTGCAGCTTATATCCAATTTGACAACCATAATATTCATCCACAATAAACAAAAGTTCCCACCCGATAGCTACCAGTAATCACAATTACGCTTCACCATCTAGCACTCCACTATGATTGTTGAAGTCCACCATATATTTCGTGTATCGTCCCATTTGCCGGATAGCTGAACTATCCGTTCTCATACTCATTGCTGTTGATATACCACACGAACTTGGCGATTTTGGTTTCCACATTTACTTCATCACTTCCTTGTGGCGTAGGCTCTGCGCCATGGTAGCGTCCATAGAAATGTTATCCTTTTGCCGATCAACTCTTCATAGCCCATGATCCGTAACCGTTTTTAAGGTTTTCTCTTTATTTTCAATCTCCACCCAGGTTCGGAAATTCACTTTACCTTTCTGGTGTGGGTGGTCATCAATGACCTTGAAATTGATAATGCATTTTCGAAGTTAAGCAGCCGTTTTTTGTTGTAGTGATAATCCGCATTCTCGGAGCGGTCTCCCAGAATACTTTTCGGTTGGTTTCAGGTCGTTCGACACGCCATAACTGGTTGAGCTCTTCTTTAAGACCTTCCATTCCTTGCGATGGAATCAACTGTGATCTTATGGTTAGTATCCAAAATCAGCCACAAAGATTTGAATAGAATCATACTCAGTCCAAAAATAGTCACCAATAAATTTGCGAGAAACAAGCACCTTACTGGTTTTAAGCCAAAGACAAGTGTTGACCAGTTCTTGTATCCATGTATCTTCATAGATCGCATCAAAATAGCTAAACCTCTGTATTGATTTTGGGTTATGGTTGTATGCCAATTGACAAAATTAATCCGGGACCCGGCCAGGAATCGGTGTGGGACTACCCCAGACCACCTGCTGTAGAGCCCTTTGAAGGACATTTAAGAATCGTTTTGAATGGAATCATCATTGCAGACTCGAACCGCAGTTATCGGGTACTAGAGACCAGTCATCCACCGACATACTATATACCAGGAACGGATTTCAAAGCAGGCGTTTTGATCAAAACAAGCGGTACGAGCTACTGTGAATGGAAGGGAATGGCCGATTACTATAACCTCAAAGCCGGCGATGCGTTCGTTCGGAAAAGTGCTTGGGGTTATCCTAACCCAAACCCCAGATTTGCAGCCATCAAAGACCATGTTTCCGTATATGCCCACATGATGGAGGCCTGTTATGTCAATGATGAACGGGTCAAAGCTCAGGAGGGTGATTTCTATGGGGGATGGATTACGAGCAACATCGTTGGCCCGTTCAAGGGTGCAGCAGGTACCTGGGGATGGTGAAAAGTATTTGCTCTATGCGTCTACCGACAGCATGATAGATATTATTCTTTTCTACCGTCATCTCGAAGTAGGAGAGGTCTTGCTCATTTAATGTTAACGTCATTGACCCTTTCCTTTTTTGCTGTTCCAAAACCTTTTCCACTTATGTACTGTGTGTCCCATGTTTTTCTGTAAATGACAATGCTGGCCTATAAGGTACAAACGTCAGGGAAACACTCAAGGCGTCATAAAGCTCATAAGACTTACTCTTTCCTATTGAGGAACCTGACCATTGAAAGACCGAACCATATCTGGGTCGAGGGTATTACGCACATCCCGAAGAAAAAAGCGTACATGTATTTTGTGACCATTATAGACCTCTACAGTAATTATGCCATGGATGCTGATTTGTGCCAGAGATGTTTGGAAGAGGCCATGGAAACTCACGGTAAACCAGAGATTATCAATACTCACAGTTTACTTCAGAAGTCTTTGCCAACTACGTGCTTAGTCAAGAAATAAAGCTGAGTAGGGATGGCAAGGGAAGAGCTGTAGACAATGCCTATATTGAAAGGTTATGAAGAAGTGTGAATTATGAAAAGCTATACCTGTACCCTCCAAAAGATGGTTCAGACCTTTATCTGCTATTGGCAGAATATTTTAACTATTACAATATGGAAAGGAGACACTCTGGAATTGATGATCAGCTCTAATTCCAAATCAAAAAAGAAGCTGCTTAATGAATAAAATATTTACTATTGTAAAACTTAATAAAAGGCTAAACCTGTCCTGACTATTAGGGTATCTTCTGCCGATACATATTAAAAATTACATGTTATGAGTAATGAATCATTGACTGGCTGCACCATCACGTGTGGCTTACAGACAAACATTACACGCCATTATAGAGTTTGGTTTTACCAAACCCACACTATAACCTGGTTGTCCACCGCAACTCCATCCCTCTGAAATCAAGAATTTCGTAGCAAACTCCTGAATTACACGCTGGGCCACCCCTGCGAGTGCCTGCGAATAACAAAAAGGTATTCCTGAATCCGGGCTTATATTTCAGGTTAGTCCCAAACCAAATCCTGGAGTTTTCACCTGAGTCAAGTAAAAAATCATCTGTACTGTATTCAGCAAGTATATTTACAGAATACTTGGATTTATAATTATAGGTAAGGGCAATCAGCTGGTTCTGAAACGTGTTACCAAATCTGGAAAAACGTTGAAATTCATATTCAGTGCTTAACCCTGATTTTTTGGTTAGTTTCCAGTCTACGTAAATACCTCCGCTAAGTCGTGCTTCCTGACCTTTAAAGGGGTCCTCCGCATAATCGGCAAACAACTTATAATCTGCCAGATCCAATATAGTGCTGGCATACTCGACAAAGTATTCCTGAAATATAAACCTTCTGCCAAAGTCATTGATCGCCAGGGTATGATTTACTGTAAGAATGGAATTTCCGGGCTCATCCGTTTCTGTGGGGAAGTTGTAAAAACCTTCAATCTGGTATCCTGACTCATTCATGGCGTTCATGATGTGTGTACTTCTATTCAACTGCCTATACACGTGCTGTTTCACCAAGGCGGGAGGTTGGTTGATGGCTAGTCCCAACACAAATTCCTTATAACTTTTAAACTCTGCACTGATCCCAAAATTTTCAGCATAGTAGTTGAGGTTTGCATACCAGGCATAGGAAGAATTGGCGGAGAAGTCCAATAACTGATATTGGCTATCCAGATTTTTCGCAAGTTCTGTATAGTAGGAAATAGAAGGAGAAATATTTCCAGAACCTCGGATCATGGCCAATGAATAATTGCTAGAAGTATTTCCAATGTTCATAAATGCTGCTCCTACGGAGTGATTTTCAAAGGTGTACCCAAGATCGATTGCCGCAGTTCTATCAGGCCTCCGGTCGCTTACCTCCTGGTTAGGTGGTAAAACAGCGTTGAGTGGATAACTGTAGATCCCTTTGAAGGTGAATTTCTTCAGTTTGTATTTAGCCATTCCACCCATGAGGTCCTGGTTAAAAAAATAACGGGATCGAAAGGTGAGGTCCTCAAGCACAGCCCCCGGTATCTGGTAGGAACGAAGTAAAGTGCCTCTACCCAGCGTTTCATAAATATTTCCCAGCTGAATTTCCAGGTTATCACCGTAGTATTGGAGTCTTGCCTGTGTGATCCGATAATAGTTTCTGGTTTCGTAAGGCGAGGTAAATTGTTCAAAAGAAATGCCTGCCTTAAACTTTTCGTAAGAGTAGTCCACGATCAGACGATCATAAAGGGTTGAGAATGCGTTGACCGTATCTGATGGAAGATTTCCATACTGATACTCCATAAGGTTAGACACACTGAGCTGGCCATAGCTATAAAACACTGTAATCAGCATGAACAGGAGGGCAGCCCAACTTTTCATCATTTACTTAGAAGAAGCGGACAGTTGCTTCTCTATTTGCTCGATGATTTCCAGCTCATCACCAGCAACAAACCCCTCGTGGATGTATCTGACCTTATTGGTGTTATCTACGAGAATAAGTGTCGGGAATCCTGCGAGGTTAAGGTAATTGAATAACTCAGAATCAATGTCAAGAAGTACCGGATACTCGATCTGCATCGATTTAGACATTGGGGCGACCTTTGCCACGCTTCTTGGGTCATCACAGTTTAGGCCAACCACAGATACACCCTGATCTTTGAATTTTTCGTAAATCTTGTTCAGCTCAGGAATAGATTTTCTGCAGGGCTTACACCAGGTAGTCCAAAAGTCGATAATTGTGAGTTTTTCCCCTTTAATTTCCTCATAGGTTCGTACGTTGTTATTGATATCCTGAAGGGAAAAGTTTCGGATACGTTGGGCTGTGGAAGTTTGGGTTAGGATAATCATTCCCAGCACCAGAAGTAGTAATTTTCTCATCTTCTTGAAATAGTGACTTATAAAAATAGGCTATTTAACCAATTATAAAAGTTCATTGATTTTGGTGATTACCTCATTGATGCTGGAGTTAGCTGAACTGTTTGTTTTATAGGCAATCTTACCTTCTTTGTTTATAACAATCAGTCGATCATAAGTGGTAGAAAATGCTGTCGCCGTCCCCGATGCATTCATAAGCAGTGGGAAAGTAACTCCTGTTGTATTTTTAAAAGACTGAACTCCCGCTTCATTACCATTCCATTGATCTAAACCCAGGATGGCAAAATCTGGTTTTGAATTAAATGCCTTGTTGATTTTATCCTGGATACTAGGTGCTACACTGATGCAATTGCTACATGCATATCCAAAAAAGAACAAAACCACTACCTTTTTCTCATAGTCACTGAGTTTTACTGAAGGGCCCGCTAAAGATGTAAGGTTGAAATCCGGTGCAACAGATAAGTTAGCCATGTCGTCGGCTTCCTCTGTATCCTGATTCATGGATGTATTCATGTCATTGCTACCTGGCTGTGGGTCTTCAGCCTCATTGCAGGATGATAGTAAAAATATGGTAAAACTCAATATACCACACACAATTGGAGTAAAGGAAAGGGACAAGTTTTTAGAATAGCTATGCATAATCCTCAATTAAATTTTTAATGGAAAACGGTTTAAACTCATATCTTTAACCAAACATACTGGTAAAAGTTGACTTATGATGAGGTAAACACACTTATGGTTAGGGTAATTCAATTTGTTTGTCTGCGGGAGGACAATACAAATATCCTATGCTTTTGAGCAAAGTACGCAGCACAGAAAGCAACCCTCTCTAGATTGATTTCGTTTTTTCCAAGCATATGCTATTTTCATGATGAATCAGAAGCTATTGAGAAAAAATATGCTGGACACAATGCTTCTTTGAGCTTCGGAATTAGAAAATGGAACTTCGCCCAAAAAGAGAATTTAAAAAGAACTGTTGGATTATAGTGAATGATCAAAATAATAGGGATATTGACCCTGGTTTAAACACATACAACAATGGCCAAAGGAAAAGATCAACAGAAATCGGTTAAAAAGGAACCTGCCAAAAACCTGAAAGAAAAACGTGCAGCCAAAGAGGCGAAACGTAACGACAAAAACAAGTAAGTATTGAAATCCCCCTCATACGGGGATTTTTATTTGCTTCTTATTTCGGAAGGCTTGCGAACACTAATTCCCCTGGTCTCTGGCTCACCGACCATCAACATTCGGGGTGTGTTGGTCGAAATCACCTATTTGAGTAGCAGGAACTCATGATCAATGTTAGGTTAAGTAGTGCTAATGCCAAATCATATCTACTATTTCATAATAAAAACACAGAATTCACGTATTATTTAATACTTTAATAGAAATGAAATACCTGGCTTTGCTCTTTATATTGCCCTTGCTATTGGCTTGCTCTCAAGAACCGGTCATTGAAGATCAATGTCCCCTCGGAGCATCCATTCTTACTGAATACACGAGCACGGATAATGAAGAGGTAAGGATCTACTCAGATGGAAATGCCTACTTCTTGACGGATGGAATCTGCGAACTTGTTGCTACTTATTATGATGTTGCATTCTATGATAAAACCTTCAATCAGACAGATACGGGAGTCTACTTCATTGTTGATAGTGATACCTATTTGAAACCATTTAGAAGTGGAATGCTTGATTTTGAAGGGTTTTCAGATATCACAGATTTATTTAGGTTGGATATCAGCCAATCCGACTTGTTTCTCACTAATATAACCCTACAAAGTCCCCTCGCACCTACAGTGGCTGAGTATATAAACCTCCAAAATTGCATTTTGAGTAATACTTGTGATTTTGTCGACAACTATATTGAACTGGATGCTGATCCAACTGATGCGGCCAATACCGTATTGAAATACTATGCTGTATCACCTGCTGAAGGAATGGTAACCTCCAAGGCCGCTACGACGACGACTCTTGCTTATTTTGAAAAAGGAGATGATTTTTGGTTTGAGGCGATGTATTATGTTGAAGGTTCTAATCTACCGACGACACTGGCTGATTTTGAATCCTCGTTCTTCTTAGAAAGTCCAGGGCCTCGTGTTATTATTCGTGGTGATCAGCTGGCTATAGAAAATAAATTCAATGAAAAACTCACTTTCAATCAACAAGAAAGCTTAGCAAAAGCATTCCCACTGAATCAGTGGGTCACCGTTAAAGTACATTTGCGTTACCACGAAACCAGTGGGATCATCCAATTATGGCAGGATGGTGAATTAATCATTGATCAGACAGGTCAAACAATGCCATTTGATATTTGGATTCAGGACCGTGTTGAATTCGGAATTACTGCTAATCAGCAGGAATGCACACTCTATGTGGATGAAGTTCAGTTTAGTGATGTGCCATTGTAGGAAAGTCTTATTAGGCTTACATTTTTCCCAGGCTACTCCTAGCCCTTAAAGAGGATAACTGGATTGGATTATTTACTTTCCTTTCTGACCCACCATGGCCAGTAGATGAACAGGAATTGAATAAAAACCCTTACAATGGCTGCCGTTTGTGAACCCATGGCTGGCTGGTCCCTAAATACATCCCAGATATGAAGCGGCAGAAAGGCAATCATCAGTAGAAAAATACCCGTTGCTGCTAGTTTCCTCATCGGGGGATAAAGGATACCCAGTCCTAGCGTTCCTTCAACGATTCCAGCGGCATAATTCACGATTAATTTTGGAAGAAAATCAGGAATCAATGCGTTATATGTTTCCGGCGAAGCAAAATGTGCATATCCACCTACTATCATAAAGACCCCAAGTAAATAGATTAAGAAAATTTTGATGTATTTCATAGTGACAGGATTAACTGAACGCAATTGTTGACTTCCATACGCAAGATAAGAGAGGTTATCGGTTTTAATGATTTACTGTCTGAGTTTTAGTAGTTGGTGAGCCTTGTATATGATAATTTATCATTCAAAATGAGAAAGGATAAAGGGGAGTTTGGGGACGTTTATGCTCCGGCTGGCTAACCATGGATGATAATTTAAAATTACGTTTAACACAAAGCGAGTCCAGATAAAAGTATTTTATTATATTGGCGTTTGACAAATAAGCTATCATACTATTGAGCGAAGCCAATTTCCACCCTAATACAATAAAACATGAGTCCTAAATCAGACAGAAGAAATTTTTTAAAGAAGAGCATTTCGGCTGGTGTAGCCGGTATTGGTGTACCATACCTTATCCCCTCGAAAGTATTGGCTAGCCCTGGCAAAAGGGTAGGAGCCAATGATAAAATCATTCTGGGCGCGATTGGTACAGGAAGTAGATTTGGTGGTTTAAGCCCGGGCAACGTTGGCGGATTGGGAAGTACTTTTGCCAGCCTTGAAGGCGTTGAGTTTGCAGCCACTGCTGATGCTGATATGGGACGTTCCCAAGGTTCGGCAACCAATCTGGGCAGCAGCGTGCAGGCCTACCAGGACTACAGGTATATTCTGGATCGTTCAGATATTGATGCGGTCATTGTGGCCAGTCCTGATCACTGGCACGCCCAGCATAGCATTGATGCGGCAAAATCCGGTAAAGATATTTACTGTGAAAAGGCCTTGACGGTGACTGTAGAAGAAGGCAGGGCGATGGTAAATGCGGTAAGAAAGTATCGGCGAGTACTGCAGACAGGCTCTCAACAAAGAACCTGGGACAACTTCCAAAGGGCTATTATGCTGATACGGAATGGTTACATTGGAAAAGTGAACAGGATCATTGGTGTGAATTATCCCGGCACCTGGGAAAATGCCCTGCCGGCACAACCAGTTCCTGAAGGAGTCAATTGGGATATGTGGATGGGACCCGTGCAGCCACATCCTTACAATGAGAATATTAAAAAAAGTCGGTCCAACCCAGGATGGTTGTCTATCAGAGACTTTTGCGGCGGTGAAATTTCTGGTTGGGGCGCCCATGGTCTGGATCAGATACAATGGGCACTTGGTCTGGATAAAAGTGGTCCGGAAGAAGTATGGGTAGAAGGAAAACCCTATGAGCCATGGGTTGCGAAAGCTGACTCTCCCTATGGACGGTTTTTTGGAGCTAAAGACCCTATCATTCACTACACCTATCCGGGTAATATTCACGTCGAGCTGTCGGATGAGGGAGAACCTACAGGAGGTGCTACTTTTATAGGCGATAAAGGCCAGATAAAGGTAGGAAGGGGCATTCTTGAAGTGAGTGATAAATCATGGCTTAAGGTTCCTTTAGAGGATATGAAAGTACAAGTACCCATGCCTGACAACCATTCCCAAAACTTTATCGATTGTGTCAGAGATCGCACAACACCCATAGCAGATGTAGAAATCGGTCACCGTTCAGCTACCGTAGGTCACCTTGGGAACAT
The DNA here is from genome assembly GCA_043554545.1 of Marinoscillum sp. Classification (GTDB taxonomy): domain Bacteria; phylum Bacteroidota; class Bacteroidia; order Cytophagales; family Cyclobacteriaceae; genus UBA7330. The sequence continues at coordinate 1,948,442 of CP121337.1, read as the reverse complement.
CGCACGATGGGTAAGTGAGAAGACCGGACAAGTTGGTGTGAAAATGAAATGGGACGTTGAAACTGAGCAATTTACCAACAGCGAATGGGGCAACCACTTCTTAAGCCGGCCACGGAGAGCAGGATATAGCTTAAAAAGTTAGGATACAAAGGTTAATTACTATGCTACGAAACCAGCAAATCCATTGTATGGTTATATAATGGTATTTTTAGGGATGGTTCATGTAATGGGAAATACCAAACCGAAGGTTCATGAACTCCTATATAATGGACTAAAGAGTGAATAAATATGTGTGAATATGATTACCTTTACAATGATGAAAGAAGCAGTAAAAGATGCATTGAGAGCAGAAAAGGCCATGAACAAAGCTTTGAAAAGAGAGAAAACTTCAAATAAAGAAAAAAAGCAGCCACGTACTTCGAAAGTAAACGTTGTTGCAGAAAAAATCTGATCCCAATTTGCCTCCATATTTCATCGTTATTGCTGGCCCCAATGGTGCAGGAAAATCAACTACCAGCAAGGACATCCTTGAACCATATAGTATAAAAGCTTTTGATTGGGATCAAGAGTTTCATGAACTATGGGAAAAATTTGCTTTCGATCCAACAGTTGTGGAAGGAATCAGGGAGACAACGAACACGAAGTTTCAGTTATATCTGGATCAAGCCTACTCCAAAAAACTATCCATAGCATACGAAACAAATTTCCATTCTGCCTATAATATAGATTTAGTCAGTAAAGCCAGGATCCTGGGTTATCAGACAGTTCTGTACTTCCTGGCATTAAAGAATCCTGAGATAGCAATTAGACGAGTTGAAGAAAGAGTTCGGAAAGGCGGTCATTCAGTAAGTGAATCCACTATCAGAGAAAGATTTACCCAAGGTCTGGAAATGTTGGATGAAAATGCACTACAATTTTATGACAGAATAGCTGTTTATAATTCTTCTGAAAGATTTGAGTTACAATTTGTCATTCAAGATCAAAAGCTGGTATTTACGAAATCTCTGGATCCGGATCTGATTAAATTTTTACCAACAATGTGGGCTTTGCTAGGGGAATGATAGTTTTTCTCAATTCCATTTGTTCACAGCTATTTAAAATAATGTTTTTATGTCTAAAGTACTGATGAAATACGTTTTTTTAGTCATGGGTCTAATCATGTCACTAGCTACGATCGCACAATGTGATACATGTAATTTACCTGAAGCAGCAGATTATTGCTATACAGACTCTTTGTTTGCAGGGTACTGCGCAGCTTTCAGTGAAGATGCAGCCACCTTTCAGTTTACTTCGGGGAAAAAGGTAAAAAACATCCCGTTGGCTGAGGAGACCAACACGAAGTATTTCCTGGAGCTGTCTACCAACAAAAAGTTGAAGATCAAGTCGAAGGACCTGCTTTTCATCCAGGCAGCCACTACACAATGGGCAGTAGCTAAGATGACCCTGGGTTATACACTAGATGATCAGGGATTAGGGATCAAAATACTTAAAGAGGGAACAGGTAGGATACCAGAAAATGGTGAAAGCATCAAAGTGCACTACACAGGTTTCCTAAATGACGGTACCAAATTTGACAGTTCGGTAGATCGTGGAAGGCCTATCGAATTTATATTAGGTACTGGCCGGGTGATCAAAGGATGGGATCAGGCGTTTTCTCAAATAAAGCGAGGAACAAAAGCGCGAATTTTGATACCACCTGCTCTGGGCTATGGCCCCAGGGGCGCAGGAGGTAGAATTCCTCCGAACGCTACGTTGATTTTCGAAGTAGAATTGATGGAATAGGGAAGGAGACCAAAAAAACTGAGCATTCCCCTTAGATCCTAAAACCGTCTTATAAGATAAGAACGGCTATTCTACATGCGTGTTCCAGTGATTCAATTTGACAGCTTACCAGGCGACTGACTAAAACTCCACTTTTGGGAAATAAACCCATAAAAATTCAGGCCTCACACGAACGAGTTCATGACGCTCCATCATAATGTTCTTGACGCTTCACGATAGTGTTCATGACGCTCAGAAATATTGTGGCTCCTGTGGCATGATCATGTGGTTGAAAAATGAGCTTTGTTATTTCTAAATATATCGTCATTTATAGGAAGTGGTATCTCAAAATGAGAAAGATTTAAACCATTCTCAGCCCTTTTTGGGGTGCTTTTCATTGATATGATCTATTTCCCATGCAAAATGTGATTTTAGACGATGTATGCCATATCTAGGGGCTATGTTGTCTTGTCCCATCATGGTGAGAAAGAATTCAATAGGACCGTATGTTTTGGATGAAGTAAATGTCCTCATCAAGCGAATGATCGTTTTCCTAATCCAATCCGGGAGATGAACAATTCTAACGGGTCTCATCCATGTTTTGAGTGCCAATTCTGCTATTTCATTCTGAGTGAGGATATCTGGTCCTCCTACGATGATTTCATGCTGCTTAGTATCCATAGATTCAATAATTGCTTTTGCTAAATCAGCTCCGTGAATGGGATTTAATTTGTAACCGCCATTCCCAAAAAGATAAACTTTCCCTTTTTGAGCCATATCGAGGAAATCTTTCATGTCGGAGAAAAAGCCGTTTGGACGAACAATAAGGTAGTCCAGTCCTGAGCGCTTAAGTTCATCCACAAAATTCTCCTTTGCTTCTACGATTTTTAAGTTTCGCATTTTTGCTCCGTTGATTACAGATACATAAATGAATTTTTTAACGCCCGACTTCTCCGCTTCTTTGAGTAAATTTATATTGGCTTGATAGTCTACATCCATGTAGGTTAGGCCGTCTTTTTGCCGTGTGATTCCAACAGTGGAAATCAAAACATCGGCATCTTTAAGTTTTCCTTTGAGTGTTGTTGGATCTGTAACTTCCGCCTTTATGATTTGCTCTTGCTCTAAGCCTTGTTTTTCAAGTTTCTTCGTATTTCTGGCAATGACTTGAAACGAAATTTTCTGAGTCTGTAGTTCTTTTATGAGGTAACTACCTAAATAACCGGTTGAACCTGCTACTATTAACTTTTTCATTTTTACTGATTTTGTAGTGCTTTTAGAAATTCGTTTTTCATGATGGTTTCCAAAATCTGGTTCCGTTGCTCATCTTTGTCTTGCTCATTGCTAAGCAGGACTATCAGCCCATTGGATTCTGGAATAAGGGCTAAGAAGCTAGTAAAGCCATCAATGTTGCCTCCATGGTGATAGATCACCTGATTTTCAATATTCAGTGTAAACCAACCTGCACCTGGTGCATTGACACCATCCTGACCAGTTGGAGCGACCAATACCGCTTCTTTCTCTTCTGCAGTGTAGTAATCTCCTAATATAGCATCACCCCATTTTTCTAAGTCGGAGATGGTGCTTTCGATTTCTCCTGCACTGTAAGCAATCTGCATTTGATAGGCTCCAACCTCCAAGCCGTTATTATATCCTTTAGCTCTCTCCGTTCCAGAAATTGCATCAGGACTCTTTCCGGTATGCAGAAGGTTAAGTGGTGAATAAATCTTTTCTCGTAAGTATTCCTGATAGGTTTTTCCTGTAAGCTCCTCGATCAGAATACCCATGATCAGGTAGTTGGAGTTGGAGTAGGAAAAGAATTCTCCCGGTGTGAAGATCAATCCATCTTCTTCTATTGATTCTAAAATAATATCAAAGATTTCCTTCGTATCGAAGAAATAGCTATTCTCTTCTGCAAAGGATTCTACAGTCCCTACATAATCAGGAATCCCAGAATGATGTGTCATCAAGTGTCGGATGGTAATCTGATCACCCTGTGGAAACTCGTTATCGAAATCGCTTAAAGGCTGATCAAAACTTTCAATAAGTCCATCTCTTTTAAGGTTGACTATCGCTGCTGAAGTGAAAGATTTGGTTACAGATCCAATTCGATAAATGAGCGAGGGATCATTTGAAGTACCGTTTGCTACATCAGCCATTCCAAATCCTTTTCTAACCAAGTCAGTATCTCCTTTGCGTATTAATACACTTCCAGAAAATCCGATTTTCGCTAGATACGCTTCAGCAGAAGTATACGCTGTTGGATTTGGTTGTGGATTGCTGTCTTCGTCACTACAAGCACTCATAACTAATACAAGTGCTACTACCATTATAAGCATGATTTTCTTCATTAAAGCCGTCATTATTTTGCGTTTTATTTAAGATTGAATGATGACTCAAAATTGGAAAGGATAGGTATGGCGTTCGTCTCAGATTATACGCTGGGACATCATGGTGAAAATCAGGACATTTTTGACCCGGATGATACAAAAGAAATAGGCTTAGGAGTACATAAGGCGAAATTTTCAGACTGAATCTCGGCTGAATTAAAAAAGAAGTTCGGGATTTCATTCTTGGTGGAATTTCGGACGAACACTAATCTTTCATACAAGAGATTTGTGTCAAAAAAACACGAAGAAATGAAAAAGCTTACTTTACTGATTTTTAGCCTGACAGTGGCCACATTGCTTATTGCACAAAACAACCATCAAAAAGTAATCAAAAAGTTGGATCGACTGTTAGAGAAAGAATTGAAGAAGGAAGGTGTAAATAATGTATTCATGTCCATTTATTCACCTTCTAAAAATTTTGAATGGCACGATGCAAAGGGATCATATATGGATGGGAGGGAAGTGACGATTCAACATCCTTTTTATACGGCCAGTATTGGCAAGACCTTCACGGCTACAGCTATCGGACTGCTGGTGGATCAGGAAAAGATCCGGTTTAATGACCCAATTGCTAGGTATCTACCCAATGAGATCATGGATGGATTGCATGTTCTGGATGGAGTAGATTATGGTGATTCCATTACCATTGCTCATTTATTGCAACACACTTCCGGGCTACCCGACTACTTCGGAGAGCCCCTGGACGGTTCACCTGGGATCTTTGATTTGATCATGTCTGAACCCTCACGATTCTGGGAGCCGAAGGAATTGATTGCCTTTTCTAAGGCCCATTTCAAACCACCCTTTGCACCAGGCACTGGTTATTATTATACGGATACGGAATATGTTTTATTGGGAATGATCATCGAGAATATCAGTGAGATGAAGCTTCACGAGTTTTTCGAAAGGCAGATCTTCAGCCCACTGGAGATGCAGCAAACCTATCTAAACCTGAGGTCAGCGCCTAGCCTACCAACACCTGATATGGCGGAGATGTATGCAGACGAATACGAGGTCAGCACCTTCAAGAGCCTGAGTGCTGACTGGGCTGGTGGAGCGATCGTTTCTACCGGAAAAGATCTGATTACCTTTCTGGTAGGTTTAAGGGAGGGGAAACTGTTGTCGGTTGAAACATTTAATGAAATGCAACAATGGGTGCCGGAATCGAAAGGCATGTCCTATGGCTACGGCCTACGTAAAATCGTCCTTAAAGAACTTTCTCCAATCTTGCCTCAATGGGAGGCCGTAGGACATTCGGGGTTAAATGGCACTTCGATGTACTACTGTTCTGATTTGGACATTTATTTGGCTGGTACCCTCAATCAATTAGCAGCTTCTAAAGCGGCAGTGATATTGATGGTGAAAACACTTATGGCCTGTAAAAAACTGTAAAGTCAATCATCAAGAAACAAAAGACGTCACCTGAATCCAATTAACCGATGAAACATCTCAAGAATTACCTATTGCTCTTCTTAGTTATGGTCATTACCATTTCTCTTCCGTTTTTATCTTACCTGCTAGAGGGAACACCACATACTGAAAATCTTCCAACGGATATCCATAAACATCTCCTCTATCAACCCCTCACACTCGGCATCGCACTTGTTTTGTTGATCATACTGAGGTTTTCAAGAAAGGAAGTTTTTCAGACATACTTTCGCAAAGGAGATTCTTCTGCGAGGATCCTACCAGAACCGTATGTGGGGATCAGGCCGAAGCCAGGAGAAACCTGGGCTAGGGCAGGGGTACAATGGGCTCTTGTTATCTCCGTAGTCACAGCGATCGTGATTTATTTCCAACTGTATAGCGAAACATCACCTTCACCGAAAGTCCTTGCAATGGCACTTCCTTTTGCATTGGTATTTGCCCTGATTAATTCCTTTGTGGAAGAGATCATAACCAGACTTGGTGTTGTTGTCGCTTTAGATGGGGCACTAAATGATCGTACCATAGCCATCGTCTCCGGAATACTGTTTGGGAGTGTGCACTATTTTGGAAGTCCGGGAGGGATTACGGGTGTAATTGTAGCCGGATTTCTGGGTTGGCTACTGGCTAAATCCATCCTTGAAACCAAAGGGATCTTTTGGGCCTGGCTGATCCATTTTTTACAGGACGTGATCATTATGATGGCAATGTTTAGTAGTCAGGGTTAGAAGGATTAAGTTTTTTGTTGCTTCACCCATACTCTGGGGGTAAGACCGGTGCTTTTTCTGAAATAATCATTGAAAACGGATTTGGAGGTGAAGCCACTTTCATAGGCCAGGCCGAGTAGGGTGAGATGACCGTTTTTCGGATCCAACGCCTTTTCCTGAAAAGCTTTAAGCCGGTAACCATTGACAAATTCACTGAAGTTTTTGTGAAGCTTTTCATTGAGTAGCCAGGAGAGCTTGTTGGGATGGAGGTCAATTTTTTCAGCAAGTGATTTCAAGGTTAGTTCAGTGTCCAGATAAGGTTGTTCACTTTCAATTAATGTTTCCAGCATTTTTTGAAAATGATTAATTTCCTGAACAGTCATTTTATCAGACGGAGCAGGTGTTTTTCCATTCTCATGTGATATGGTTGCCGACGGAGGAATGATCTGTGCTTGTATTTTTTGATAGGTGTCATTGGTTTTCAGCGAATTCAATAACGGATCCTGCAAGCAATTGATAAATCGTCCATCATGGCCATTGATACCAGCCTCCAATGTTTTCAAGGCTTCCGACTCTCTACCACCGGCCAATAAGAGATACAGCTTCAAAGGAAAATAATGGTCATCCCATTTTGGGTCTATAGTTTGTTCTGATTTATCATTAATAAGCCTCCATAGAACTTTAAATGGCTCCTGGCCACTGTTATCCAGCTGTACCAGGGCCTTATCAAATTCTGATATATTTTCAGACATCATGGCACTCAAAAGGCGCAAACGAGAGGTTAGGTTCAGATCACTATTGATGTCTATAAATTGTTCTAAAGAGGAAAGTGCCATGGTGTATTGCCCTGAGAAATAGAAGATGCTGGCCTTTGTAAAATGGTGGTTCTCAGAGTTTGGATCTAATAGAAGGGCTTTGTCAATATACGAATGAGCCTGTTCAAATCGACCGCTAGCTAGTTGAACATTAGCCATAATCTGCATGGCATCGCTATAATTAGGATTTAATTCAATGGCCTTTAAGAGATGTCTCTCTGCTTTAGAAAATTCCCATTTTCCCAGAAAATGAAACAAGCCTTTGGTGAAATGGTATTCCGGAATATACTCTTTTGGGCCATCCAACTTAGATAAAAAATGGAAGGCCATAAACATACCCTTCATCCGATCAGTAAAATTCCATGTGCTCAGGTAGATAAAACACTGACTTAATCCTAAATAGGACATGAGAAAAGTGGGGTCAATGGCAATGCTCAATTTGTATTCATTCATGGCTGCTTCAAGCTCGGATTGGTTCCATTTAATTTGATGGTGACGCCCTTTGAGATACTTGTCATAAGCATCGGCATGATTGGTTCGCGAGGTGAGCAGCTTATCCTGAATGAAAAAATGACCAAAGTTTTCACGAATGCATTCAGCAATGAGTTTACTGATCTCATCCTGAAGGTCGAAAATGTCTTTCAGATCACGATCAAATTTTTCTGACCAGATTTGAAAGCCGGTATCTGTGCGAATTAGCTGTGTAGTGATCCGTACTTTTGAAGCTGACCTTCTTACACTGCCTTCCAATACCGTGCTGACCCCCAACTCATTACCAATATGTCTGATATCTAAAGAAGTGTTTCGATAACTGAATGCAGAAGTTCTTGAAATCACTTTTAGGCCCGATATCTTACTAAGAGAGTTGATAATCTCTTCGGAGATACCATCGGCGAAATACTGATTTTCAGTAGAATCACTTGTATTGTAGAAGGGAAGTACGGCTATCGATTTCTGATTGATCAACTCAACGTAGTTAGGCCTCTAAAATTAATAATTTGAATTAAAAAATGGTATTAAATACTTTATGGCTAATAGATCGGTGCTATTTTTATAAAAAAAAAGACCTACATGAAGGTTGACCAATTCCGCCTTTCCAATTCTCAACTAATTTATTCCAAGCAAAATATTGCTTCCGGTAATGAGGCAAACTTTGTCCTGATCTTTACCAATAGATCCCAATTGGAGAAACCCTCCTGGATGAAGTTTATTCATGAAAAATACCCGAAAGTTCATGTGATTTCTTGCTCCACCTCTGGAGAAATTTATGATATAGAGCTAACGGATGATTCCATAAGTGGCATAGCGGTGATGATGGAACAGACGCCGGTAGCGATTCACAATACCAGCTTAAATGAGCATCAAAATAGTTGGTACGCAGGACAAGCTTTGGCAGCCAAATTGAATAGGGAAGATTTGAAATATGTCTTTTTAGTCAGTGATGGATGGGAAGTCAATGGAACCGACTTGATTAATGGGATGAACGAGACCTTTAAAAAGGAAGTAGTTATTAGTGGGGGACTGGCAGCTGATGGGGTCAATTTCACCAAAACCATGGTGGGGATCAATGACAATATAGCCTCAGGCAACATTGTAGCTATCGCTTTTTATGGTGATCGACTAAAAGTTGGTTTTGGAACTCATGGTGGCTGGGACGAATATGGCGAGGAGATGGTGCTAACCAGGGGAGAGGGAAGGATGATCTATGAGCTGGATGGGAAGCCTGCCTTGGAATTGTATAAACAATACATAGGTGAGGATGCAGAAGGTCTTCCCGGAACTGCCTTGTGGTATCCCATCTCAGTTTCACCTGATGGAAAAGAAGAAAACTTTGTACGAAATGTCTACAGCGTGGATGAAGTAAACCAAACGCTCTCCATAGGCGAGGCAGCGAAAGAGGGTAGCAGGATCAGATTTATGAGAGCCGTATTTGATGATCTGCTAACGGGAGTAAATCAGACTGCAAAAGTTGCCGCGGATATGCTTGGTCAGAAGGTAGACCTGGCCATTGTAGTCAGCTGCATCGCAAGAAAATTATTATTTGGTCCCTCTATTCATCAGGAGATAGATTCTATTCGACATCACATAGAACAAGAAGCTGGATTAATAGGATTTTATAGCTATGGAGAGATTTGTCCTGTTACAAGATCCTTTGCTCAGCTCAACCACCAAATGCTGACAATTACCGTTTTTTCTGAAGAATAAGAGATTGAACAGATTTCCTCTTTTATTTGAAAAACAACCAGATTGAATAACTCAACACTACAGTACCCTTTGATCCTTTGTTAGAATAGGCATAAGGTCCCAATTTTCACCAAAAAGTCCAACATTTCATTTTGGGACGATTGCCCTGCTTTTCCAACCCATAATTGCATTGTCAATTCGGATATAAATAATTGACAGCTAAAAAGGAGGTCTTCCAATAACATGGAACGCTCCAGTCTAAAAAAGGAAATTTTACCACTAAACAATCTGATTATGAAAAATGTATTGATGTTAATTGTAGCCATTTGGGCTTTTGGTGCCACAGCACAAAACAACCTGCCAACCAGTAAAGAAACCAATGTCAGGTATAAGTACAGAGTGAGTGTGCCGGTAATTATCATACCTCAACTTTTTGAAAAATCCTGGGATGATCAAATGCACACACAACATATTGAGTTGCATGTAAAACGTAACTTAGATGACAAGAATATAATAGGAGTAAAGCTTGCTACCTGGAGACTATTTCAACCCATGGGAATCCTTTGGTGGGACGGACTTTTGGATAAACTAGACACAAAAAGTGAATTCTACCCCGGACATGTGCGAGAGACCGGAATAGGCGTATCCTATCAACGTATGTTATGGAAAGGATTATTTACTACCGCGGAAATCCTGCCACAGATCAAAACCTACCTGGATGCAGACAATAAAAAAATAGGAAATGGTTTTAAGCTATATAACTCTTTCCACCTAGGTTATCATATTGCTTTGGGTAAGAAAAAGCGGTTTTTCCTTGAGCCTCAGGTACATTCTCAGTTTTGGGTTTTTGATACCAATACACCGGAGTCTTTCAAAGCATTGGATGACCGATGGAAAAATCATTTCCTCTTCGAACCCAATTTATACTTCGGAGTGAACCTTTAGGAGCTGGTCGTGAACATAAGGTAGTCCTCAATTTGCAATACGGCGGATGAGGCTGCCTTTATTCCGTGAACTTTAAAAATCGAAACGTATGAGGATTACCCTTAACAACATAATGGTGGCCACCATCATTTTAATACTGATTTATGCTTGTACACAACAAGAAATAGCACCCGGAGAATTGGTTCCCAAAACCGTAACCAATGATCCAACGCTACCAAGCTTTACCTTGTCAGATGGTACAAAACTTCATCTAGAAACCTTTGGGGATCCTGTAAAGCCCGTATTGATCGTGTTGCATGGTGGACCCGGTAATAGTTACAAACCATACCTCAAATGGAAGTCATTAAGTGATGACTATTTCATGGTGTATTGGGATCAGCGTGGAGCAGGTTTATCCGAGAGAGTACCAAATAAAGAATTAACAGGCCCACATTATCTAAAGGATCTGGTTGAAATAGGAGATCATTTTAGCCCAACCAATAAGTTCTATTTAATAGGGCATTCCTGGGGAGGTGCATATGCGTCATACTACGTTCAAAATTATCCTGAACGAGTAGAGAAGTTAGTACTGTTAGAACCAGGCCCCATGAATAAGCCTGCCATGGAAAATACCCCAGCAGCTGCAGTGGATTTCTTTAGCAAAGCCTTGCAGGCTTTCCTGAATAATTCTGATTATCTGTTTCCAGGCAATGATGAAGCTGGAGATTACTTTCGAATGACCAGCAAGTTTGAACATCAAAGGATATCATATACAGACACCCGACAGGGATTCAGATGTAACTATTACATCAATGACTGGAGAGGACTTTGGGATAAATCCTACACCGCAGACTTTACCAATGGAATCAAAGAAAACTTTGTAGAAGAAGTGTTATTTATCGCAGGTTCGACGGATCGATTGGGTGCTGCTTATCAGAAAGAATATCAGGCCGTACATTTTAACCTCTATGAAAATGAGGTTTTCGTCATCGATGGGGCGGATCATTACGAGATCATTGATCATCCGCTTACGCTTCCTAAAATACGGTCTTACCTCAATCAATGAATCAAATGAAGATGAAAAAAATATTAATCACGGGGATGCTACTTGTCATCGTTCAGGTCACAAATGCCCAGCATATCAATAACGTCTTTGCCTTTAAAACAGAGAAAAAGCATTCAATCATGCTAAACCTTGAATTTAATCCGGCACTTTTCTGGGGGATAACCTATAATAGAAGTTTTGATATTAAAATTGGGAAATTTGAAAGGCGATTAGGAAGTCAAATAGGGTGGAAAACATTTAAGTTTAATTACAACGATTTAAACCTGAACTTCTTTACAACAGTAATGAACAGTCACGTAAAAACTAATATTCTGGTCAACTTGAGTGCAGAAAATAAATACCTTGAAAATAGCGTACATCAGGCAAATATTTACAATTGGGCAGCCAGTATTATGCCTGGATACTATTCAGATAAGTGGTATGTGGGAACAGAAATAATGTATAAATGGCTATTTAGAGCCAGGTATCAACATACCGAATTTTACAAGGAAATTTTTCCGGATGTCAAAGATGGATGGTACAACTATAAGAATGCATACCTAAATCTTTCGGTTAACATTGGAGTGAAAATGACACACCAAATGGATGTTGATTTTAGCGTAGGATATCGGTTGACGAACGACTTTAAAAACTATCAACCCTATTTGATTCCCTATTTTAGCAATTTAGCGATCAATTACAGGTTTTAAGAATTAAATGAGGCAGCCCCGAAGTGAAGGGGGTGTCATCCATGCTAGGATTTTGATGGGAATGAGGCAACCGAATAATCTCTGGACAGGATCCTCTGGAATGAATATGACAGATCATTCTGAGCAGATGGATCGTATCTGTTGTCAAAAGAGCCATGGGTGCAATGAACGTGTTTTTCCTAAAAACAGATTCACTACCCTTTCTCATACTCAATGCTGTTGATACGCCATACGAACTGAGCGATCTTGGTTTCCACCGTTACTTCATCACCAACTTCCTTGTGAAGCAGTGATTGAGCCATGGGTGAGTCCATAGAAATGTGATCTGGATTTCCGATCAACTCTTCATAGCCTACGATCCGCAACCGCTTTTTAATCCTTTTCTCTACATTCTCAATCTCCACCCATGCACCAAAATTCACTTTACCTTCCTGGTGGGGGTGGTATTCAATCACCTTAAAGTCGTCAATGCATTTTCTGAGATATAGCAGCCGTTTATCGATCTCTCGCAGCCGTTTTTTGTTGTAGTGATAATCCGCATTCTCTGAGCGGTCCCCCAGACTGGCAGCCCATGAAACCTTAGCGGTAACTTCTGGACGTTCAACTCGCCACAAGTGATCATGTTCTTCCCTTAATTTTTGCAGGCCCTCGGAAGTAATCATCTGCGAGCGGATTATTTTTGGAAGTGTTGATTCTGGAATTTTTCGCCTCATAATCAATGATCTTGCTTTGAAAACTTTCGCAAGTTAATATAATGATGGATAGTTTGTTTTGTACAGAACCATGAGCCCATCTTCTTAATCGGTTGGGGCTCTTTGACAAACAATTAGACCTTAATGACTTGAATTATGAATGATAAATAAGGAACATTTATTAGAATAAACAGAAAAAGGTAATATCTGCTATTACTTTTTAAATGGATTAGGTATTTCAATTAAGTCTACTTTCCTTTTATTATCATCACCTCCAAAACGTGCAAGCGTATATATCGCATCAGAAGTAATAGCCATTGAATAGGCATCGGTTACAGGACTACCGTTTGCATGATAAACAGGCCCATGATCCACATACGCTTTGGTTCGTATATTATAAGTTACCAGGTATACCATACCTGAATTCTCTAAATTCATTTCTTCTACCTGTTTTTCTGTAATCCGTTGTCCGTCTATATAAATAGGTCCCCTTGTGAGATGGTACAAAGTTTCACCGTCGGGACCAAGGTCGAATCCATTATCGCCGCCGTAAGGGTGTCGAGTATACATGCCACTTGTTCTGTAGGGCTCCGAGAAAATCCTTTCTTCCATTTTAATTTCGGGTGTTCTGGGATCAAATCGGAACAAATATCCGGAATTACCATGCAGACCATAAGCGATCTCCTCATCAGGATGCCAGAGAACCCTACGCCAGTTATAAGCAAGACTCCCAGGTTGATCCGAATCATACGTTCCGAAGTAATCAAGCTTTAGGTCTACATCTTCTACTTTGTGGAACGACTCAGAATCGTTGGGATTGTATGTGAATATGTTGCCATTGGCTGCCGTAAAATAGACAGACCCGTCACCGGGATCAACAAACATCGCCCGGCACAGTGTGTGAAAATCCACGCCATGCTTCCCGGCTTCCCCCATTCCTAACACAAGTCCAAGATTATTCATTTTTCCGGCTTCCACATCATAGTGAACAAAATACCCTCGTGGCCAGGTGATGCCGTAGAGATGCCCCCGATCCTGATCCATGGTCATGGTAACAATTCCTTCTCCCTCTACGGCAATTCCCAGGTCTTTAAATTTGCCGGTTGAAAGATCATAAGATATGAAGTGACCTCCCGGATAGGGTAGGTAACCCTCCTTCGCAATGGCTAACTCTCCTTTTTCAATCGAACCGTGAACCCCGACATGGGTTGATGCATACAGGATGCCGTCTTTTTCATAAAAAGCACTGTGGCTTTTACCCTGAGGGATGGCCTTTAAATCCTTTTCTCCGCTAACTTCAGTTAAGTCGGCCAGAAACTTTGTTTTGTCCGTCTTGGGGTCATAGACGTATATTCTTGCACCCTGGTCAACATCAGTTGTTGAAAAAGTGTAGTAAATCTTTCCATTGGAAGCTGCAGAAAGAGAAACCCACGACGTACCAGCTGATTCAAAACCGCTGTTATGCGAGATGGCGACCAATCCATCGGGCTTAGCCATGGAGGCCTGTACGCCATCTTTATTATTAGCAGATTCGTTATTTTTTGTGGGACGAGCGATTGCTGATGCAAACACTGTTACCAGCAATACAATAGATCCAACTGAACTAAGCGTACGTTTAATGTTATTCATTAGATTTAATTTCTGATATTAAAAGAACTAAGTTATTCCAAAATCTTAGCCTGTAAATAAAATTGCAAGCTTAGTATGCATAAATGTTAAAAAAAGCAACAAAACATCAAATAGTACCTTTTAAAATTGTATCTATTTGTTGAATACTTTATAAAAATTCTTCTTTTTAACTATATCAATTTCAAATTAAGAGGGCCATTATTTTGCATATACAATTAAAAATTGCACTTCACATATTTCTATTGACGCTGTGTTTAGTCGAGCCTTGCCAGTCACAAGACCAGGCTGAATCCAATTTAGTAAAATCATTTGAGCAGTATGTACAAATGAAGGCCGAGTCAGACTATGGACTCAAATGGATCCCATTAGGGCCGGTAATGAACAGCGCCCGGGTTGAAGCGGTGCAGGCCGATCCTGCACGTCCTGGTACGATGTATGCGGCATTTGGATCGGGCGGATTATGGAAAACGACGAATGATGGACTGACCTGGGATCCAATATTTGAGAATATGCAGGTTCTCGGTATAGGTGATATCGCACTGGCTCCCTCGAACACGGACATCATCTATCTGGGATCGGGAGAAAGCCTTAAAAAAGCGCGTAATTTTACGATGCCGGGAAATGGTATGTACCGTTCCGATGACGGAGGAGAGACGTGGCGTCACCTGGGACTGAATGATTCCTGGCACATCGGGGAGGTAGCTGTTCATCCCCAGGATCCGGAAATTGTATATGTAGCTGTTCTTGGCCATTTCTGGTCGCCGAACCCGAACCGCGGGGTCTACCGCTCCATGGACGGGGGACAAACCTGGGAGCATGTACTTTATCTGGATGAAAAAACAGGTGCCAACGATATTGTGATATCTCCCAGTAATCCTAATGTGCTCTACGCTTCGCTTTGGGAAAATAACCCCGGAATCAATGGAAAGCAGAGCGGTATCTACCGAAGTACTGACGGAGGGCAAACCTGGGAGAAAGCGGACAACGGGCTGCCTGAGGATGACGGGAAGGGGAGAATCGGACTTGCCGTGTCTCATTCGAACCCTGAAAAGGTGTATGCCCTCCTGGACCATCGGAACCAGGGGAAAGACCAGGGAGCAGCGGAAGTCTATATAACTACTGACGGCGGTGAAAACTGGGAGATAACCCACGACAGCGAACTCCACTTTTTAACTTATATCGGCTGGTATTTTGGCGATATATATGTCAATCCCCAGAATGATGAAGAGGTCTATGCCCTCGGGATCAGACTGGCCCACAGTACTGACGGAGGGAAAACATTTAATTATATCGCTGGCAATGTGTCCCACCATTTCCCCAATCCGGCCCAACAGCTGCATCATGATCAATGTGAGTTATGGATCAACCCGACTAATCCAAATCACCTGATCTCGGCCAATGACGGTGGACTGTATGTAACCTACGACAAGGGTGAAAACTGGAGGCACTTCAATAATATTCCCGCCGTGGAATTTTATGATATTACCCTGGAAAAAGGAGATCCCTATACGATTTATGGAGGTACGCAGGATAATTCGACCGTGTATGGTTCACCCCAAGGCAATCAGGATAATTTGACCGTCTATGGTACATCCCAGTATTGGGACCCCAGCTATGCTGACGATTGGAACTATCTCTGGGGTTTCGGCGGAGGGGATGGAACCATAACGCTGATCGATACGGTGGACACGGATATCACCTATTTTTGCTGCGGACCGAGAAGATTGAATGAGAAAACAAACACTACAGCGGATATTCGACCCGACCCAGACAATTTTGATCTGAACACGAAGATTCAGTATGCCTATGAAGAACCGTTTTTTATCTCACCCCATGATCATTCCACGCTCTACATGGGTGGAAATTATATTTTCAAAAGTACTAATCAGGGAGACAGCTGGAGTGTCATCAGTCCAAACCTGACCAAAGGGCGTATCAGCAATCGGGATATGCGTGAATCGGTAGGGGCCCTGGCAGAATCACGGTTGGCAGAGGGGCTGCTGTATGCAGGCACCGACCGGGGCGAGTTTTGGGTGAAGCTCAGCGGTGAAACGGCCTGGGTGGAGCGATCTGAAGGACTGCCGGCCGCCTATATCAGGAGAATTGTTGCATCGAAGTATAAAATGTCGCGGATCTATCTGGCGATCTCCGGCATGAATTATGACGATTTCGGCACCTACCTGTACCGGTCGGAAGATTACGGGAAGTCGTGGCATTCCATGAAGGGCAACCTGCCGGACCAGGTCGCTTATGAGATAGAAGAGGATCCCTTTCACGAGGATATTTTGTATGCCGGCATGTATCGGGGGGTTTATATTTCGACCGACCGCGGCGAGACCTGGTCGTTGCTGGGCGAGGATATGCCTGCAGCGGCGGTTTCTGACATTGAGATAGATGAAGACTCGAAGGAGCTGGTCGCCGCCACCCACGGGAGGGGAATCTACAAGATCGGCTTGTCGCCAGTCTACGAAATATACGAGGGGGATAGGGGCACTGCACAGCTCTTCGACCTGCCGGATGTTCTGCTTCCGCAATATGGAGATACATATGTGGAAGCGATCTACCGAACGGCAGAGAAGCTGCCCATACGATTTTGGATTCTGCAATCGGAAGAGGTGAAAATACAAGTGCAAAATGAAGAGGGGGAGACGCTGTGGGAGACTGCATTCCAGGCCGAGAAGGGATTGAATGAGTATAGGTGGGATCTGGTAATTGAAACTCAGGAGAGTGATAGCCCATATTTCAGCCAATACAATAAATTTCTGAATAAAGGCAAGTATCAAGTGGTAATTTCGACCCGTTTGGATACGCTTCGGAAAGATTTTACAGCCCAAAAAAGAAAGTAACTAGCAGTAAGCTGCCCGTAGTATGCAACCCAGCTTAGTCACTAGTCAGCATCCTTGATGCTTTTGTGCAAGGCTTTACGGCATCTCCGGAAAAATTGTAATAAGTTTAAATCCTAAATACGTTATTATGTGTAATAGAACCAGTAAATGTCGCTATCAAATTATCTTCCCTTTATTGCTATTGATTGTTTGTGTAACTACTGTACATGCCCAAAAGAGCAAATTACCAGCCGACACTTCTCTTGTCTCTTCCAATGAAGTAACGGTGAACGGGAAAAGAATACCCTATCAGGTTACGGTAGGTACTCAGCCGGTATACGGTGAAGATGGAGCACCTGATGCCTCGCTGTTTTATACCTATTACAAACGAAGTGATGTCGATCAGGTTGAGAATCGACCCATTGCCTTCTCATTCAATGGAGGGCCAGGAGCTGCATCCCTATGGATGCATTTGGGTTATACAAGTCCGAAACGGCTGAAATTAAGTGATGAGGGATATCCCATACAACCATATGGTATCGTTGACAACCCACAATCTATTATAGATGTAGCCGACATCGTATATGTTGATCCTGTAAATACAGGTTTTTCACGCCTATTGAATGACGGCAAGCGTGAAGATTTTTTTGGGGTGTATCAGGACATTACCTACCTGGCTGACTGGATTGACAATTTCATATCACGACAAGGACGTTGGAGATCCCCAAAGTATCTGATTGGGGAGAGTTATTCGGCAACACGCGTAGCGGGCTTATCTGGTGAACTGCAAGACAAACATGGAATTTACCTCAACGGAGTAGTTATTGTTTCCGGGACTAAAATGGAACTACCCATCACAAATACAGAAGTACTACAGTTACCTAACTACGCTGCGATCGCCTGGTATCATAAGCAGCTACCTGAAGATTTGCAGAAAAAAAGTCTCACTGAAATGCTCTCAGAAGTTGAAGCATACACCATGGAGGAATATTTACCTGCAGTGGAGAGAGGTGGATTTATTGCTGAAGATCAGAAACAAGCGGTTGCAGAAAAAGTAGCCCGGTACACAGGCCTCAAAAAGGAACTTATATTGGACCACAATCTGACCGTCTCCAGAAATGCTTTCAGAAAAGAGTTACTCAGGGATGAAGGATATTTCCTGGGTTCTTCGGATGCACGGTATAAAGGTATCGATAAAATAGATGCTGGCGATACATATACCGGAAGTGCTTATCCGGAGTCAGCTGCCTGGAATAATGCCTTTACTCCTGCAATTAATACTTATCTCCGAGATGATTTAAATTTTAAAACAGACCTGCAATACCATGTTTCTGGTTCTGTATCTCCCTGGCCATGGGATAGATTTACTGATGGGACCGGAAAGAGATTGCGGAATGCCATGATGCAGAATCCTCATCTTGAAGTATTATTTCAAGCAGGATATTACGATATGTTGGTCAATTATTTTAGACAAAAAAATGGTATGTGGAAGCTTGATCCAAGTGGTAAAATGAAGGACCGTTTACATTTCAAAGTATATGAAAGTGGTCACATGATGTATGTGAGAGAGAAAGATTTGGTGAATTCAACAAATGATCTCCGAGCGTTTATTCTGCAATCAATCCCCTTGGAGGGTGATGCGGCAAAGTATTGATGTAGCCTATTCATAAGTCTAATGTAGTGAAATTGTTTAAGGACATAGAAGTGCAAAATATTTGATAAGTTGTACAATTATGAAGATTATGACGAAGCGTACTACAATGACTTTGGCAGGTAGCAAGCAAATACTCATGGGTGGGATATTTGGCCTTTCGCTTGTGCTCATCTCATTCTGTGTTAAGTCACAGTCTTCCTTAAATCTGCCGGATGCATGTAAACAAGTCGTTTTAGTGTACGCAGAGGAGTGGTCTAGCACCACGGGTGAACTTTTACTCCTAGAGAAAAAGGAGAATCAGTGGGATACCGTTAGCATAGCCATCAAGGTTAATTTTGGCAAGAATGGCATGAGATGGGGAAGGGGACTTCACCAGAATAATGAGACCCTGGAGAAACAAGAGGGTGATGGTTGTGCGCCTGCAGGTGTATTTGAATTGGGTTTAGCTTTTGGATATGATGAGCAACCAACGGGATTGAGCTGGCCATATCAACAGGTAACGGACAGAGATTACTTTGTTGACGATGCCAATTCCAGCGATTATAATACGTGGCAAACGATTCCTGTGAATGAAGTCAATGACCCCAAATCAAAGTGGAACTCTTATGAGCACATGAAGCGAAAGGACCATTTATACGCATTTGGGATCGTTGTGAAGCATAATGAAAGTCCAATAGTAAAAGGGAAGGGCAGTGCCATCTTTCTGCATGTTGAACGAGCTCCCGGTTCACCGACTTTAGGATGTACTTCTATGAAAGAAGCAGATCTACTTAAAATCACACGATGGCTTAATATCAATAAGCACCCATTGCTTATTCAAGTGCCTAAAAAGGAATTGAACAAAATTGAATTGTGAGTTAGCAGGTTGTGAATCTGGGATGCAAGTTTGCACCAAAGGCACTGCGGGCCAGAAATCTATTAACTTTCTCATTTTGAATCAAAAAATACCAAATCGGGAATACTTCATTTGGTGTACCAGCGGCTCAATATCTCAGCCAACCAGGCGACTGACTAAAATGCCATTTGAGGGCAATAAACGCATAAAAATCCTGGCCTCAGCACGAACGTGTTCATGACGCTCCATCATAGTGTTCATGACGCTTCACGATAGTGTTCCTGAAGCTCCGACAATGGGTTGCTTTTAGGTCACGATCGTGTGGTTGAAAAATTGGGGGTATTATTTCTACATATATCGTCATTTATAGGAAGTGGTTTCTCAAAATAAGAAAATGATTGACACACAATTCTCCGTTGTTGGGGTGGTAAGGAAACCGCCAATCGAAAAGTCAAACTTCAGATGACAACACGAACATACTCGATCCCGCCTTAGCGGGATTTTATATAATATCATTATATAATCAAGTGGTACGATAATCGTCAAACAGCCACACAGCAATAAACTATAGCTTTGTTACCGAAGCGTCGGACAGATAATGTCCTGCGTTATGTATGTTCGCCGAAGTGAAACGAAGGTGGATTAATATAGCCCGCCAGGATGAACATCCATTCGGACGGGCTTTGGCTTGTGTGGGAGCCCACTGACTGTGCCTTCGCGAAGCCTTGGTGGACGAGGGGAGTATGACCGTTATCATAGACTTCGGTGGGATATTTGAAGTATGCATATAGGACAATGAAGCTGCTCACATTTAAGTATATATTTACTCCCAAAAGGTCCTTATCTTTGTTTTAATCGTAACCTTTGACTTTGGTTGCCTGTATTTTAGCGTTCGTACATAATGAATGCACTATGGATCAACTTTTAAAAATGAAAGCCCTTGAAAACTAATCTTGAAAAATCCACACAAGAGACTCTTACCTCATGGGTGAATGATTTTTCTGATGACCTCTTCTCCTGGGCCTTGCATAAAACCAGTGACCGGATGATAGCAGAGGACCTGGTGCAGGAAACCTTTTTTTTAGCATTTAGATCATATGACTCCTTCAAAGGTGAAAGCAATCCCAAAACATGGCTTTTTAAAATACTCCATCACAAGATTATCGACCATTATCGAAAAAACGCCAGGCAACTTCAACCTGCTTTTGAGGATGCAAAGGCCAATAAGGCAACAGATGAGCTATTTGATCCACACAATAACTGGACAGCCAATGGCTTAGAGGATCAATGGGATGACGAAAAGCATTTGCTGGATGATCCAGCCTTTAACGAAGTGATGTCGATATGTATGGATGACTTACCCGAACAATGGAAACATGCAGTGCTTTGGAAATATCAACTTGAAAAAGAGTCAAGCGAAATTTGTCAGGAATTGGAGATTACTCCGTCTAATTATTGGCAGATCATTCACCGATCCAAACTCTTACTTAAAAAGTGCCTGGAATTGAAATGGTTTACCGAATAATCACATGAGACAAGGTTTAAGACGATATTTGAATTTCATGATGCTTTCCTGCAAGAAAGCCACAGAACTGATGGAGAAAAGAGAAGTCAGTCCATTGTCCTTCGTAGAGGGAATTCAGTTAAAGATGCACTTGTCCATGTGTGATGCCTGCCAGTCTTATGAAAAGCAGAGTGATCTTATCAATAAAGCCGTAGGTAAATGGTTTTCAGATAAGGCCGAGGAGAAGGAGACACTTTCAGCCAAAGCCAAAGAAAATATACGAAATAAGATCTCACACAAGTAGTCTATACAACAGCTGTTAGATCATGAATTACAACTGTCAGAACCCTTTAATTATTAAAGTGAGCTGAATAATATTTATCTGCCATGATTTTGTTTACTACGGGCTTCTTTTCCCATGCTGTTTTTCCGTTGAAAAAGGCCTTTACAGAAAAGAATAAAAGCGATCCGTCCTGTATTTTGTACATGGTGTAGTCAGGAATGACAAAGTTGTCATTGGTCATAGAAATAGAACACCATCCTCCATATGCGGGCATATATTTTTCAGGGGAAGCCATAAATTGATTTCTATTGCTTTCACTTGAAAATAGGATATATCTACCTTCAAACTTCGCTTTATACTCAATTTTTCCTTTGGACGGATTTCCTTCAAAGTACGAAACAGGATCATAACCATCCATCAACGTTTCATTTTCTTTTACGGCAAATCGCTCTTGGGAAACCACTTCCAGGGTCATTGTTACGAGAATCAAAAAGACTGATATTCTATACATGCTTTAATGTTTGAACTTGTTGTTTACTTTTTAAAAAATTAATGCGTGATTTAATCTCCAGGATTACTTCTTTGGAAAGTTCCATGTAGATTCTAAAGCTTTCGTCTGCTGCAAGGTCTTCATCTATCAGCATCTGAAAAGCCCTATTTTGTGAAGATTTGATGAGTTTTAGGTCTGCATACCCATTTTCAACGGTATAGGCGGCATTAAACCTGTTTTTGATTTGCATCAGGTCGTCGTAAAACACATCCACTCGATCCTTTTTCCTTTGTTTTCTCCATTTGCCAAGAGAAATGATTCCAGACACTAATGCGATAGTAATAGAAAACAATACACCAAATAATTCTGCATACCTTTCAAAGGGTCCTGGTTCATCACGGTCCAGGTACACGCGCGCACCCTCATGCAAAGGAAATGTAAGCGAACCCCTATCAAATGTTTCTGTCAACCCTTTATACAATAGTGGGCTAATCTTATTGAAGGATTGCCTGTCCTTGAAAATGGATTTAATCACTTGATATACCTCGTCTTCGCTCATCCCTTCTCTTGCTACCAATAATGCATCTGAAGAAATTGCAAGTATGGGTGTTTCTGTTATTTCCCCGTAGGTGTTTTGCGGAATAATATAGGGATGCACTTTGGGGAATTTTAAAGCGATTGCTTCAGCTATTGAACCCTTACCATAGTGGTCAATGTCGTCAAACGAATAGATACTGTATGCTTCCAGACCTATGAGGTAGTTATCCGACAATATATCGCTAAAGCCAGCAAAAACATCTACCTCGTCAAAGGCGTCCTCAGTGATATGTATTCTGGATTTATCAAGCTTGAAAAACTCAAATAGGTTTTGCATAAATCGGTAGGACCCTGACCCTTCAGAACCGATAAACACCTTTTTATCCAATATGAGTTCTTCAAATGTTTTGGGTTTGTTTGCTGACAGGTAGAAAACATGAAGTATTTGAGGGAAAAAGACCATTACGCTATTAACCCCCTGTTGATAAGGGATATAATTTTCTGAAATGGAAAAATCCGCTTTCCCAAGTGCTATGCTGTCTACATTTGCCAATGAACCCATACCCATGATGAGATTCGTTTTTGTCCCGGTGTTTTTTTCAATGACAGCTGCCAGGTTTTTACTAATCTGACCAAAAGGCTCTTCTTCAGAGTAAATGATATTGTATTCCTTCCCTTGATTAGATAAACATGAGGATAAATACAGGACAGGTAGTATCAGTAAGACCCTGGTTAATACATTTTTCATCTTCCGCAATTAAATCTCAATTCAACACTTAATAGACCTGTAGTAATGAAGGATCAATAGCCTTCAAAAACACGTTTATCCAGATAATAGGATCCAATGAGAAGTAATAGTGCTGCTACTGGCATCATGAACATGCCATCTGATACCTGAATATGTGAGACAATGGCCAGCATGAAATCAAAGAAGAAACCAGCGTAGGCAAGCTCTTTTAGTGCTTTAATCTTGTGTGTAAGAATGGCTAGCACCCCAAGGATTTTGGCAATACCCAATGGAATAATAATAAACGAAGGAAACCCCAGTGTGTTGAATAGCATGGAAACATCTTCCTTGTTGAAAAGAAAATTGACGCCTGAAAAAAGCATGAAGGCTGAAAATATTCCGGTAATGATCCAATAAGCAATTTTTAAGTTCTTCATGATTGACTTTTGTTTGTTTGACTGTATAGACGAGGCCGGAATAAATACCTGACAGGATAATCTCAGAATATTTTAAGTGTAGGCGTAGACTCCCCTGAAGATATGGCGTGGATGATTCATTAGTCTAATGATACCATAGAAACCTCTTTTTGGCTTCCTGAGTTTTTCTTATAACACCTTCTTGAAAAAAAATAGGGCAAGTCTGTCAGGAATCAGAAACCCTTCCGTCTATTCAGGTAATTAAGTTAAAATGATTTCAAAATGAAAAAAGGAAAATTCCTTAAAATGGGTTTGTTTGCCATAGCAATTGGTGTTGTGATCGTAGGCATTATCGTCAGTTACCTCTTCTTTATGCCACATCGGGATGTGCAGGCGACTACGACAGATTTTGTAGTATCTGTTAGCGACATTGTCAATGAGTACCTGACAGACCCAGCACAAGCCAATGCCAAATACCTGGATGAAGAGGGTGAATCCCGCATATTGGAAGTGTCTGGTCTGGTCGCAGCTGTCACTGAGGATTTTAATCAACAAAAAGTAGTACTTCTGAGATCAGCTGATTCAAAGGCTGGTGTGAGTTGCACGTTTACACAGACAACCAATGATCAAACCAATCAATTAACTGTGGGACAGGCGATTGCTGTCAAAGGAGTAATCAGGTCAGGTGCTGCTTATGACAAAGACCTTGAAATGTATGAGGATGTTATTTTGGAAAAATGCGCCCTGATTCAATAAACAAAAAATGTACAAACCATTAAAACACAAAACAATGAAAAAAGTATCAATTCTTATGTTAGCCACTGTTGCTGTTATGACTTTGGCCTCTTTCACTACTGCGACTAAACTGGTCAGTAGTAAAACACATATTAAATTCTTTTCTACCACTCCGGCAGAGGATATTGAATCTAATAACTATAAGACCGTGAGTACGATTGATCCCGCATCTGGAAATGTCGTCTTCTCTGTGCCGATGCAGGCCTTTGAATTTGAAAAATCCCTGATGCAGAAACATTTTAACAGCAAAGATTTTTTGGATACTAAGAGTTACCCAAAAGCTAAGTTGACCGGGACCATCACCAACATTTCCACGATCAAATTTGACCAGGATGGAACCTATAATGTCGATATTAAAGGAGAGCTGACCATCAAAGGAGTCACTAAGCCAATCAATGAAAAAGGTTCCATCACCATAACAGGGAATAAGGTTGAAGTCAACAGCCAATTCAATGTTACACTGGCAGATTATGGCATAGCCTTTGAAAAAGGGAAGCCTTCTACCAATGTGGCCGAAACAGTTGAAATAACTGTGGTTGCTGAGTATATTAATCAATAAAAAACAATTGATGCAGCTAAGTAACTATCAAAAGAAGCTCAATAAAGAAAGCACGTATGACTTTTCAGTGTTAAAAGCAGTTTTCATTAACTGTACTTTAAAGAAGTCACCTGAAGTGTCTCATACAGAAGGGCTTATGGATATGAGCAGAACCATCATGGAGGCCAATCAAATAAAGACTGAGCTGTTTAGACCGGCAGATCACCAAATTGCTTTTGGTGTTTATCCGGATATGAAGGAGCACGGATGGCCTGAAGATGAGTGGCCGGAGATACAGGAGAAAGTAATGGAAGCTGACATCCTGATCCTTGGTACACCCATTTGGCTGGGAGAGAAGTCTTCTATTGCGTCAATGGTTATTGAGCGTCTTTATGGATTCTCAGGTAATCTCAACAAAGAGGGACAGTATGCCTATTATGGCAAAGTTGGTGGGTGTCTGGTGACAGGCAATGAGGATGGCATTAAGCACTGTGCTATGAATATCCTGTATTCCCTTCAGCACCTTGGGTATGTGATACCTCCTCAGGCAGATGCAGGCTGGATTGGTGAGGCAGGACCGGGTCCTTCTTACCTGGACAGAGAATCAGGAGGTATAGCAAACGATTTCACCAACCGGAATACCACTTTTATGACCTGGAACCTGATGCACATGGCAAAAATACTTCATGATCGTCAGGGAATCCCGGCCTATGGTAATCAACGAACACTTTGGGATGCCAGAACATCAAAAGATCATCCAAATCCTGAATACAGATCTTAAACCATAGAAAAGATGAAACATTACTTGATACCAGCCGGCCTACTACTTTTGGTTGTAACAATGGCCTTTAACGAACCCGAGGCAATCAATGAAGAGAAAGGCATCGAATTCCTGGAAAATGATTGGGAGGAAATCCTGAAGATGGCTGATAAGGAGAAAAAACTGATCTTTATGGATATCTATGCCACCTGGTGTGGGCCGTGTAAGGCCATGAAAAAGAACACCTTTTCGGATAAAAAGGTGGGAGCCTATTTCAATGAGCACTTTATCAATGTCGCCATGGATGGTGAAAAAGAAGTAGGTCAGTACCTGGCCATAAAGTATGGTATCAGGGCATACCCCACCGTACTTTTTGTTGATTCAACCGGGAAATTAGTCGCAGGAGCAGAAGGGTATCATAACGTGGGTCAGCTTTTATCATTGGGAAAAAAGGTACAAAATGAAAAACATTGATTTTGCTGTGGTCAACACCAGATATTTAGGATGGATTATTGGTTTGATGATTTACTATGGGGTAAACGCTCAAGTGAACCACGAAGTGGAATTGTTTCAAATTGAAAGAAGCAGAGACGCCAACAAAATTTATTATGAGGTCAATCTTGATCAGGATGGAACTTTGAATGACAAAGAGCCCATCATGATCTACTGGATCAAACATGAGGAAGAAGGACAAAAGACACCGCTCACCTGGATCCAAACCCGGTTGGCCTATGGGCTCGAATATTTAGAAATCAACAAGGAGGCTGCTGAATTTAGGTTTGTCTCTTACAAAGACCGGAAGCTATTTCTCCGAAAGGTTGATAATAACTATGCTGTATTCGTAGCCTCTGAAGAGGGAGAGGTCATATTGCAAAAAGTATTTGTAAAGTTGGTAGGCAACAGTTTTTTCTTTCCTTCCATTCCC
Source organism: Marinoscillum sp. (assembly GCA_043554545.1). Classification (GTDB taxonomy): domain Bacteria; phylum Bacteroidota; class Bacteroidia; order Cytophagales; family Cyclobacteriaceae; genus UBA7330. The sequence goes on along the minus strand of CP121337.1, from coordinate 1,921,874 downwards.
TATGTGGATTTATATGGCAGTGATCCGATCACCCATCAACAGATTAAAGAAACTATTAAACCTTAATACATGATCAGTTTTTGTAAAGAGAATTTAGCGGAGATTCAAAGGATGCTGGGTCAGCTTCCTGATAGTGCCTATAACCAACCTGCTACTCAATTGTCAGGGGCCAGTATTGGTCAGCATGTACGTCACATCCTGGAGTTTTATGTCTGTCTGCTCCATGGAGCAAAAGCAGGTCGGGTAAACTATGACAAGCGTGAACGGAATACACGCATGGAGACCGATATCGCAGTAGCCATGGGGGCTATCGCTCGCATACAAATCGAATTAAAAGGTATTAAGGAAGACTGCTCGATTGAGCTCGAAGGAGATTTTGGACATGCACCTGATGGTAAATCCAGATACATCGTTTCTTCTTTGTACCGGGAACTCGCCTACAACCTGGAGCATGCGATCCATCATCAGGCATTGATCAAGATTGGTTTAATAGAACTGAAGCTCGATCATTTGTTAAGTGATTATTTTGGTATTGCCCCAGCGACTATACGCTACAAGGCAGAGCAGGAGGAGCGAATGTCGATACCAGGGTAGATGGAAATGGGTTTTGCAATTGCATTGGCCTGGCCAAAAACATGGTGTAAGCAGGCAGGCGCCTGGTATGAGCCTGTTACCCGATGGTTAGGGTTTAATCAAAATGGATATTATCAGGTAGGGCATGCCGCAATTGTACTGGTCAATCGCAATGGTGTGTGTAAGTATTTTGATTTTGGTAGGTATCATGCGCCTTTTGGTCATGGTAGGGTACGTAGTGCTTATACCGACCCCGAGCTGACCATCAAAACCAGGGCGGTTATCAGGGCAGGCAAGCTGCTAAATATCAACGATATATTAGCTGAACTGAAAGAAAAGGAAGCCTGCCATGGAGTGGGGGATCTCTACGCCTCATATTGCGAGGTGAATGTCGCAGAAGCATTAAATAAAGCGCGTCTACTGCAAAAAATTAGTCCGCTTCCTTACGGGCCTTTTGTACAAAGTGGGACCAATTGCTCCCGGTTTGTGCGGGAGGTATTATTGGCTGGTGGCCCACAACGTAAGATAAAACTCCGGCTATCTGTACCTTATTCCATCTCACCAACACCCTTGACTAACGTGCAGGCCTTAAAACACTTAACAATCATACCTATCAAACATAAAGTTAAGCCACCGGAGGCTGGTAACGGGCAAGCCAATAGACCAAGCCCCTCAACTATCCCATCAAATGCCCAATGGTTGGATGGGGAAGGAGCAGGCAGCTGGTTCAGCATCCGCAGAAAAGGAGCTGACTTTGAGATTTCTCGATTTAACCCATCGGGTCAGTTGGAATTCAAGGATCAATATAAATTATTAACCAATCAGCAATTTGATCCTAACCAAAACTTTCAAATGAAGCACCTTTCTCATTACAGGAAGGTAAAGTTGTCTCAGGGAGGGAAGGACTATCTATTCCACATAGCGACCGATGATGATAGACGATGTGATGTTGAATTATTACTTGCCGATGCTCTTCTTTAATTAATGAGATTGCTTTTAATCAGCATTAGCTTTTTCCGCGTCATATCGTGCATTGTTTTTTGGTTCGCTTTGATTTTGGTGATTATTTAATTTAAAAATGCCTAGAAAATCATATGGCACACCCAGAAGGCTAAAACAGAAACAATTAATCCTGTTAAAAAAACATTGTAAGCGATTTGGATGTTTCTGTACCGTTTGCTCAAATCAACACCTAAACGATGAATGTCACGAGTAATAGTCTTATATAAGAATACTCCGTTTTGCATTAGTTCGTCTATGGCGTGCTCATAATCTGCTAATGGCATTTTATAGAAATCATCGAAGGTCATTAGGGCAGATTTTTTGGTTTCAATATCTTGTTTAGTAAATGTTCCTTTTGCCATTTTGGGCCTTGTTGCCATAATAGCAAAAGCAATGGAGATAACATCTGCTAAAACCATGGGGATAATTCCCCATAATAAATGTGGGTCCTCGTCTAATCTGGGATACAAACTACCCAAAATGACTGAAATGATGATGGCATTAACTGTAATTAAAATATTGGATTTGGTGTCTACAATTTGCCTGCGGGTGTAGAGATTCCTAGATGCAAGCCGGAACCAGGTCTCTATACCTCGCTCAGGATATAACATTTTCATTAACCTTTTGTCTGTCAGCTTTTGCTTGGCCTTCAGTCTTTTCTTTTCCTTCTTGGTAATTTTCTTATCCTGCTTCGAAAGTTTCTTTTTGTTCTCTTCTTCCATGTTATTCTTGGGTTGGCCCAATTCTTTGTTTATGATTTCACCTCTTTCCTGATAATTCCGCTTTCATTTGTAACCTCCTACTTATTTATATCAAAACATGTTATTCAAGATCAGCTCAATTGGTGTAAATTTTCAATCCCGGATAAAAAGCGCCCCATGAAAACCAATAGCCTATAAATGATGTTGTCGGCCTTAGCTTTGTGCCCCCCCTGGATCCTAACACAGCCTCACCAAAAATATTCCATGTGTTACCTTCATTGTCTATTAAGATGTTAGCTGATGAGCTGTCCATTGCCTGGCTAAATTCAAGCAATGTTCCATCATGTAATGTTCGCTCAAAAGAAACAATAAAATTTTGTGAGGCACTCCCTGCAATAACTATGGGTACTCCCTCAAACTCGTCCTGTATTACAGTTAAGTCATCAGGAAATGAACTGAACCTGTATGCTTTTGCCTTGCCCTCTACAATGACACCATGGACCCGCTCCTTGGAATCGAGACGTTCATCTTTTGGAGTATAAGGAAATATGATGTTGTTGTGATTGGTACGATAATCGCCATACGGATAATGGCCGTAATTCCTGTTATGTCCGGTGTTAGTAGAAACTACTTCTGTATCAGGATACATTTCCTTCCAGGTCTTCCAGGTCGTTTCTACCAGTGGAAATGTTTTAGCTTCTGTCCCTTTCAGCTCACCATTTACACAATCCAGTCTTATTTGGGACCAGTTGCTATCTGTAAGACGGTCATATGGGATCAGGTTGGAATTGTAAAGCAGTCCTGAAACACCAAAAGTAGTTTCAACCCCATCTATGGTCCGTTCCCAGCCAATCCCTGTACCTGTCAGTGGACAATAGGTCACAGCAACTGCAAGACCGCCTACCTCGTCATTGATAATTTCATGCCAATCCAGGATTGAGTGAGGGTAGGCCCTTATATCATCTGCTACTTTATACCCTAAAATCAGGTCATCATCCGAAAGATGCGACGCTTCACCCGGGGTAATAAATTCCGGAATTGTAAGGGCAGGAATACCATCCTTTCCCGGCCCTCCGTCAAATACCTGATCCAGAGAGATACTCCATGAAATGTTGTTGCCATTATTTCCCGATAAAGGTCCTTCATCATCAGGCCCACAAGATGCTAATATCAATAGAAGTAAGATCATTTGTGTTGTTTTAAATCCTTTCATTGTTCTAAGGGTATATTCGATAATGTATTTATTGCTTTATTTTTTGACTTAATTGTCCACAGTAATCCTGCGTTGAATCGGTAAGAAGGAGTAAGTTGTGTGCCGGTTACCTGGCTATACAAAGGAACTTCCCCAAATAAATTGAAAGCATGCTGGGGATTGATATACCATGACATGGCCGGCATAATGAAAATCCACTGGCCACCTGTATTTGGTATCTGCTCATTATTGTTTAGATCTTCCCCTGCATGCCGATACCGAAGATTCAGTCCATAGCCTACCAACTGTTTTCCGATGGTATTTTGCTCTGAGATCCCAAGGATCATCTGAAGTTCATTTCCAAATTCATACTGTTGAGATCCAAGATAATCTGGATTTTCCCCGGTCATTCTGTAAGTAACCAGGTGAACCATACTGGCAGATGGTCGGAAACTAATCACCTTAGACAATCGATGATGTAAAATCACATCCCAGGCTCCTGATCCCGGCTGAAGATCCGCATTTAGTGTGACCCCTCTATCATCACGCAAGTCTGACGGTCCCAGGGGTATCTTAGGCCCAGCTCCAAAAGTCAGATTTAAGGTATTGTTGGAGAAATAGGTAAAATATCCCATTACAACCGCATCACCTATTCCGGTTGTTCTGGTAAAATCATTGAATATCCCCTGGTGTATGCTTCTTTCCTGCCGTACTGCAGAAAACAAGGCCTCCACTGCAATTTTTTCACTTAAGGAATAGTTGGCCTTCAAAAGCGTAGAATAAGTAGTTCTTGCGCGGGATTCGTCTTCCAGCGTTTCTGCCCTGTCTTTGAGGGTTCTCAGAAAATTACCGTCGAAATTGAGTGCCAGTTGAAATGACCCTGCATCAGCCAAGGGCATTCCACCGATGTTGTTGGAAAGAGGCACTCCGCCCGAACAGCAGGTTTGTGCCTCCAGCCTGACAGGAGGGAAGCCTATGAAAAATATGGCTACCCAGACTGCTGTAATATGTAGTGTTAAAAACTTCAAAGGACCTTGCTTTTTTTATTTAGACGACCGTTATAGTAGTTCCTGACAGATTTGGAAGATTTTTACCTATAAAATATGAGGTTACTGGAGCTCTTTGATCATTTAAGGTTTTTCGCAAGTAATTAGCGAAGGTAGTTTTAGCAGGAAGGGAAGCTTGCGCGAACCACCCGGAGGAACATCCGTTCGGCCGGGCTTTGGCACTCGGCCAGGACCAAATCAAATGCTCCAATACTGGGTCGAACATAACAAGTACTACTTATCGCTATTTATTAGAATAATACCAAAACCCTTTTGCGTATGTCCGGCTAAAAATGAGTGATTATTGAGTACTGAAATTTTGGTAATTTTCAGGGGGTAAGACCAATCACACGTGATTGAGCTCCCAACTACACGTGGTTGACCGTTCAATCACACGTTGTTGACGCTTCAACTACACGTAGTTCAGAGCTCAACTACACGTAGTTCGGGACGCGATCACACGTGATTGTTAAAACCAGACTTTTTTAGGCACTTCAACCATTACATAATGTTATCAGTGCACTGGCTACCGAAACTTTAGCGTAGGTGGGGGATTAATAGTTGGGGGTGTACGAACCGGTCAGCAAAAGCAATCAATTCACGACTAACACCAATGTCATCTATTTAATGCCAATGTCCGTGTTCCTCCGACCAGACCTTACCTGCGGGTGCCGGTCCATCTGGTCTGATGGATTTTTGGGAGGTAAATATGCTATATGCGACAAAAACCAGAAGAGCAAGAACCAACCCGATATAGAAAAGCGATTTACTGCTGAGTCTTTTGGTTTGCTCTTCTGATGCATGGCAGTTCTTGTATTTCTTGCCACTACCACAAGGACAAGGATCATTTCTTCCCACTTTTTTCATAATGACTGTTTTTGCACAATGGAATTTACGGCAGAAAGTATATTCATCAAAACCTTTAACATTGATTTATATAGAAGTTTAGAGCATCGGGAAAGGTAGTGATTTGCTTTAGCCTGGCTGTCCGCCATAAAATCATTACGGGTTGTGCTGCTGGATCGTATTACGGAATTTATTCATCTCGTTACATAATGGCCTGCGTTATAGCCTGTCCCGCTGAATAGCGGGATTAATATAGCTTGGGTTCAGGGTGGGAATTAATAGTTTGGGATAAAGGCCTTTTTTCGTCCTTAATAGCACTCACTTCATTTCTTGGTAGACACGAGCACTCTTTTGACATTTTTGGCAGGAGGGAAGGTATAGGGAATGTCAAATGTGTGCGAATCCACTTGTATAAATTGAAGAGTATTTTTCATCTTGGTTTGGTGCATAAGTACACGGCACTAGGTTATATATATTGCATATATTAATTAGTCCATAAAGCCTCTATCCTTTAGACTTTTCTGTCCAGTACATAGCGAACCAGACTTATTCCCCCGCCTAGTGCCATAGGAGTGCTGATCCAATATACCAACTTAGAATTCATATCAACTCCGAGTAAACCAAGTGCTGCTATGCCGATGGAAATTCCTGCTGCAATACCTATCGCAGTTCCAATAGCAACTCCGACAATTGTTCCTATTAATATGCTATTATTTTTCATATTTCTTTTGTTTAAATTTTTAATTCTTTACGCATTTTCGTTAGAAATCCTAATCTTATTTTTCATAGTATTCGTTTTCTTTTTCTTACAAGTTGCTTTCTTAGTTGATAAATCCCTTGGATCTGTTTAGGCTCAGCTGAATTTGTCATGATGATTATGGCCAAATCCTTCTTAGGAATCATATAGGTATGACAATAGTAGGTACCGGCGCTTCCATCATGGAAACTCACCTTTTGCAAGATGTTCATCTTGTTACCCCAACCATAGGAAAGGCCTCTAAGGCCAAAGTGTAGGGTTTTGAAATCTTTCTTTTCCAAATAATTGCTTCTTCCGTGAAGTCCTTGCAAGTGAATTTGAATAAACCTCGAATAGTCTACTATATCAATTGACACATCGCCAGCAGCCAGCATATAGTCTTCAAGCTTGTAGGCGTGAGATTCTTCGAGGGGAATAAGTTCTTCGTTTTCCTTCCAATGTCCCCAGGGATTAAGCTCGCTTTCTTTATTGGGAAATCCAAAATAACAATCAAGACCAAGATTCCTCAGATAGTCTTTTACCAGCTGTTCGAATGTTTGAGACGAAGCTTTCTCAAGCATAAGGGAAGCTATCACATAACCTGCATTGGAGTAAATGCCCTTCTGGACGCTCTTCTCTTTCAATACGTATTTTGAAAAGGCGTGTCTTCTTTCAGAAACATTACCTTCAAACTGTGGCAGTTTTTCAAAATCCAGTCCACTTGTGTATGGTTGCACTTTGGCTCTGTGGGAAAGCAATTCCTCAAGCGTAAGAAGCTGGTATTCTTTCCTTATGGAATCTTTCAGCTCAGGAAACATATCTATGAATTTCGTATGGAAATGAAGCTTTTCCTCCTTCACCATTTTCATGGCAATAAAGGAAGTGATAGCTTTTGAGTTGGAACCCAAATGAAATTTACTTTTAAGAACCACTTCTTTGGTTCCTTTTACCTTTGTCGTTCCCTGAATTCCATAATAGCAGGTATCTGATTTTATAATGCCTACGGCTATGGCAGGGATGGCATGTTTCTCTCGAATTTCTGCTGCGAGTGAATCCACCAACCAATTTGATTTGATCTGCGCAGTGGTGCCAGAGGGATTGAATAAAAAATACATAGCGATGAGAAGAAATGTTGTTACTTTCATAGTGCAGTTAGTCGTTCATCCTTTTATCTGATTCCTGACGCCTGGAGCTATGTTTTTCATTGATATGATCTATTTCCCAAACAAAATGAGATTTTAGACGATGTATGCCATATCTGGGGGCTATGTTGTCTTGACCCATCATGGTGAGAAAGAATTCTATAGGACCATAGGTCTTGGATGATGTAAATAACTTCATCGTTGGTATGATTAGTTTTCTGATCCAATCAGGGAGGTGAACGATTTTGATGGGTCTCATCCACGTTTTGAGTGCCAATGCTGCAATTTCATTCTGAGTGAGAATATCTGGTCCTCCTACAATGATTTCATGCTGTTTCGAATCTATAGATTCAATAATTGCTTTTGCTAGATCAGCTCCATGGATGGGATTCAGCTTGTAATCACCATTTCCAAATAGATAAACTTTGCCCTTCCGAGCCATGTCGAGGAAATCTTTCATATCAGAGAAGAAGCCATTTGGACGAATAATGAGATAATCTAGTCCTGAGCGCTTAAGCTCATCAACGAATTTTTCTTTGGCCTCAACGATCTTTAAATGACGCATTTCTGCTCCATTGATGACTGAGACATAGATAAATTTCTTTATGCCCGCCTTTTTCGCTTCGTCAAGCAAGTTCATATTGGCCTGATAGTCGACATCCATATAAGTGAGTCCGTCTTTTTGCCGTGTGATACCCACTGTTGAGATTAGCACATCAGCATCCGTTAGTTGACCTTTAAGTGTAGCTGGATCAGTTACTTCTGCACTAATGATCTGCTCAGGTTTCAGTCCGATTTCTAACAGTCTATCCTCATTTCTTGCTATCGCTCTAAAGGGAAGTTTCTGACTTTGTATTTCTTTGACAAGATGACTTCCTAAGTATCCTGTCGATCCTGCTACTATTATCTTTTTCATTTTTTAGAAGATTTGAATGCATAATTGTTAGTGTGTCTTAGAATTCGTTCTTCATAATGGCTTCCAAAATCTGGTTCCGTTGCTCGTCTTGATCTTGCTCATTGCTTAGCAGAATAATTAGCCCGTTGGATTCTGGAATAAAGGCTAAAAAGCTGGTAAAACCATCAATGTTACCACCATGATGATAGATCACCTGATTTTCAATATTTAGTGTAAACCAACCCGCGCCGGGTGCATTCACACCATCCAGGTCCGTTGGAGTGGCGAAGACTACTTCTTTCTCTTGTGCAGTGTAGTATTCTCCCAGCATTGCATCACCCCATTTTTCCAGGTCTGAGATGGTGCTTTCGATTTCCCCTGCACTGAAAGCAATCTGCATTTGATAGGCTCCAACCTCCAGGCCGTCATTGTACCCTTTTGCTCTTTCCGTTCCAGTAATTGCGTCAGGGCCCTTTCCAGTGTGAATAAGGTTGAGTGGTGCATAAACCTTTTCCCTTAAGTATTCCTGATAGGTTTTCCCTGTGAGTCCCTCTATTAGAATACCCATGATCAGGTAGTTAGAGTTAGAGTAGGAAAAGAATTCTCCGGGTGTGAAGGTCAATCCATCATCTACTATTGATTCCAATACAATATCGAAGATTTCCTCTGTATCAAAGAAATAGTTATTCTCTTCTGCATAGGCTTCTATGGGACCTACGTAATCTGGGATCCCAGAATGATGCGTCATTAAATGCCTGATGGTTATTTGGTCACCCTGTGGGAATTCGTCATCGAAATCGCTCAATGGCTGATCAAAACTCTGAATCAGTCCATCTTTTTTGAGGTTGATTATAGCTGCTGAGGTGAAAGATTTTGTTACAGATCCTATTCGGTAGATGAGTGAAGGATCATTTGCAGTGCCGCTAGCATTGTCAGCCATTCCAAATCCTTTTCTTACCAGATCAACATCTCCTTTACGGATCAGTACACTTCCGGAAAATCCAATTTCTTCTAGGTATGCTTCAGCAGTGGTATACTCCGCTGGATTGGGGCTTGGATTGCTTTCATCGTCGCTGCAAGCGCTCATAGCTGCTACGAGTGCTACTGCCACTAATAGTTTGAGTTTTTTAATTAATGTCGTCATTGTTTTTTCGTTTTGAGATTGAATGATGGCTCAAAATTGAAATGACGCACTGCGCTATTCGTCTTAGATTATATGATGGGACTGCTTAATGAAAATCAGGACTTTTCTAATCTGAGAAATGAATTATGAGTCAGTTTTGACTATAATTCGGCTGATTTCGTAGGAGTAGTTGATACCAAATAGAAATAAAGTGCGGGTTTCCATCTGCATGAGATTTCGGACGAAGGAACCACTTTCAATAAGAAAATTTGCCGTCAAAACTAAATTCAAGAGAATATGAAAAAGCTAGGATTATTAATTGTAGGGGCCACACTTGCACTGGCTGTTTTGGGGCAAGAAGATCACGATAAAACAATTAGCAGAGTTGACAAACTGTTAGACAAACAACTCAAGAATGAAAACATACATAATCTGTTTTTGACTCTTTATTCTCCATCCGCAGATTTTGAGTGGCATACGGCCAAAGGAAAATTCAAAGATGGTGAAGTAGTTACAACTGAGCACCCTTTTTACACCGCAAGTGTAGGTAAGACCTTCACGTCCACTGCGATCGGTTTGTTGGTAGATCAAGGGCTTATCGGTTTTGAAGACCGAATAGCGCAATATTTGCCTGCCGGTATGATTGAAGACTTGCATATCCTGAATGGAATCAATTACAAAGACTCCATTACAGTCACACATTTGTTGCAGCATACATCAGGACTGCCAGACTATTTTGGAGAAGAAACGCTAGATGGTTCGCCCAGCATGTTTGATTTGATAATGATGGAACCGGATCGCCTATGGGAGCCGGAAGAATTAGTCACTTTTGCTAAAGATCATTTTAATCCGTCATTTGCTCCAGGTAAAGGCTACTCTTATACAGATACGGAATATGTGCTGTTGGGTATGATCATTGAAAAAGTTAGTGGAACAAGTTTGCATGAGTTTTTTAATCAGCATCTTTTCCGGCCACTTGAGATGGATCAGACCTATCTCAATACACGATCAGAACCAAACAAACCCTCCCTGAAAATGGCAGAGATGTATGCAGATGACTATGAGATCAGTCAATTGAGAAGTTTAAGTGCCGATTGGGCAGGAGGGGCAATAGTTTCTACTGGGAAGGACTTGATCAAATTCCAGATGGCCTTAATGAATGGCGAATTGGTATCTAAAGAAACGCTTCACGCAATGCAGAGCTGGACTTATGAGACCAAAGGCATGGAGTACGGTTACGGTCTGCGAAATATTGACTTTAAGGAACTTTCTCCCGTTTTACCTAAATGGACGGTGATCGGTCACTCCGGGTTAAACGGCACTTCTATGTACTATTGTCCGGAGTTGGATATTTATCTCGCGGGCACTTTGAATCAGTTAGAGGCATCCAGAGATGCGGTGATTTTGATGGTGAAAGTATTGATGCAGTGTGCGGGTTTGTAGGACAAAACTCAGCTTAGAGATTTATTCTATACAGTTTGACAGGCTTGGACTTTCCCTTTAATGGAAGCTCTCCAATGTATTCAGCGTTCCATTGATCGGGATTGTCCAGGCGGTTCAATAGGTCAGATGTTAAGATCAAGTCGGTATTATTTTCATAACACATCCCATGCACTCTTGCTGTGGTGTTAAGAACATCTCCTGTATAAAATATTTCTTTTTTTAGCGCGCCAATTTCTCCCGTAGTGACTTCTCCAACATGTAAGCCCGCTTTAAAACCTGGTATCAATCCATACTTTTTTTGGAAGCTATCCGCATTATGATTCATGCTCTTTTTAATCTCTTTAAAGCATTGTATACAATTATGATCAGTCAGGCCCTTGGCAGATTCCCATGTAATGACCACCTCATCTCCAATGTATTGGTAGACTTCACCCAAAGTATTGATGATCGGATCTGACATGACTTCATAGTAATCTCTCAAGAGATTAAAGTACTGTTCATGACCAAACTGTTCGGCGATGGTTGTCGATTGTTTCATGTCCAGAAACATAAAAACACGTTCTTCTTTCTTGGGTTTGTGATACATCCCGGTTAGAAAATTGATTAAGACATTGTGTCCCAGGTTTTCACTAATGGCGGAGTAGACCAAACTGAGGGTTAGTGAAACAGAAAGTTGGAATAGGGTAGTGAGGAATGATACGCTTGTAAGAAATTTTGCCAGCTTTTCCCACGCGTCTGAACTGCTGTAATTGGTTTCGGTATCCAAAACAAAGGCAATAGGGTAGAAAACAACAATAACGATGAGAAAGAGAGATAGATAAATCAGGAATTTGTAAAAGAACTTAGCCCTCAGACTTCTGGATTCGAATCTCTTTTGCAGATAGACTACTTCCAAAGAACCTACAATCAAACCCACAATAACATTTGCAAAATTCGCAAAAATGAGAACGGGTATCGTGAAAGCGATATCAGTTTCCGGGTTTAGGTTTTGGTTTCTTGTCACCCCAACTTCAGTGATGATAATAACCCATCCGCTCAGCACCCAAATTATTGCAAAAGGGATGATTTTGGAAATGTTACGACTTGCTTTGGGTGACAATCCGAGGTTCATCTTACTTCTTCTGTTTCTTTACCCAAGCTTTTGGAGTTAAGTTAGTGTTTTTTCTGAAGAATTCATTGAAAACAGATTTGGAGGTAAACCCACTTTCATAGGCAAGACCAAGCAACGTCAGATGGCTGTATTGTGGATCGATCGCTTTCTTTTGAAACTCTTTCAGTCGATAGCTGTTGACGTAATCACTGAAGTTTTTCTCAAGTCTTTCATTTAGTAACCATGAAAGCTTGTTTGGATGCAGGTTGATAGTATCAGCCAATGTTCTTAAGGTCAGTGAAGTATCGAGGTACTGGTGATCATTTTGCATTAGGTCTTCCAAAATATCTGTATAATGATCTACCTCTTCTGCAGACATTAATGATTTTGAAGTGCCGTTTTGCTGGATTTCCGGCTGGTCCAATTGATCATCTGGAAAATACTGGGTAACCAGCTTTTGATACTCCAGATCAGTTCGAAGGGGTGTTAAAAAATTGTCATGTTTAAAGTTCACCACCTGTCCCATTTGCTGGTTTACTTTCATTTTAAGCATGTCTAGCGCCTCGATGGATGAGATCTTAGCCATCAGATACAGGTCATATGCCATCAACGGTCGAGGTTGTACTTCTCCCAGTTTTTCTATTATAGCTCGTACTTCTGATTCTTTCACTACTTCATCACCATGAGTCAGATGAAATAGCATCACGTACTGCGCTGGATGTATCAGATCTGTGCGAGAATCAATCAACTTTTTCAAAGCCTCCTGATTGTGTTGTTGGATGCAGCAGGCTAACTTCAGCTGGATAGACAGTGCAAAATCCGGATCTATTTCTAAGGACTTGTTCAGGTCACTTTGCGCTAAATCGTACTGTTTTTGCTGATAATATATATTGGCACGGGTATAAAAATGATTAGGGGAGAGAGGATTGTGTTGGATGCTGGTATTGATAGATGACAGAGCTGCATCGAAATCACCAATGGCTGTAAGCAACTCAGCAAGACATTCATGGACATCCGGTTCGTAAGGATCCATTTTCAATGCTTCCAGGATCGATTTGTTGGCAGCATGATAATCCCACAACCCCCAAAATTCATGAGTAGCCAGACTGTGGTAGGCATATACAGACTTTGGTCGCTGACCCTGGCCACCTTTCTGGAAATAGCTTTCGGCACGTTTAAATGCATATTCTTTTTTCATGGCACCCCAGGAGCCTAGCAAACTGTAGCATAGACCGGCACCAAAAAGTGACATCTCAAAATCCGGGTCGAGTTTTGCGCATTGCTCAAAAAGCAAGGCACCTTTTTGAATATCCTTGAGGTTCCATCTTTTTAGAAAAAACTTTGCTTTTAAAAAGGTGTCATAAGCATCAAGATTTTCCGTACTTGGCGTGACAAGATGTTCGTTGAGCTCCAGATGTCCGTAATTCTCCCGAATGCGCTCTGCAACTAATAGACTGATTTCATCCTGTAATGCAAAAATATCTTCCAGTTTTCTATTGAAATTCTCAGACCAGATATGAAACCCATTGTCTGTTCGAATCAGCTGAGTGGTGATTCGGACACTATCACCCACCTTTCTTACGCTTCCTTCCAAGACAAGGGAAACCCCCAATTCATTACCAATATGTCGGACATCCTTTTTCACTGTTTTAAAAACAAATGAGGAAGTTCTGGCAGTCACCTTTAGTCCTTTGATTTTACTTAAAGCATTGATGATCTCCTCGGTCATACCATCTGAGAAATATTCATTCTCAGGATCCGAGCTCAGATTTTCAAGTGGAAGGACAGCTATGGATTTTTGGTTTGCCAATGATCTGTTAATGAGTGAATAAAAATAAGGCGGTCACAGCCATATTAGCAAGGTTGAATCTGAATATCCCATGAAAGACCATCTAAAAAGTTCCAATATTCATCAAAAAGTCCACGATTTCATTTCAGGACGAATGCATCGCAATTCCTTCCCATTCTTGCATAGTCAATCACAATTAAACGATTAAAGACTGACGCGAAGTGAATCCACCAGTGGACTAAGATTCAGTCGAAATCAAAAACTTAAACCATTTAACAATCAAATTATGAAAAATCTATTCATCTTCATTTTTACACTTTGTGCTTTTGGAGCATTTGCACAGAGTAGTTTTTCGACCAACAACCACGAGGAAGTAAAGTATAAATATCGGGTAAGCATGCCGATGATCATCGTACCTCAGCTATTTGAAAAGTCTTGGGATAACCGTAAGCATACCCAACATATTGAGTTTCATATCAAGCGTAACTTGGATAATAAGAATATAATAGGGCTGAAGCTTGCTACCTGGAGACTGTTTCAGCCCATGGGTATCACCTGGTGGGATGGTCTACTCGATAAAGTAAAGTCTGGAAGTGAGTTTTATCCTGGTCATGTAAGAGAATCTGGTATAGGCGTATCCTATCAGCGCATGCTTTGGAAAGGATTGTTCACCACAGCGGAAATTTTGCCGCAATTTAAAACCTACTTGGATGAAAACGGTGATAAGGTAGGCAATACAGGATTTAAACTTTACAACTCTTTTCATCTGGGATATCACTTTGCCTTTGGAAAAGAAAAACGCATTTTCATAGAGCCACAAGTGCATTCACAATTCTGGGTATTTGACACCAATACTCCTGAAGAGTTCAAGGCAATGGACGACAAATGGAGAAACTATTTCCTTTTTGAGCCCAATCTATATCTCGGTTTCAAATTCTAATAAATATGAGGTGATTGCAAGGTCAGCCGCCTTGAGTTTGTGTCGCCATTGGTATGGATCCAGCAATCACCTCAAAACTTTTTATGCAAGCCATGAGAACTGATACTTATAAATTCAATGGTTATTTGCTGTTTGGATTGGTCATTTTGCTCACCTGTAGTTTGCCTGTGCTGGGAAACTGGGCGCAAGGTACCTCACTGGTAGCTTCTTTACCTTCGGCACTCAACCGCCAGCTGGTCTATCAGCCCATTACTTTGCTCATTGCATTAATATTTCTTGGCCTATTGAAAGCGGCAAGACCCAGCGTATTTCGCAGCTATTTTCGAAAGGGAAAAATTGATGCTCCCATCAAGCCTGTTCCAGCGTTATTTATCAAGCCCAAAGCAGGCAGGAATTGGTTGCATGAAGGAAGGGGGTTTGCTCTGGTGATTTCAGTCGTAACAGCCATCATCATTTACTTACAGGTGATTCATGGCGAGGGGATACAGCAGGGTATGCTATGGAAGGCCCTGCCTTTTAGCCTCTTGTTTTCATTAACCAACGCCTTTGTTGAAGAGAGCATCACACGTGTAGGAGTGATCGTGGCACTGAAAGGAGTCTTCTCAGATCGATTATTGCCTTTTATATCCGGAGCAGTCTTTGGGGCTGTGCATTATTGGGGGAGCCCAGGTGGCATAGCAGGTGTAATGGCCGCCGGATTCCTGGGGTGGCTGCTTGCCAAATCCATACTTGAAACCAAAGGCATTTTCTGGGCCTGCCTGATTCATTTTCTACAAGATGTAATCATATTCTCGGCTTTATTTATCAGCAAATAGAAATACGGTATCGGTATTAAATCATGGAACTATAACCAATAGACTTAAATATGAAAAAAATAATCAAAACTCATCTGATGTTCGCTCTGACCATGTCAATAATCAACAGTGCTTGCGAGCAGAAAGGAATTGAAGTCGGTACCTTGGTGCCAAAAACGGTAATCGATGATCCAACACTTCCAAGTTTTACCCTGTCAGACGGCACCAAGCTCCACCTCCAAACATTTGGAGATCCAACAAAACCTGTTTTGATCATCCTGCATGGAGGTCCTGGAAACAGTTATAAACCTTACCTGGCATGGCTACCATTAAGCGATGATTATTTCATGGTGTTTTGGGATCAGCGAGGAGCAGGTCTGTCCGAAAGAGTGCACAACAGGGAGTTAACGGGACCTCAATATCTCAAGGACCTGGATGAAATTGGCCATCATTTCAGCCCGGAACGAAAGTTTTACCTCATGGGACACTCCTGGGGAGGAGCTTTTGCTGCCTACTATGTGCAAAATCACCCTGAAAGAGTAGAGAAGCTGGTATTGCTGGAACCGGGTCCCATGAATAAACCTGCCATGGAAAATACGAAAGGAGCTGCCGTAGACTTTTTTAGCAAAGACTTACAGGCTTTCCTGAATAATTCCGACTATCTGTTTCCTGGCAATGATGAAGCTGGAGATTACTTTCGAATGACCAGCAAGTTTGAACGACAAAGGATAGAATATACTGACACCAGGCAGGGATTCAGATGTAATTATTACCTCAATGACTGGAGGGGACTCTGGGATAAGTCCTATACCGCAGACTTTACCGATGGAATCAAAGAAAACTTTGCAGAAGAAGTGTTATTTATTGCAGGATCAACCCAACGGCTCGGTGTAGCTTACCAGAGAGAGTTTCAGGCAGAATATTTTATCCTGTATGAAAATGAAGTATTTGTCATCGATGGGGCGGATCACTACGAGATTATTGACCATCAGCTTACCCTTCCTAAAATCCGGGCTTACTTCAATCAATGAATCAAATGAACATGAAAAAACTATTAATCACAGGGATGTTGCTTGTCATCGTACAGGTCACAAATGCCCAGCATATCAATAACGTCTTTGCGTTTAAAACAGAAAAGAAGCATTCGATGATGCTTAATCTTGAGTTTGATCCGGCGCTCTTTTGGGGTATTACTTACAACAGAAGCTTTAATGTCAGGCTAGGTAGCTTCGAAAGAAAATTGACAAGTCAGATCGGATGGAAGACGTTTCAGTTTAACTATAACGACCTAAACCTCAATTTTCAAACCACGCTTTTGTATCACCAGGCTAAGTCTAATGTCATTCTCAATTTTGGGGCTGAAAATAAGTACCTTGAAAATAAGGTTCATCAGGTCAACGTTTATAACTGGATAGTAAGTATGATGCCAGGATATTTTACAGAGCGATGGTATGTTGGTACAGAGTTACATTATAAATGGCTTTTTAAATTGAAATATGATCATACAGATTTTTATAAAGAGGTTTTTCCTCAGGTGCAAGATGGCTGGTATGCCTATAAGAATGCTTACGGATATTTATCACTCAATGCTGGTGCAAAGTTGAGTGAGAATATGGATATAGATTTAAGAGCTGGCTACCGGTTCTCCAGTAATTTTACTAATTATCAACCCTACATTCAGCCATACTTTGCCAATATGGCCATCAATTTCAGGTTTTAAACTAGCTTTAAAAAAACATGAGTAGGACAGGACCCAATCCCAATACCATTTATCCTTTGGCCAACTACAAACGACTGGCTTTTCTTAAAAACATCATTAAGACCCGCAAATCATTGTAGGTAAATACACTTATTTCGATGATTTTGACGATGTTATGAGTTTTGAGAAGAATGTAAACATTGATAGATCCTGATATCATGTTAATTAGAATCTCATTTACACCCAGGAGGGTTGGCAAGGCAAGGCGCCCCCGACAAAATACCGAGGGTGCGGTGGGCTGTGTGTTGGGAGTGATTATTTTACTCATACGCACAAGGCATGCGCACAGCCTCTCATGAATCTCACTGCATTCGATTTGACCTAGATTTTTGTTTCGGGCGTCTGCCAAAATCACGTGTAGGCCATGTGGGATAGCTGGATTGATTTTGGCTTGATTTCTTTGTTTACTTTCTTCATCCAAGGAAGAAAGTAAAAGCCCAGCGGCTTGAGCGACAAAGCGAACACAACTGGAAGAAAGACAACTGGTGAGCCATACTGCCAGTAGCAAGGAGATTGACACGTCACCAATGCTACGCAAAGGTTCCTCACAATGACGAGCTATTTTACGGCCTGTGCTGTAGGCAAACGAGCGTTGGGTAAAGCAAGTGTATCACAGGCAATTTTGTAATCGCTGAGAATCGCGTAGATGAAATAATCCTGTACGAATGATCGAGTATCCTGAAATAGGACATCACAATTGCCTGGGATTCTATTGCTTTTGAGTTGGCCAATATCCAGCCATAAGCTGGAAGCGCGTTGGGAGAAAACTGTTAATAGCCGTTTGGTCAGGGAACGGCCGAGCGAAGGATTGTGCGCTTCCCGATAGCTATCGGGAGAGCGGCAACTGGAACGCCAGTCCGATTAATATAACGTCTAATTATATAACACCGTGATTAGAAGTAGAATCTAAAAGATCGTCAATCAGAAACGTGCACGTCAAAGTCCAGCTCTGCTGCCGTCCGCGGAAGCGGTTAACATGAATATCAATTATGTCTAACACAGAGGCTGCGGGTTGGCAGGGATTGCGTCCTGAAGTTTCTAGGACGGAACTGCAAATGGCGCCGGGATTTACCTTAACATATGATATGCTCCGATATATAACTTACCAGCGCTCCGGCCAACGCACAGCTTATATATCTGATCATATGTTAAATACTCCTTCGACGTATTACGGCAAATCCCTAGTCGTGTTATATAATTTATATTATGTTAAGTAAGTAAAAACATGATAAGTCTTAGATCCTTTGATTTCCCTTTATGATTCTGTTGTAGACTCCTAACCTTGCTCCAGGTGCATGGTAATAATTACCTCTCCCTGCTGGATAGTAACCTTGTTGCAATTACTTGGATATGTGAAAGTATAAATGCTAGTGACATCTAGTTCTCTGTCTGATTGGTAGATGCCCTGGCATTCAACCCTTCCATCAAATGAAAACCTTTCCACTTCATATTGATTACCAGCCAACCATTTGAGTTGATACCATGAACCGGCGCCCTCACCGGCCAGCCACTGTGCATCGTCTGTCAGATTATTAGGTAAAACTGGTTTGGGTAATGTCTTCGGTAGCTTCATGGTTGATCCTGAAGTTGAAGTGTTTTCGCAGCTGGCCGCGCAATACGGTCCCTTGAGCTGTAGCTTACCATGCTGCTGGTTATCGCACGGAGATTACCAAAAGGTGTTGGTGTCAGTGTCGGCTGGAACATCAACTTCATTTTCATGAGCAGGGATCCTACCCCTTTGAATACTACCCGGCTAACGAATCTGGAACAATTGGTACCCGGCCTGACGAATGGTCCGTATTTCAAGAATTCCTTCTCTTGTAGTGCTTTGGCCTGATGAAAAGACTTTTCGAAATTAATACGTAAACAAGCAGCATATATGGTCCCATCTCCATGACACGACGGATTGTGATACAGTTCAGCCAGTATCTCTTTCAGGTTTTTGATTTGTTGGCCATCCGCTGAAATCACTGGTTGTGTTTGGATCGCGAGATCATGGTCTGTGATTCTGTCCCTTACCCTGCCATAATTGTATGGGGCGTGGTATCTTCCAAAATCAAAGTATTCGCAGTCTTTACCGGTATCTGAAATAAGTATAACGGCTGCATGGCCCACGGTGTAATAACCATTGTCATTGAAACCCATCGTTTGCATCAATGAGTCATACCAGGCACCAGCCTGTTTACATTTGGTTTCCGGCCAGGCCAGCGCTATTGCAAATCCTGTATCCATATACTTAATTAATAGTGATACGCTCTCTTTAAACTTTGAGTCCTACACAAAGTTCAATTTCTACATTTTCTTCTAATAGCGCAAACTTCACAAGGTACTGGTTAAATAATCCAGGCAAGCTCATTCAACCGGTTGATCAGCTGGAGTTGTGGAGCGATGAACGCTTCAGTGTTGACCGGTGTACCGAGCTGGAGATTCATCCGACGTTTATGCGTTTTTCCCTGTCGATTAGTTTTGTATTTCACGCATGCTGATGAAATATACATATAATATCATATATGTATATCATTAAATACTTATATAAATATTTATGGTTAACACCTGCTGGTTTTCGTAAAACGATATAGAAATTTACGCCTAAATCTAATTACTCGCATGAAACGATTAAATATCTCAAATACTATTCGGTACACTTTTGTAAGCCTATGGCTGCTTTCGATTACATCAACACTTAATGCTAATTCACTAGAAACGGAAAAGAAAATAATCAGTCTATCCGACAATTGGAATCAGTATGTCGGACAAATCAACGATAGTCGTGGATTGAAAAACTTCTGTAGCAATGATGATGAGCGGCATCAAATTTTTGAGCTTTTGGACGAAATCCACTATTACCATGATCAGTTGGAATTGGACCTTAAGAAGACCAAATACAATCATTCCAAGAGACAAATAAAGCGGATACTCAAACACATGAGCAGAATAGATGAAAAGTACCATCCCATGCAGTTTGCAAGGTTTTTTAGAGAGCAATGTACAGAACAATCAGTGGTTGATAAGAATTCCAACCATTATGAAACAAGCTTTGGCCCACATACATATGATGGAAAGGTATACATGCAAGAGGTGCAGGTACAGCGTTATCTCAAAAGGTTAACTAAAAGCATCGATCGCATCAAAGAAGATGTGGAACATTTCTATATCAAAAGATTGGTTTGGGAAAGCTAAAGATCACGTGTTTCAATTGATTGATCTATTGCTATCATGGTTAGAATACCTTATTTTTAATTATCATAATACGCTGTATTACAATAAGTTATTTCTTAATACTTAAACTATTAGATAGTTAAACTTAATGGTAAGGAATAGCTAATATTTTTGAGTTCCCCCTACCCTTTAGTAGTTACAAAAACTTACGGTTCAGCTATAGATAAATCAGATGTCTGGAAAGTATGGACAAAGCTAAATGAGGATGCCTTCAAATGATCTGAGCCAGCTCGTTCATTCGGTTGATTAGTTGCAGCTGTGGTTTGATGAACTCCTCTGTATTCAGTTCCTTTTTAAGTCCTGGGTTCATTATTCCCTGAAAAGCTTCTATCGCCACAAAAACCGATTGGTCAACAAACGAAAAGCGGGTAAATGTTTTGGTGATCCCATCGTCCTTCAGTTGTTGATTGATGGCTACAAATTTATCCAACATGGCATCAGGCAATATTTTTGCGATCGTTTCAGGATCTTCGGTATATACCCGATAGGTTTTGTTGAAGGATTCATGATTTAATTCCACCATTTTTCCCGGTAAAAATGATTTAGAAATCTTCTCTATAAACCTGGCAATAACAGCCGGGTAAACATAAAAAGCACTGGGGACACTATGCTTCAGGTCCAGCATAAAGAATATACCCTTGAAAACAGTACTTTCTTTATTTACATCATCATTGTTAACCCGGGTACTTCGTTTTACTAACTTCAGCTCAGCATATCGAAAGGTTTTATCTTCCACCTTCCCGGTAATCAGATCTTCACAAAACAATTTATTAAAGGATTCAAATAGTCGACCTTTTTTAATCGTATCTTCAGGGATTTGGCCCTTTGGCTCGTAGGAAAACTCCGGTCCCATTTCATTGATAACCTTGGGGAAAATCGTTTGCTGGAAATATTTTTTTATCTTATTGGTCTCATTACTACGCTTTATTATCCAGGGAATTATTCCAAACATAATACCAAATAGACCGGCAGCCCAGGCTACAGGCTTTACAATCACCAATACAATATAAAGGCCTATGATCCCATAAAAAAAGTACAAGTAGGGTTTGCTTCGTTTGACCGCAGCTAGTCGTTCTGCTTCTGCCTTATTCAGTTCTTCTTTGATTTTTGGGAATATCTTTTCAGTGGTTAACATATGATCTGTTTGTTTACCAATTTCCTATGATAATTGGTTATGTGGAATATTCCAAGAAAATAAGGAGATTTACCCTGACCTGGGCTACATCGAAACCCTCAATGAATAAAAAAAGAGCCGGGACCCTCCAGTCCGGCTCTTAAAACCTAGCACACATCAATAACAGCTCATAAAGAGACTTGTAGATCTTCTGATTCCTTTTTCTTTTCTTGTACCATAGATATGGCTATTTGCCTATTTCTGGAGATAACAATGGTCGTTCTCATTTCTTTATACCCTTCACTGGTGGCAACCAGTTCATAACTTCTACCATAGACTCCTGCAAAAATAATCTGACCATTGACAGAGAGAACGGGTAATATTTTACCGTTGGAAGCCTCCCGGACAATCAACTCGCCATTGATAGGCTGGTTGGTCATATTGTCAACAAGCCTGGCGATCATCGCTGTTTTGTGCAGGTCAAACGCATAGATGTCATCCATGCCCTCACCACCGGGTCGGTTGCTGGAAAAGAAGCCACTACTCCCCTTTTGATCGATGATAAATCCAAAATCATCATACGCTGAATTGATTGGTGCACGTAGCCTTATGGGCGCTGTATGTGATCTGGTAGACACACGGTATACGTCAAACCCTGCAACTTCTCCTAGTTGATCACTAGAGAAATATAGGTCTCCCGTAGTAGGGTCGATAGATGGAAACATTTCATTATCGGGTGTATTTACAGCCTCCAGGTTAAGTGGCTTGCTCCATTGGCCTTTGATTAGCTCAGAATAGTATATATCGGTGCCGCCCTTCCCTCCTGGCATATTACTCACAAAATACAGGGTCCTGGTTTGTGGGTCGTATGAGGGATGCGCCAGGGAATAATTTTCATTGTTGTATGGAAACTCCCCTGTTTTTTCCCAACCTGGCAACATTGTTTGGTAAAAGGAGAGTTTTAATTCTTCACTAAATCCACTGACTGAATCTCTACCTGAAGCTGCGTGACTATTTGTTACAATCATCATTTCGAGGTCAGGGATGTAAGACATTGGACCCTGGTTCATCAGGTTATTCAAAATCTCTTCCGGTTCTGCCTGAATACCATCGTAGCGAAAAATATTTGTTTGTGGTGTTTGATCGTTAAGGTTAATTTCATTTCTCAGTGCATATCCTGTCTGCCTGTCAGACACAAATAAAACTTCGTTATCAAGTATTATGGGTGCATAATCCCTCGAAGGACTGTTAAACGCTACGGGTTTTACCAGGTAGATCAATTGATCCGCTGTGGGTTGCTGCTGTGCTTGTAATCCGAAGAAAGGACCAACCAGCATCATGATGATTAGCATTACGCGCATGATATTAAGTCTTTGATTTTGTATTGTGCTCGGTTTCATCTTCAAAATGTTTAAAGGTCATAGATCCCTTCAATGTTGCTACGTAGTCTGTTCTTTTTTGGACTTGTGATTTCATATCCTTTAGGTGCCATAAAACTGTCTTCCCAACGGATAGATTGATTTTCCTTTTTACCGAGGATGAAGTGAATGTTAGTGGATAACCATAAAGGATTATTTACAAGACTGTCAAACCTGGCGTAGTCCTGGTGGTAGATGGTGACTTCCTGTAGGTTCACTGTATGAACCAACTGATATGAGGTATCTACACTTGCATGAATGTTATTTATGCTGTACTTGTTATTAAACACCTGAAACTCCTGTGCATACAGTAGTTCGGAAAATAAAAATGCGAGGATAATGATTGAGGGTTTCATCGTTTTGTTTGTTATTGATGATGTAAAAGTGTGGCAAAGTCCTTTCCTGTGGTAGGGTGAAATACCAAATTGAAATTTTCAGTATGTTACTTAAGAAACAATGCCTTTAATGCTTAAGGGAATTACCTATGGCCTTTTTCAACTCCCATTTAAAGTAATATCAGCAGTTACTCGTCCTGTATTTAAATCAAAATAAAAGGACACATGACAAAACAAATGTTAAAAACCATGGTCGCTGGCTCCCTGCTGGGAGCAGCGCTTTACTTTATCCCACTCTTTTTTATCGGGAAGCTCTTCTTCTTTCTGTTCCTCGGATTTCTCTTCATTAGGTTCTTCAGCAGGCGCGGTTACTATCGAGGGCCTTTTGCCTGGCAATACGCAGACAACATTCGCAACATGAATGATGAAGAGTATCAGGCGTTTAAAGAACGCTATTCCGGCTGCATCCCTAAACAACAAAACATTAACCCTGAAAACGAAAGCAAATCATGAAAAGGTCATCAAAATTTATCACTGGTGCACTTGCTGCAGCATTAACCTTTGGTAGCCTGGTAGCTACCATAGGCCCTAAAAACTGGGAATATTACAGACATGGCTATCATCAACATGGCTGGCACCACCACCATGAACATGGATCAGATGATGGTGCAGCATCCTCACCTGAGGAAAGTAGGCCTTAATCTAAATAATAACGCCCTTTAACTAATACAGGTAGTTGTATTAGAGGGTTCCTTTACTCAAATAGGCCATCGAGAACATGATCATCTTGTCAAGAAGCAGAATCAAGCCAGCACTTAGTTCAAAAGCTCCAGAGGACATGGGTCCCGTTGTTAGTATCAGCAGGTCGGGAGACTTTAAAAAAATGGATGGACCGTTATCCAAAGACCAACTAATTGCAATAAATCCGGCCTGAGCCTATTTTATTGTTGATTTAATTGGTGTCGCCCTGCCGTTTATATAATTTTCATTTATGAATAAAACATTCCTGACATTGCGGATACCTATGAAAAATATTAGTTTGATCATATGCTGTTTGTTTCTGTTAAGCTGTGACCCAAAAACCGATGCACAAAAAGAAACCAGTGAAGACGAATTTTCCTTTCTCTTCATGACAGACATGCACCATCAATTAGAAAGGGATGCAGCCGAAGCCTTCAAAACTGTGATTGATACAGCCAATCAGCTGGAGGCGGATTTTATCATCTCCGGTGGGGACCAGATATTCGATGTGATGCGAGGGAACTTCGAGCGTTCTGATTCCTTGTTTACCATGCTTAAAGCGGCGACTGAAAAATTCAATAAGCCCTTCTACCCTTGCATAGGCAACCATGAACTGTTTGGGATTTACGAAGAAAGCCCGGAAGATCCGACGCATCCCGATTATAAATACGGCATGTATGAGCGCTACTTTGGTAAGTCTTACTATTCCTTCGACCACAAAGGATGGCATTTCATCGTGCTAAATTCGATAGATGAGCGCAATCAACGATATATCGGCATTATCAACGAGGAAGAAATGGAATGGCTGAAACAAGATATTGCCGGGCTGGATCCGGAAACACCCATTGCCATTGCGTTACACATCCCACTGATATCAGTACAAACACAAATTTATCCCAGAAAACCGATCACTGAAGTGCCTAATGATAAATGGGTATCCAACAGAAATGAGGTCCTGGATCTATTTAAAGAGCTGAATCTGAAGTTGGTGTTGCAAGGTCACATGCACTGGATTGAAGACATCAATGTACAGGGTAAGACCCGATTTATCACAGGTGGATCGGTAGCTGGAAGACCCAGTTGGAGGAGAATGGATGAGCGTGGAGACGGCATATACTACAACCAGGAAGGGTTTATGCAGTTTCACATCAACGGGGAAGAAATCAATTGGGAATACATCGATATAGGCTGGGAGCCTAGAAATCCTTATTGATTTTACGTTTACTGTATCCCCTACTTGTAGAGTTCTACTTATAGTAATCCAGAGATTCCACAGAAATAATCCTAATAATATTAGTATATTCTCCTTATTACTAATTATATTAGCATTATGAATCAGTACGAACACTATAATGGAGATAATTCGACCCTTACTTATTATAAAGGGTGCGTTGAAGAACTTTGTAAGAATGTTGGGATTCCGGTCCCAGATTACAATACCATTACCAGGTACTACTTCAGTAAGGTTTATTCACCAGTAGATGTATTCAGAATGACTAATAATAGACTTAGAATTAAAGGTGCTAAAGTAACGATCGAATGGACAGATCAATATGGACATGGTTCCAGGGATTTCACCCATGCCCGACAAATCAGGGAGTTCCTGGATGATTTTCCTGCGCTAAAGCAGCAGTTACAGCAAAAAGTAAGACAGGAAGAGGAAGTACTTCAGTCTGCCTAAATAACTTGATAACCGTCTTTCAGAGCAAATAAGAGTGTCCAAAAACAATTGGTAGGTCCGTTCACCTATGTGTATAAGGAGCGAGAGAGCAGTAGCTAAATATGTAGCGAAGAATTTCCTCATTGCTATGGAGAAACAACAATAGGAACTACTTACGTGAATGAGATCCTTCGCTTTGCTCTGGATGACTGAAAGTGTTTGATTTATTTTCGCAAGGAAAACCTTCCAAGCTCCAAAAAATAAACCCAATAGCCGTCTTTCAGAGCGGAATAGTGTGATCATAAATTGTTGGTAGGCCCGTTCACCTATGTGTATTAAGAGCAAGAAAGTAGTAGCTAAAGCTGTAGCGAAGAATCTCCTCATTGCTGTGAAGAAACAACAATAGCAACTACTCACGAGCATGAGATCCTTCGCTTTGCTCTAGGATGACGTGGGTGTTTTTTGTTTTGCCTACGCTGGAAGAACTTTCCAAGCTTCAAACAATAAACCCAAAAACCGTCTTTCAGAGTGGAATAGAGTAATCATAAATAATTGGTTGGTACGTTAACCTATTTGTATTAAGAGCATGAAAGCAGTAGCTAAAAATGTAGCGAAGAATCTCCTCATTGCTTTGGAGAAACAACAGTAGGTACTACTTACGAGGTATGAGATCCTTCGCTTTGCTCTAGGGATGACGTGGGTGTTTTTTGTTTTGCCTACGCTGGAAGAACCTTCCAAGCTCCAAACAATATACTCAATAACCGTCTTTCAGAGCAGAATAGAGTAATCCAAAATAGTTGGTAGACCCGTTCACCTATACGTATAAGGAGCAACAAAGCGGTAGCTAAAAATGTAGCGAAGAATCTCCTCATTGCTGTGGAGAAATATCAATAAACCACTCACGAACATGAGATCCTTCGCTTTGCTCTGGATGACGCAGGATTTTGTATTTTGGTTTCGCTTTCGAAGACTTACCAATCTTTCATGTCTTCAAATAAATCTCGCCATTCAGGGTTTGATTCATTGATCAACATCTCTTTCTTTTTTCTACTCATTCCCTTGATTTCTTTCTCCCGCTTAATAGCTTCTGTTATAGTAGAAAAATCCTCTACATAAACCAGTTTGTATAAATTATATCGCGCTGTAAAGGATTTGGGGTAATGTTTCTCCCTATGTTCTATCAATCTATTGAACAATTCAGCAGTAACACCTGTATAAAGCGTCGTATGGTACTTGTTTGTTAATAAATAGGTCGATCCACCTCTTTTCATTAATATAATAGTCTATTAAGTAAAAATAAACCCAATAACCGTCTTTCAGAGTGGAATTGTGTGATTATAAATAACTGCTTGGTACGTTCACCTATTTGTATAAGGAGCAAGAAAGCAGTAACTAAAGATGTAGCGAAGAATCTCCTCATTGCTTTGGAGAAATATCAATAAACCACTCACGAAGGATGACATGAGCGTGTTTGTCTCAGTTCCGCTGGAGTATTCACCATACGATTTATCAGTCATTGCTTATCTTTAATGACTATGAATGCTTTACCTCACATCCCCAAACAAATACTTCGACTCATTCTGGGTATACTTGCCTTAGCCCTCCCAATCATATTGCCTTTAACCATGTTCCTCCTAGGTGCAGGTCAGGTTTTTGAAGGTTCTATCAGTGCCTATTACTACACTGAGGTAAAATGGCTATATATGATCATTCTGATACTGTTTGGCTTGACTTGTTGTTGGTATGCCCTTAGTTCACGTCGCAACCAACCAATAATTGCACTTACAGGAGTTTCCTGCTTACTGATTGTTTTTTTTCCTACAACTGGTCCCGGAGGACCTACTTCACCCTGGATCAATACAATACACATGGTAAGTGCCGTGGCTTATTTCGCGCTGCTTGGCTGGATGATCCGATCGGTAATTAACCTGCCACTCCCCTTTCCCTTACTTACCAAAATCGGTACCGGAATCTGGATCGTCCTTGCCGCATTGGTTATCTATTTTCTAACCCTGAAAAACTTCTGGCCACCATTGGTTTATGTATTGGAGACGGTTATCTTGTGGCTATTCACAATTGGAATCTACATAAGAAATAAAATTACTAATAGACTGTCAGGTGCTTGAATTAGGTCGTCTCATAAGCCTTTAATTTAGTTCTTTATACATTTTACTGACATTCCAGTTCCAGCAGAGTATGTAGATCTATAGATTCCTGTACTACCCACAAATAGCACACGTGCAAAAGGTCTACTGGATCCTAACGGTGTACTAGATGACCAATTAAATGACTCAATTCCTCTTTGAAACTCATTTGAACTTTCTAGTTTTAATCCTCCTGGAATTAAATCAAGTCCTGAAATTCCAAAATCAATATGATGAATTAAAATACCATCGGACCACAAACCTAATATACCTGCTATTTTACTACCCTGATTTGTACCTCTCCATGAACCCATGTCAACATCGTCTTGAGACATTCCAAGGTGAAGTTCCATTTCTTTCCATTCAAGATCACTTGGAAGGTGCCAGTCTGCCGGACATGCACCCTGCACACCACTAGGTGCTGAATCACTTGATAGACTGCCATCCATTGCGGCATGCCAGTTATAAAGCACTCCATATCTACTGTAGTTAGGGATTGCCTTGGCATCAGCAATAACAGTTCCGCTATAATCATAGACACCATATGCTTTTTCGTTACTACTACTAGCAATCTGCCATTCGGAAGTACTTTGAACTTCTGGAAGGTATCTCAAATTCTCACTAATCCAAACCTGCTCCCCAATCTGTACGGTCCCATAAACCTCCCCGTCTCGTGTATCAACCCAGTCATCACCAGCCACCCATGCTGCATTGGGATTCGGGTCAGTATCACCCAACTCAATCACTTCTTCATTAAAGCTCTCATCTACATTGATATTCATTGTAATCTTCCCGTCCTCCAGCGTGGCATCTACATTCACATTGTAAAGTGTCTTAGGCTGTGCATCGATGTTGGCGGTAAACTGTCTGGTAATAAATGAACCATCCAGCTTGGTGTAGCTCAGATCCACCACTACAGCCAATGGTTCGGAAACGAAATACCCTTCCCTCGTTTCTGTTTCATTGTATACCAAACTGGCTCCACTGCTCACGACTGAAACTGTTCCCGAGTAACTATCGAAGGTGCTGGTCACATTGGGTGAATAATTGATCGCCACCTTGCTGTTAGCCAGCTCCGCATCAATGTCGATGGTTTTGAGCTCTTCTTTGTCAATAGTGAAGTTGGCTGACCTGCCAAAGTAATACGGGTTCTCAAAAGCAGCTTCCTGGAAGTTGTTGCTATGCGCTTCAATGTAGTATTCCCCGGTAGTTAGTTGGACTTCAGCAGGTGCTGAGGAATATGGATCAAAGACCATGGCTTCACTGTCATCAGAAGCATTGAATATAGTAACCTTCCAAGTATCAGTAGGAACGGCCTCTATCCTCCCGCTGGCTGGTTCCTCTGTGATGGACACTGAGATGTTCATGGATAGGTATCCAAAGTCAGTGGGTATAGGTGTTTCCTGATCCTGGCGGTTGCAGGAAAAGAAAGTGAGCAATAAAAGGCTTAGCAAGAAATAATTGTATTTCATCTTAGACATTGATTAATTATGGAGTACAGTTAGTAAAGGTTGGCCCAGTCCACAGCTTAGCACTTTTGAAATCGGTACAATTGATAACATTCGTAACATTCCAGGAACTTAAGTTCTGATTAAAGGAAGTGGCGTTCCAAAACATACCTCTCATGTTGGTCACACTTGATACATCCCAGGGTCCTACGTTTTGATTGAAAGATATTGCTTCCCTGAACATATCCCCCATTGTTTGAACATTAGAAACATCCCAGGAACTGATATTCTGATTAAACCCCTGGGCAAGCAGAAACATAGAAGTCATGTCTGTGACATTAGAAACATTCCAAGAACCTATATCCTGATTAAAGGGGTAACAGGCTACAAACATGCTAGACATATTGTTGACTGAAGACACATCCCAGAGGCCTATGTTCTGATTAAATGAATAGGCATCTTTAAACATGTTTCTCATGTTACTTACATTAGAAACATCCCAGGAACTGATGTCTTGATTAAAAGAGGTCTTAAATAAGAATAAGCTATTCATATCAGTTATCAATGAAGTACACACGGTACTTACGTCCTCATCATTAGATACCATACTTCTTAGCTGCTGCTCACTAACCACTGTATAAGTTATTCCATTAATCACCTCTGAATCTCCAACAACAGCATCTGGAGAGGCTTTGATAGTTACCCCATTATCATCCAAAATAATCTTTGGGGATGCATCACCCAACTCAATCACTTCTTCATTAAAGCTCTCATCTACATTGATATTCATTGTAATCTTCCCGTCCTCCAGCGTGGCATCTACATTCACATTGTAAAGTGTCTTAGGCTGTGCATCGATGTTGGCGGTAAACTGTCTGGTAATAAATGAACCGTCCAGCTTGGTGTAGCTCAGATCCACCACTACAGCCAATGGTTCGGAAACGAAATACCCTTCCCTTGTTTCTGTTTCATTGTAGACCAAACTGGCTCCGCTCCTCACGACTGAAACTGTTCCCGAGTAACTATCGAAGGTGCTGGTCACATTCGGTGAATAGTTGATCGCTACTTTACTGTTAGCCATCTCTGCATCTATGTCGATGGTTTTTAGTTCTTCTTTATCGATGGTAAAGTTCACTGACCTGCCAAAGTAATACGGATTCTCAAAGGCCGCTTCAGCAAAGTTATTACTATGCGCTTCGATGTAATACTCCCCAGTTGGGAGTTGGACTTCTGACGGAGCAGTTGAGTAAGGATCAAATACCATGGCTTCACTGTCATCAGAAGCATTGAAGATGGTCACCTGCCAATCATCAGTAGGTACCGCTTCTACCCTTCCATTGGCAGGTTCTTCAGTGATCGAAATCGAAATATTCATGGACAGGTAACCGAAGTCGGAAGGTTCGGGTGTTTCCTGGTCGTTACGGTTGCAGGAAAAGAAAGTGAGAAATAATAGGCCTATGAGAAGATAATTGAATTTCATTTTTACGATGATTTTTTATGGAGTACAATTGGTGAAATTTGGTGCTTGCCAGTTTCCAGAATTTCTAAAGTTGGAACATGAAGTAACACTAGAAACATCCCAAGAACTAAGATCTTGATCAAAAGAAGTAGCATTGAAAAACATCTCCTCCATATTAAATACATTTGAAACAGTCCAATTACTAATATCCCGATTAAATAACGTAGCTCCATAAAACATTTGCTTCATGGTCCTGACATTAGAAACATTCCATGGACTAAGGTCTTGACTGAAGGATGCATTATTCATAAACATGCGAAACATGCTTTCAACATTTGAAACGTTCCATGAACTAATATCTTGATTGAATGAAGAGCTTCTAAACATGAAAGACATAAATTTCACATTACTTACATCCCAGGAATTAATATTTTGATTAAATGATGCTGCATTTTCAAACATACTGGTCATATCTTCTACACTTGATACGTCCCAAGAACTAATGTCTTGATTGAACCTAGTAGTGTTAGAAAATAATCTAAACATATTTACAACATTTGATACGTCCCATGAACTTATATCTTGATTGAAAGGGCCAAAAGGAATCAAGTTAGACATATCAGTTACTAAAGAAGTACAGACAATTGTCAAATCTTCATCATTAGCGATCATATCTCTCAACTGTTGCTCACTAACTACGGTGTAGGTAATCCCATTAATAACTTCCGAATCACCAACTACAGCATCCGGTGTTGCTTTGATGGTGATTCCATTATTGTCAAGAAATATCTTCGGTTCATCGCCTATATTAATGATCACTTCACTGAAGGTTTCATCCACATTGATGTTGATCACAATCTTTCCATCCTCCAGCGTGGCATCTACATTGATGTTGTAAAGCGTCTTAGGTTGCGCATCAATGTTGGCGGTAAACTGGCGGGTGATGAAGGTGCCATCCAGCATGGTGTAGCTGAGGTCTACAACCACTGATAGGGGTTCGGACACGAAGTAGCCTTCCCTGGTTTCTGATTCATTGTATGCCAAACTAGCTCCGCTACTCACGACTGCAACTGTTCCAGAGTAACTATCGAAGGTGCTGATCACATTGGCAGAGTAGTTGATCGCCACCTTGCTGTTAGCCAGCTCCGCATTGATATCGATGGTTGCCAGTTCCTCTTTGTCAATCTCAAAATTGGCAGACCTGCCAAAGTAATATGGATTTTCAAAAGCAGCATCTAACAAGTTATTACTATGCGCTTCTACATAGTATTCCCCGGTTGGTAACTGTACTTCGGCCGGGGCAGATGAATACGGATCAAAAGTGATTTCAGGGGTTCCATCTGCTTTGAAAATGGTTACCTTCCAGTTGTCTGTAGGCACGGCCTCTACCCTACCACTAGCTGGTTCCTCAGTGATGGACACCGAAATGTTCATCGAAAGGTATCCGAAGTCGGAAGGTTCGGGCGTTTCCTGGTCATTGCGATCACAGGATAAAAAGAGCATAGTAAGCCCAATAACAGTGAATAGCTTTTTCATTTTTTAATGATTTAAAAGATTAGCAACCAGCGTCTAATCTACAATCTGGTGTCTCTAAATAATCAGGCACCGCATCGGCATCAGAATCTAAAAATTGATCAATGATCGTGGTGTTCAAGTATTGAAAACTTCCTGAGTAGTTTCCTATTACCTGCCCGCCTGTAGTTTCCAGATCAAAATCCACGGTATAATTTGAGGCGGATCCTGAGATGGTAACAGTGCCTCCGGTAATGCTGTATTCCGCATCCTCAAAATCCCCGTTTGGCAGGATCCCATCATCATCAAATTCTAATTCGCCGGCACTGAAGAAAGGCTGCCCATCAACATCGTCGAGGAGCGCGGTATTTTGATCTACATAGTTAAAGGTGCCATTGATGAATGTAGATTGATCCGGAGCGAAGAGTGTAAAATAGACCTTCATAGATGCTCCATTTGTCCCAACGAAGTATTGTTGTCCGCCTGTTTCGGTAAAGACAACAAAAGCAGCATCGCTCACACCCACCTCATAGCCATAATGTGTAGTGCTGCCAATTTCCAGTGGATCTACCAATTCGCGATCATCAATATATGCATCAACCAATGGATAAATAGTAGCATCAAAAACCGCCGTGTTTGGATCCGGAGTGACAACGACAACATCCCCAAGATTTATTTCCTCTGTGGTAAAACTCTCATCCACATTGATATTTAGTACAATCTTCCCATCTTCAAGCGTTGCATCCACATTGATATTATAAAGTGTTTTAGGTTGCGCATCGATGTTTGCCGTAAACTGACGGGTTATTTTGGTAATACCATCCAGCTTAGTATAGCTCAGGTCAACGACTACAGATAGTGGCTCTGCAACAAAATAACCTTCGCGAATTTCGCCTTGTACATAATCCAATGTAGTTCCTGAGCTGACGACTGTCACCGTTCCTGTATAGTCATCGAAGGTACCCGTGACATTGCTGGTGTAGTTGATGGCTACTTTACTATTGGCAAGTTCCGCATTGATGTCAATGGGGGTAAGCTCCTCCTTATCTATCTGAAAATTAGCAGATCGTCCAAAATAATAAGGGTTCTCAAAGGCTGCTTCCTGAAAGTTGTTGCTATGTGCTTCGAGGTAATACTCACCGGTAGGCAGCTGCACTTCTGCAGGTGCCGAAGAGTATGGATCAAAAACCATGACTTCACTGTCATCAGAAGCATCAAAGATGGTAACTCTCCAGTCATCCGTACTCACTGCTTCTACCCGGCTAGTTGCAGATTCCTCAGTGACCGATACGGTAATGTTCATGGAGAGATATCCGAACTCCGTAGGTTCCGGGGTTTCAGGATTGTTTTCAGTACAGGCAAACGCTATGGCAAATACCAGTACAATTGGTAATAGTTTTTTCATGTTAGTTCAGTTTTCAACAGCGAAAAGCGGCGACTTTTCAATGTGTATTTACATATTTTTTATTTGATGAATACAATTTTAAATATATAAACAACTATTTAAACTAACAAAATATCTACATGAACAACCATTTCAGTGCATAAACGACATGAATT
The DNA here is from genome assembly GCA_043554545.1 of Marinoscillum sp. Lineage (GTDB taxonomy): Bacteria > Bacteroidota > Bacteroidia > Cytophagales > Cyclobacteriaceae > UBA7330. The sequence goes on along the minus strand of CP121337.1, from coordinate 1,888,193 downwards.
ATTCGGAAAATGGTGTTCCTTACGTCCATTATTACAGAAAATGGTTGGTGTTGACACACACTGTCCAAATGTATCTTATGTCAATTAATGAAGCATGGCCAATCAATTAGTAAATGCTTTTCTCAACTCACCATAGCGCTTCGTCTTCGACAAGCCCATGGAGACAGATGTGTAATACCTCGTATCGATAAGTGGCTGTTTTATTGCACGATAAAACCAGATAACAAAGTTCTATTGAGGAATCCGGGTTTAAATAAGGGGTAGTTAATCTGAACTAATTTCATTCGATTTAGTAACCCTATTTTCTATTCTCTTTCTAATGGATCAATGCAACAATGATTCATCATTGATTGGACCTTACCAACTTTAGGTAAAGCTCATAACTCATTGATATATAAGAATTTAATATATCACTTGAACAACTAAAACTTTAATTAAACAAAACAGGTATTTGCCCTCCTGACTTTGCGAATGAAGTGAAACAATCTCATCATGCTGGAAGTCATTGATCCTTGTATGCAATAGGTGAGAGAGAATAAAATATTTGTGCAAAGGAGACTGCTTCGTCATGCTTCCTCGTAGAAACGGTTAGGTGTATATTCCTTGCTTACGATAACAAAAACACTAGGACACCTCGAACTACTCTACCGTTATTGCGAGCAGAGCGAAGCCATCTCACTCTTGTTATTAGATCACCTTTCCAACCATACATTCCCCCAATTATCAGGGGCCTTTACCAGAACTTTGTAGAAATCAGAAACAGGTGCAAAATTTATCGTTGTGGAACCCTGTTGTACCGGAACTTTTTTCAGGAAAGTAAAAGGGTCTATTCCTCCATCGGAAAAAGTATTGGAATCACTGATCCAAATTTCTGCCAGTCCTGAATTCGTCTTTGGATTCCAGCTGACTGTCAGTTCTCCTTCTGTATAGCTGGCTGTTAGTTGGTTAAAAGAAATAGGCCCTACAAAAGAGACACCATCAATCTCCTGTTTGACTGGTGCTGGTATTTGTAGCTTGAGGTGGGTAAGTAAAGAAGGCATGATATCAACGATGCCAGGGTTGTCATGGAAACCACCATTAAGGTCTGCTTGGTTTGTGATGATCCAGGTGGATCGTTCCCGATCGGATTGCCCTCCATGTCCTTTTCCGTTTTTTGAGTCTCTGCCATGATCTGTAGTAACGACGATCATCCAATCCTCTCCCATTCGTTGCCTTTTCTGGATAGCCTCCCAGATGCGTCCTACCTGAGCATCTGCCTGCTTTACCGCTTCGTCCATTTCGGGGCTATCGCCAAATTTATGTCCCATGTCATCTGTAAATTCCAGGTAGACCCATGAAAGACCTGGCCCTTTTTCACCGATATACCTGGCAGCCTCTTTCGAAACAATTTCATCGATATCCGCAATGTATTTTTTGTCTGACCCATGTGGAAACCTGTTTGTATCCTTTTCGAACCCATCAAAGGCGTAGTCAAGCATGATGTTTCCAGCAGCTGACTTCCCCTCTCCGATCAACTTCGTTCGGTTATCTTCCCATGTGGAAAAAATGGCTGTTTCCAGATCCGGATTAAATGTTTCCAGGATTCTGAAAATGTTCCAATATTGATAATTGGGATTGTTTACTGAGTTGTTTCGTACCTGATGTTTATTCGCCCATACCCCGGTAATCATATTCATGTAACCCGGGGCTGATACTGTTGGCGTTTCTGTATAGGTATTCTTATCTCCTCCTACATACGCATGGGTATATCCTCCTGCCTGGGCGATCTCATCGAGATGAGGTGTATAAACCCGTTCGATTACATCAGTTGGGATACCATCCAATAGGATCATGACTGCCTTTTGCTGGGCAAAAACCTGAACAGACCACGAGCAGCAGATCAGGAGTAAATATTTTATTTTAACAATCATCAGAATTGAGACCTAAATCTGCTCTTTAAATGCACCCTCAGGAACATTAAATATGGATTCATCTGATATCTCTTCCAAAAATCGAATGTCCTGAAAGATCCTTAAATGATGTTTCGAGTCTCCTAACACACCCTCATTCCATTCAAAATTTTCCATTCTGGTTGACATTAGCAATCCTCCCGTTTCAACCCAGTCGCTGTAAACCTTGGCTGTATTTACTGGATTGGCTTCGCCAAAATAGGTAACAGAATATGCCAATATCTTAAAAATATGAGTCTCAGGGTCTAGATACATATAATATGTATCCTCTGGGGTCAATCCAACACCGGAGTCAAAACCTACTTTTAGGGTTTCATACTCTTCCCCTCCAAGCACATTCTTACCTTCATAAGTAACAATCACACCGGGATCTTTGATAACAAAAGGAATGGCTATGAAATAAAAATCCAGGTTATAATAGAAAGCAGCTGACTTACCTGGCACATTACTGGTATCCGGTAGGGACCATGCAACCTCACCATCAAAACCAATCTCAAAATCTCTGGACTTCAGGTGTGCCCTCCGGTCTTTGAGTTGTGTTAACTGATGTATGGTGTCTCCGTGATTAATCATCACATATTCCAGCCCAAGAAACTTATTCCATTGATCGAGACCGCCATGTGCCTTTACACACAAATCGAGAAGCTCCCTCCCCTTTTGCACCGCAGGATCAGCAGAGTATTCATTAATCTTCCTGGATTCAGACTCACGGTTGTTCTCTGAGTCTTTCCCCGATTGGCAACCATGGAGTAAGACAATACAGGGTATAATAAAGAGGAATAAGTTTTTCACAATGAAGATATTTTCTGATTTTGTTTTCTAAAGCTAATCAACAATAGGAGTAAAAGAGACTATGCAGCATATCTTCTATTCGTCAAGCATAAAAAAAGGCGACCAGTAAATGGTCACCTTCAGTTGTGAATCAACGGTTAAACTCTTAACTATTGCTGGAAAATGAAGTCATCATCCAATGGTTTTTCTCTGTCTGGTGAACAAAGCCTTTCACCATATCTTCCGTACCCATGTCACCATGATCGATGGAAACTTCAATTACCTCATACATGTATTCCACCAGAATTTGGTAGTCATGAATAATTTCCTTTACCATGTCCATGGCTTGCAGATTTGTATTTGATTCTTTTATTTCTGCAGTTGCCAGATAGTCAGTCATATTACTCAATGGAGTATGACCAAATACCCGAATGCGTTCAGCGATCTCGTCAATGGCTTCCTTCGCTTCATTGTACTGATCTTCGAATTTTTCATGAACGTCAAAAAAATCTGCACCTTTCACATTCCAGTGGAAATTTCTTAGTTTCTGATAATGCATGCTATAATTAGCCAACAATTTATTCAATGAGTCTACCAGCTGCTGAGATTCTTCTTTGGTATATCCAAGGCTGGCAAACGGTCGTTTGCGTGTTGTCTCTTTAATTCCATTCTCTGCATGTGTTTTAGTTGCTGTACTCATAATTTACTTTTAATTAATTAGTCCTTATAAAACCAACAGGTTTATACATGTATTGTTCCTAATAATTCAGATTTATTGGGTATCAGAAACTTAATACCCACTTCGAACTCGTTTACTGTCATTGCGAACGAAGTGACGCAATCTCAAACATCATATGGCTATCGGTCTTTCGTTTGTAGCTTATTAACGGACTTATTGTAAAGAATGAGACTGCTTCGTCATCCTTCCTCGCAGTGACGGTTAGTTGTGTATTATTTCCTTACAATAACGAAAACTTTAGTACTCCACAATCTCCAATACCGTCATTGCGAACGAAGTGACGCAATCTCATACATCATATGGCTATCGGTCTTTCATTTAGAGCTTATTAACAGACTTATTGTAAAGAATGAGACTGCTTCGTCATCCTTCCTCGCAGTGACGGTTTTTAGTGGTAGTCAATGAAATTTATTTTTATACACCATAAAGCACGAACTACTCTACCATCATTGCAAGCCAAGCGAAACAATATCTGTATTCACCATGAACGCACCTCATCGGATAAATCTTTCCAACTGGGATTTATTGAGTTTATTAACGCTTCTTTCTTAATCCTAGATCCAGCTTTCAACTGTTTTTCTCTTTCAATTGCCTCAACAATTGATGGGAATGCTTCATAATAGACTAACTTATTTAAGTTGTACCTCGATGTAAAACTATTCGGATAAACCTTATTTTGGTGATCATATATTCTTGAAATCAAGTTAGAAGTAACACCTACATATAGTGTTGTGTTATGCTGGTTAGACATAATGTAAATACAACCGCCTCTTTCCATTATATGAAAATATACTTTTAAATAACTCATGACAAATTATATATTTCAATGAAGCTTTGTATTCTGGTTAAATCATAAACAATCAGGAATTTTTAATGAGACTGCTTCGTCATCCTTCCTCGCAGTGACGGTTAGTTGTGTATTATTTCCTTACAATAACGAAAACTTTAGCACTCCGCAATCTCCAATACCGTAATTGCGAACGAAGTGACGCAATCTCATACATCATAAGGCTATCGGTCTTTCGTTTGAAGCTTATATACGGACTCATTTGAAAGTATGAGACTGCTTCGTCATACTTCCTCACAGTGACGGTTAGTTGTGTATTATTTCCTTATAACGAAAACTTTTGTACTCCACAATCTCCAATACCATCATTACGAACGAAGTGAAGCAATCTCAAACATCATATGGCTTTCAGTCTTTCGTTTGGAGCTTATTAACGGACTTATTGTAAAGAATGAGACTGCTTCGTCATCCTTCCTTGCAGTGATGGTTAGTTGTGTATTATTTCCTTACGATAACGAAACTTTAGTACTCCAAAATCTCCAATACCGTCATTGCGAACGAAGTGACGCAATCTCAAACATCATATGGCTATCGGTCTTTCGTTTGGAGCTTATAAACGGACACATTGTAAAGAATGAGACTGCTTCGTCATACTTCCTCACGGTGACGGTTAGTTGTGGTAGTCACGGCAAACTATTTTTATACACTATAAAGCGCGAACTACTCTAAAATCATGGCAAGCAAAGCGAAGTAATATCAAACATGAAAAAACTACAGTATACCTTTAACATCTAAAAACACGCCTAAATAATTATCCCTTTTTCAAACAAAAGCAATCATAAGGAGCTTAATAGAACTTACCTTATAACTTCATGCTCAACTTTAAGACGATCCAACATCCTGCTCATGATCAGTGGATGATCTTTATTCATGGCGCTGGTGGTAGCATCAAAACTTGGAAATATCAGGAAGAAGCATTTAGTGCGCACTACAACCTTCTGATGATTGATTTAAGAGATCATGGAGATTCAAAACAACTGCAACCAGAACACCCGGCATACACCTTTGAGTTGATTAGTGAGGATATCCTAAAAGTAATGGATCAACTCGAAATTCAACAGGCTTATTTTCTATCGCTTTCCCTTGGAAGTGTGATTATTCAGGATTTTGCCTTGCGCTTCCCGAACCGTATTCACAAGGCTATCGTGGCTGGAGGCATTTTTAGTGCCAGCCTTTCACTAAAAGCTTTTGTCTACCTGGCCTTGACTGCAAATAAAATTTTGCCTTACCGGTGGATGTATCGAATCTTTTCCTATATCGTGATGCCTCGCCGTCGCAATCAGTTTGCCCGAAGCATTTATCAAAAGCAAGCTGCCTTGCTAACCCAGGAAGAATACTTGAAATGGTTGGGATTGTACACCGAGGTATTTCGCTTACTCAAGAACTTTTATACACAAAACCTGGCCTTTGAGATGCACCTAATCATGGGTGGTGAAGACTATATATTCCTCTCGGGAGCCAGACGATTTACCAACAGCCAATCAAAGGTCACTATGGCTGAGATCGATGGGTGCGGCCATATTTGCAACATTGAATCTCATGCACAATTCAATAAACTGGCGCTTCAATATTTATTAAGTAAATGAGATTATGTATTCGATAACACACCTTATAATTGATGTATATGGATGAAGTTCCTAATTGCTATGTTGTTGAATTAAAGACATTAGCTGGTTCTTCTGAGCAACGCCGGCCTGACGCCAAACGGGTTTCCCATTCTTAAATAAAATCATCGTAGGAATGCTCCTTACCTGATATTGCTGCGCAATCGCCTGGTTTTTGTCTACATCAATCTTGAGTATCCTTGCTTTACCGTGGGTGGCAGCAGAGACTTCTTTCAAAATGGGCGCCTGCATCTTACATGGGCCACACCAATCTGCATAGAAATCAACCAGCACCGGCTGTGGACTATTAATGAGTTTTTTGAAATTACCTTTCATGGTTTCTGTATCTTATATTAATCATTAACACAAAAGTTATTCCAATGCAGATGAATGAAGAGTAACTGGTAATTATGTCTTCACACCTGACAATTCAATGTCATAATGGCATAAGAAAAACACTTATCATCAGATATCTCTGGCACGTTGTACCAAAAACCTTTGGTGCAAATCAGCCAGGATTTCAGGAAATTCTGACGAAAGATCATTTCCTTCTTTGGGATCTTTACTTAGATCGAATAATTGCCAGTCTTCGGGTTTTGTGGGTTGCCCTTCTCCGTACTTAACAATTTTCCAATCCTTGTATCGCAAGGCCCACCGGTCGATTTCATTACTCCAAATCCAGTATAGGTCTCTGTCTGGCAATTGTCCATCACCGAAAAGTACTGGTGACAGATCCTCGCCATCCAGTTGATAGGTATTAGATTCATGACCGGTAATGGATGCCAGGGTCGGAAACCAGTCCACAATGTGTACCGGCGATGTAAAAGTTTTAGGTGCAATGTGTCCCTTCCAATAAATAAACCCTGGAACATGGATCCCGCCCTCATAAACATCAAGCTTTTTACCTCTCATTGGGATGGATTGGTTAAAATCTGTTAGCCTGAGGTCATCAGGATAAGCATTACCCGGCCAAAATACCTGAGGGCCATTGTCTGATGAAAACAGGATGATGGTATTCTCTAGCTTTCCTTCTTCTTCCAGTATTTTGATAATTCTACCTACTCCATCATCCAAATGATTAATAGCCGCCAATAAAAGCCGTTTTTCGGGATCTGGATCACTTTGAATTTTTCCTTCCGGGTCATTGAACCACTTGATTTTATCTTCGTCTAACCACCGGGTAGTGTCGTTGGGGTCTAGCTGTGTAGGCCGGTCAATGAATTCACCACGTTCGTCAAGTGGCGTATGGGGTGTATGAAAGGTAAGAAACATAAAAAAGGGTTGGTCGGACTTCTCCCTAATCACCCGCTGGGTCTCCTGCGTCATTAATTCTGTGACATGCACTCCATCCTCGTTACCTTCAATGGGTTTCATGTTTCTGTGCCAGCATTGTTCATATGGACCTGTTCTGTAGCGGTGATCATACATACCTGAAGCCCCAGCAAGGGATCCATAGCTCTCATCAAATCCATGTTTGTTAGGTCCGTTGATTGTATCAGATCCCATGTGCCATTTACCTGCAATGTGTGTCCTGTACCCTTCTTCCTTAAGCATGGTTGCCAGTGTGGGTGTACCCGCATCAAAACACTTTTGGTTGGTAGCCACTTTTCCGTAATAAGGAAACCTACCAGGATATCGGCCTGTAAAAACTGATACACGTGTAGGTGTACACTGCGGCATTACATAATGTTGAGCAAATTTTACAGCACCTGAAGAAAGTTTGTCAAGATTTGGTGTGTATACATGCGTAGGATTATTATAGCCTATATCTCCCCATCCCATATCATCTGCAATGATTACCAGCACATTTGGTTTATCTGGTTGTTCGGCGTTAGGTTCACAGGCAGCACCAAAAATTGCCAGAGAAACGATAAAAACCACTTTATTAAATCCCCTCATCGTTTTAAGTTTTTGTGAACTTTATTGTTGACTAAGGTAATTTCAGGTTCATCCATTTTTACATCTACCAGAATCTCCTGTTTATTAATATTACCCGGTATGGAAAGCTTAATGGTCTTCAACCGTGGATTCAGGTCATTTGGTGCCTCAAGATATTTAACCGTTTGTGAAGCCAGGATATCCTCTCCATTGACATCAAGAATACTAACCATAAAAGCTCCGGCATCCTTATTTCCAATGTTGTGTATGGTTACTTCAATCGGAATAGCTCCGTTTTGGTCCCAATTTCCGGCAATCTTGATATCCTCAGGTGTAATTGCTAAGTCTACCCTGGGGAATGAAAGACCCTTGTATTCCTTTTGTTGAGTGATTTGGAGTGCCACCAATTCATTAGAAGGGATCTCAAATTCAACATAGCTAGTTCTTTCACTGATCTCCAGCAGTTGTTTAGCCAATGCTTTTCCATCTGATTTTCTTTTGACAACAAGCTCATACTGACCGGGCTTTAGCTGCCAGGTGTACATTCCCACTGCTTTGCTAGTTCCAAAGTTGAACAACTGAGCTTGTAGGCTCTTATGATTTGATTCGCCCACCAGAATGGCGATATCAGGCCCGGTATTTTTCCAGGTAGCTGACAAGCCTGGAAACTCAAAGCCGGAACCAATGTGGCCGGTATACATGCCAAACAATAAGTCCACATACGGTACATCTACCCGATCAGTAAATTTTACCTCTCTGGTATACAGGGGATAATTATATCGAATGGTCTCTAAAATGGCTTTTAATCCCTCTTCTACATATTCCTCCTCGCCAGTCAATCGGTATTGACTGTAATGCCTTCCAGCCTTTTTGATTAGTTCATCATATCTATCCGTACCAATGAGTGCCCTGGCTGAACCATAGAGCTCCATGATGTTGCCATCAGGGGAGAGTCCTTCGAAAGTCTTACCCCAGAGCTGAGCTGCTGCCCAATCTTCCGAACCGGGAGTGGTTTCATTGATGTTTTGAGGATCTCCATGTGCCATCATGAAATCAAAAGTGGAGTTCATAGGGTTCAATAATGACTTTTGACCTGTAATGGCATACAGCCCTAACAATTGGTTATACATCTCACCTACATGACCTAAACTTTCCCAGTCAAAATAGTCCCAACCCAAACCCTCTCCAGGATTGTACCATTCAGGAGCATATCCACCAATCCTTTCATCTTTATAGGCTACTGCAGCTGGCATTAAACCAGCAGGCTTCCCATTGTCAGAACGAGCAGCATCTTCCACCCAGGCATTACCCCATTCTGTAAATAACTGTATGGTAGTAGGATTTTGGTTGTACCAGGCAGCCCAAAGTCCAGGGAGCGTGGCCCGTGCATTCAATGGTACATCTACCGCGTATGGTGGCGTTTCATCAATCGCAGAAGCAGATAGATAGCAGGACTTGAAATGGCGGTGTCCATGGCTGTTGATTCCAGTCCAGGTATCCCTGAAGTTCTGCATACTTACCAAACACCTTTCTACATAAATGGGATTGCCATAATTCATTAAAAACATGGCCGGATGCGTATCCCTAAATAATTCAGCAGAATGCTCTACATCTTCTACCTTTTTGGAAAAGGCCCTTTCCAGTAAACCACTGTTCCAGACACCATCTACCAGTTTTGTATAGGCCATTCTGGCCTTCTGATCATCAGCTCCCAGGATATTTGGTAACCACCAGCGGAGGATCTCTACATCATCACCAAACTTACCTCCCAGTTCACCATTATCAGCCTGAGCAGAGTCCGCCCACCAATGGATCATCTCCTGCATCCTGCAAATAGCCTCCCGCTGATAATTTGCCCATAATGGAGCATTTGGGTCACTGGTATTACAGCTACTTTCATGGATTATGTTTTCACCAACATACATACTCAATAGTCTGTGTTCCGGGTGTTTATCATGCAAAAGATCAAAGTAATACTCATAAGATTCCCTGTTATATTCATTCCCTTGCTCTTTGTATAACCAATAATGCGCCCTTGCCAACAGGTAAACTGACTTATCATATAATGGATGATCTTCATCAGCGATGATTTGCCGAAGCAGGTCTGATGCAATGTGATACCTGGGGAAAATACTAAGACCGGTTTGATTTACTGCCCAGGACCACCAACCAATGTCATAATAATAGGTAGCAAGCAGGAACTTATCAAGATCATATAACTGATTGATAATCTGTATATTAGTTGGTTCTTCAATCAGTTTATTTCTAAGAAATTGTCGTTGTAATGATATGGCAGTAGTGTCCTGATCGAGCAGTGTGGGAGTCTCGAAATGCTCCCATTCAACCAAGGGTCTCAACTCGATCCCGTGAACGGCTACTCCATTGTTATTTTTAGTAGCGATGGTAACAATTGCATGGTCTTTCTCAAGTGTGACCTTCTGTGAGATGGTGCGATACTTGAGTTGCAACCAGGGTGTAGAAGTACTATCATTGATTGTTATGTCATTAACCTTGACCGCCATGTGCATGGGGTCATTACTGCCCTTTCCAATACTAATTGTGAAAATATAGGTTCCTGGATCTGCATCAATCCGATAAACCAGGCTGTCTGTTGCACTGATGCCATCCTGAAGCATTCGATTAGCTGGTTTTACTACTTCAAGATCAAATCCTATTCTTTCAAAGGAATTGTTAATCCACCCATATCCCTGCTCGGACGAATAAGCAATATCAGGGCTTACTGACGTAAACCTTTCCCTAACCGGTGATGCATGGGTACCAAAATCAAAGAGGTAATTGGTTAAGTGCATATTAGATTGGCAAGCAAAACCTAAAACACTAAACAGCACAAAGACTATTCCATGTATGGGGAAATGAACTTTCATAATGGCTAAAATAAAGCAAATGGAAATATTGATCAGATAAGCTAACTTCTATAAATCACAACAGCGGAAGACCATTTTATTTTTTAATTGGATCTCCCTCATTGCTTAATAATTCTTTAGCCTCTTCAAATACATCTAAAGGTTCTGCCTTTCTAATGATTCTATGTGCATATTCAGCGGCTATCTTTCTTTTCTGACCATCTGAAATACTCAGCTCATCAATTGCTTTGTCAAGCACTCTGAATCGGTTGTATTGGCTCCTGATAAAATTAAAGTCATCGGCAATCAACTCTCCTTGACCATTGACCAACTTATTCGCCAATACATCAAGCAATACCACATAGCCAGAATTTGAAGTGTTCAGTCCCCGATTAAATTCATCCAGATAGTCGTCGATACTTCTGTGGTAACTCTCATATGAATTACCTTCAAAGTACATGTTACCACGTATGGTAAAAATCTCTTCCGGTACAAATTCATCAAATGTATAAGCAGGATCACGTGTCACAGCTGTTCTGCCTTGATCTGATAAGGTATTTTCTGCTAACCAGGTATCATCTATCGGCTTATCAATACACGAAATGGTAATCGAAGCGGGAGCTAGCCCTTCACTGGTGACAGTTACCGTGATCTCTCCAGATTGTCTGGTGGACCGTACCACATTACTTACCGGAACCACGGTGTAGCCAGTCCCTTCCATTGCCTCGTGCTTGTTGATATCACTTTCATAGACTTCTGCACCCACCAATTTACCAGGTCCTTCCACTTTCCATTTCAGGGTGTTAGTAGCATCAAAAACAGGGTGTCCCTCTTCATCTAATATATGGGCAGTAACAATGGCAATACCTGAACGGTCAGCAAGTATTTGTTCATGTGATGCGGCTAAGGTTAGTCTGGCTGGTTGGCCAGGGAGGTGGATCTCATGTTCGTAGGTTTCATCATCCTTAATGCCTACCGCCTTAATGACGCCTTGAGTCACCGTAACACCTTCAAATGTCAGGGTATTGAAGTTCCCTGACTTAGGATATTCAACACCATGGCTTTCGTCATTGATGAACAATTCAACTTTATCCAGATTTGCATCAATCACAATATCCTGTTCGGTACCGATGTATTGTTTACGCCAGAAATGAGGATGAATAAATACAGTAGGATTTTCTGTAAAATAGGCTTTTGTTAGATGATACACATATTTGGGTTGTCGATACATGTCCACCCATCCTTTAGGGTTGATGTGTAACAATGTACAATTGAGGTATTCCCGATCTGCACCATGATCTTCATATAACCAGGTATTACTATTTCGACCTAAAATTCCTCGGACGCTGCCTTCCCTTTTACGTGCCATCTGATGTTGCCAGGTTTCGCTACTGCTGTGCTGACCATTGTCTGGGTAGGCATTTACTCCTTCAGGCACATCATCTTCATCAAACCAACCATGGATTGTCACACGAAGCAGCTGTTCCATATCCAAATTTCGGTGTGTGTGGTCTACAAATTCGCCCCCGTCTTGCCCCTTTCTTAAATGTATGATGCGGGTAGTATCTTCTTCGTAAGCCCATTTCGAGTCTGCAGCATCAGATGTTTCGTTGCCCACACTCCAAAAGAGAATGGATGGGTGGTTACGATCCCGCCTGATCATTTCCCTCACATTTTGTTCCTGAATTTCCTCATCAAAATCAATGTCTTTGATATTTGGAACTTCCTCAACCATCGCGATACCCAATGTATCTGCTAACTGATATAAATATTTGTCATTGGGGTAATGGGTAAGTCTCATGAAATTATGCCCCAGGTTATTTTTGATATCTTCCATATCCATTTTGGCAATCCATTTGGGGTGTGCATCTCCTAACCATGGATATTCCTGATGCCTATTGGTACCCAGTATATTCATTCTCTTGCCATTAATGTACAAGTCATCTTTCTCATAGTCCCAGTGAAACCAACGAAAACCCAGCGGACTCTCCAATTGATCAGTTTTATTCCCATCAAGTATAACAGATGAAACAACCTGATAGACATTAGGATCATCCGGGTGCCACAGTTTTGGGTTATTTACTTCAGTTGATTGGATAACCTTACCTAATTCATTCGGTTGTAATACACTTTTAGTCGTTACTTCTGCAACCTTTTGCCCTTGTGCGTCCAGGATTTCACTAATTAGGGTAAACTCCTTCTTTGAGTCGTATTCATTTTTGACAAAGCTCTGAATCTGAACATTGGCCTTTTGTGCATTGACTTTTGGAGTCGTTATAAAAGTACCGCCCTCATGTTTGTATGAACCCTGATAAGGAATATATAATCGTTCCTTTACAACCAGTCGGACATCCCGGTAAATACCCCCATATACGTTCCAGTTTCCAGCAGTCATCGGAGGCGTGTGGAATTGATCATTTCGTCGATTATTAACAGCAACAGTCAGGACATTTTCCTTTTCATAATCCATGTGTTTGGTAAGATCAAAATAGAAAGATGTAAATCCACCTTTGTGATCACCAATGAATTTACCATTCAGATAAACCCGGCTATACTTTTGAACACCATCCAATTCGATGAATACCTTTTTTTCGCTGAGCTTTTTATTCAGCTGAAATGTTTTTCGGTAGATTCCCCATCCATACCACCAGTATGGATCGTCTGTCTCTGCGGCATTTTTGATGAATGGGTGTAATTCTCTTGTGGTTTCGTAGGTCTGCCAGGTATGAGGTAATGCGATGGCTGTCCATTCACTGTCATCGACTTCTTTTTGGACCCAGTTACTGTCCAGTTCTTCGTCAGGGAAATAATTAAATGTCCAATCACTATTGATGGTCCTTGATAATCGTGATTTATCAGCATAGTTCTGATTGCAGGTAGTCAGTAGAACTGTAAGCGCACCGAAAAAGAGTAAGTATTTGACATTCATGTATGTGAAAAATCTTGTGAGCCTAAAAGTAAATAATAACTAAATACTTCTTCAGTAGATCAATTGGGGATCGCATGGTAAACATTCAATTATTTGCATTATATCAAGATGTGTTCGATAACATTTTGATTTATTTTAATATGGGGTTAAATCAGCTTATTTATGAAATTTACATTATTGGTCTAAACCCGATGAAGTTTATACGGATATACTCCGTCTGCTTTCCATTGACAGACATACATATTTTCATCCTGATCTACACAAACATCATGACAATGTTTGAATATGGGTTGGTCCTGAAAAAGTGGCATCAGGTGTCCATTCTTATATTTAGGTTTAGTCCCACCCGGGTTAGAAATAACCTTATCTTCCTTGTTTACGATGGTCACAAACCCCAGGTTATTTTGCAGGTTAAAATCATGCCTGGTCATGCCAAAACATACACCAGAGTATAACTCATCTCCATGAATAACTGGTCTGCTGATGTAAGCACCTGGTAAGTAAATGTCTCCCAGGTATTCCCCACCCAGGGTAAACCGCTTAAAGGTATTCTTAATTCGTGCCGTGACTAACAAGGTAGGATTCGATTTATCCCGGTTGTCCAGTGCAATTCCATGTGCCTCTTTGAATCTTTCTTTGCTCTGGAAACTGCTTCCACCAAACTTATCCAGGTATTCCCCATCATGGTTGTATCTAAGAATAAATTGTGACCCATAGCCATCGGCAACGTAGATATCTCCATTTGGCCCAATGGCTGTTTCTGTAGGTCTGTATTTATCGCATTCGGCGTAAATCCCCAATTGATCCGGACGATCCAATTGCATGACTACCTTTCCATCCAGCGTAGTTTTGTAAACTTCGCCGGCACTGCCATCGGTGATGTACAGAAACTCTTCACCATTTTCATCATGGATGGTTAAGCCATGCCCCATCTTTAAGTTGAGCGTCCAGGAAGAAAGTAGCTTCCCGGATTTATTAAATATAAGAATATTGTTTTTTGGATGGTCAGTAAGTAGGATCAACCTACCTAAGCTATCTTCAACCATCTCATGACAGTTGTTAACTGGTGTTTCATTGGCATTTGCCTGACACCAGTCTTTTTCAACTTTGTATTGAAAGTCTCCATGACCTATTATTTCATCAGAAAGCTTCTTTCTGACTATGATATTAAACGCATTGGCCGATTGGTTGAGGTATAATCCACCAAACAACAAACCTGATTTGGTTAAGAAGCTTCTTCTGTTCGTCATATGATCAGTCAGGTTATTTTAGGATAGTAAATCATGGACCACCCGGCCATGTACGTCAGTAAGGCGAAATCTTCTGCCTTGATACTTAAATGTCAGTTGCTCATGGTCTATGCCCATTAAGTGCATCAGTGTAGCCTGGAAGTCATGCACGTGCACAGGGTTTTCAGCAACATTGTATCCAAACTCATCTGTTGCCCCATAAACCATTCCTGGTTTTACACCTGCACCCGCCATCCACATGCTAAAGCAACCTGGATGATGATCTCTTCCATAATTTGTTTCAGTAAGCTTCCCTTGTGAGAAACTTGTTCGTCCAAATTCTCCACCCCAAATGACCAGCGTATCTTCCAGAAGTCCTCTTTGCTTCAGATCCGTAATAAGTGCTGCTGTGGCCTGGTCAGTATCCAGGGCCTGGTTTTTAATTCCATTGGGCAGACCTCCGTGTTGATCCCAACCAGTATGGTATAACTGAATAAATTTCACGTCTTTTTCTGCCAATTTTCTAGCCAGCAAACAATTCGCAGCATAAGTCCCGGGCTTCTTGGCATCAGGTCCATACAAGTCGTAGATATAGTCAGGTTCGCCTTTCAGGTCAACTACATCAGGCACAGAAGTCTGCATCCTAAAAGCCATTTCATACTGATTGATTTTTGAAGAAATCTCCGGATCACCCCATTCTTCAAGTTGTGATACATTCATCTCACGGATAAAATCAAGTGCTCTTCTTCTATCCGACTTGTGAACACCATAAGGATTACTCAAATACAAAACAGGGTCAGCACCGGACCTAAACTGCACTCCCTGATGGTGTGAAGGCAGAAAACCATTACTCCAGGATTGTGAATTCAGCGGTTGCCCTCCCCTTCCTAATGAAACCATCACCACGAAGTTGGGCAGGTTTTCATTGTCTGAGCCCAGGCCATAACTTAGCCAGGAACCGATGGATGGTCTACCACTAAATTGTGAACCCGTCTGCATGAACATTACAGCAGGCTCATGATTGATAGCTTCAGTATACATGGATTTAACAATGCAGAGGTCATCAGTTACTTTAGCGGTATGAGGAAATATCTCACTAATCCAGGCCCCTGAATCACCATATTGATTAAAATCGTAGATTGACTGAACCAGTGGAAAGGTTGATTGATTGGCTACCATACCAGAATTTCTTTGTGTACCACGAATAGAATCTGGAATTTCCTTTCCATGCCACTTTCTAAGAGAAGGTTTATAGTCAAAGGTTTCTAATTGTGACGGTCCACCACTTTGAAATAGATAGATCACTCTTTTGGCTTTGGCAGGGAAATGGGGTGCCCCTAATGTGCCACCCTGACCCTTAAGCGGGTTCATTAATCCACTTAAAGCCATAGATCCAATACCCATAGCTGTCTTCTTAAGAAAATCTCTTCTTGTATCCTGGTTGGCTATATCTTTAAAATCCATATCAATACAATCTTTTAGTTTATTGTAAACCCTTCATAGGTGTTCATTAGTGCATTAAGTACCACTGATAATGCCGCTACCTCAGTTTTGTTCGACGTGGGGTTCAATGCAGCATTTCCGGTACTTAAATAGGCATTTAGTCTAGAAGGATCTTCAGTAAAAGCCTGATATTCCTGTTTATAAAAATCCTTAATCTTTAAAAAATCTTGTTCATCTGGTTGTTTTCCGGTAGCAAGACGATAGACGGTTTCTAATCTTTTATTTTCTTCATTGACCTTACCAATTACTTTTTCTGCAGCTACCCGTGAGGCTTCCATATATTGTGGATCATTTAACAAAGCAAGTGCCTGTAGCGGAGTACTGGTACTTGTTCTTCTTACCTCACAGCTACTCCTGGTTGCCACATCAAAGATAAGCATCGAAGGTGGTGGTGCTGTTCTTTTCCAAATGGTATACATGGTTCTTCGGTACAATCCCTCACCTTCTGATTGTTTGTATTTATAAGCCCATCCCTTTGTGGTAAGTCCATCCCAAAGGCCTTCAGGTTGGTAAGGGTAGACACTTGGACCGCCAATACTGTCAATTAACAAGTCACTGATAGCTAGCGCATTGTCTCTTATCATTTCAGCTGAAAATCTAAGGCTAGGTCCTCTGGCTAACCATTTGTTTTCCGGATCTATTTCCAATAGGTCCTGTTTTATTCTCGAAGATTGCCGATAGGTATCAGAGGTAAGGATCAGTTTATGCAGCGCTTTGATATCCCAACCACTTGCAATGAACTCATTGGCCAGCCAATCCAGCAATTCAGGATGTGAAGGTATATCTCCCTGACTTCCAAAATCCTCCGATGTTTTGACCAATCCGGTTCCAAAATGCATCTGCCATATTCGATTCACATATACCCGAGCTGTCAATGGGTTTTTCTCATCAAATAGCCATTTAGCGAGACCAAGCCTGTTTTTTGGTAGTGACTCATCAAAAGGGAGTATTGCTTCAGGCGTTGTGGGTGACACCTGTTCCCCTTTATCGGAATAATTCCCTCTATTCAACACATAAGTTGGCCTGGGTTCAGGTAGGTCGCCCATGACCATGATTTCTGGTATCTCGTTAATAAGCGCGTTGTGTTTTCGATATACCTTAGTAAGGGAAGATTTCACTTGATTGTATGGATCATACTCATTGAGCAGCATATACTCAACAAACAGGTCGTCGTCAGCCTTAGTAATATCAAACGACACGTCTGCTGTTTGACTGAACACATATTTAGCCTCTAGCGCTGACAGTTGGCCATTATATATTTTCACCTCATCCAATCCCCCGTTTTTAAAGGGTATAAATTTATCTCTTGAACCTAGCTGAAATCCACTAAATCCGTAAGTGTGGATATTCGGCACATACTGTATTCCTTTATATAGGTTATCAATATCTATTTCTTTGGGTTGTCTATCTCCATTGATAAAAAGTTCAATACCCCCTGCCTTACTGGATCCGTCATAACTTATGATGATGTGTGACCATTCTTTGGCTGGTATAGCAGTTTTACTGGTAACCTGAATGGCATTATGGGGCCAGGTATGTGACATCGAGAATTTCAAATGATTATCACTCAAACTGAGGGTGTATCCTTTTAGCCCTAACCGAAGGGTTTCACAATGCCAGAAAAGATGTGAATCATGATATACGGTATCAGGATAAACCCACAACTCAACAGTAAATGGTTCCATCCGTTTATACCAGCCAACCTTATCACCTAAGGTTACTGAATTATAGTCATTGGTAAAAAACGCCTTTCCATGTTTTCCTTCAGCAAAAACAGGGTTACGATATTTTGCAGGTCCACCTTTTACGTTTTTCTCTGATTCAGATTCCATTGGATAATGTGCAGCTAATTTTCGACTAACCTGTTTTCTTAGGGTTTCATCATCAATATGACGACCTTCAATCCCCTTAAATTCCTGAACAATTTCCTTTTGCTGCTGTTCGAGGTTCTGAATATACTGGTTGATTGTTTTCAGCTCTTTTTCTTCTACTTTTTCTGCTAATAGCAATGCAGGACTTGGGGTGATATCGGGTCCATAGACAGCAGTTCCCATTTCGTTGGTGCTGTTAAAAAACCCAAATACGGAGTAATACTCTTTCTGAGAGATTGGATCATACTTATGATCATGGCACCGGGCACATTCCAGTGATAATCCCAGGAAGGCTTTACCTAATGTATTTGTCCGGTCTGCGTTGTATTCCACCCGATATTCCTCAAAAACGATTCCTGCTTCAGAGTTTCTTCTATGCAATCGATTGAATGCTGTGGGCAGTACAGTTTCCGGAGAAGCATCGGGAAGCAGGTCACCAGCAAGTTGTAAGGTGACAAAATCCTTATATGATAAATTATCATTAAATGCTCCAATCACCCAGTCTCTATAAGGCCACACCCTTCTGTGCTTGTCATCCAGGTAGCCGTCAGAATCAGCATAACGTGCCACATCCATCCAATTGGCAGCCATGTGTTCGCCATAGGTCGGAGAGGCAAGCCATCGGTCAATGAGCTTCTCATAAGCTTCATTTCCCTTGTCATTGAGGAATTGATCAATCTCATTGATCTTAGGTGGTAGTCCAGTTAAAGTAAAGCTTGTGCGTCTGATTAATGATTCTTTTGAGGCTTTTCCAGAAAATGACAATCCATGATCCGCTAGTTTTTCTGCAATAAACTGATCGATTGGATGGTCAGATTGAATGCTTGCTTTTGGCACTTCAACTTGTTGAAGAGGAATAAATGACCAATGCTTCTTGTATTCGGCACCCTCTTCAATCCATTTAGACAAAATGGCAATCTCTTTTTTTGTTAAGGATAAATGAGATTCAGGAGGCGGCATCATCGTTTCAGGATCAGTTGAAATCATTCGTCTGAAGGCTTCACTTTTCGAAAGGTCACCTGGAACAATGGCCTTATTTCCTGGGTTAGATTCCAATGGTGCCGTAGCACCATCAGGAATATCCAACCTTAATCCCGCTTTTTGATTGGCAGCATCCGGTCCATGGCAGGCAAAACAATTATCTGACAGGATCGGTTTGACATGAAAATTATAATCAAGCACTTCAGGAAGTTCATTTTGTGCTTCTCTGATTTCCGTAGGGACCGGGTCGGTACAGGAATACCCGAAAAGGACAAAAGCCAGCATATATAAAACTTGAAATCTTTCAGAATTCCTGATAATCTTCCAAACCGAACCGTGGATGCTCATCGTTGCTTTATTGATTTTTGGTTAAAGTTCACAATATACCAAAATCTCTCCTTAATTTGAGGTTAATTAACGGTTAATAACGGTTAGCAAATCGCTCATAAGTTGAGTGAATCATCTATTTGAACATCCACTACTCGCTTAAATTATTTATAACTTTACATTTTAAATAAAAGGCTGATTGAGTTCACAACTAATTGAAATATGTCAACTAATTATCTCAAGTGAGACCTTCAGGAACTATGATTCTGGAAAGCGACTCTTAAGCTATCTGTGTGAACAGACAGAGAAAGGAGAAATACCCAAAGAAACGACCATTGGTGTCAACCTCTTTGATGCAGATCGAGCTCAGGAGATGAACTCCGCCAAGGTAAGGGTCTATGTGCATAATCTTAGACGTAAATTGGCACTCTACTATCGTACTGAGGGTAAGCATCATACTCATGAGCTGGTAATTCCGGTGGGTGCCTATAAGCCTCAGATAAAAAGAAGAAATTCTTTAGACCAGAATGCATTCAGAAGTATGCGGCCGATCATAGGGTATGTGATGGTTTTTCTTATAACGCTACTTGGTGCCTGGCTGGTGAACAATCACTCTGATCAATCAAAAACCAATAAGACGTATAAACTACCCAATGGACTTTTTGATGACTTGTTAACATCAGAAAGCCCTGTTTTAATTGTACTTGGTGATATGTTTATATTCAGTGAAACCAATAAGGTCACCGGTGAGATACAGACGGTTCGCAATTACGACATCAATTCAGGTGCTGAATTTGAGGAATACCTGGCTTCCAAAAATGATAGTCTTTATACTTACGAAGAAATGAGCTACAGTTTTCTAGCTGGAGGCTCAGCAGACTGGATTAAAACCCTTACCAGGTTCTTTTATGCCAGGGACAAAGCGTTTTCTATTCGTGTAAACACAAGGGTACAGGCTCAGGATCTTCATGATTATAATATCATTTTCGTTGGACTACAAAAAACAGCTGGCATCTTTAATAGTTACTTCGAGATGAGTCCTTTTCTGTTTCAGGAAGGAATGGGTTACAGACACATCATGGGTAAGGATACTGTAACTTATATCTCACATGGTGATCCAGATGCCCTTCATACTGATTTTGGATTTATTGCCAGATATCAGGGGCCAAGAAATAACGTCATATATATGTTCAGTGGGTTGTGGGATACTTCAGTTTCACAGGCTTTGAAGTTATTATTTGATCCGGAAGTTGCCTTTCAGACCGCGGATCAGATTAAATCTGATTTAGGATCCATTCCAAAACAATTTGAGATCTTGTTAGAAGTAGATGGGGTTGATCGAACTGATTTAAATGCTGAAATACTTGTTATCCACAAGGTAGAATAAGAAATATCAGTTATCTGTTTAACTTGATACAAGACGATAATTAAAAGTTTTAAAAATTGATTATCGATAGCCTTTTCACTTTATCTGTTGGTATTAATACCGATCGTATTTTATAATTTAGCATCAAACAAATAAACCCAGAAATTTTCATGAAACCAATTGTACAAATTTCCCTTGACATCATTGACTTAGACGAAGCCGTAGAGACTGCACACATGGCCATGCGCGCCGGTGTAGATTGGCTAGAAGCCGGAACCCCACTTATTTTGGCAGAAGGGCTTCATGGTGTTCGAAGGTTAAGGAAAGAATTTCCAGACACACCCATTGTAGCAGACTTAAAAACCATGGATGGTGGCTGGTTAGAGGCTGAAATGATGTTCAAAGCTGGAGCTACACATGTAGTGGTCATGGCGCGTGCTCATGAAGAAACAATCAAATGTGTTGTTCAAGCTGGAAAAGACTTCGGATTTGGCGTTATGGGAGATAATCTGGCCTATCCTGACATGGTCGAAGGTGCCAAAAGATTAGAGGACTTAGGATGCGGTTATATTATCCATCACATCGGTTATGACGAGCGTCGAGGTATTGCAGCAGCTGGTAAACGCATGCCCAGCCCCTTAGATCAATTGAAAGAAGTGGTAGAAGCTGTGGACGTGCCCGTTCAGGCAGTAGGTGGCCTTAGCCTGGAACAGGCAATTCAATGTCCGGAATACGGAGCTCCACTGGTCGTTTTAGGTGCTCCTCTAACAGTAGATGCAGATGCCTTCAAAACTGCAGACGGTAACCTGGAAGCCTCCCTCAAGTTGATCTGTGAAAAGATCCATGGCTATGGTGACGTTAAGGTTTAATTAAAGATTTATAGAATTTACATTTTAAGCTTATGAATATTCCAGCAGTTGTTAATTACGCTGAAGAAAAAGGTTCTGTTGAATTAAGAGAAATCGAAAAACCTTCCATTGGAGAAGAAGACGTATTATTAGAAGTAGCCAATGTAGGTGTCTGTGGAAGCGATTTGCATCAGTGGACGTCTGATCATAGTTGGCCAGTCAACTACCCTGTTGTGCTTGGTCATGAATTTGGTGGCCATGTGGTAGAAGTAGGTGATCGTGTGACTGCCTGGAAACCTGGTGACAGAGCGGTTAGTGAAACCGCCGCTGTTATTGATCAGAACAACCCAATGTCCAAGATTGGGATGTACAACCTTGACCCAACCAGAAAAGGTTTTGGGTATGGGGTAAATGGAGCTATGACAAAATTTGTTAGGGTACCAGCCCGTTGCTTACACAATGTACCGGAGCAGTTGGCTTTCGAACAGGCTTGCCTTACCGAACCTAGTTGTGTGGCATTCAATGCAACAGTCCAGAATACACGTATCAGACCAGGAGATCGGGTTGTTGTAATTGGGCCTGGAACGATTGGACTGCTTTGTGCAGCGATGGCCAGGTTATGTGGTGCAGAAGTGGCTGTGACAGGTCTTGAATCTGATCAAAAACGACTTGATATTGCCAAAGAGGCTTATGGTTGTGAACCCATCGTAGGAGATGCTATGGATTGGGCTAAGTTTAGGGATGGTATGGGTGCAGATGTAGTAATTGATACTGCAGGAATTAGTGCCACTTTAAAAACAGCGCTAGACCTGATAAGGCCCAATGGCCAGATTGCCAAGGTTGGATGGGGTCCTAAACCCTTGAATTTCTCCTTGGATCAGTTGGTGCAGAAAAATGTTAAACTTCAGGGGTCATTCAGTCATAATTGGCCTATTTGGGAACGTGTAATTGCCCTATTGGCTTCTGGTCAACTAGACGTGCAGCCCATTATAGGTGGTGTCTGGTCGATTTCAGACTGGCACACAGCATTCACCCAGATGCATGACAAACAAGTTGTAAAAAGTGTATTAAAACCTATTTAAAGATGCCTAAACTAGCAGCCTTCCCAAAAGCATACATGCAAGCGCTTTGCAAAGACGGTACCATGAAAGTTTCCGAATGGATTCAGCTAGCTTCAAAGCTGGACATTGATGGATTAGAGTGGTATGCAGGTTTTATCGAGATGCAGGATGAAAAAAACTGGCCAGAATTTCGGACTCAGGTAGAAGATATCGGAATGGTAATCCCTATGATGTGTTGTTCACCAGATTTCACGCATCCGGATAGTGCTTTTCGTAAAAAAGAAGTTGAAAAGCAGCGATTTTGGATTGACATGACTCACGCATTAGGTGGGTCTTATTGTAGAGTGCTATCGGGTCAAAGAAGGCCAGAACTCACCATAGATCAGGGCATCGATCTAGCTGCATCCTGTATTGAAGAGTGCCTGCCATACGCACAGAAATTGGGTATCACTTTAATTATTGAAAATCACTATAAAGATGATTTCTGGGAATATCCTGAATTTGCACAAAAGATGGATGTGTTTAGTAAACTGGTTGCTAAAATCGACCATCCAAACTTTGGGGTAAACTATGATCCGAGCAATACGTATATCGCCGGTGAAGATCCATTAGAACTCCTTTACAAGGTTTCGCATCGGGTGGTTACCATGCATGCCAGTGATAGATATCTTAAAGAAGGAACCATCGAAGATTTAAGGAATGAAGAGGGCGGTTCAACAGGTTACGCAAAGAGATTGGCCCATGGTGAAATAGGAAAAGGACTTAATGACTATGATGCCATTTTTACTGAGCTCAAACGCGTAGGCTTTGATAGCTGGATCAGTATTGAGGATGGTGTCGATGGCATGGATCAATTGGAAAGAAGTGTTGCCTTTCTTCAAAAGAAGATGGCTCAATATTGGCCATGATATTTGATTTAGTGGGTAAACCCTAATTCTAAAAGGTAGGTTTCAATTCAATATTTTTAGATTCTTCAGGATATCTTCAAAATGTCTGGTTATCTTACTATACCCGTAATAACCCATATTTATGAAAGATATCAATAGAGAAGACATCAATCAGGAAGTATTTGACCTGTATGATGACTATGCCCACAACAGACTGGATCGCCGCACTTTTATGGATCGTTTATCAACTTATGCAGTAGGTGGGCTGACAATTTCCACCCTCATGAGTTTTGTCATGCCTAATTATCAGGACAATATCCAGATCAAGGCTGATGACCCAAGACTCCTTACCGGAATGATCAGTTACCCCTCCCCAAAAGGTGGCGGAACGATTGATGCTCAAGTATCAAGACCTAAAGGTGTAAAAGGAAAACTGCCAGGCATAGTGGTCGTTCATGAAAACCGTGGATTGAACCCACACATTGCAGATGTTGGAAGAAGAGCCGCACTGGCTGGCTACCTTTCTATTGCACCCGATGCGCTGAGTCCACTTGGTGGTTATCCAGGCAATGATGATGATGGACGTGCCATGCAAAGAGAACGCGATCGTGATGAAATGCTAGAGGACTTTATTGCCGCTTTTCAATACCTGAAAGACCATCCAGATTGTACGGGTAAGGTGGGTGTGGTTGGATTTTGTTTTGGTGGATGGATCTCTAACATGATGGCTGTAAAAGTGCCTGAACTTGGCGCTGCTGTACCCTTTTATGGTGGACAACCATCTGCAGAAGAAACTAAAAACATCAATGCTCCTCTCCTGCTTCACTATGGAGAACTGGACACCAGAGTTAATGCCGGCTGGCCGGATTATGAAAAAGCCCTGAAAGCCAATAATGCTTCCTATGAAGCATATATTTATCCAAATACCAACCATGGATTCCATAACGATACTACAGGAAGGTTTGACAAAGAAGCTGCTGCACTGGCTTGGAAAAGAACGATTAATTTTTTTGACACCAACCTTAAAGGATAAAAAGAAAATTTCCATCAAATAATAGTCAAGCTTTTTATGCTGTTATTTGGTTTTAATGGTCATCAAGTATTTATTAGTTAAATATAAACTCAATTGGGAGATCACAGTTACGAGTTAATTAATAACGAGGAAAAGAAGCAGTATGAGTTTATCATTGAAGGCCATACACCTCGTATAGAATACATACTAACCAAAGACAATAAAATCTATCTTACACATACGGAAGTACCTAAATCTTTGGAAGGCAAGGGAATCGCTTCAGATTTAGTTAGTCAAACGCTATCAGCAGTGGAAGCGTCTGGCCGTAAGTTGGTACCTATGTGCCCTTATGTTGCACAGTATATCAAAAGGCATCCTGAATGGATAAAGCTTGTAGCTGAGGGGATTAATCTTGGTTAAACTTTAATGAATACCTAAATATGTTGCTATTAAATAACTGTATTACAGTATTTTAAGCAGTGTCTACTCCTCGTTTAAGACGCCTGCAAAAAAGTTAACATTAGAATTGATAGGGTTTCCACTTGATCTTCTAAATGTAACTACTTGCCCAACATGCCAGATGGCATCTGCTATCTGTCCGTTTATTAAATTCCAATATGGATATGTACGTTTACCAGACTTAATTACCAAAGTCTCTAAATCGGTGTCAGGAGCCTTTTTGAGGTAATCACTGGCTATTTTTAATAGCTCTAAAGTCTTTCTTCTTTTTTCGTCAAAAGTCATTGCAGCATAATCATATCGCTCTCCTTTTGACTGTATGGTGACCTTGGAAATAGATGAACATAGTCCAAGAATATGATTCAACGTCTCATCTGATGACCGAGCATCCTCAGAGGGTCTATGCCCCAGATCATCTTTATTTAAACCTTCTGTAGCCCAATAATACCTAAACCCAAGACCGTCGATCATTCTGGCTGCAGTAGTTGCTGCTGTGTATTTGACAGGATAATCTGGTACGGACCTAAATGGAAGATCATTTACTTGATTCTGGGCTGTTGATTGCATAACTAAAAGGCAAATAATAAGGGTGATGACAATACTTTGAATTTTCATGATGGATCATTAATAGATTAATATTAGTAAAAGTTTCATCAAAATTTACTTGAACGGATGCTTCTGGTTTAATTCTTGCTAAATTAGATCATGTATTATCACTTGTACATAAACACCCTTAATAATCACTCCAGGGGTATTTGATTTGAAAACGATCATTTTAGGATCATGCTGCTTGTTTTTAGCAATCACTGTTTGTGCTCAGACAGCTGAGAGTAATACCTCCTATAGACCAAAAATTGCGGAATTGAGTACCGAAACCCTTATGGATTACGGTACCAGCACAACTTCTGAATCACTTGGTGAAGCACAAAATGAAGTAGAAAGAGATCGGCTAATCAAATTTAAATTAGGTATTCCACTGATGATCAGAGATGACCAGATGTTTGGAATTCAATTGAAATACTACCAACAACGATTTGTATTTGACCTGGATGAAAATCCTACGGACTATGATCTTTACCTAAGACTCAACTCCAGCAAATACATTAGCACTGGCCTAAGGTTCTTTTATCAGAGGGATTTAAGAAATGGACATGAACTTAAGCTGGTTGGAGGTGCTGAATTAAAAAGTGACAACTTCACCTGGAACAGGCATACCAGCAAATATTTCATTAGCGGAATTTATAACTGGAAGAAATCATCAACTACCACAATGGGAGCTGGTTTCGTACTTAACCGAGTTATGGGTTTAACGACTTTTTACCCAATATTGAATTTGCAACATGCGCTCAATCATAAGTGGACACTCGATCTAATGTTACCTAAATCTGTTGCCATGCGTTATCGCATGAACGACCACAATTATTTGATTTTCAATACCCAACTAGCCGGGTGGAGATACAATATCACACATAGGCTGATTGGTGTTGATCACGGAAATCTAATGCTTAGAAAGGCTGACTTACAATTTAAGATTTCCTGGGAACGAGAAATACATGATTGGTTATGGTTAGGCATAGGTGTTGGATATAATAAAAATCTCATCTATTACCTGGCAAATCCGGGTGACCGTGCAAGAAATGCACTTATTGATATTAATTCAAGAGATGCACTATTTACTAAGTTCTCCATCTTCATGGTTCCTCCCAGGAAGTTCTTTAAGTAACTAAAATTTAAATAGCTCCTTTTCCCCTTACTGTTTTATCAATTTTACCGGCCCTAATAACCCAGAGGGAGTTACTTCCCAATCAGAAGCATCAAACTTCTTGTAGTCTATATTCACAAAATTGATGTCGCGAAAGATTTGCCACTTTATGTCATTTTGATCCATGTATCGAATCCTGTTTGCTGGCAGGTTGGTGACTTCAATTTCCAATAAATTTTTCTTCTTTTTTACGTCATTCATTATAACCTGGTAAGGAGTAGTAATTAATGTCCCTATTTTTTCTCCATTCAATCGGACGCTAGCGGTAGTTTCTACCTGCCCAAGATCCAAAAGGTATGTGCCAGCACCTGCTGGTGCATTAAACTGAATTTGATAGCTGGCTGTCCCTGAAAAAGCCTCTACTCCCCTGGATTCCTGATCTGTCCATGATTGCAAGCGCTTCGTTTCGTATCTTTCAGGTATCGTTGGGCCCCCTTCAAGAAAATTGACCTTCCAGGTACCAGTTAGTCTGGTAAACGAAGGTGTTTCATTAACATACTGCCATGGATCACCATTGGCAGACGTATCTAGTCCTGTAAGAATCAGTGTGCCTGCAGTTGGTAACTGGATTCTGACCTGAGTAATACCATTCTGATTTCTGATAGCTGCCAGGCCATCTCTACCTGTTAGCGGATCAAATATCCCCATGGTTGCTATTCCCTTATCTAGAGTGACCCAGGTATCTAAAGACTTACCACTGTTATTCTTTAGGAAGTAAGTAACCCCTTTATCTCCAATTCTTCGGATATACTTTATTCCCAATTTGGTTAACCCAGCTTCTTTAGGAATGTTCCACTGAGCTAGCTGTTGATCAATATTTTTGGATACGAAAACTGCTAATGCATTCTCTTTAAGATCCTCAAATTGCTTGCTTCTTTCTTCAAGTTTATAGTAACCAGATACCTCTCCGGGTAATGATTCCTCGAAGATCACCTTTGCCCCGTTTTCAGCCAGTTGAATCAGATTTTCCAGTGATTCCAAACTCATGTAATTCGCTTTTGGTACGATAATCGTCTGGTATTTATTACCCGATGTGTGAATCACCCCATTTCTAACAGATGTACCCGCCAGTTGATCTTCAGAGAAATAATCAAAGCTATATCCCATTTCATCCAATTGCATGCTTAGTGGACCTATGGGATGATCATAAAACCAGTCAGGATGGTGTACAGCCAGTTGCTTTTTTAATCGACCATTGAAATGAATAATATCATCATAAGACCAGTAAATAAGGATGTCATTGTCTGGTTTTCCCGACTGCAAAAATGACTGGGACCTGGATACATAAGAAGTCAACCCTGAGATATCCCGCCATTGAGGGTTTCGTGGATTTAATTCAACAGAGGCATAAAAGACCCATCCCGGCCAGGCTGCTTCTTTTGGGGAATAAGCAGTACCCTGCATGACCAGGTGGTTGATGCCACCCAAAAACAGGTGGTCAAAAGATTCTTTCATATCACTAAACGAAACTGTAAAATGTTCACCCAACCAGGTACTCGTCTCGGCTGAAGCAAGTGGCTTCCCTGTTACATGGGCCGCAGAACTCGCAAATTTATTGATCAGGATATCTGCATCAGTCCCTGAAAGTGGTCCGAAAATCTCAGTTTCAGGAATGTCGCAAGCTGCATATAAATCCAGCATATTTCCTGGTGATCCATGCGCCTGATTTCTGTTAAGGCTTCCTCGTTCACTCGCCCAATCCGTCAGTGGGCCAATGAAATGATTTAAAAGCATATCAGATAGTGTTTTACGATAATCCGCCTGTACCCTAATCACCTCTTGTTCATTACCTATTCCCATTAAGGCAGGTATATGTGCTCTTAAATCATATTTGCGATAAGCAAGGAATGCATCCAATATTTCTTCGGAACCATTGCCGGTGTATTCAAAGGAATCATGAAAAAAGGACCGAATGTCCCCATCCTTAATATCCCTGAGTCGATAGGCCATAGAATCCAGAAAAGCCTGACCGGCCCATTCACTGTATACATCAATGGAATATCCTTCTCCACCCGGTGCCGCTCGTTTTACCTTCTCCCCTGACCATCGTACGGTAGCAACAAAAATCAGCCAATCTCCTGTTGGAGGTTCCCAACTAAAACTTCCCGATTTTACCCGATCCATCAGATCAACCTGTTGGTTGTTTTGGGTATTTAGAGCCATCAAGTGAAGAAGCCTTTTGTCCGCAAAGTCCAATGTAACCGGTATACCTCCAATTACGCTGATCGTATCGATCTTTAAAGATGCATTGGCCTGATCCAGCGTAACGAATGGACCACCACAGCGCCATCCCGAACCAGGGGGAAGATCCACCTGCATGTTTAGCCTTTTTGCTTCCTTTATCGTATGCTGAAGCATTTCTATCCATTCCGATGATAGATAAGGAATATCATTCTCCTCCTGACCAACTACCCCATAGATAGGAGTAATCTCCACACCACCAAATCCAGATCTGGAAAAATCCTCCATCATGTAGGTTAGGTTATCCTTATCGACAGCACTTCCATGCCACCACCACCGTGTCCAGAGTTTTTGATCGCTTTCTACATCGGGCCAGCTAAGCGACTGAGTGTAACTGAGATTTAATTGTAATAAAAGGAAAACCAAAAAGGTTAAGAGCGTGCGTAGATTGGGGTACATGTAGTTGTTTATCTTGGTTTAGCAGTCAACAAAGAAAGAAGAAATTAGCACAAGATCAACTTCCTCTCTAAGCTTTTTAACATTAGGCACCTACACTTCTTATCCTTGCTTTGCGGCCTCCAGGATATCCTTAGGTTCAAGCACATGCTTCTCAAAGCCATGTAAGGTCACGCCAATCATTGCCAACCCCAATTGAGTAGTATTTACTATGGAATTAGGGGAAACCCATTTCATGAATTTCACCAGCCACATAAAATAGTCATACATGAATTGGTACAATTTCGTGCGTGATTTAATACCACGTAAAGGAATAATCGCACCTGGTCGGAACATAAAAGCCTGACTAAAACCCAGGTTGAGTAAGTCATTTTCTGTTTTACCTTTTACTCTTGCCCACATGGTTCTTCCCTTCTCAGATGAATCAGTACCAACACCAGAGACATATGTACAGGTCATTTTAGGGTTTAGTTCATGAAGTACAGTTGCCAGTGCTAATGTGTAATCATGGGTGATTTTATGATATTCAGCTTCACTTAAGCCCATTGAACTGATTCCCATACAGAGATAACAAGCATCACAGTCCTTCAGTTGACCTTTGATGGTGCTGTAATCTGAAAAATCCTTGTGAATGATCTGTTTTAGCCTGGGATGTTCAATTTCAATAGCGGATCTACCAATAGATACCACCTGTTTTACTTCAGCGTGATCCAGACATTCCAATAATACGCCTTTCCCAACCATACCTGAGGCACCGGTAATTATTACTTTCATAGGTTCATATTTTTAGTAGACTACTTGTTTGTTGACGAACAGCTAATAATTATAGTCTATTTACTGTTTTATTAATTGTGCTTTACTACTATCTAAAAATGGAACAGCTACATCCCAGAATTCGTTCTCAGTTTTCACCTTGATACGAATTCCTGTTTCATCACTTGAAATAATCTTTGCTTTTACTTTTGGCAACTCCTTTTCATAGGGATAAAGTATCCAAACCTGGTTACTGCTTTTATTGATTAAGTTTTGATAAGATGTTGCAATGTTGGGTCCATAAACGTTATACTCAGGACTGTACCACCCTTGCATAGGCTCCTCCTGTCCAGAGCTGCTGGTTATTTTAAATTTTTGCTTTCCCACTGGTATTATCGCCAGGTTTCCACTCGGACTTTTTGTTCTAGTAATGTTTTTTGAAGTTTCTACCTTAAGATCGGGATGCCAGTGCCACAATGTTGAGATCTCTCTGGATCGATCGGTATCTATCCTGTCAACTACAATCCAAAAATCACCTCTCACATAAAATAGCGAACGAATGTGTTTCGCTTTTCCTTCCGTATTCAGGTAGTCATTAAATGATCCGGAAGCATAATCATAGTGATCTAAAATTTTATAGTACTGATCTGCTAAAGGCTTTTGGGCCAGTAATGGCCCACGGTTTTGGCCATTGCCATCAATCAACACAGTATTATGTGCTGCAGAACTTTTTGCATAAGGTCTAAACTTTTCAGCAACTGCTCCTGTATATGCAAACCTGCCTGCATCCACTAAAAGATCTTTTCCATACGCCACTACAGACACGTGCATCTTATCATTATGCTGATGACCACTTCCATACGGCCCAATATCAAAGAAAGACCAATGGGCATTTTCATCAAAGCCACTTCGGGAAATCATCTGACCTGCCCAGGGATAAAAATAGCTTGGACCATCAGTAGGCTTAGTTCCTGAAACACCATTGGTAATGATGTACTCCCAATCCTCGTGGTCAAAGGCGTTAACACCATCCATAACAATACTTTTATCACTGCCTTTATCACCATCGTTGTTTAATATGCGTTCACCTGTAGGCCGAACCGCATGAGAAATATAGTCATACATGGATTCAAGCGTATGGATATAAAAATCCGGCAGTGGCTTATTGGCCACTTTACAGAGCGCTTGAAAAAGCACAAAATTGTATAGGGCTACATTGTGATAGTGAGAGGTTAGTTCTGTTTGTATGCCATCCGGATATACCTGCTGCTTCATGCTTTCAGTCATTGTGCCGATGGTATATTCCATCCATGCGTCAGCTTGCTTATATTCAGGAAAGTATGCAGCCACCGTAGCTAAAGCAGAAACTTCCATGGTGAGCCAATTATTCTGACCATGAAAATTCCTATTGTAATGTGCATGATCAGCGAGGCTACTCAGTATTAGTATTCTTGTGGCTGGGGAGATGTATGGATCACTGATGGTGCTGTAAAATAGTCGGGTCCAGCTCTTAGCTCTTGCAGCAACCTCCAACCCTCTCCAGATTGACTCGCTCCCCTTTTTCGCAGGGTATGGCATACTGGCTAATATAAAATCTCTAAGAAAAAGGTCTATGTATTTGATGTATATAGGGTTCCCCGTTTTAAAATAAGCACCAAGCACAAGATTCATCTGGGAATGTCGATTGGATAACCACGCCCATTCCCGGTCGTTATTGGGTCCTTTGTAATACCAGTCTCTGTGCCCATTCTCCAGGGTTGGTACCTGACCTTTTATGTTTTGGATGGTATAAACATCTTTCAATATAGTATCTGCTTCAGGGACTGTTTGATCCGAATGGTCAGGTATCACTCTTCTGTAATTTTCTGCTGTAGAATTGCCCTCATAATATTCCAGCAATAAGGCTGAAGCTTCGTTTAGGTCTCCGCTTTTATAAGCCATCTTGACAGCTTCTAGGCCCGGATAATCAAGATTTAGTTTTTTAAATAATCCCGGCAATATTTCCGGATCAAACTGGCTAAGATCCTCAATTGAAGTGACTCTTTTCCACGCCTGTTGAGCAGATAAGCTTAATGAATGTAGACTTCCTACTAAGAGCAGTAAATAAACAAATCTATATTTCATGGTAATGGTTATAGTTGCGGTAAATCGGCAGAATCAAACTCAGTTAAACGATTACAAAGTCCTTATTTTAATATTTCGCCAGGCAACTTGATAAGGGCCCTTGTCTTTTCCTATCGCATGAACTTGTAATCCGATAAAGCCATTCGGAAATTGACTATGGGTTTTAGGGTCTGAAACATCTTCGATTTGACTACCATTGATCCAGGTTTTAAGCTGGTCTCCTTCTGCAATAATGCGATATTGATTCCATGCTCCCCCTTTAAAATGTTGATGTGAAACAGGATCTCCTTTTGAAATCATCCATCCGTCTCCTGTAGCTTCTCTCCAAATAAATCCCGATAGGCTTCCTTCTTCATCACCTACCACGATCTCTACTTGAGGACCAATTACGCGGCCTTTTTTTTGATTATCATTCTCACCCACAGTAGTTTCTCTTGTTGTTGACCTGATCTGAACGCCTGAATTCAGTCCTTTATCAACCTTCACTTCAAACACCAGTTCAAAATCACTATAGCTTTTTTCTGTACAAAGAAATGAATTGGGACTTCCTTCAGCAGTTTTTCCCACAATCGTCTCATTCTGAACCAGATAGGTCGCAGTTCCGTTCTTTTGTGTCCACCCCTTTAAATCCTTCCCGTTAAATAAGTCTATCCAACCATCCATTTGTGCATCCCCATTAATCTCACCTGAAGAATTATTACTTTTTGGCTGATTACAACCATATATGAGTGCTATAACTGATAACGATATGATATTTATCAAAAGTTTTTGAGGAAAATTCATGGGATTACTTTTTTCTGATTTTTACTGCCTATCAAAGATATGAATCAAGACTATATTTACTAAATTCTTTTTTTGTTTGACTTAACTTTAATACCCATGAAAGGACATCACTTGATGCTTACGCTTGCCTTACCGCTCGTCTTATTTGTTTCTTGTACGGGTGGTGATAAGACCACATCCAATCAGGAGGATTCATCATCCAAAAGAGAAATACTTTTTAATGGCAAAAACCTGGATGGCTGGAAAATATATATAGCCAATGATAGCATTTCTCCAGAGGAATTTTTTTATGTGAATGAAGGAGCAATAGAAACAGTTGGGAAGCCAATGGGACACCTAAGGACCATTAAATCATATAGCAACTACAAACTGCATGTAGAATGGAGGTATACCGAGGAACCTACCAATAGTGGTGTTTACTTACATACTTCGGGTGAAGACCCGTCAATCCCTAACCATTTTCAGGGACAACTAAAGTACCAGGATGCTGGGGATTTTATCGTAAGTGGTGTTGGCCTTACCGCTACGATACAGGATAGCGTATGCACTTCGACACCGGAAGTAAGACCCATTATTACTAAACTTCACCCGACGAATGAAAAACCCGTAGGTGAATGGAACAGTTACGACATTATTTGTAAGGGAAATACCATAGAATTGCGTGTAAACGGCTTATTGCAAAATACAGCAACCAATCTATCCGTAACGGAAGGGAGTATCGGCTTACAAGCTGAAGGCTCTAAAATCCAGTTCAGGAATTTGTGGGTTGAGTCCTTATAAGTTGCTTTGACATTCGGATTCATTGACAGATTTAAAAAGGAGGCTAAGAAATATTTCTGGAATTAGGATGGCTAAATTATCCGTGTAGTAATATGATAATGAGGAATTTGCTATAAATCATCATTAAAGCATATTTCCGCAGATTCTAAACGATATGTCTATTGAGGAGTTAGGTTACTGTAATCAATTAGTAAAACAGACTTTGCGAATTATGGTAAAAAAAAATTCTAAACAGAATATTCTAAACATTGTAATCTGGACCGGACAAGTCTTTCTGGCTATAAATTTCATTATTTTGGGTAGCTTAAAGCTGACGCTACCATTCAATGAACTAGCCCCTGAAATGTCGTTTGTTTTAGTTATACCCCAAGCACTTACCCGGTTCATTGGAGTGGCAGAGGTACTTGGAGGTTTAGGATTAATCCTACCTTCAATATTGCGTATTAAGCCAATACTCACCTCTTTATCTGCATTAGGAATAGCAACAATTATGCTGTTTGCTATTGCTTATCATATTTATCAAGGGGAATACATAATGATCGGATTCAATTTGATTATTGGCTTAGTGGCGCTGATTATTGCCTGGGCTAGATTTAAAAAACTTCCAATTAAGGGCTCCTAAACAGAGAGTTATAAAGCCTTATTAGCTTATTATGGTAATTATCTGGGTCTGGTTTTCTAAATAATCAGATGTTTTATAAAGCATTTACATAATATTGATGATGCAGATAATTGAAAATTGATTTTACCGAAAATTAATTTTCTATGTTAATTATTAAAACAATAACACCTACAATCTGTATTTTTAGAAAGTTTTTCAGCTGATCAGGCCAAATATTATTTATGTCCATAAGAGTTGCCATTCGGCATTATACCAAATACGATTACGATCGTTCCATTGAAGTCTCTCCTCAAATCATAAGATTAAGACCTGCACCCCACTCCCGTACCCAGGTAAAAGGTTATTCCATGAAGATCAGTCCATCTGGCCATTTCATCAATTGGCAGCAGGACCCCTTTGGGAATTACATGGCGAGGGTGGTCTTTCCTGAAAAGATTAAATATTTTGAGATTGACGTAGAGGTAATTGCTGACATGGTAGTGGTGAATCCTTTTGATTTTTTTATTGAAGAATACGCTGAACAATTTCCATTCAAATATGATCCGTTACTTAAGCAACAACTGATTCCTTATCTTGAAGTCAAGGATAGGGATCCGCTCATGACACAACTTGTTTCCGATGCCAGGAAGCTCAGAAAAAAAGACATGAATACTGTTGATTACCTGGTTGCTATCAATCAGTTATTAAATGGTATGCTTAAATACAATGTACGTATGGAGCCTGGTGTGCAGTCATGCGAGGAAACACTAACCATAAAGTCTGGTTCATGCAGAGATTTTACCTGGCTTCTCGTACAATTACTTAGACATCTCGGGCTTGCTGCACGTTTCACCTCTGGTTATCTGATACAGTTAACAGCTGATGTAAAAGCATTAGATGGACCCAGTGGTACGGAAGAAGACTTTACAGACTTACATGCGTGGGCCGAAGTATATTTACCTGGCGCCGGATGGGTTGGCCTGGATGCAACCTCTGGACTGTTTGCAGGGGAAGGACACATTCCTTTGGCATGCACCCCAAACCCGGAAAATGCAGCACCTATAACAGGTTCCACAGAACCAGTAAATACAACCTTTCATTTTGAAAACACAGTTAAAAGGATCGTTGAGAAGCCGAGAGTTACCAAGCCCTATTCAGAAGAGCAATGGGATACGATCATGGCTGTTGGGGAGCAAGTTGAAAATGACCTTCAACAGAACAACGTCCGCCTGACCATGGGTGGAGAACCAACATTTGTCTCCATTGACAATACGGATGCTCCTGAATGGAATTCCGCTGCCGATGGTGAACATAAACGTAAACTTTCCAATCAGTTATTTCACTTACTCAAAGATGAGTTTGCTACCGGAGCATTGATGCAGTATGGGCAGGGAAAATGGTATCCCGGAGAGCCTCTACCTCGGTGGAAACTGGCCTGTTTCTGGAGAAAAGATGGTAAAGCCATCTGGAAGAATGATAAACTACTTGCGGATCTATCCAAGGATTATGGATTAGGGATAGATGATGCTAAAAAATTTATGGATGGTCTTTCTAAAGAACTAAACCTGGATCCGAAAAATATCCATCCTACTTATGAAGATCCATTTTACTTTATTTGGGAAGAAAGTAAAGTTCCTGTAAATGTTGACCCACTGGAACTTGATTTAAAATCTGATCTTGAACGGCAAAAACTAGCCAAGATCTTAAACGAAGGAATGAATGAGCCGGCAGGGTTTATGATCCCGGTACGGTGGGATGAAGAGGGCTCCAACTGGCAAAGTTGTAAATGGCAATTTCGTCGAAAGGATTTATTCCTTGTTCCGGGAAACTCACCGGTAGGTTTACGACTTCCTTTAAAGTCAGTGCAGCATCTGGACCCGGAGAAAGAGGAATATCGTCCGGAAAGAAGCCTGTTTGAGGAAGTTGGTGCTTTGCCGACACGAAAGGAAATTGGCGATATGATCGATACAGATCAATCCTTTAACAACTCAATAGATATCTTTAAAACTGCCATGATCGTGGAAGTCCGCGAGGGTAAAATATTTGTCTTTTTACCTCCCGTAACCCATCTGGAATATTATTT
This sequence comes from Marinoscillum sp., assembly GCA_043554545.1. GTDB lineage: Bacteria > Bacteroidota > Bacteroidia > Cytophagales > Cyclobacteriaceae > UBA7330. The sequence continues at coordinate 1,851,545 of CP121337.1, read as the reverse complement.
GAATTTAATCTTCGCCGTTGAAAAGGTAGCGACGAAGATGAATGCACCTGTATTAATCGAGGGTTATGACCCACCTCAGGACATTAGGATACAGAAATTTATGATTACGCCAGATCCGGGAGTCATAGAAGTTAATATCCACCCTGCTTCCAGTTGGGAGGAAATCACTAGCAATTATGAAATACTCTATGAGAAAGCACGACTTTGCCGTCTGACAAGTGAAAAGTTTAACCTGGATGGTCGTCACACAGGTACAGGAGGCGGAAACCATGTGACCCTTGGGGGCGTAACTCCTGCAAATAGCCCCATCCTGCGAAGACCAGATGTTTTGAGGAGCTTTATTACTTTTTGGCAACACCACCCCTCACTCTCCTATCTTTTTTCTACGGAGTTCATTGGGCCAACCAGTCAGGCACCACGTGTAGATGAAGGTCGTGATGAAATACTCTATGAACTGGAAGTTGCTTTTCAGCAGATACCAACCAATATGAATGAGGAAGAAGTTCCTTTCTGGCTGGTAGATCGTATTTTCAGACACTTGCTAATTGATATTACAGGTAATACCCACCGTGCGGAATTTTGTATTGATAAGTTGTACTCTCCCGATTCTGCTACAGGAAGACTGGGTATCCTGGAGTTTCGTGGATTTGACATGCCCCCTCATTATAAGATGTGTATGGTCCAGTTTCTTCTCATTAGGGCCCTTCTATCGTGGTTTTGGAAAAATCCATATAACCAAAAATTAGTTCGTTGGGGCACTGCCCTTCATGACAGGTTTCTGCTGCCACATTATTGCTACAAAGATCTCACAGAGGTGATCAATGGCCTTAAAACCGCAGGGTATGAATTTGATATGTCCTGGTTTGACCCGTTTTTTAGTTTCCGATTTCCATTTTTAGGAGAATTGCATGTAGACGATATCCATATTGAATTAAAAATGGCAATAGAGCCCTGGCATGTGTTGGGAGAAGAAATGTCCAAAATGGGAACATCCAGATTTGTGGATTCTTCCATGGAGCGCATTCAGGTAAAGATATCAGGACTGACAGACTCCAGGTATCATTTATTGTGTAATGGTTGTAGGATTCCTTTGAAAAACACAGGTGTTCAGGGAGAATACGTGGCAGGTATACGATATCGAGCCTGGCAACCTCCTTCTGCCCTGCATCCAACAATTGGAGTAGATACTCCACTGGTTATTGACGTTTATGATACCTGGTCACAAAAATCCATTGCCGCCTGTCAATACCATGTGGCGCACCCGGGAGGAAGAAATTATGAAACATCGCCTGTGAATAGCAATGAAGCCGAATCTCGTAGAATTTCAAGGTTCTTTGATTTTGGTCATAGCATCAACATGGTAGAACCAACCATAGTTAACCAGCAGGCAAGTGGAAGGTTCTTTACGAAGCTCAATATCCTGCCAAAATATGAGGCTACAAAACAGCTCCAAAACGATGACTATCCGTTTACCATGGACCTTAGAAAATATAAGGGCACCAGAAATTTCTGATGTTATAAAAAAAGCAGAGATTTGAGTCCATGATTAATTCCTATTTGTCTGAACGTGCCCAGAATAAAACAAAGTTCTTTGATGAACTGGCTACCTCGGATGGTACCATCTGGCCACACTGGCAAAAATTAGTCAATAGTTATGACCAGTTAGGGAACGAAGGTCTTAGCAGCAGAGCAAATGAAGTCACACAGCTACTCAAAGAGAATGGTGTTACCTATAATATCTATGGTGATCCGGACGGGCTAAACCGTCCATGGATGCTGGACCCCATTCCTACGGTGTTCAGTCAAAAAGATTGGTCTGTAATTGAAAAAGGACTCAAGCAACGGGCTGAACTTCTTAATCAAATCCTTCAGGATATTTATGGTGAGCGTAAATTAATACGGTCAGGCGTCATTCCATTTGAAATGATTTACAATCACCTGGGTTTCCTTAGGCAAATGGATAAAATACGCATTCCGGGAAAACATCAACTCATCCAGTATTCTGCAGATCTGGCAAGAGGACCGGATGGCAGGATGTGGGTTTTACATGACCGGACAGATGCACCTTCCGGAGCGGGTTATGCTTTTGAAAACCGCGTTGCCATGACCAGGGTATTTCCTGATATGTTTCGTGAAAACCAGGTTCGAAAAGTAAGTAGCTATTACCAAACCCTAAAGAATACATTATCCAGGCTCTCCTGGCAAGGAAGTGAAAACCCGAGAATTGTGTTTTTAACGCCGGGTCCAAGTAATGAAACCTATTTTGAGCATGCCTACCTCTCCTCCTTTATGGGATTTACTTTGGCCATGGGTCAGGACCTGAAGGTAAGTGATGGATATGTCTGGTTGAAAACCATTAGTGGGTTGGAGCGGGTAGATGTAATTATCAGGCGTGTAGATGATGTCTTTTGTGACCCACTGGAATTCAGAATGGATTCACAGTTAGGAGTAGTAGGATTGATGGAAGCCGTTCGACAAAAAAAAGTACTTGTGATTAATCCACTTGGGACCCGGATTCTTGAAAACCCCGGGTTAATGGCCTTTCTTCCCAAGATTTGTCGACATGTGTTGGGAGAAGAATTAATTCTGCCTTCTGTGGCGACCTGGTGGTGTGGACAGGAGAAGGAAATGCAATATGTCATGGACAATATCAAGTTCCTGATGGTTAGAAAAATCTATCGCAGTACGCTCAACCGATCCGTCTATGGTGGTGACATGACTGAGGAAGAAATCGTCCAGTTGAAAAATGAAATATACGCACGTCCATATCTATATGTAGCACAAGAACTTGTTAACTTCTCGACAACACCCTCATTTATCAATGGAAAATTGGAAGCCAGAAATGCAGTATTTAGAAGCTATGTAGTTGCTGATGCTGATAATGAGGATTATGTCGTAATGCCAGGAGGCCTTTCAAGAAGTTCACCAGATGCCGGCGTTTTTATCGTTTCTAACCAATCTGGAGGAATAAGTAAAGATACCTGGATCTTAGGCTCCGATAAGCAGGAAATAGCTCATTCAAAAATAGCTCCTATCTCCAGGCAGACAAACAATATCATTCCCAGTCGGACAGGAGAACATCTCTTTTGGTTAGGTAGATATATCGAGCGATCCATATACAGTGTTCGACTCATGAGGATTATCCTCAAAAAGTATTATGAGACTGCTGACGAAAAACACCTGGAAGGTGATCAGGCGTTGACTACATTGCTACGCACACTGACCACAATAACTGGAACACAACCAGGTTTTAACCATAAGAGAATTCTAAGTAATTCAAAGAAAGAACTTGTTTCGCTAATTACTGATCCGAAAAGGTCAGGTTCATTAAGCCAATCAGTTCAGTCTTTTCTAAACAATGCATATTCAGTTCGCGATAGACTCAGCCTGGATACCTGGCGAATACTTGACAGTATTTCGGATGAACTTCATCAAATGAAGCTTGAGGGTAGTTTACATCACATTAACCGCAACCTGGATAGCATGATCATTAAGCTCATGGCATTTCACGGCCTAAATATTGATAACATGACCCGGGAGAATACCTGGAACATACTCAACATAGGAAGGTTCTTAGAGTCTGCAATGAAAACTTGCCTGATTCTTAAAACGATGCTTTCTGTGCGAAGATCCGAAGAGGTGGAAAGAACAATCCTGGAGTACTTGCTGATGACCAATGAAAGCCTGGTTACTTATCGTTATATGTACAGATCTACGCTGGAAATAACGGCTGTATTAAATCTACTTTTACTTGATGAATTAAATCCCAGATCAGTGTCCTACCTGATAGAACGGGTTGATCAGCACATCAACAAAATGCCAGATTCTAATAGTAGATACCTGAACCCCATCAGAAAAAAGTTATTGGATATCAATACCAGAATTCGACTTTGTGACTTGCAACAGTTGGACAGTGTAGACCATGTAGGGAATAGCAGAAAAGAACTGACAAAGTTTCTGGATAGCATAATTGCCTCTTTAGGAGAAGTATCAATCCTTATCAATGAACAATACTTTAGTCATACTCAGAATGAATATGGTTTTGTAACCTCTAAACTTCCTGAAGTATGAAATACCAGATCAACCATATTACCAAATATATTTATGACTTTCCGGCTTCTCTTTGTCATAATATTGTTTATCAGATTCCCGCTAAACATCCATTTCAATCAGTAGAACAATACACATACAACATTAACCCAGAACCATCTTCGATCACCCGCAGAAAAGATTTCTTTGAAAATGAATTCCTGTATTTCTCTTTACAGAAAACGCATCAGGAACTTGCTGTTACCTCTCAAAGTGTGGTGTCTCTTGTGACACCCAATTGGATAAACATCAACCCATCTGAAACTTCTCCATGGGAAAAAGTAGCTAAACAGTTACATTCCACAGATGTATTAAACGACATACGTCAATTTTATCTTGATTCACCATTTGTACCTTCTATTCCTGGCATCAAAGCTTATGCAGCACAGTCATTTGCCCCAAACAGGCCTATTATGGAAGCAATGTTGGAGCTAAATACCAGAATAAATCAGGATTTTAGTTTTACGCCAGGATTTACTGAGATCAGTACACCACTAAATGAGGTTTTTGAAGAGAAAAAAGGAGTCTGTCAGGATTTTGCACATTTTGGTCTGGCTTGTGTTCGCTCAATGGGCTTAGCAGCCAGGTATATGAGTGGATATTTAGAAACATTACCACCTCCTGGCCAGCCAAAAATGGTGGGTGCTGATGCTTCACACGCATGGATAGCATTATACATCCCTGAAGTTGGATGGGTAGAGTTTGATTCAACCAACAACCTTTTGGTAAATGAACAGCATATCAGAGTAGCTACCGGCCGTGATTTTGGTGATGTGATACCAATGAAAGGCGTAGTATACAGTGGTGGTGGCCAAACAATGGAAGTCAGCGTAGATGTTCGTCAAGTAGAACCTGCCACTAACAGTTAAAAACTCAAATAAGACCTACTATTTGAATTTATTCTGCATCCAACACAGGTATTCGGAATTTACTTATGGCAGCCATGGTATGTTCCCTTTTCATGACTTGTTCAATTTGTGATACTACCTCCGGGTATTTTGCAGCAACATTTATTATTTCATCTGGATCTTCCTCCAGATTGTATAAAATCAAATCAGACTTTCCTTTAAACAGGTCTTTTTTTATGCCCTTCCACTTCCCCATTCTAACTGCTTGTTGACCACCGTATGACGGGAATTCCCAATAGAGAAAATCATGTTCAGTTTGTGAACTGTTTCCTAACAACTCAGGTAGAAAGCTGATCCCATCAGTATCTTTTGGTGCCTCAGCTCCCGTGAGTTCTGCAAGTGTAGGCATGACATCCCAAAAGGCAGAGATCAATTCACTGGTTGTTCCCGGAGCTATCTTGTCTTTCCATGTAGCAATCATCGGCACCCTGATTCCTCCTTCATAAACAAAACCTTTCCCCCTACCTTTTTCACTGCTAAAGGGTTTGGCACTGTCAAAGAATGGAGAATCCGTGCCTCCATTGAAAGTAGGGCCGTTATCACTGGTAAAGATAATTAGTGTATTTTCATAGATTCCCAGGTCTTTTAGCTTTTGTACCAATTCCCCGACCTGGGTATCTAAATAACTTACCATTGCCGCATATGCAGCGTGCGGATAACGATTTGGGAAATAGCCTCGATCTCCTAAGTATGGTTCTTCCTCACCAAACTTATTCACATAGTGATCAATGAAGGACTCTGGAATCTGAAGGGGTGCATGTGTTAAGGGTGTTGCGTAATAAAGAAAAAATGGATTGTTTCGATTTCTTTCTATAAAGCCTAATGCTTCTGTCTGCATAAATTGTGGCGCATAGTCATTTTGAAAAAAGGGCTGATAACTCTGAAGATCATATGGATCCGCCAAGCTATCTAACTTTGTTCCCGGTACCACCAATTCATTATCCAATAGGTCTTTTTCCTTGTTTTTCCATAAATGTGCCGGGTATAGGTTGTGGGCTTGTCTTTGACAATTAAAACCATAGAAAAAATCAAATCCTCTGTTGTTGGGGATACTTTCAGATGTTGGTCCCCCAAGCCCCCACTTTCCTACGATACCTGTTTGATAACCAACCTTTTGTAACATATCACCAATGGTCATTATGCTATCTGGTAAAGGCCGTTGACCTTCCAAACGAGGATCAGCAGAAGCCTTTTTATAATCCCAAACATCTCCTTTTTCAGACATTTCGTCATTACCTCGCACAAATGCGTGTCCCAAATGTTTACCCGTGAGCAATACGCATCTGGCAGGTGCACATACCGGAGCACCGGAATAATGCTGAGTAAAACGCATTCCCTGTGCAGCTAGTGCATCCAGGTTTGGCGTTTCAATTAATTCCTGACCGTAAACCCCAAGCTCACCATAGCCCAAATCATCTGCTAGTATGTAAATGATGTTGGGCTTTACTTCTTCCTGTTTGTTCTCACAACTTATTAGAGCAATGAATATTGAAAACAAAAACAATGGCTTTTTCATATTTACTTGATTTCTTCTTCCAGTTTCTTTAACAATGCTAACTCGGCAATGTATTGCCAGTCAAATGACCTGGTTTGATTTGCACTGTGTCGGTGATGGTCCTGATCGAGTATGTAATTATCTGGTTTTGTGAGAATCCTTGTTTGTCCATACACAGCCTCCATATTACTTCTCACCTTAACAAACTGGTCATTTAAAGCTGTTAGCACTTCCCTGGCTTCATTATCTTTAACCAGTTCAGAAGGTTTATCATAAGCTTCCAGTGTTAGCAGTGTTTGAGCGGTAAACCTCACCATTTCATTTACCTGTTCATAAACTTGTATTGTGAATGTATTCCTATCAGCATTTGCTTTTACCCTCTCAATCTTATTGGCAATGCTATCACTCATGCTTAGCATATTTCTGGCTGTTTCAAGGCGCTCTGCATACTTTTTAGTCCATGCACCTTTATCATTGGGGTCTGGCAAGTCAATCACTCCCTCCCCTTTTCTTTTTATTAGATCATTGCGACTAACACCTGATTTTACCAGCGAATTTTTCCAAAGACCAACAGGTTTCTCTAATAGATCTATGAATGCCATGTCCTCCGTGACATTCGGACCGAAATGCCTATGTCGAAATGCCGCTTTTATGCTAGGCTTATCTCTTTGATCACCCGCCCAGCTGTATTCAGCAAAAGCCAAAATACCCCTCATATACAACTCAAAATGAGGAGAGTCATCATCCCACAAAGTCAGCAATAATCCATTCAGCCCATTTTCAATTGAGGAAAGCGCAAAAGACTTGATATTTCCAATATTACTTTCATTCTGCGGCATAAGTACCCACCGTGTCTGACCTGCTGTGGCTCCCATGACCTGAAAGCCATTTTTCGTAAACCAGTCCATGGCTTTAAAGTTTCCGTATGCATCCGGTGTACTATAATTCCATCTCATGTAGATGCAGTTCTTTGGAAATTGATCAATAAACTTAAGCAGTCGAGGTTCATTAGCTTCCCAAATACTATCCACTTCTTCTTTTTGCATTTCTGGCCTAAACATGGGTCTATACACCTCAGCAAACTTAAGTGGCATATCATCCCAAAAGATCGGCACTCTTCCTTGCGCTGCTGCATACTGACAAACTTTATTCAGCCAGATCAATTGCAACTCAAGTGGTGTTTTACCACTATTCTGACCAGTAGTATGTACCTCATCACCACCAATATGTAGATATTTTCCATGCGGTGTCGCCGCAATGGCTTCCCTATAGAGATCAAACTGAACTTCGTAGGTTTCCGGATCCAATGGGTTGAATGCCCAATCACTCTCCGGGTCATCCCTTAAATGTTTATATTCTTCATGTTTAAGGATAAAGGATGCATGACCAAGCCCCTGCACCAAGGGGCTTATTTCAATATTGCGCTTCATCGCATAATCACTTAGCTCTTTCCATTCTTCAATTGTCCAGGCATCTTGAGAACCAACCAGGGGTTGACTTTCATATTTTATTTTATCTTCCAGCTCTACGATTACTCCATTAATCTTATACCTGACCAACCGATCCATTAGCTGGTAGTAATATGCTTTACGTTCCATATGGTGTTTGACATCCAAATGAATGGATCGGTATGCAAGTAATGGGTAATCTTGAATGTTGCAAAGCGGCAAATTCACTGCCTGATCCTGAGCATCTTCCATTAACTGTTGCAAAGTCATCAAACCATATAGGAAACCAGCTTGATCCGAAGCCATTATATTTACTCCGTCATTATTTAACTGTAAAGCATATCCTTCTCTTTCAATTTTGTCATCAAACTTCAAAATAACCTGGGCATCGCTAAGGTTATCAGTAATCTGCATCGCCGTTAGTTCACCTATTACCGGCAACTGTACTCCTTTATTCAGATAAATATTACGTAAATCACTATGCTTTAAGTCACTGGTTCCCTGTACATCAAATTTTTGTGGAGATGGGAGAAGCATAAAAATACCTGCCTTTGGGTCACCGTTTTGACAGGAGAATTGCATAAAGATGCTGAGAATCAACAGATAATTGAAGAAATGCTTTTTCATAATGATGGAAAGTAATAAAAACTTCTAGCCGATAAATGCTGAAATATACAAATATTTAGGGCTCCCGGATAACTTTTGCCTACTATTAGTCTATTGAATAACTTACCTGACTTAACTCAATGGCCATGATGCACCTGAAACAACTTATTGCTATTTTCTTTGCTGCGTTTATTATGCTTTCCTGCGATAATAGCGCTACACGAAATCTCAAAGACCACGAAGCATTAGCCTTCCAACAGGCCAAGTTAAATGGAGAACTGGTAAACGAAGGACTAGAAAGATGCATATCACTCGTAGATGGGTGGTTAGCAGTAGCAGATCCAGCTACAGGACTTACACCACGTACCGTAACAGGAGATACCAGGGATATCTGGAATGCGAAAGACGCTGCTGCAGATTGTTACCCATTTATGGTCTTGACTGCAGCGCTTACAAATCAGGAACTTTTTGATGGAAAGATGATGGATATCCTGGAGACAGAAACAAGATTAACCTCCAGAGTTGATCGTCTTCCTGATACCTATTCCTTTTCAAAAAAGGGATTTGACAATGAAGAAATTGATATGCCAGATATCTTATTCGGTTCATCAGAATATATTAAAGATGGTTTACTGCCACTCACTGAATGGCTGGGAGCAAGTCCCTGGTCCATAAGGATGATAGGAATGCTCGATGATATGTGGAAACATGCACCAGTCGATACGAGGTTTGGAAAAATTGTCTCCACAAATGTGGAATTAAATGGTGAAATGCTACAAGTACTCTCAAGGGTTTATTGGATGACTGGTGATCAGAAGTACCTGGATTGGGCCCTTAGGTTGGGTGATTATTATTTATTGGGTGACCAACATCCTACACGTGATTTTGATGTGCTCCGGTTAAGAGATCATGGTTGTGAGGTAGTATCGGGTCTTTGTGAATTATATGCCACCGTCAATACTGCTTTACCAGCCAAGAAAAAAGCCTATGAGAGCCCAATTCATGAAATGTTAGATAGAATTCTGGTAGTAGGCAGGAATCAGGATGGACTGTTCTATAACCAGGTTAACCCTAAAACAGGAGCCATTGTTAATGATGGAATTGCAGATAATTTTGGTTACACACTCAATGGTTTCTATACCGTATATCAGATTGATTCAGTTGAATCTTACCTTGAGGCAACCCTCAAAGCACTCCGTACACTTAATGGTGATTACAGGAATTTTGATTGGGAAAGAGGTTCTGCCGATGGGTATGCAGATGCCATTGAAGGTGCGTTGAACCTTTATAACAGAGAGCCTGTAACATCTACGCAAAAATGGATCAACAGTGAAATGCAGGTCATGTGGTCCATGCAGGATTCCAGTCATCGTGCAGGTACCGAACAATGGAAAGGAAAAGGAATTATAGAAGGTTGGTACGGAGATGGAAATTTCGCCAGAACGACAATCATGTATTGTCTTTGGAAAACACTTGGGATGTCCATTCACCCCTGGCGATCAGATATACAACCAGGTGCAGTATGGATGGAAGATCAGATGGCTATAAGTATTACGGCTAATGAAAATTGGGATGGCTTATTAAAGTTTGATACGAAAAGACACGAGACAAATATGCACCTGCCTTTTGATTGGCCAAGAATCAACCAATTCCCTGAATGGTTTACTCCAGAAGCTGATTTGAATTATGAATTAATGTATGTTGAAACTGGACAGAATACAACATACAAAGGAGAGCAACTTATGAATGGAATTCATGTTGAGCTCAAGGCAGGCCAGCACAGGTTTTTACTTAAGCAGACTAATTAGTGCAATTTTATTTTGCTCCTTTGGGAATCCATCGAAATGCATAGTATTCACATCTCCCTTCACCAATATTTCTAATGCCGTGTGGAACCATTGACCTGAGAAAGATTACCGAACCAGCTGATCCTTCATACAGCTTACCGTCAATAGACTCTTCCACTTCTCCAAAGCGCGGAAGAATAATCTCTTCATCTAGATGAGTATGCGGAGGATGACTGGCTATGCCTTCATTTAAGGTGGTCACATGCATCTCGAATTCATCCAGCATTGGTGTAGCCTTTCTAATAATCGTTCGCCTTCCTCCTTTTTCTGTTTCCTGAAACTGTACGGTATCCCAATTAATCATATACGAATCCGGATAATCAGCATATGCTAATTGGTCTATATCTTTTGCTCTCCAGCTTATGACGTAGAAAACAGCTTCGGTTTCATGATTATTGTTGATTTTAAATCGATCTTTAGCCATCATCACTGTGATACTACCAGTTCCTAATACTTCTTCCCTATCCCCAGCAAGCTGAGTCACTTTACCTGATTTCATGATGATAAGGGTTTCCAATTTTTTTGGTGGAATAACGTGTGACTTTCCCTTTGGAAGTTTTACAGTGGATATCTTGAGGTACTCAAATGTATCTGAAGAGCCCTCAAATACGATTTTGCTATTCTGTGGAGCGATGTCTTTCCAATGAAATATACCTGATGTTATTACATCGGATTGGCTCATACATTCTGCAATAAATAAAAAAATGAGAAGAAGTGATAACAGATGCTTCATAGTATTGGGGTGCTTATATTCGAATATTCAAGACAATTTAATCAATTCTGTAATCTAATTCATTTATTGAATTCTTTCTGAAACCTCTTCAATCAGCTGATCAATTGACATGGGTTCTGTTTGAGCTATTTCTACCCTCAATGCCCGAAGCCCATGAACACCCTGCAGGTCTTCCAACACAAGGTTTTCATAGCTGCTTTTCAAATAACCTTTGAAAGCGAGAAATTCAAGATAAGTTTGATACTCTTGCGCATCCTGCTCCTGTGAATAAACAATGACCAGACTTCCTGGCTTAGTAATGCGTTCCTTTGTTCCTTTAATCCGAGCTTTGTCTACTCTTTTCTTAATGATTTCATATCTGGCATTATAGGCTCCCTCAACATCAAATTGCTTTTCATCCATTCGAAAGTGAACAGCCAGCGGGGTATTGTAAACCAAAACCAATGAAGCGATTTCTATTGATGAATTAAATTCCTGCTTGATGCTTCTAAATTCTTGCTCCATTTCACACATAACTACCAATTGCCAGAGCCTCAAATTTTTTAAATAAATTTCATGGAATTTTGCGTCTTTGGTAATTGACTGTCCAATATACATATTGAACTCTACCCCATCTGTTTTATATCGTTCAAAATAGTGTGGAAATATCTCCTGCGCCTCCTGTTGCTTTTTGTCAATGTAATTTGCCAGTCGATGATTTACCTGATTAACCATTTGATCATATACGCTTCTTTTTTCATAAACTGATTTGAGTTCAGGATCTAACAAGGAGTGATAACGATCAATTTCTATCTTTACAGTAGTATCAATCTGAGACAAATTCTCAAATACTGGGTAAACTTCCTTTTCTAGAAAGTTGATTAATTTATGTTCACTACCAGCTGAAAATTGATTAGATAGCTCTATTTTATATGCATCCAACTTATAAAGTAGTTGATCAATAACAGGCATTTTTTTCTGCTCCATTGCTACTTCCAATACCTTCCTTACGCTGCGGATCTGCTTGATTAAGTCAGTCGTTACAGCTTTGTTTCGTCGCTCTGAAGAGCCTTTAATATCCAGCTGGCCGTATAACGGATAAAGATTTTTAAATACAATGTCTTTAAAAACAGGTTGCTCACCTTGTTTTTCCTTGGTGATAAACGAGATTGCTTCTTCTTCAAATCTCCATTTAACTGATTCATGAATGGTTGTGCATTCCTGCTGTATGATGGCTTCTATTCTATTTTGAAATTCGTCCATAAACCTTTTATGAGCCATTGCTAATACTGGCAAAACTTCGTTGAGAATATCAATAGTGCCTTTGTGTAATTGGTATTTATTCAATGCTCCAATTTCCATAAGTCCCAACATTTCACCCTCATGTATGATTGGGGCTATGATATAGCTTTTAAATTTAGTTTCGACAATTCTACGAGACAGTGCACTTGATGATCGCTCATGGAACACTACAGTATCAGTAACAATTAAAGGCTCATGTTTTATCATCAGCTGATTATAGGCGTAGTCACACATATCTTGCTGACAATCCAGGGATTCACCCGCTTTAAGTATCATACTGGAAATGACATCTCCCTGCATAGATAACAGCATCTGGTTGTTTATAGTAAGCACTCCTATTTCCAGCCTGGCATCTTGTAGCAAACTCCGAATACCATCTTTTATTCTCACCATTGATTCATCATCCTTTACGAGTAAATTAGATGTGATGGAACTGATTGAATGGTCTGAAGTGATATCCACCAGATTCACTACAGTTAACCCCTTCATGATCCAACTATTAGGAGGAAACTTCTTTTTCCACAATTCAATATTGTCGAAACCATCCAAGAGCTCCATATAATCTTGGTAGGTAATATCGACCGCCCGATCTGTTGGAATGAATTCACACAGGTCGGCATTAATTAGTACCTTATATACCCTATTAAGCCCGAGTTTCTCATCAAAGATTTCAATTTTCTGAAAATTGGAAGTGCTGCCGGGATATCCATAGTAACTACCCATGATATAATAGCAACAATACAAATAGAACATATCTGCATCTACACCTTCCATCACAAAATTAAATGGCTTACCAGAAGCCTTGACAATGTTATCAAATCGCCTGGAAGTACGGATGGGTTGAAATTGAAAAGGTGGGGTTAAAATCTTAATTTCATTACGCTCTAAAGCATCTGGAAATAGTAAATCGCTAAGTTTTTCAATGGTTTTTTGATATTTGGAAAGATCAGCAACGTCTGCCACTCCTGATCTTAATTCAGGTATCTCACTCACTTCATCCAATAGCTTTTTAGCAAAGGCTGAAATTATTCCATTTGAATTTGCGGAATGTTTCTCGAGGCTATCAACCACTTTATAGAAACTGGTGTGGAGTATCGCAGGAAATTCAATCTCTTTTCCGTTATAAATCATTTGTCGGTTTTTTTTCTAAAACGCATTCTTTCATGACGCTAAGGAGCTTTTAATATTTTATTTATTCATCAAATGTTTGTCAAATACCCTTATTAAAAGCTCAAATAATTTCCATTTAAAACCATATAGATGGTAAAAGAGCTAAATTTGTGTTTGAATATTTTGAACAAATTTTATTAACAATATATTCTCTTATTGTTATAAAAGTATATTTATGTTGCAATATAAATTTGATACCGATAGTACAAACATCCTCAAGGAGCTTAGAACGCAGGTAGACAACTATTTCGCTACCCATAATAGTCATCCAGCTGGAGGGTGGAAATTATTCGTTAAGGGCCTATTTCAAGTTTTAACAGCCATCGGCTTATATATCACACTTGTATTTTTTACCCCTATCACTCCTGTTGCTATCGCCTTATGCATGCTTTTAGGATTAAACTTTGCTGTTATTGGGTTTAATATTATGCATGAAGGAGGTCATCAAACATTCTCGCGTGTTTCATGGCTAAATAATGTTGCCTCGTATTTTTTAAATGTACTTGGTGGAACCATTTATTACTGGAAAAGAAAACACAACATCAATCACCATACTTATACAAATATTGAGGGCATGGATTCTGATATTGATGTTAAGCCTTTTATGAGACTTCATGAAGATCAACCCTTGCGGTGGTACCACCGTTTTCAGCATATTTATGGTTTTGTCCTTTATGGCGTTTCCTACATCGCCTGGATTTTCTATGATGATTTTCAAAAATATGTAAGTGGAAAAATAACAGCAACATCTAATCGCAAACGTCTGCCCCTAAAACAACATTTCATTTTTTGGACAACTAAATTAACTTATATAGGCATTTATATGGCTGTACCAATTCTTATGGTTGGTTGGGTGAGTTGGTTAGTTGGTTTTTTAATCGCCACATTCACCTGCGGATTAGCAATCAGCATCGTTTTTCAGCTGGCTCACGTAGTAGAAGACACTGAATTCCATACAACAGAAAGTCAGAAAAGCCATCATGAATGGGCTGTACATCAATTAGCATCTACTGCCAACTTTGCGACAGGTAGTAAGGTTTTATATTGGTTGTTAGGAGGTTTAAACTTTCAAATTGAACATCATTTATTTCCACGTATTAGCCATATTCATTATCCTGAAATCAGCAAAGTGATCAGGAAAAAATGTCAAGAATACCAAATTGATTATCATGAGTATGCCACCATGCCTAAAGCCATCATGTCACATCTCAGACATTTAAAGAAACTTGGTCGGACGCAGGAATTGACTACTGTGAAAGTTAGAAGCTAAGTCCACAATAACCTCTTACAAAAGGCATTCGTTTGTTTCCATTCAGTCATTGAGGTAACAGAATTGAAGTATTAATTTTTATAACATTACTCAATTCGATTCGTTTCCTATTATCAAAAGGAAATGGGCATGAAAGGAATATTCATTTTGATTTGTTTGAGTCTGGTAACCTATTTACAGGTGAATGGACAGAAGTATGGGACCACTCTTGGTATACGTTTAGCAAACGATGACCAGCGAATGCTTGGTCTAACTATGGAACAAAGAGTATTTGACCATTTTACATTAGAAGGTATCCTCCAATCAGATTTTAGCCGTAATAGCTCCTTGCACGTATTGTCTAAAAGACATATTCCTATCTTGACTAAAAGATTAAATATTTTCACAGGTGCAGGAATTTCTTTTGGTAATGAAGAATCGGTTGGAAAAGATCCTTTGTCTCGTGAGGTAGTAACCACTTATGGAAACAGCACATTTGGTGTTGATCTTATGATCGGAGCGGAACTTACAATACTGGGTGCAAATGTATCACTTGACTATAAGCCAAATATCAATATTGCCGGTAGAGATAACTGGTTTAAAGACCAGGTTGCAATCTCAGTCAGAACCGTACTAATTAAAGACTCCAAAAGAAATAAAAGGATTCGTAAAAAAGAAAGAAGTAAGAAGCGATCAGAAAGAAAAGAACGCTTTCAGGAAAATTTTAAATCGAAGTTGTAAAATTATTCAATACAATCGATTTAAGGCCAGAATCTCATATTAACAAAATAAAAAAGCCCGTCCATAGGACAGGCTTTAATCAATAAGTTTTAGCCATTAATCATTTGCTCCCTAAAATAGTAAGCTTCACTTCAATGTTATTGGATAACACATAATCTTTAACGAAATGCTTCCAGTTAACATCATATATCTGCCTGTCAAATACAAGAACTCCCTCTCCTACCAATCCATCTGGAGTAATTTCAAGTGAAGAAAGTTGAACCGTCTCTTCATTGGTATTACCCCTAATCGTTAGATCACCTATCAATTGGTTATTGATTTGTGATTTAATGCTAAAACTTGCCGTAGGATATTTTTCGACCATGAAAAAATCACCAGTCATTAAATGTCCCTGAAAATCTGTAATTCTACTTCCTTCTTGATCCTTAAATGATCCTGAATCAAGAGGTACTATACTAGTCATGTCAATCACGATTTCACCAGCTGTGATCTCATCACCTTTTGTTGAAATATTTCCCGATGCAACATCAATGATACCATTGTGTCCGTAAACACCTGCTACCTCTCCTTTCCAGGCAACAACTGAATTTTCTGAGTCAATGTTATAAGTCGCTTCAGTCGTAGACACTTCGTTTGTTGTATCTTCTGCATTTTCAGTTGTTTTTGAACCTCCGCTGCAAGAGACTAAAAGTATCACTGCAATCATTGGAATAACTAATCTGATTATTATCTGCTTTTTCATATTCATTATTTTAATTACACAAAGATAATGATAAGTACATATATATGTATATACATTTAATGTTATTACTTATTATTTATAAAATTGTTGCAAACAACATGTCATTATCCATGGTTTGACAAAATCCAATAGCGATTCAGACTTCAAATGCAATTCTCATAATTAATTAACAACACGTGTTTTGATATTCAGTAAAATTTATTCAATCAAGGGTACAAGATTTGGATATAAAAATTTTCAGTTACTGTTTATTATCAATTCAGACAGATAAATATCTCAAGGAAACCATGCTTGGAGAATAAACAAAACGGCTCTGGATTAGTTAGAAAGATGTATCTATTAAAGAATTCAAAATTTTCAAAATGGACTTAAAACAAAAAACAAAAGAACAATTAGAGACCAGAGTAAAAGATTTGGAAGATTTTATAGCTAGAAAAGGAATCGGATCTAGTTATTTGTCTAAAGTAGAAAAAGCCCAACGAAACGTAAATCTATTATTAGTGGCTGGAATCACAACAACTGTTATTGGGTTGGCTGTATGGCTCTCATCGGGCAAATCTGAAGACTAATACCTACTTGACTGATACAGGTACTCAAATTTCTAATCATTCTGAAATTAGTAATAAGTATTAAATCATCTCTGAATCCATCACAACAACCTTACTTTCCAGACCAACCATTGTGATTTTCTGGTCTTGAATATAAAACTAACCTAGTTATTCTATTCCACTTTAGTCGCTAATCGAAGAATTCGAATGTTACTTAAATTTGGACTACTTCATGCATTTTGATCAGAATTAAGACTACCTTCAAGTCTTAAATTTCAATTGATCCAATATTATGCTAGTAGAACTGTTAATTATCATTGGGTCGATTGTGGCCGGTCTGTGGTTTCTGCTCTTTATTCTCCCCATTGATCTCTGGATAACCGCAGTATTTTCTGGTGTGAAAATCAACCTACTGGACATGGTTTTCATGCGATTTAGAAAAGTTCCACCAAAATTAATTGTTAGGTCATTAATTCTCGCAGTTAAGGCAGGAATTAAAGATGTAAACTCTGAACTTTTAGAGACACATTACCTGGCTAATGGAAACATCATTAATGTAATCAAGGCTCTGATTGTAGCTGATAAAGCCAATTTAAGCATGAGCTTTAAGCAAGCCACGGCTATTGATTTAGCAGGTAGAGATGTACTTCAGGCCGTCCAAATATCTGTGACTCCTTATATGATCATTGTACCATCCATAACTGGCGTTTCAGTAGACGGCATTCAATTATTGGCTGAAGCCAGGGTAACCGTCAGAACAAATATTAAACAATTAGTTGGGGGAGCTGGCGAGGAAACCATCAAAGCAAGAGTTGGACAGGGAATCATCTCCAATATCGGTGAAGCTACCAGTTACAGAAGTGTTCTCGAACGTCCTGAAGAAATTTCGAAAAAGGTATTAGCCAATGGCCTTGACGCAGGTACTGCCTATGAAATATTATCCATTGACATTGCCGATATAAACATTGGCAGAAACATTGGAGCAAAGCTACAAATAGATCAGGCAGTTGCTGATCTTGAAATTGCTAATGCAAAAGCGGAAGAAAGAAGAGCCATGGGTGTTGCCCTGGAGCAAGAGATGTCTGCATTGGTTCAGAAGGCAAGAGCAGCCGTCATTGAGGCAGAATCATTGATCCCATCGGCACTATCTGGAAGTTACAGAAGAGGATTAATGTATAAGGGACAGGTCAGGAATAAGTAATCAGACTAAAACCAAGCATGTTTACTCCATAAGTTATCGCAGTAAAATTGCAGAATACTGCGTTACTATAACATCATTAGAGAAACATTATGGCAATTGTGTGAATTAGCGGAATTCCAAAATAGCTAACTTAAAAATGAGACTTCAGATGGTAAGCTAGCAATCCAATCAGGTAATTATTTTGTCCCAAAATAAGATTCCAGAACCTTTGAAAGCTTTATAAAACCTTAATGTTAATTGCTTCCATTCCTTTCATCCCTTTTTTGGTCTGAAATGAAACTTTATCCCCTTCTTGGATTTGTCTTGTTAAGCTGCTGGAGTGAACAAAAAATCGTTCCTGAGTACCATCCTGGTTAATAAAGCCATAACCTTTAGATAGGTCATAAAAGGCCACTCGGCCCCTTCTTTCTGCATTGGGATCTTCTTTTTCCTTTTTAGGTATTCCAATCTCGATACTAGAGGCTTTAATTTCTTTCTTTTGAGTAGGTTCCGGCGGAGCATCAATGATGTTGCCTTCATCATCTACATAAGCAAGCATATCTTCTAAGTCACCACCACTGGCATTTGCCTTTCGCTCCTCTTTACGCTCTTGCTTCTCTTTTTGCTTTTGCTTGCGCTTCTTCTCTTTTTCCTTTTTGTTAAATGCGTTTTGTGATCTTGCCATATTTTATATTTAGTTAGTAAAAATCAAACAATTGAAATAGAAGAACCATTCACTTTTTATGAATGATTCTTCTAAATTGTTACTAACTAGATTTTCTCAACGTCAATTGCATTTAGTCCTTTTGGACCCATTTCCGTTTCAAATTTTACAGTATCATTTTCACGAATACGATCTACTAGATTGTTTTTGTGTACAAATACGTCTTTACTGCCATCATTTGGCGAAATGAAGCCAAATCCTTTGGTCTCATTAAAAAACTTTACAGTTCCTTCTTTCATTAAATTATTGGTAATAGTTATAAATATGATCTTTAATACTTTTTTTCAATGTCTTAGTCTACAAAGGTAATGGCTTTTCCAAACTTTCCTGCCCTTCCGGTCCTTCCTATTCTGTGAATGTAGCTATCCATTGTACGTGGCAATTGATAATTAATCACATGGGTAACATCCGTAATGTCCAGGCCTCTGGCAGCTATATCTGTAGCCACAAGCACCTGTACCTTCCCACGCGTAAACTGGTTAAGCGCGTTCACCCGGTAGTTTTGAGATTTATTACCATGAATAAGTTCAGTCCTTATCCCAGACTGGTTAAGTTTCTTTCCTACCATATTCACCGTTCTCTTCGTCTCTGCAAATATGAGTACTTTCTCAAACTCCCGGTTAGTCATCATCTCCAAAAGAATCTGGAATTTGTTCTGACCTTCCGGAACTTTGATAAGCTCTTGTTCTACTTGTGCTGATGTGTGCTTACCAGAACTGATTTTAACTTCAACAGGATTATTTAAAATACTATTAATCAATGACTTGTGATTATCATCTAAAGTAGCTGAGAAAAACATAGTATGCTTTCTATTTGTCAACCCTGACAGGATTTTTTTAACATCCTGAATAAAACCCATGTCAAGCATTCTATCAAACTCGTCGATCACAAGATTCGAGATCTTATCTAGTCTAAGTGCTCTTTGATTGGTTAAATCCAATAACCTGCCGGGAGTACCAACCAGAATGTGTGGAGATTTTCTTAACTTAACTATATCGGCTTGTACGCTTTTACCTCCAATGAAACTGGAAGCATATAAACCCATTCCTTTTGTCAGACTATTAAACTCTTCCTCCACCTGAAGTGCTAATTCCCTGGTTGGAACGATCACGAGTGACTGAATATTAATTTGACCCTTCATTAATTGCTCAATGATTGGTATTAAAAAGGCTGCTGTCTTACCTGTCCCTGTGTTTGCTATTCCCAATAAGTCTCTACCTTCAAGTAAATGCTGAAGCGATTTCTCCTGAACTGGTGTAGGATAAACATATCCTTTAGCAGCAATATTTGATTTTAATTTCGGATGTAGCTTTAAATCTTCATATTTCCATGAAGGTTCAAATTTCTCTTCGACCTTTTCAACCGGTTGCTTTTGGATCAAACGATTAGGGTCAAGTGTAGAAATATGATTCTTTTTTCTATTATTACTCCCCGTAAATCGGGAAGATTTGGGTTTTCTTATTTTCGTATTATTCATTATTATTTTTGTAATTAATTTGGTTGCGAGTGCAACCTGAGAAAAGACTTATTTACCTAACAGCTTTAACATCAGGATATGATCATATACTGCATGTGCAAAGGTCCTTCTCGTATTGTATGGTATACCGTGTTTCTCTGCCGTTTTCTTTACGACTTCTGAGAGTCCACGATAATGTACATGACAAACATGTGGTAAAAGGTGGTGCTCAATTTGATAATTTAACCCACCGACAAACCAGGAAAATATCCTGCTTTTAGGTGCGTAGTTACTAGTAGTAGCTAATTGATGTATGGACCAACTGTTTCCAATAACCCCTTCACTGTCTGGTTTAGGAAATTCTGAACTAGGCATTACATGAGCCGTCTGAAACACACTACTTAAAATCAGCCCTGTCAGAAAATGCATACTGAAAAAGGCCAATACGACAATCCACCATGCCTGTGGCACCATGATGAGTGGTAAAACCAGGGCATAAGAAAAGTAAAAAACCTTCCAGAAAAATGCATTCCATAACTCCTTTCGGAATTCGCCATCCTTTTTGAAGAAGCCCATCTTATTAAACTGATTGGCCCTGATAAAATCTCGAACAGTCACCCACATCAATGTCATCAGCCCGTAAAAAAACCAGGCATATATAAACTGATATTTATGTAGTGCATGCTTTTCTCTCCCTGGTGAAAATCTAAGTACACCAGGCGTGTTGAGGTCGTCGTCAGCATCATCAATATTGGTGTAATTGTGATGTAATACATTGTGTTGTATTTTCCATATGGTTGAGCTTGCACCAATAAGATTGATCGAATAGCCCATTAGTTTATTGATACTCCCCTCTTTAGAGTAAGAATTATGAAGCGCATCATGCATGACACTCATCCCAATACCTGCCATTCCTAACCCACTAAGTAGATAAAGGGCAAATAATGGCACAATATTTACAATCACACCCGTCGAAATGGTGATAATTGGCACTATAAATAACAACAACATGAATGCAGATTTTACATACATCCGAATGTCACCATATTTATCACATTTATTAGCTGCGAAATACCCATCCACAGCTTCTCGTAAGTCTTTTGAAAAAATAGTGCCGGTTTCTTTTGAAAATTTTAGTTCTCTCATATAGAATTTATCAACTCACTGCATTAAATATTTGACACAACTAATCATCATTTAATGAATACTTGATGCCACTAAATACTGTGAGGTTTGAGCCAACTTTGAAAAAAGCCTGGCTGCAATCAAATGGTTTGATTTATCTGTTTAATAACTTTTACTTATTCTATTGGAGATTAAAGAACAAGTTATTAAATCGAATTTGATATAATAAAGAGAGTTTAATCCTGCAATTGATACGGCAAATGTACACTTTAATAATGGAGTATACTAATCAAATCTCCTATGTAATAGATTCTTATTCTCCTAAAAAATCTTACTTACACCCCTTCTTACTTGAAATTAATGATCAGATTTAATGGCTATAAAAAATATCACTGTAGCATTAGATGGTCAATTAATATATGTTCATAGATCAAAGGATGATATCCGCTGATGGTATATGGAATGATAAAAACCAGAGGAAGAAAATCTATTCATCCTACTCGATGAAACTTTTAACGTTGATGATTTCCCAATCTCTTGATTTAACTAAACTTTTTAGAAATCACTTTGAGGTACTGACCGACATCTTAACAATTAAGATCGTACTCAAATAGTAATAAATCTGAATTAGTTTATTCTTTTTTCTTACCTCTGGTAGAAAGACCAAAAGGAAAATATAAAGGACAAAAACTAATGAAACTGGTAATGATAAAAATAGCAGATAATATCAAAAGAACAGTTGCCACCAGTCCGGAGATCATTCCAAAGTAATACAACAACCCAATTATTATTGCGATAGAAAATCTGGCGATTCTATCTATGTTTCCCATGTTTTTTTTCATAATTGAAGACTTTTAATTTTTAATATAAAGCGAATTTCAGGTATAATAAGCATTCAAACAGTGACTTTTGTTACACAAGCTTAATTTTATTTCTCCCAAGCTCAACAAGACCTTGATTCTCCATCTGCTTTAATAACCGTGAGACAACAACCCTGGCTGTTCCTAATTCATTTGCCAATTGTTCATGTGATATTAATATGTTTACATCCCCATTTTGTTCGCTCTTTTTCTGAAGAAAGCTTAACAATCTTTCATCGAGTTTTTTAAATGCAACTTCATTAACAACACTTAACAATTCCTCAAATCGCTTATGATATAACTTAAAAATATAATCGAGCCACTCTGGAAATTCCTTAATAAATAAATTCACTTTATCCATAGGAACAAACAATACCTCAGTTGTTTCTTCAGCGATTGCCTTGACCTTACTCGTATCAAGATGCATTCCTGCTAGAAATGACATGATACAACTCTCGCCTGGATTGATGTAGTATAGCAGCATTTCCTTTCCTTCATCATCAGCCCTCATAACCCGAATACTCCCTTTGAAAACAATGGGGATGGAATTGATGTAAGCATTAAACCTCAGTATAGTTGAACCCGGTTCAAAAGTCTTCATAATACCAACATCTAATAACTTCTCCCTAATTACAGATGATAGTTTAAAAGAAGTGGCTTTTGGTATTTCATTCATCAAGTACAAAGATTAATCTTCATCGCAAATGTATAGGAAAACTGAACTGACAACCATTTGTTCTCAAACCACACACACGTTTATTATTCTTGTTCCGATAAAAGTCATAAGAACAGAAATTATATCGTACGAATAACACTCAATGCGCTTAAAGGCTTTTAATCTATTATCATTACTAACTATGTATAATTAAAGCAAGTAAGAGCGCATGAGAGATTCAGATAAATAAGCCTTCAAATCAATTCATTGGAACTTCCATTAATAAAATACGGGTACCTTTTTCTGTCCTGATAGTTAAGTCATCAGTACCCCATACTCCCAGCCCATCTCTCGTCGATACAGTCTGACCAGCTATTTCTGCATTTCCATTAAGCACAAAAGCATAAACTCCCTGAC
This sequence comes from Marinoscillum sp., assembly GCA_043554545.1. GTDB lineage: Bacteria > Bacteroidota > Bacteroidia > Cytophagales > Cyclobacteriaceae > UBA7330. Next base: position 1,828,271 of record CP121337.1, on the reverse strand, counting down.
CTGGTCGATGCATCTTATAATTAACTTCCTTTTCCGAATCAAAATCACCCATGTGGAACCATACATCCTGGTGAATCCAAACACCTGCATCATCCTTGTCTGGTGATACTACCTGATAAAACTCATTCGGTGTCTCCAAATCCTTCAAGCTAATCTGATCATATCTTGGAGTTACATTTTTCTCTCTTGGAAAGATCCATATTTGAAGAAACTTAACTGTCTTATCTGGATTCTTGTTGAATTCACTATGAAACACACCTGTTCCAGCACTCATCACCTGGACATCACCTTCTTTGATAACAGTGGTATTCCCCATACTATCCTTATGCTCCAAATCACCTTCAAGCGGGATAGAAATAATCTCCATGTTTTCATGAGGATGTGTACCAAAACCCTTCCCTCCTTCTACAGTATCATCGTTTAGCACCCTCAACATACCAAAATGAATTCTATCAGGGTTGTAGTAATTAGCAAAACTAAAAGTATGGTATGAGTTTAACCAGCCATGATTGGCATGTCCACGTTCTTTGGATTTATGTAGCGTTGTATTCATGATAATTAATTATATGTATGTACATGTAATACGAAGACAACTTAACAAAGGTTGAGTAATAGTCAATATTCGTAAAATAATTATCCAATAGAAAAATCAATGAATAATATTTAAATACACTTCATTACCATAAAACCTAAACCAGAATTCCTCAATACATTCCTATATTGATCTAATCCTAGTAACTTCGTGTTTCATTAAAAAGCATACAAGTGATAACAGCTCAAAACATCTCTCTTCAATACGGTAAAAGGGTATTATTCGATGATGTAAATATTAAGTTTACTCCTGGTAATTGTTATGGAATTATTGGTGCCAATGGTGCTGGAAAATCCACTTTTCTTAAAATTCTTTCAGGCGAAATAAGTCCCAATTCAGGATCTGTAGAAATTGAGTCAGGTAAAAGAATGGCAGTTCTAAAACAAAACCATTTTGAGTTTGACGAGGTACCTGTGTTGGAAGCCGTTGTAATGGGACATAGTGTGCTTTGGGACTTAATGAAAAAAAAGGATGCTATTTATGCCAAACCTGATTTTTCTGAAGCCGATGGAATACTGGCCTCTGAACTGGAAAGTAAATTTGCTGACATGGATGGCTGGAATGCAGAATCTGATGCTGCAGCTTTATTAAGTGGTTTAGGTATCCGGGAAGACGATCATTATCGCGCACTAAAAGAATTGAGTGGTACTGAAAAAGTAAGGGTGTTGTTGGCTCAGGCACTATTTGGCAATCCTGATATTCTAATTCTGGATGAGCCAACCAATGATTTGGACATACATACGATTAGCTGGTTAGAAAATTATTTATTAGATTTTAATAATACCTTAATAGTTGTATCTCATGATAGGCACTTTTTGGATACTGTCTGTACACATGTAGCTGACATTGATTTTGGGGCTATAAAATTATACACAGGTAATTATAGTTTCTGGTATGAATCTAGTCAACTAGCTTTATCTCAACGTGCCAATGCGAATAAAAAGGCAGAGGATAAAAAGAAGGAGTTACAAGAATTCATTTCAAGATTTAGTGCCAATGCCTCTAAATCTAAACAAGCCACCAGTAGAAAGAAATTACTGGAGAAAATCAACCTTGATGATATCCAGCCTTCCAACAGAAAGTATCCGGCTATCATTTTTAACCAAAAAAGAACGGCAGGAGATCAAATTCTTGAGACTCATGGGTTGAGTAAAGAAGTAAATGGTGAATACCTCTTCAAAGATCTTGATTTGTTTATTAACCGTGGAGACAAGGTGGCAGTGGTAAGTGAGGATAGCCTTGCAATAACCTCCTTTTTTCAAATTCTCATGGAAGAACAAAAAGCAACTGCTGGTTCCTTTAAATTTGGTCAAACAATCACAAAGGCTTATCTGCCCAATGAAAACAACAAATACTTCGAAACTGATGAAAACCTGATTGATTGGTTAAGGCAGTTCTCTGAGGAGGAAAAAGATGAAGTTTATATCAGGGGATTTTTAGGTAAAATGCTCTTTTCTGGGCAGGAAACCTTAAAAAAATGCAGTGTCCTGTCTGGAGGAGAAAAAGTGAGATGTATGATTTCCCGGATGATCCTTCAAGGAGCCAACTTGTTGATTTTAGATGAACCGACCAACCATTTAGACTTAGAATCAATTACAGCATTCAACAACTCATTGAAAGATTTTCCTGGTACAGTGCTTTTCACCTCTCATGATCACACATTTACCCAAACGATTGCAAATCGGGTATTAGAGTTGAGACCTGATGGTTGTTTAGATACTTTGAGTACGTATGATGAATATCTGGAAAAGAAAGAGCTCTCATTGGCTTAGTTTCCTGGCATGTTGTTTTTAAAATCATAGCAAACATGCTATTTTGAAGGTGAATGAATTAGCAAAACAACATTGGATTCACCAAAAGCAATTTTGTCATGAATAGACAGCGTAGATATTATTTCTTTTTGTTGGTGTTGATCATGATTATTCCCATCAGTGACTTGTCGGGACAAGATCAAGTCAATTTTAAGATTCACTCACACAATGATTACGAGCAAATCATTCCTTTTTGGAATGCCTATGGTAATGGGCTTAACTCTATAGAGGTGGATGTTTTTTTAGTAGACAATGAGCTTTTCGTTGCGCATCACAAAAATGAAATAAAAGCAAAGAGAACTTTAGAAAGCTTGTATCTCCTTCCGCTAAGATCTGCAATAGATTTAGAATTGGGACCTCAGCAGCCCATCCAATTATTGATTGACATTAAGACTGATGCCGTTACCACTTTAGAGAAACTGATCACCATACTAGGTGCTTACCCGGATTTAACTGGAAGGAGTAAACTGACTTTTGTGATCTCGGGAAACCGACCCGATCCAGGTAACTACATGAACTATCCCGATTATATTCAATTTGATTATCAAAGCCTTGAAAACATCTCCGATGAAGCATGGAAAAAGGTTGCATTGATCAGCTTACCGTTCCAACGATTTTCAAAATGGAAAGGAGCTGCCCCCCTACCTGGTGCTGATCAAAAAAAGATATCCGAAGTTATTAATAAGGCTCATGCTTTTGGGAAACCATTTCGTTTCTGGGGCACTCCCGATACCCAATTGGCATGGCGTACATTTGTTGACTCCGGGATTGATTTTATCAATACGGATGACCCATACGAATGTAGTACATATTTAATGAATCAAAATTAAGGACAAAGTTGAGTTGTATCTCTATCAAAAACTTTATTCTAGTGTTTGATATTGCTTCCACATTTGCTCAATGAATACCGGGTCAGGTTTCCCATTAAATGTCAACACACGATACCTCGCCATATGCACATCATTCGCTTTAAAATCCAGTCCATATTCAACAACTGGAGTAAAACAAAAATATGGCATGCTTGGATGTATCCGTACATATTGAGGCGCTCTGAAGTTCTTATTGTACCCAAGAACTGCTAGTCCCACAGGTTTATTATTTACGTCGCCATACATACTTACCCAATTGGGCCTGCTGTGATTTCCATTCAGCCTGGTAAGCCCTTCACTTGTCAGGAACTTCCCCTTTGGTATCGCATTAGAAGTTGTATCGTTCCATTCCGCGCTTCCTCTAAAAGCCATGCCTCCATAATGATAAGGCAACACTTGCAAAATATTATCAGATATGTTTTCCTGCCTTACCCTAATATCCCAAAGAAAATAATCTGTAAGATTATAAACCCTTATGTTCCAGACTTCTGCGAGGACGTTGATGGAGTCTTCTCCATCAAATGCAATTGCTGTTTGGGCTGCTTGAAATTCGCTATATACAGGTCCGTCTTCAACAGAAATTAAAGAGTCAAAAATCACTGTACCAGTCTCATCTTGCTGGTTCCAAAAATCAGTATCTCTCCCATTGAAAAGGGTATTGACCCAGGCAAAAAATATTCCATGCTGATGGGTATGACCAACCGGGAAATCATCTGTAATTTGCTCTCCATTTGGTGCATAAGCCGGATGAATGAACCCTCCCCTTTGATAATATGCTGGCTGATCGCTCGGAGGAAACATTGTTTTCATTTGATAACCTAAAACTGATTTGTCTCTTGTTTTGATCTGTAGTGATCCCTGACTTTGTGTAGAGGCAACGTTTTCAAAGGTTAAACCATCGGCAAAGTAAAGTGAATAAGATACCGATTTACCTGCAGGTATCGTGTCGCCTGGAATAAATACCCATTGTTCTCCAAATGGTTGGACTGCTAGTTTTTCTGATGATCCTTCAGCTACTAAATAAGGTAGGCCTTCATCGATAAGAGAGTCTTGATAGTGGAAATAATTAGGGGCAGGAGGACGATCATAATCTACCGCTTCGATGGTGAATTTATGAGAGGGGTCTTCACTACAACCATAGAATAAAAACAAAATCAACAAGACTGAAATTTGACTTAACAGGCTTAATGATTTCTTTTTGTTTGGTTGAAACATAACTTAAAACTAAGAACAAATCAGGAATTTATCCATTGATCACCTTAAGCTAAAAGTATTTTCCATTTATCATGAGATGGTGCTAGATCCTTTGTTGTAACCAAGTTTATTTGAGACCTTAATTCGGTTCTCTTCCAGGGTATTGATGGCCGTTTGAAGTTCTCTTTTTAAGGCAATCTGTTTCTTGGTTGACTTTTCCTTGTAATCACTAAATTCCTGAGAAAGTTGGGAACATTCACTTTTTGTAGCACGTGTAATCTTATTTGCAGACTTAAACATGACATAAACCAACCCTACAGCGATACATAATCCGGCGATGATGCTCCAAATCAAAACATTGTAAAACACCTTGTTAACCTGGATACCTAAAAACCCAATCGTTGCATTGACATTCTCACTTGCTTCCAGTTCACTATTTATATTTCTCAATGCTGCGCCAAGACTATCCAGTTTTATGGATTGCGCTTTAATTTTCTGATTTGCAACCCTAAGATCTCGCTGGTTTTTGGCTAATGTATCTGAAACGACACCCCAAAACTCATCAATCTTGTTGTGCTTAAACATGGTGTATTCCTGCCATTTACTCGCTTCACCTTTAAATGTTTTAAACTGTTGCTGCATATCCTGAGCAGCCACACCAGTACCTATTGCCAACATAAATAGTGCAAAAAAAACAGTTAGAATATTATACCTACTTCTCATAGTTTGTAGTTGTCTAGTAAAAAATAATTTTGCAATCTGGATTACTATTCTGAAAGCCGCTGATATCTCTTTGATTCAGTCTTGTATTGTAACAAGAAAGCTTCTTCAAATGACCTAATCCATAAAGTTGGTCCAGGCGACTGACTCGGGTATTAGAACAATCAAGTAATGTCAACGAAACTAAACCTTCCAGCCCTCTTAAATTTGAAAGATTTGTTCCTGAGCAATTAAGATCCGCTAAATTACTTAATGTAGCTAAAGGTCTCAAATCATCCACTGCCGTATTTGAAATATCTAACCTTCTTAAAGATGATAACGATCCTAATGGCCCAATGTTTTCTACTGGTGTTTGCGTGCACTCCAGTATTTCTAAATTTGTGAGCGCAGGCAAAGAGTTTAAATCCGTTATCAAAGTTGAACGAATATATATCTCCTTAACAGATAGAAAATCCCAAAGTGGTTTCAAGTCTGATATTGAAGCTCCCTCAATGGTGATTTCAGACTTTGCTATGATTTTGTGCAAAGTAAATGCATCTGGTGTTCCACTAAATCCTTGATTGTTTTCCCTAAAAATACGCTTCCAGTCATCAGTAAGATTGTCCCACCAGTTTGAAAAATAATCAGTATCAAATATCAGGTCACAATCTGGTCGTTCATTATGAAATTCCTTTACCCCATCCCAGGAAACTTCAGCATCATTAACATTTAAATATTTCAAATCTGCCAGATACGTGAGTATGTATATATCACTTACTTTGGTTTTAGAAAGATCAAGGTATTTGAGGTTTTTTAATTCCTTTAGTGCAGTTAACTGTTTAACAGTTGTTGAAGAGGCATAAAGTTCTTCTAATTTATCCAAATGATTAATCGGATCAAGATCATGAATAAAGTTATCTGAGATGTTTAAAACCCTCAGTTTATAAAACCTTCTTAATGGCTCAATCGATGATAATCGTAATTTTTCCAGGTTTAATGAGTCTCTGTTTAACAACATCACCAATTGTTCCTTAGACGGTTGATTTGGCTGCCCTTCCATATAGCTTCTCAAGCCATTTTTCCAGGATGTATTCAGTTGACTCCACCATTGAAGAACCTGCTCAGAGTTGTTTATGACTAAAACCCGTGGTTTCTTTGTCATGAAATTAGTGGCTTCAAGGCCCGTCACATTGGTGTTGTCACAATAGATACGTGTGAGTGATTTGAGATTCAAAAGTGACTGCAGCGTATTTACACTTGTTTGATTGATGTTAAGCACCTCTAATGCTGTTAATGTTGATAGAGGCGTTAAGTCAACAACATCAGTTTTAGAAACATTAAGTTCTTTCATCAATGGTTTACTTTTCAACCCTTCCAGGTCGCCAATGAGGGTATTAGACAGATTCAAGGAAACCAACGCGTCCAAATTCATTAATGGAAGCGTAGCCAAAAGTGCCGTATTGGAAACATTTAGATTTTTAAGCCCTCTTAACGATGCAAGCGGACTGAAATCAGCAACATAGTTACCAGCTAAATTAAGATCAATGAGTGAAGAAAACTGATCTATTGCCGTAATATCCCTAATACGTGTATTGGAAACATCTAAATATTTAAGACTATTTAAGTATTTCAGATATGATAAGTCAAAGACCTCAGTCTGGCTTGCCACAAGTGTTTCAAGGGTATTGGCAGACCTGAGTGGCCCAAGATCAGCAATTCGTGTATCAGAAATATTGAGATACTTAAGATTGGTTAATACATATAGTGGCTCAATATTGAAAATATATTGATTGCCGGAAAGGTCAAGACTATCAATGGCTACAATTTTATACAATAAGTCTGCATCTATTTCATCATTTGTATTTAACTCAACTTTAAAAATCTTGCTCCATTCGTAGGAAAGTTCAGACCACCAGGCTATCAATTCTTCATCTTTGCTAACCTTAGTCGTGTACATACTGGCAATTTTTAAATCCTCTTTGGCAGGATCAAGGTTTACCTCGATGTATCTTTTCTGGCTATTTTTCAAGGGGCTTCCTTCAATGGTAATCGCATCTAAAACTCGATTTAATTCCACACGAAAAAAAGGCTCTCCATTCTCGCGCTTTAATTGTTCAACCTTGATAATATCAAAATCAAAGGAAGCATCCTTAAAGAAAAAATCTACATCCTTTAAATAGGCTACAACATCCTTATTGATTACAGATTGCCGGTCTGCCAATAAATCATCTTCTATCTGAACCTGAGCATCTCGAAAGATTTTATTGTAAGATTCATTTATGATTACATCTTTGTCTCTAATTGAAGTTTCCTTGTCGCCTACAGTATTGAGGAAATACTCAAGAAACCCGACCATGTCTCTTACCCTTTGCTCATAGCCATCCAACTGCTGAGCGTTGGACGATATACTTAGACTACTTAATAATAGGAAAACAAGTACTTTACATTTTGCCATAGATATACCTCTTCAAGGCTTGTTCTTGTTTCTCATTAATTGGTACCATGTTGGTTATTAGCCAACCGGTATTGTACCCAGGTCTGTTAATATCTGATAACTCAAAATACCAACCATCAACCTGAAAAAAGTGAAACTTCACATCATAAACAGTTTCAAACTTGAGGTTTCCCAACTTCAATTCATAGAGAAAAAGTGTCAGGAAATCTGGTTGAAATTCATCGGTAGTAAAAGACTCTGGTGGCTTTCCTTCCTGAAATACCTTTCTCAAATTCATAAAATCCAATTCATGGCTCATTGGATGAATAAAAGCCTTTCCGGCAGTAGTATCTTTGTTGAACAGACTTTTGAATCGTTGATAAGAAACATCATTAATGACCCATTCATACCCCTTCCCTTGCGGCTGTATATTTAGATACAAAGTCAAATTTTCCTTTTTCCCTTTGTATGTAAACCCAGCATTTACTTCAGCAAACCATTCCGGAAGATGAAAGTCCAGGTACTTTGGATCTTTTTTATCTGTAACCAGCTTTATAAACTCTTTCTTGGTATCTGAGGACAGACTAGAGTTTTGATTATCAAACAATATAGATAAGTATTTTTGACGAAGTTTGGTGTCCCGAAAATCTTTGTTGCCTTCATAATACCGGTTACCATCTTCGTCTTCTTCCCCGTTAAATCTTCTAAAGAATTGATTTATCTGCTTAGTCTGCGCCCTGAATTTCTCTTCCGCTTCCAGGTCCTTCGTCAGGTTCTGTGCATGTGAAAAATGAAATAGCCAGACTAAACAGATTAAAGGAAGTTTTTTTATCATGCTGTTGTTTCAGTCACACGAATATCGCCAAGCATTACATCCCAGAATTCAATGACTCTACCAGCAATTTGTGTCTTCTTCTTCTCCACATATATCGTGATGTCTTTCTTTGTGGTATCCTTATAGCTCATCCCGTCATCAGATGTTCCAACGAAGCTTTGATAAATTGTGACTACTCCAACATATTTTCCATCCGGCTGAAGTTCAAGGTCGCTGATATAATGAATATCATACCATTTGATCTCTACTTTGTCATAATTCAGGGCCATTAGCCTTTCAAAGTATTTTCTGACTCTGTAATAAGCGATGTCTGTTTTACTCAAAGAAGAAACGCCCATTTCACTATCAGGGGCGAATAGTTCTTCTGCCCTATCCATGACCCTATTAGCTTCAGAGAAAGGAGTCTTCTTATCACCAATGATGCTGATGTACTTGCTTAAGTCTTTGACTTTTTCCAATGCCAAAGAATCAATGGCTTTCTTCCTGTTTGGATCTAATTCTTGTGCATTTATTTGTACAGATGAGAAAACCATACAAATAACGATAAAAGCGATGTTTTTAATCTTCATTTTAAATTCTTTTAGCTTATTTTCTAAATAGTACTAATTCTTTGATTTTACCACTGCTATCCAGCGTGAAATCTTCTACCCTATTGATACTTTTCTTTGTATCTTTTAGATAGTTAAGGTACTTGACAATGGTAGTAGGTTCATCATATTCTGCTTTTCCACCTGCCGCATAAAATATAATTAGCACAGGAGCATCTGAAGTACTAAACATGCTCTGAGCTTCCTGAATACTGCTATTGGCAGATGATAATGTAGGTGCATTTGCAATTGCTCCAAAATAACTTTCTAGTTTCACTGCTGTCGAGGCCTCAGGTTTATTGTTGGATACCTCATCCCTGGTATCTGCAACTTCTTCTTCAATCTCCTGTGAGACTTGTGCTGTGTCTGTAACGGATGTCAATTTCTTTTTACTCTTACAAGAGGAAAAAACCAAGGACATCCCAAAAAGAATGATAAACAATTGATATAAGAGACGCATTTTCATTATAATTTATTTGAGTTGTAGTTCTGTAGTACAAAAATAAGCGTAGGCGATTAAAACGCCTACACTTTTTCCAATAGACTGATTATAGCTGGTTGTCTATTTGTTATTTAATTCTTTAAAATTTAGGAGCCAATGACAATTAAAAAGTCCATCAAAATAAATCTAACTTGTTTTTATTTAATTAGAAGATGCAGTAATTAGACAGTAAGTGTTTTGATTTGATTTAAACAACCTAACACATTTAGCCTGGAATCCGTACCTTCAATCATGGAAATTAACTCCATGAAATTCAAATTGATCGATTCCTATTTTATTATCAAAACCAGATAGATGCAAGAGCAGTGCCAATCTAGCATTAATCTGTGTTTCAATTGGTTATGAGAGAGATAAAAGCCAATAATGCTTAAAATGAGAAACAGTTTATCATTTTGAGAAAGGAGAATCTGTTTTCATCAACCTAAACAGCTGTAAATCCACTGACTATTCATCTATGGTGTACAGCAACTCATTATTTGCGAAGTCATATAGTGTCAATCTTCGCAGTAGATAATAGCTGTCCCAAAAATCTCTTAGCGCGTTTACGTATGCCCGTTTGGCATTGTCTTTCTGCTCCAATGCAAGGGTTAAATCCGTTATTGAGGTCTTTCCGGTAAGGTATCTATTTTGAGCAACCTCATACCTTCTTTGAGCTACTCTATCACCCGTCTTTTTAATTTCAATTTGCTTACGCATCACCTCAAACCGGCCAATAAGGGTAATAATTTCCTGTTCAAAAGTTTGAATTTGTTGCTGGATGGCAAATTCTGTCAACTGTTGATTGGCCTGTGCCCGCTTAACCCTTGATTTTCCTCTACCCCAATCCAAAATAGGTAGCCCAAGCCCTACATCAAATCTTTGCTGATTATTTGGGTCTATGTATGTTTGATTAAAAGTTGAAGCAGCATTGTTTAGTCCGAATGATGCTTGGAGCTCTGCGTAGAACCTGGATGCCTTTGCTTCCGCAACATCCCGTTGAGCTTCTATCCTTCGTCGTTCGAAGGCAATAAAGTCAGACCGGTTTCTTTTGGCATATTCCAAAGCCTTCACCAGTTCTATCTCAAAATCTGGTAATTCATCTGGTAACTGAAGTTTTATCGAGGTTGTATCTGTGATTCCAATAAATCTCCTCAGTTCAAGGCTTGCCTGACGCAAATCAAGCTCCGCTTGTGTAATCTGTCCCTGAGAAGTTAAGAGTTGCAGTTGCACATTAAGCAGATCATCTTCTGTAGCCGTTCCAATGTTATACCTTCCTTCTTCTATGCGATAAATCGTATCATTTTTACCCAGATTGTATTCAGCAATTTGCAAACCGATTTGCTGATCAATATAATCAAAGAAAAACTGCACAGCCTGTTGGGAAATTTCTTCCCGCTCTTCTATATAAGATCGTTTTGATTCTTCATAAACCTTAGGTTCCGTACGTCTGTTCCACTTCAACTCATTAAAGTCAAACAAAGGCTGATTGAGTTCGATATTTACCAGGGTAGAGCTCCATTGGGTACTACTGTTGCTAAGATCCTGAAATTGCCTTACCTGACTGTTGATACTTATTTCACCTCCAGTAAAATAAATAGGTTGCTGAAGCCCCAACCTGATATTACTTTGCAACTGTTCACGGGTTTGATATACAATTTCGCCATTGTCCAGCCTGTTTTCATTAAAGTCTCTGTTATATCCTGGAAGACTACCTGAAAGGAACAACCTTGGGTTATAATCTGAACGGAAAGTACGATAACTCCAATAAGCATTTTCCTTTCTTGTATCGGCCAGCTTTGCATCAATCGATTTGTCTTGCGCCAGGTTGATCACCTCATTAAGGTTGAGCTCATATTGGCTTCTAACCGAAAATGATACCAAGAAAAGTAAAATAGGAAGAACGAGATTTTTATTCATAACGAAGAGATTGAATAGGATCTTGGGAAGCTGCCCTTCTAGCTGGTGCGATACCAAAAATTAGACCTACAGAGGCTGCCACACCAAAAGAAAGTGCGATTGAAGCAAATGTTACAACCGTAGGTATTTCAGCAAAGGCGCTCACAATAAATGCTATTGAGATGCCTAATATCACACCAATTAATCCACCGGTAACACTGATCATCATGGCCTCAAACAAAAACTGATTGACGATATCCTGTTTCTTAGCACCTAATGATAGTCTAAGGCCTATTTCTTTGATGCGCTCTAGCACTGATGCAAGCATAATATTCATGATTCCTATGCCGCCGACCAACAACGATATCCCTGCAATAGCTCCCAGGACATAGTTGAAAATATCATTGGTGCGTTGCTGTTGTTTTAACAACAATTCCGGAATTTCTACCTCAAAATCTACAACTTCATAATGACGTCGAGAAAGCATTCTCGAAATAACATCCGCTGTCGGACTCATCATAGGTGTTTCATCTACCTGCACTACCAGGCGATCAAGCTGGTGATAATTTTTATCTTCTGCGGTTGGTTCTTCAACTGGCGCTGAATTATTATCAGACCTTCCACCTCCTTGGTTTTGTTGTAGCAACATCTCTTTGGTTACAACTGAACGATTACGGTACCTAACCATCATTGTTTGTAGTGGGATATAAACATCCATGTTGTAATCCCTTATGCCAAGGTTACTCAGACTAGAAGACGAAATAAGTCTTTCCTGCAATATGCCAATTACTTTAACCCAATTATTTCCACATTTCAGGTATTTACCAATCGGATCTTCTGTAGGGAAAAACTTTGATTTTATAGCTTTACCTATTATACAAACAGGCTCTCCATTTTCAAGCTGAATTTCGGAAAACATCTCACCTCTTTCTAATTGAAAATTGAAGATGTAAAAATAAGAGGGCTCAACTCCAACTAATTTGGCTGACCGCCTAATTCCATTATTAATGATATGCGTTTCTAAGACAACTTCAGGGCTGGCTCTGTTTATTCCTGGGATTACCGATGCAATTGCTTTTGAATCCTTAAGGGTTAATCCTGGGGAAAATTTCTTTTTCTCTTCACCAGCATTTTCTTCCCCTACACTTTCCTCCGTCTGTTCTACAACAGGTCTGATCACAATATTATTTACACCCACAAGCTTCATTTGTTCAATGATTTCCTGTTGCGCACCATTCCCGATGGCTAGCATGGCAATTACAGCGGCCACACCGAATATGATTCCAAGTGCAGTTAGGACAGATCGTAACCTGTTGGCTATCACGGCTTCCGTCGCGATAAAGAGATTCATGAGAACTTTATGAAGCATCAGCTAATTTTCAAACAAGATTAAATTACTTCCTCAGTATTGAGATTTCGCTTTCCATTTAGTTCATCTAACAATGAAATATCCTCAACAGAACCTTCTGAAGAAGGCATGGAAAGATATACTTTATCACCCTCCTCAACACCCATTTCTATGATGGCACCATTTGAATTGGTGTGTCCAACTTTGACTTCCTGTCTACGGTAATTCAGGCCGTCAGAGACAAAAACATAAGAGATGGAATCAGCGAAACTATGCAATGCCTCCAAAGGAACAGATAATACCTCATCAAATTGATTGGTAATGATCGTATTTCCAGTCGTCATGCCTGGCCTCATAGTCGCATCCACTCTATCAATTTCAATGATTACTTCAAATACTTTAGCATCTGAATTTGGTCTGGTTAATCCCACATTTGCTACTTTGGTCACCTTTCCTGATAATTTTTTATCCGGAAAAGCATCTAAGCCAATTTCTACGGGTTGTCCAATATTAATTCTTCTGATATCTACTTCATTTACATAGGTTATAGAATTCATAGATGTAAGATCTGGTAATTCTGCAACCACACCCCCGCTCCAGGAACTAATACTGGAACCCTCTTTAATAGGTTTACCATCGTAACCCTTGGCATAAATAACCATTCCTGGTTCAGGAGCAGTAATCCTCATTTCTTGCAGCACCTCCTGCATTGCCTCTAACTCTCTACGGTCTTTAAAAACTTCAGTAGCAGCCGCTCTCATCCTGGCAATATTTTGTTTCTCTTTGATTTTTAAGGCTTCTTTTGCCTGAGCCAATGTTCTTTTGGCTGCTTGAAGCGCTATTTCATTTTGTCTGATTGTTGCTGGTGGTTCATATTGGGATTGTTCTAACTCCAGTTCTTTCTGCTCCACTTCATATTCCAAATTGATCAACTTGTCTCGTTCCTCCCTCATCGTCAGCGTAGTATCTAATTGTACCTCTTCATATTGAGCCATTTCTTCATCCAGTTCAAGTTTTCGATCCTGCATTCTGGTAGTCAATTCCTGAGGATCTAGTTGAGCAATGAATTCTCCTTTTTCTACTACAGTACCTTCAGGAATGATACTTTGAACCGATACACTGTAAACCCTAAAATTTCTTAAATTACTCGGACCGGAAATCTTTTTTGAGTTCTTAGCTTGCAGTTCACCTGTGGTCGCTACTTCTACAATAAATTCTCCTTTTTCAACAGGAACAATGATTGATGTCTCATCTGAGCCACTCGCTCCTTTTAAAAGAAAGTATAGCAGAAAACACCCCACTACTACAGATGATACAATTATGATTCTCTTATTTTTCATATAACTAAGATTTTAGTCGGAGTAAAAGTAATGTACTGAACGCAAAATACCAGAATATTTAACGTTAATTATGAAATAAATAAATCAACAGGTTTAATAACTCAATAATCAGCACTTTATTATAATGCAAAGTAAGTTTCCAATTCTATCCAGAATTTGAAGTTTTAACGATTTTCAATAAATAATGTAAAAAAAACAGTTACTCTAAATAATCATGTTCGTATCTGATCAAATTCTATCATTTTATAAATCAATCAGAATTCCTGAACTTCCAGAGGAAGTACAAGTACTTAACCCATACGGTAAACATGATACCTGGGAATTAGTTCAAAAGTTCTATGAAAAGTATTATTCCAATGATGCTAAAAGGATAATCGTATTTGGAATTAATCCAGGCAGATTTGGAGGAGGAATTACTGGTATTCCATTTACAGATCCTATTCGTCTGGAGCAACATTGTCATATCAAAAACCATTTCGAAAAACGGCGTGAACTTTCTTCACAATTTATATATGAGATGATTGATGCCTATGGAGGTACAGACCTTTTCTACAGTAATTTCTACGTTTCTGCATTATCTCCATTGGGGTATGTAAGGTCAGGAAAGAACCTAAATTATTACGATATCAATGGTTGGAAAGAAATCTTCACAGATTACGCCATAGAAATGATTGAAAGACAACTTCCATTTGTCCGATATGACTTAGCCATATGTATTGGGCAGGGTCAGAATCTTAAATTTCTTGAATCATTGAATATGGAACATCACTTTTTTGATCGTATTGAAACTGTGCCTCATCCACGGTGGATTATGCAATACAGATTAAAAAGAAAGGAGGAATTTATCCAGGAATATATAGATAAGCTTGCTAAAGCGTAAATTCCATACCATCAGCCAGTCTAACCAACTCAAATTCATGTGCATTTAATACCTCTGAACTCATGTGACTGAGATATATTCTTTCTGAATTCAATGAATTAAGGTTTTTCATAATCGTTTTATAGCTTAAATGACCTGCACTGTCATTCTCATAATTATTACACTCACAGATAAATAAATTTGTTCCATCAGCCAGGTTCTTTAAAGCATCTGTCCATTCGGTATCTCCTGAAAACCCAATAGTATACCCCTCTATACTTATTTTTATTCCGTGGGGATTAGCAGGAGGACTGTGTTTTACTCGTTCAGAATAAATAGAGATCTCATTTATCGCAACCCAGTTCTTCTCATCAAATTCTATAAATACCACAGCGATTTCATCTAACATGTTTGAACTCCCAGGATAAAGTGCTTCTTGAAGTTGATAGACTTTTTCCTTAATTCCAGGAGGGCCTACAATGGTAAATGGCGCTTTACTTCCTGCCTCTACATACCGGGCTATTACGAAAAATGGTAATCCACCATAATGATCACCATGAAAATGCGTAATGACGATTGTTGAAATATCAAGAACAGCTATTCTATCTTGCTTTAGCCTAATTAATGTGGACGCACCACAATCAATCAATAGTTTCTGACTAGCTGATTCTAATAAAAATGAAGTATTAAATCTCCCTTCAGAAGCAAATGCATCACCACAGCCAAGTACTTTGAGATTCATAGCTAATCAAGTTTAATTTGTAGTGTAATTATTCAAAATTAATCAATAACAATCCAATTCATTATTTGAGCATGTCTCGACAAGAACTTTATATCAATGAAAAAGCAGGAAAAATAAGCCTGGAAATCAGGGAGTCACCAAAAGCAAAATGCTGCCTGATAATCGCACATGGAGCAGGTGCCGACATGAATCATCCATTTATGAATTCACTTGCTAATGGAATTCATGAGCAAGGAATCCATGTGATTACTTTTAATTTTCCTTACAAGGAGAAAGGGAAAAAACTACCCGGAAGCCCAAAAGAGGCTATCCTGGCACTTGAAATGGTAGTTAATTTTTCGATTGATAAGTTCAGTGATACTTCCATTTTCCTTTCTGGTAAATCGTACGGTGGAAGAATGGCTTCACACCTTATCGCTGAACAGCCGGAATTAAATATCAAAGCAATCCTATATTATGGATTCCCACTTCATGCCCCCGGAAAGCCATCATTAAGTCGGGCCGATCATCTTGTTGATATACACATACCCCAACTATTTTTTCAGGGAACAAATGATTCATTAGCCAATTTTACCTTGATACAAGATGTAGCAGCCAATCAAAAAAACGCAAAGGTCATTTCTTTCCAACAAGCTGATCACTCGTTCAAAACACCCAAATCCGCTGCAATAAGCACATCAGAAGTATTTGAAGATTTAGTTGTTCAGACAGTCAATTGGATAACCGCTAACTCTTGATTGTCTTTTTCTCTCCGTTTTTTATTAGGTGAATGTAAAGTCATCCAGTACATTCTTTTTCGATATACCACGAGGAGCATATTTCTTATCCAGACTTGAGTTAGGAAGATTAGTCATGTAGCATTATACTCATCCTGATAAGTTGGGCTTAGCATAAAAACCGTGAGTATTATAATGCTATCAACTCAAATGTGAAGTATTATTTGACTCCTCTATGGAAAATGTTTTACCATCATAGTTTAGCAAATAGAGTCCACAATTTGAATGTCCATAATGATCCATATTTGTGAGTGGCTCATCCATCAACCAACACAACAATATACGCATAGCCCGGCCATGAAGACATATTAACACCTGAGATTCCTTTTCCTTTGATAATATATATTCCATGGCAGGCATCTGACGTTCCATTACCTCGATTGGTGACTCACCATCTTCTATCTTCAAGTGAAGATCCCCCTCTGTCCACATTTGCACAATGCGCTTATATTTATCTCCTGACTCTTCTGTGAAAGGAACTCCTTCCTGGTTACCCCAACTAATTTCTCTCAGACCGTCAATAACTTCTGTCGGAATATCTTTTTCTATGAATCTATTTACTGTTTCTCTAGTCCTTTTAAGCGGTGTGATATAAATCTTATCAAAAGAAGTATCTCCATAATGAATAAAAAATGCTGCGGCTTGTTTCTTACCAGTCTCATTTAATGAAGCATCTATCCCACTCCCCTGTACCATACCAAGACGATTGTATTCTGTTTCACCATGTCTAAGTAGATATATTTTCTTGTTTTTCAATCTAAATGTAGTTTGGTTTGTCCTCAGATCGCAAAATAAACCTATGTTTCCAAAAGACCTCTCTCTTGATGCTATAAATGACCTTGGTAAAAATAATATGGTTGAGAACCTCGGAATTGAATTCACCGAAATTGGTGACAATTATTTAATTGCCAGAATGCCAGTGGATCACCGAACAACACAGCCCCTAGGTTTGTTACATGGAGGAGCTTCAGTAGCGTTGGCGGAGACTTTAGGTAGTGTAGCAGCAACTATCACACTTGACATCACTGCTCAGCATGCTGTTGGTCTCGAAATTAATGCCAATCATGTTCGATCAGTAAAAGCTGGGTACGTTTACGGTAAAACCACACCTATTCATGTTGGTAAACGTACGCAAGTTTGGGAAATAAGAATTGAAGATGATGAGCAAAGGCTAATCAGCGTTAGCCGAATCACGTTGGCTATTATAGATAAAAAGAAATGAAAGAAAAGCTGGAAACAGTTGCTGGTGAGCTGAAACTCATGAATTTGGCCACACTCATTAAGAGACTAATTGCGCATCAATATGCATTTGCAACTTGGAGACTTCCTGAATCTGAAGAATCATATTTTATTATTGACCTACAATTGGGAAAAGAGCAAGTATCTATTGAGGATACGAATGATTGCTTCGTCATCAATCCTTTTATAGAAAGCCATCCGCCAAAACCTGTAAGCTTGAAAGGTGATATTGTTATCATTATCAGCAGCGAGACTAAACACCTTGAATTATCCCCAAAATTGTCTTCAGAACAATTAGATCACTTCAGCAATGTTATTCAAACAGATTTACCACAAGATGCCCAAGCAAACGAAACAGAAGGAAAAGCCAATCTATCATTTGTGGATAAAGTGCAGAAAACCATTGATTTCATTAAAAATGGTAATGCCAGCAAAATAGTCCTATCAAGGTTTGAAGATATTCGATTAAAAAATGGGTTTGATTTATTCACTTGTTTTGAGGAATTAAAAGACAATTATCCAAGTGCTTTTTGCTATTTAACCCATACACCGGAAATGGGCACATGGATGGGAGCGAGCCCTGAAAGACTAATGTCTATTGAAAACAATCGCATTTTTAAAACTGAATCCCTCGCTGGAACTCAATATCTCCCAGATATTGAATCTCTGGGAGACGTGGCATGGACTCAAAAAGAAATTGAGGAGCAAGCCATGGTAAGCAGATATATCATTAATTGCCTGAAGAAGATCCGGTTAAGAGAATTCAAAGAATCCGGACCAAAGACCGTAAGGGCTGGAAAACTAGTTCACTTGAAAACAGCGTATGAAGTAGATATGGTTGAAACCAACATGCCTGACCTTGGTAGCATCATGATTGAACTTTTACACCCAACATCTGCAGTATGCGGTGAGCCAAGAGAAATAGCCAGTCAGTTTATTGAGGAAAATGAAGGTTACGACAGAGCGCTCTACGCAGGGTTTCTTGGACCCGTTAATTTTAAAGATAAAACTGCGCTTTTCGTAAATTTACGATGCATGCAATTATTTAAAAATAAAGCCAGGTTGTATGCAGGTGCAGGGATTACTGCAGGTTCAAACCCTCAAAAAGAATATCAGGAGACGATCAATAAAATGAAAACACTAAAAGACATCCTATAATCAAAACCTACCCATAACTTTGAACAATTGATAAAGGCTTCAAATTTGTACAATTAGAAATAGTCAATGATCCATCAGGTTGTATTTGATACTGCAGAACTACTTTACCTTAAAGGCATTAGACATGTTGTTCTGAGTCCTGGATCGAGGAATGCACCATTGACATTGAGCTTTGCCAGGCATCCAAAGTTGAAGGTTTACTCAATCATCGATGAAAGATCAGCTGGTTTTATCGCCTTGGGCATTGCCCTAAGGACTAAATCACCGGTAGTAATCTGCTGTACTTCCGGAACTGCCATGCTCAACTATCTTCCAGCAATTGCTGAAGCCTACTATCAGCAAATTCCGCTGATCATACTTTCTGCTGACAGGCCTCAGGAATGGATTGATCAAAGAGATGGTCAAACAATCAATCAGGTAAACGCTGCAAGTAACTTTGTGAAAGGTTTCTATCAAATGCCTGGTAATTATGAACAACAAGACGAGCAATGGGAATTTAACAGGAAAATGAATGAGGCTGTGAATTTAAGTTCATTATCCCCTGTTGGACCCGTTCATGTAAATATACCATTTAAAGAACCTTTTTATCCAGCAATAAATCAAGAGTTAATCTATAGTAAAAAGATCAGGGTATTTGAAACAATCAACACAAAGCCTTCAACCAACCTTGATGAATCTTTAATTAAAGGTTGGGCTAAATATGAAAAAAAGTTAATTGTAATTGGACAAAATGATCCTGATGATCAGCTTAGAAAGGCATTGATCGATATTTCCGAAAAGGAAAAAATCCCTGTAGTCACGGATATCATCAGTAATCAGGAAGATGATACTTTTATCAAGTATCATGATCATTACCTGGGCAAATTGAGTGATGAGCAAATTGAGGTACTCAAACCTGACTTATTAATAACCGGAGGTAGATCAATCATCTCTAAACCACTGAAGCTTTTTCTAAGAAAAAACAAGCCAGAGGAGCATTGGCATTTTGAAGACATTCCTCAACCTGCAGATACTTTCCAATCGATTACGAAGTCTGTTCTTTGCGATATTCGATTTTTCCTTGAAGGTCTATTATCAAGTAATCAAACCGGTTCTGCTTTCAGTAATCAATTAAAGGCCAATTATATACTGGGATGGAAAGTCCTTGATAAGAAAGCAAGGCAGACTGTTCTAAATCTAAAAAATGTGCCCTATTCAGAATATCAAGCTTCAGTAATAGTTGCATCAGCCATTCCTAAAAAGTCTGTTTTACATCTGGCTAATAGCATGTCCGTTAGATATGCCAACCTGGTTAGAGCACAACACTCTCCTATCAGTATATGCAGTAATCGAGGTACAAGTGGAATAGATGGAACCAATGGAACGGCCGTTGGGGATGCCCTGGTCAATGAAAGTCCTGTTGTCTTATGGACTGGAGATCTCTCTTTCTTTTACGATAAAAACGCATTCTTTCATAGCCATAACATCTCTAATTTGCGCATCATTGTGATGAATAATCAAGGAGGTGGTATTTTTAGGCTGATAAATGGGCCCTCAAAATTACCCGAGCTAACAGATTTTTTTGAAACCAATCACAATCATTCTGCAAGGTTCATGGCCTCTGAGTTTGGATTTGATTATTATGCAGCAAAAGACATGGGTGGTTTAGAGAAAGGCCTGGAACAATTATTCGATAAGAAGCAACAGAAAAAAATATTAGAGATTTTTACCGAACCATCCATGAATCAGGAAGTTTATAATAAAATTAAAAATATAAGTTATGAGTAAAGCAGCCAGTCGCGAATGGAAATCAATAAAAGACTACAAAGACATTCGATTCGAATCCTATGACGGGATTGGTAAAATCACCATTAATAGACCCGAAGTATATAATGCTTTTCGCCCAGAAACAGTCAAAGAAATGATTGAAGCGATGGAGATGGCAAGAGAAATGACAGATATTGGAGTTATCGTTTTCACAGGCGAGGGCGACAAAGCCTTTTGTTCCGGAGGGGATCAAAATGTAAAAGGTACCGGAGGGTATGTTGATGAATCTGGAGTGCCTCGTTTAAATGTACTGGACCTTCACAAAAAGATAAGAGAAATCCCAAAACCAGTAGTTGCAATGGTTAACGGTTATGCCATCGGAGGAGGACATGTACTTCATGTGGTATGCGATCTTACGATTGCTTCTGATAATGCAATTTTTGGACAGACTGGTCCTAAAGTAGGAAGCTTTGATGCAGGGTTTGGTTCATCTTACCTGGCCAGGCATGTCGGGCAAAAGAAAGCCAGAGAAATATGGTTTCTTTGTCAGCAATACAGTGCCGAAGAAGCTGAAAAAATGGGCATGGTTAATAAAGTGGTCTCCCTGGAAGAACTGGAAAATACGACTGTCGAATGGTGCCAAATCATGCAAAAAAGAAGTCCAATGGCACTCAGAATGATCAAAAGGGGGTTAAATGCTGAATTGGATGGACAGAGAGGACTGATGGAAATGGCTGGAGATGCAACGCTCATGTATTACCTAATGGAAGAGGCCCAGGAAGGAAAGCGTGCCTTTCTTGAAAAAAGAGATCCTGACTTTAAACAGTTTCCAAAATTTCCATAAGTATTACTGACACGACCGTCCGGAAATAGTCACTTTATTTCCAACTTTATTATAGGTAATGTTAAAGATCTGTGAGATATCAGTAAGTACTTCATCAGCCGATTTGTCCTGATAGTTTGCTGATAGTATGCACTTTCTGATAGCTTTATTTTCAAAGAATATCTTCAGTGCATATAAATCTTCAAGTACTTCTACCACCTCCGACATGTTTGCGTTCATAAATGAAATAGAACCGGTTTTCCAGGCGATATAGTTCTTGCTCTTTACTTTCTTCTTTCTAATACCCCTTTGGCCTAAAGTAATTTGTCCCATTTCACCCTGGGCAAGGCTTATCCTCATATTTGAACCATTAAATGCTTCCGGATTTTGATAAAAACCAACATCGCCAGACTCGACGTATATTTTAGTTTCTTTTGATTCCCTGGCAGCTACCATAAAAGCTCCGCCATTGGTTAGCACCTTTGAATTTGCAGTTTCGACTGAAAATGCAGCAGATTTATCCTCGGAAACATTAAAGTATGCTTTTCCAGAGAGTGAGACCAACCTCATATGCTCAAAATCTCTCACCTCCAAGGTACTTCCCTTCTCTAGTGTCACTTCTGAACCATCCGGAAGTTCTCTAATGATCATACTGCTTGCAACTAATTCATATGGAGGCTTCTGCCGACTCCAGTATTTGTAAGCAAATACCAAAGCCATCATCAAAATGAGAACCACACCAAAAGTCACATACTGCAATCTTTTTTTCAAAACATTCAAAGATGTCATCAATCGTTTCATAATTGTCTGGAACATTTTGTGAATTAATACATCTTAGTCGCCCAAGTATCAAATTTTAGGCTAATCTATCAGAGGAAACATACTTTAATTTTTGTTCCTTTTTAGCACTAATCCCCAGACAAATAAAGGTCTAAAAGTAGGTATACAGATCATAAATCTTGTAAAAAAAAGCTTGTATTCACTGAAGTATATTTGCATAACCTGACTGGCCATCAATTCGATCTTAACATGAAATAAATATTCCAGTGGAATCATTGAATACTAGTTGAAATGCACATATATCTTTACAGTTAAATGTTTGAAAAAGAATCCTGTCTGTCAGGCAAAGCAAAAAAGACCCATGGAAATTGTCTTTGAAAAGGATAAACTAGATATCGAAGATATACTGAGTGAGCATTTTCATGAAAAAGACTTCATGGACCATGAAATTGGAGTGATCGAATTAGTGAAGAAATGGAAGTCCAAAGATGATCATCTGATATTTAAGACAAGTGGCTCCACGAGCGCGCCAAAAGTTGTGAAACTCACAAAGCAGCAAATGAGGAAAAGCGCTGAATTCACCATGGGCTTTATTGATCCAAAAAGGGAGTTGAAAAAATGTATCCTGTGCATTAGCCCCGAATATATTGGTGGGGCAATGCTTATGATCAGGGCATTGATATATAACCTTGACCTGATTGTTTTAAAACCAACCAGTATTCCTAAAATAGACCATACAAAAAGCTTAGTCTCTATGGTCCCTTTACAGGTAATGAATGCATTAGATGACGATGAATCAGCACTGGATAATGTTCACACATTGTTAATAGGTGGTGCTAACCTACCTCGCAATTATCAAGACTTATTAAGCCAAAGAAATGTAAATGCTTATGCAACCTACGGAATGACAGAAACAGCCTCAAATGTAGCGCTGAGACATGTTGCTTCGGGTAATTCACATTTCAAAATCATTGGTGACTCTGCCATTTCCACTGACCAGCGTGGATGTCTTAAAATTAAGGGAACGGTTACTAATCATGAATGGATCCAAACAAATGATGCGGTGAAACTCCTTGACGATAAAACTTTTATTTGGATAGGCAGAGCAGATTTTGTGATTAATTCTGGTGGTTATAAAATAAACCCAGAAAGTATTGAAGAGGAATTAAGGAGTCAGATTGATCACCCAATCCTAATTGTACCCAAAAATGATAAAAGCCTCGGTCAGAAAGTGGTTATGTTGATTGAATCTAAAGAACCCATAAAAATCCCTGATAATATCTATTTCAATATTCATCCATTTGCCAAACCAAAAATCATTCAATTTGTAAATGATTTTATTTACACTGAAAATGGAAAAATTGATCGATTAAAAACAATAGCGAAATATATCACATGAAAGTAACCGTTTCTTATCAAACACTTCAACTACCTCCACCCTTTGCTTATGCATATACGCTCGACCTTTATATTGACGGTGACCAAGTGAAAGTAAAATTTGCTCAAGAATATCTAAACAGGGATACATTGTCTGAAGAGGAAATTCTGAATGAAGGATTTACCACGAGTGATGATTTTTCATGGGAAGGTATACTAGGCAAAGTATGGGCGGATTATTTAAGTGCCATTTTTGAAGAAGTGCGTCTACAGGAAGTAAATGAAGAGGAAAACCTTTGGATTCATTTCGCTTTTGCTTCGAGAGCTGGATTGGTCAGTGACGTACAGTACTGGGATTACGAGTTGCAAGAAATCCTTCAGGCCATTTATGAAGCGTCCGCAAGGGAGGAAAAAATGAAACTTGGTTTCTTATTCATTGAGGATAGCAATCAAAAATCTCGAATGCTGATAAGTAGTTTTGAAAAAAGAACAGCATGGATTGAAGACCGTGCAATCTCCTGGGAAGAGTTCCGGAAAACAATCAACATTATCTATAATTATGACTTTACCCATGAAGGCAAGAAGAAACCCGTAAATATTGGATTATGGGTAGACGTTGATGGATCAGGCATTTACTACCTGGTAGAAGAAAAGCTTCCAAGAAATGAGCTGCTTGAACTAGTCTTTTAAATTTTCTATATTGGAATATCTGTATTCTATGTTTTAGAATCTTATAAGCACTTGCAAATATTTTGCAAGTTGACATTAAAAAAAATAGCTATGAAAAATTTAGGATTTATTGGTAAACTGATCTTTTCACTCCCGTTCGTAATGTTTGGCTTTGCACATTTCTCCAACGCAGGTGCTATGGCAGGCATGGTACCCTCCTATCTTCCTCTACCGGAAATATGGGTTTATCTGACGGGGCTGGCTCATATACTTGCTGCAGTTGCTATCGTTATAAATAAAAAGGCTAAACTGGCTGCCTTATTATTAGGGGTTATGTTAATTCTATTTGCGCTGATGATCCATTTCCCAGGATTTATCAATGGGAATCAGTCCGCAACCACGAATTTCTTAAAAGACTTTTCATTAGGTGGTGCAGCGCTTTTCATGAGCAGTATTTTAAAGGATTAATTAAAATAATTGGTAATTGCCTCCTTTTCTAAACACGTTGGTGTCTAAAGGAGGCATTCCTTTTCCTTCAAAATATTTCTTTTTTGACGTTTTAAAGAGTTGTTTTATCATTTCTGCATGATTGCCTTCACCGACAATCCTTCTCCCCCACTCAGAATCATTGAGACTGCCATTGTGCATGGATTCAACCTGATGAATCACTTTATGTGCCCTGTCCGGAAATGTCTTAATTAACCAATCTTTGAATATTGAGGCTACTTGTCCATTTAGTCTGACTACGGTGTAGCCAGCATTTAGGGCACCCGCTTCGCTGGACTTCTTCAGTATTTCTGGAATTTCGTGATGATTAAGGCCTGGGATGACCGGTGCATTCATAATACCTACAGGTATACCTTCGCTGGTAAGTTCAGCAATAGCCTTTAGCTTTTTTTGATGACTAGATGTTCTTGGCTCTAGTTTCCTTCTCAAAAACTCATCCAATGTATTAATTGAAAAATACACATGAATCAATTG
Organism: Marinoscillum sp.; assembly: GCA_043554545.1. Lineage (GTDB taxonomy): Bacteria > Bacteroidota > Bacteroidia > Cytophagales > Cyclobacteriaceae > UBA7330. Next base: position 1,803,035 of record CP121337.1, on the reverse strand, counting down.
ATGTTTTGCAAGTGCGCTCAGTAGATCTATATCTCTCAGTATTAAAGCATTTTTAGTGATTATGCTTATAGGATTTCTAAATTTCAGTGCAACCTCTAATATACTTCTCGTCAATTTCAGCTTCTGCTCAATAGGCTGGTAGCAATCTGTATTCCCGCTAATCATAATTGCCTGACTCTTCCATCCCTGAGCAAGAAATCGCCTTTCCAATTGGCTGGCAATGTCTTTTTTAACCACAATCTTATGCTCAAAATCCAAGCCTGCACTAAACCCCCAATAGGTATGTGAGTTTCTCGCATAACAATACACACATCCATGCTCACAACCTTGATATGGATTGATTGAATAGTTTAATTTGAGGTCCGGACTATCATTTTTGCTCAGCGGATTCTTTACTGATTCATAAAACAGTTGGATATCTGGATTATCTGATCGGGTATCTTCATCAATTCCTTCAATATGTTCAAAGGCTATTGCTTGTTTCTGAAATGGGTTTGATGGGTTGAATTGTGATCCTCGTCCTTTTATCATAGGACTAATATACTATTTATATTAGTTATTTACTAAATATATTAGCTTTTAGCTACTAACATTTTTGATACGACTCATTCCGAATGCAATACCAAGACCAGTAAGTGCTCCAAATAAATGAGACTCCCAACTTATGCGGTCATTATAAGGGAAAATACCATATACCAATCCCCCATATACCAGTAATATGATTAATGAAATAAAGATAGAACGGAAGTTGCGTCTAAAAATACCAGTGAATATTAGGAAGGCAGCTAAAGCATAAACTAATCCACTAGCGCCAATATGATAAAAAGGTCTACCAAAAGCCCAAACAAGAACATTGGTTAAAAAATAGGATTGGATAAAAACCATCGGCGCAATTTTATCATAAAAAATATATACCGTTGATCCTAAAAACAAGACTGGAAAGGTATTGGATATCAGATGAGCCATACTACCATGAATCAATGGCGCTGTGAAGATTCCAAGGATGCCTACTAATGATCTTGGAAGGATACCGAACACTCCAAAATCAATATACATATAAAATTGAATGGTATAGATGAGCCACATGAAAAATACCAGTCTGAGTGGGGGAATTATACTAGCTCTACCCATTCAAAACTGTAGATTAATGACCACCTCTATTTACTTCTTTGGGTTATGAATCATCTTCAACTCAACCAGCTGAGATTCTTCAAAACTCACAGACAAATAACCCAATACGCCACCAGAAGCCTCAGCAATTCTCTTAGCATATTCCAGGAGACTGGCATAAAGCTTAACGCAGAAAGTATTATCAATCTTTGGGAAAATAAAATTCAGCTTCCTTAATTCTGCTGAGATCTTCTTTGTACGCTCTTCCACATCTTCAGGAAGATCATCAATTAATTGATCAAAATCTGCTTCAAAAGTCTTCCCTACCTCATTGAAATAATCAAGTAGTTGTTCCCTGGCTTTACTCTGCTTAATCTTTAATATATCAATCGCTTCCTCGTGTTCCTTTTTATCGATGGTACCATCGGCTCCACCAATCAGGATAGCTACATAAGCAGGAGCTTTGAGTAAAACACTAATTTCATCCTCCCTTAATCCTTCAAATTCCTTAACCATATTCCTCAACTACTTTATTTAGATCGAAAATAGTAAAATTAGCCTTTTGATTGTACGAATGCAATAACAATTTTGGGTTAAAATAGCGCTTGTGGCGATGGAGCGTATTAGATTAAAAATAATTCGGGGATTCTTTAAATATATAAAGGTCAAATACAGCCTTTAAACGTGCTAAAATTTCTCTTAACGCTAAAAAGGCAGGTAATTCACCTCTATTATCTGCTGAATACGCTTCCGCATCAATTCCGAAATAATTGGCAATAAATAATGCGCGATAGCAATGGAAGTCTTGAGTAATAATCAATATTTTATCCTTCTTAAAAACAAGCTTAGATCTAACGACTGAATCCAATGTACTTATCCCTTCATAATCTAATATAATTGAGGATTCCGGTATTCCCTTATCCATCAGGGCATTCAACATATCCTTGGGTTCATTGTAGTACCTGGTTCTATTGTCGCCACTCACGATCAATTGCTCCACCTTGTTGCTATTATACAGCTCAACAGCGGTGGTAATACGTTCGTCAAAGTATTTATTATTATGTCCCTGTGTGGTTCTTTTACTAGTCCCAAGTATCAATCCCACCCTTCCACTTACTAAACCTTCCGGTTCATAATGAATCTTGTTTACCGTGCTGCTTACAATCCAGAAATTAATAGCCAATAAGCTGGCAAGGAGAATAAACCCCAAAAAAGCACCTAGTTTAAGAGACTTTTTTAATGGCATTGAATCCTAGTTATTATCCTTTTCATTTTTATTGAATAACCCTAATTGATTATCCTCTTGTTCAACTTCTTCCTTTATCGTGGATTTTAACTTCTCAATAGCATTACTCCCCTCCTCCTTTACCGGTTCTTTTTCTGTTATTATCGGTGTTACTTCCAATAAGTTTTGGACAGGAAATTTATTTCCGATGGCTTTCCAACCTTTAACTTCAATCAGCTGATCAAGCTCATATTTTTTATTTTGATGACTCCTTCCCTCCTTATATTTCACATCTACTAAGGTGGATGAGTCATTGTTGGCAAAGAATAGTTTCGAACCCTTACTTTCACTGATGAAGTTAAACCGCTTACCAATGGTGCTAGTTTCAACCAGGAATCTCTTTACGTAAGTGACTTTTGAATCTCCATCAAAGTGTACTGCATTTACTGACTGTTCGGGATCAAACTTAGTCAATGATATGACCTGATTAGGTTCATATCTATTTGTAAGCTCAAAAGAGGTAAGTTCATAGGAACCGTCTTTATAAAAAACGATGACGAGGTCATCAGCTCCAAAATTCCCTAATTTGGTTCCTCGATTATCCGTATTTAACCTACCTACAATCTCATCATACCAAATATCCAGTCCTCCCAGGGTAGACCCACCAGCTTCTTTGAACTGAACTTTCCTAACTGGATATTTAGTCAGGATATTACCTCCAGCACCACGTCCTTTTATCTCTAATTCAGCAAAATCAAAATCAAATACTTTCTTTCTAGCCTTTGAAGCGGCAGTAAGGTAAACAGTTACTATTTCAGCTTCTCCATTTGGATTCGCTGTGAAATAATGAACCTTAGAACCTTTCGCTCCTTTTGTCAGGTCATATTCACGGTCTCTGGTTACTGACATTACCTGAAAACGCTTGGCCATTGAACGACCCGTTTTCCCATCTACGTAAGCCAGGTTGTAGACCATGCGCTCATCCCCTTTTTTGAACACATTAGCATAAAGAATGTCCTTCCCGACAAAAACCTTATCCTGAATCTTTGTGACTACACATTTACCGTCTTTCCTGAAAACAATGATATCGTCAATGTCCGAACACTCACCAATGAGCTCATCCTTTTTAAGTCCATAACCAATGAAGCCATCCTCCCTATTCACATACAGTTTGGCATTGTTGGCGGCAACAAATGTTGCAGCAATGGTATCAAAATTGGCAATCTCGGTTTTTCGTTCCCTTCCTTTCCCGTACTTACTGATCAAATTCTGATAATAGGCTATCGAGAAGTCTGTAATATGAGCTAGGTGATGTTCTGTTTCTTTTAATTCCTCTTCGAACTTGCGCATCAGTTCATCTGCCTTGAAAGTATCGAATTTAGAGATCCTTTTGATTTTAATCTCTGTCAACCTAACGATATCATCATGTGTAATCTCTCGATAAAACTGAGCTTTAAAAGGGTCGAGTCCCTTGTCAATTGTATCAATTACATCTTCCCATGTTTCACATTCCTCTATGTCTCTATATATCCTATTTTCAATAAAGATTTTTTCCAGTGAAGAGAACAGGATCTTCTCCAGCAACTCACCTTTCCTGATCTCTAACTCCTGACGTAGTAGGGCAACCGTTTGCTCAACGGAATGATTAAGTATTTCTGTGACTTCGACGAAATGTGGCTTATCCTGTATGATTACGCATGCATTTGGTGATACTGAAACCTCACAGTCAGTGAATGCATATAAGGCATCAATGGTGATATCAGGGGAAACACCAGGGGCCAATTTGATTTGTACTTCAATGTCCTTAGCCGTGTTATCTACTACCTGTTTGATCTTGATCTTACCTTTGTCATTTGCTTTTACAATTGAATCAATCAATGAAGTAGTAGTTGTACTGAACGGAATGTCTTTGATCACGATTGTTTTAGCATCCAATTCTTCAATAGTTGCCCGAACCCTGACTTTTCCACCCCTTTTTCCATTATTGTAGTCAGAAACATCAATCTTACCACCTGTCTGAAAGTCAGGATATATGGTAGGTTTCTTACCCTTTAAAATAGCTATACAGGCTTCAAGTAGCTCTAAGAAATTGTGCGGTAGTATTTTAGTAGAAAGACCAACGGCGATCCCCTCAACACCCTGAGCCAATAATAAGGGAAACTTCACTGGGAATGTTACGGGCTCTTTCTTTCGACCATCATAGGAAAGTTGCCAATCTGTAGTTTGAGGGTTATAAATGACCTCCAGTGCAAACTTTGATAATCGAGCCTCAATGTATCTGGCCGCGGCAGCACCATCACCCGTCCTTACGTCCCCCCAATTTCCCTGGGTATCAAGTAATAGATCTTTCTGTCCAATATTGACAATCGCATCAGATATGGAAGCATCCCCGTGTGGGTGATATTGCATGGTACTACCAATGACGTTGGCTACTTTATTAAACCGACCATCATCCATCTCCTTGATTGCATGCATGATTCTCCTTTGAACTGGCTTTAGCCCATCTTCAATTGCTGGAACTGCCCGCTCAAGAATTACGTATGACGCATAATCCAAAAACCAATTCTCGTACATCCCCGAAACTGGGATAACATCATGTAATTCTTCTTCTCCGTTTTTACCTTTTTCTTCGCTCATTACACATTAAAAAGTTGAAACCACAAAATTTTTATCCTACTAAGTGTTCAATCAGTTACACCTTCACAATTATCTACACTTTCAATTGATATAATCAACTAAACGCTTGGAAATATCCTCCACATATGGCAAAAAACTTGTTGCATGTGTGCCTCCTTCGATGGTCAGGAAAATCACTGCGTTCGAATCGAACCCTTGAAAAACACTGACTGAATTTTGATAGGGAACCGTGATATCCTCACTTCCATGATACATATACATATCAATAGTTGGTTTCCAATCCGTCAAACTATTGTCTTCAAATATCTGATTGATCTTGTCATAAGTTGAAGCATCATTATTTACCAGGTAATCTTCCTCAACTAAATCAGCTACCACAGTGGTCAACTGTGAATTGATTTCACTACCTGATAAATCTCCTCCGAATAAATCGGGTATCAGAGAACCATAAGGCTCTTTAAAATAATCAGTTAGCGGTTCGGTCCTTTCATAGGTAATGCGATATGATTCAGCCACATATGCCATGTAGAAGGGTTCGTCATAGGTATCCAATTCAAAGAAATAGTCTCTCACTCCTTTTACATCATAACCACCTGCTGCTGGAAATGAAGCTTTCAGTGAAAAACCATCAATGCCCTGCGCTTCAAAATATTTATGGGTAGCCATTGTTACATATCCACCCTGAGAATATCCTGCCAGATATAAATCCGCAGGAACACTTACCCCTTCTGCCTTGGCCAGTTCACGCGCAGCGTATAACTGATCAACAACAGCACTGGCAGAGAGCGCTTCTACGTAATAGGGATGCATAACATCAACAGAAGAACCAAAACCAATGTAATCAGGTATTGATACAATTAACCCGGTTGAAGCAACCGTTGCATATACCAACAGGTCATTAGTGCTCAAGCTATTTGATGGAGCCTGGGAATCTGCTGCGATTGTTCCATGTTGAAAACTCAAGGTACCTTTCGAATCACTCATATCTGGCAAAGCAACAATACCAGAGGCAATAATCTCCTCGCCTTTGTATTGGGTAGTGTATTTCACTTTATATACTGTTACATCATATTCCAGTTCAGCTACTGGTATGTCTAATTGAAGAAAAACTACTGCATTTCTCACAGTGGCAGCAGAGATGGTATTGACTTCTTCATAATCAAGCACATAATTGAAAGTGGGAGCTTCCTCATCTTTATTGCAAGAACTAAACCCTATTAATAAAAAAACAAGGGATAAAAGCGTAAAATCAATCCTTGGGTTCCTCATACTTCAAGTAGTGGTATTTCTCCTTCCTCTTTTACAATATCCTTTTCTACTTTGAGTTTGTTGATGATAAACTCCTGCCTTTCAGGAGTGTTCTTCCCCATGTAAAAGGATAGCAAATCTTTGGTTTTTGTATCTTTTTGCATGATCACAGGCTCCAATCGAATATCCTCACCAATAAAACCGGCAAACTCACCCGGAGATATCTCACCTAATCCTTTAAAACGCGTAATCTCAGGCTTATTACCAAGTTTTTCTATAGCGTTTCTTCGCTCCTGCTCGGAATAACAATAGATCGTTTCTTTCTTATTGCGTACCCTAAATAGTGGAGTATCCAGAATATACACATGCCCATTTCTTACCAACTCTGGAAAAAATTGTAAAAAGTAGGTTAGCAATAACAATCGGATGTGCATACCATCAACATCTGCATCTGTGGCAATGACAATCTTACGATATCTCAATCCTTCCAGACCATCTTCAATATTTAAGGCATGCTGTAACAGGTTAAACTCTTCATTTTCGTAAACAACTTTCTTGGTCTGTCCATAACAATTGAAAGGTTTTCCCCTAAGACTAAAGACTGCTTGTGTCTGTACATCTCTTGATTTCGTTATTGAACCACTGGCTGAATCCCCTTCGGTGATGAAGATCATGGTGTTTTCCAACTTCTCCTGATCTGCCTTTTTATCATTGAAATGGAGGCGGCAATCTCTTAGCTTTTTATTGTGCAAATTGGCCTTTTTAGCACGTTCGTTGGCCAGTTTCTTGATACCCGCAATCTCCTTTCGCTCACGTTCTGATTGAAGAATCCGCTTTAAAAGTGCATCTGCTGCATCCGCATGTTGATGCAGGTAATTATCTAACTCCTTCTTCATGAAGTCATTGATAAAAGTCCTCATGGTAGGCCCTTCCGGTGCTACATTTTGAGAACCGAGCTTCGTCTTTGTCTGACTCTCAAAAACAGGCTCCTGAACTCTTACAGCAATAGAAGCAACGACAGATGCACGTATATCTGAAGCATCAAATTCCTTTTTATAAAAGTCTCTTACTGTCTTCACAATGGATTCTCGGAACGCAGCTAAATGAGTACCGCCCTGTGTAGTATGTTGGCCATTCACAAAAGAATAATATTCCTCTCCATACTGATTGGCATGTGTCAAAGCCACTTCGATATCTGAACCTTTAAGGTGAATAATAGGATATCGCAATGTTTCTTCATCCACTTTCCTACTTAAAAGATCATGTAATCCATTTTCAGAGTGATACTTGCGACCATTGAAATTGATGGTTAACCCAGCATTGAGGTAAGCATAATTCCATAACAAATTATCAAGAAACTCTGGTATGAAATGAAAATGTTTGAATACCTGATCATCAGGCTCGAACTCAATCAGTGTACCATTTCTCTCTTCTGATTTAAAAACCTTCGCATCGTTGGTTACAACACCTCTTTCAAACTCAGCCAATTTTGATTCTCCTTCTCTAAATGACTGTACTTTAAAATATTTACTTAGTGCATTGACTGCCTTGGTTCCTACCCCATTCAGTCCTACTGATTTCTGAAAGGCACCACTGTCATACTTGCCGCCTGTATTAATTTTAGACACACAGTCAACAACCTTGCCTAATGGAATGCCACGACCAAAATCTCTAACTACTACTTTTCGGTCGGATACCTTTATTGTGATGGTTTTTCCATGTCCCATCATGTGTTCATCTATGCTATTATCCAATACTTCCTTTACTAGTACATAGATGCCATCATCATGAGCTGAACCATCCCCAAGTTTTCCGATATACATACCAGGTCTTAACCTGATATGCTCTTTCCAGTCCAGAGACTTTATACTATCCTCTGTATATTGAACTTCCGCCATTTTTACTTTATTGAAAAATTGTACTCACTTACCAACTGAGGCTTGAATTTAGATAAAAATCCTATGCTTCAAATAGAAAAAAAACAGTGCTATTTGGGATTTTAATTTAAGTGAGGGACGGTAATTAGCTGGTATTCAGATTCTTCTATTTTCTTTTCAGAATAAGAAAAATTAGACCAATTAGCCAGAGCAACAAAAGAATAGGCCCCAACCAATTCAAATAGAAATAACTATTTGCAGATATATGTGAAAGGTTATTGAATACACCCATGTATCCAACTAAAAAAGACAGGTAAAGATTAAATACGAAAGTGAACCCGCCTATCCATGATTTAAGTACTTCACTAGATAATTTTGCATTTAATATGTTTTGGATAACCAATATCGCGAGGTTCACTACAACAAATATCCCGATGCTGGCATAGAAGAAATTCTCCTTTTGAATTTCCAACTCACCTTCTTCCGCTAGTTTTACCATGATAGGCATGTAGGCATATATCAGGGTAAGGGTACCAAGAAAGATAAATACAGAAAATATTTTTACGAGATTGACAACTTTGAGCATTTGTAAATTGCGTTATAATACGTGCACAAAAGTAGAACAAAAGATCACCTACTACTGTTAGAATTCAATTAAGTTTAATGTTTAAAGCAATTAGATAAGGTCAATTTTTTCTTGAACTATTAATTATCTACTGATTTTTTTTGATTGCATTAATCTCTGAAGCCATAATGAATAAGTCCTGGGTTATAATTTGTCTATTTTCTCTGATCTCTTGTTACCAAACATTGACAATTGATGGGTTCAATCAGGACAATTGGTCAAAACAGCTAACCTGCGCACAAAACCGCTTATCTGAAGCAAAGGTTTTAATTGACAATGAAGAGCTGCTCCTGGCATCTAATCAAAATGAAATTCAACATTTACTTGGCAATCCCGATGAGCATGAATTGTATAGTAGAAATCAAAAGTTCTTTTACTATAACCTATCTGCTAAATGTGATGGACAGGCACAGAAAAGGTTGGCACTAAGATTTGACGCACTGGGAAGAGTCAGCGAAGTAAACATCATTCAGGTTATAAGTAACTAGTAACTTATAAGTGATTGAACATCAATGTTAGGTTCTGATTTTTTTAATAGTTTTCTGCCATCAAGAAAAGCTAATTCTATCAAAAAAGAGAATCCAATAACCTTACCTTTCATTTTAGATATGAGTTGATGTGCCGCTTGTGCCGTACCGCCAGTTGCCAATAAATCATCGTGGATCAATATCCTGTCTCCAGCTTTAATCGCATCTTCATGCATCTCTATCTCTGCACTACCATATTCGAGGTCATAGGCATGACTTATGGTTTTATAAGGTAATTTCCCAGCTTTTCTAATGGGTATAAACGGCACATTTAACTGTTGCGCCAATTGTAGTCCATAGATAAACCCTCGGGATTCTATGCCTGCCACAGCGTCAATTTCAGTAGATGACCAATAATGATAAAAAGCTTCACTAACCTGCAAACTCAATATGGGGTCTGCAAGGATTGGTGTTATGTCCTTAAATAAAATACCCGGCTTAGGAAAATCTGGTACATCACGAACAGCTTCTCTTAGTCTTTCTGAAAGTAATTCATTCATCAGCAGTAATTTATTATTCGAATCTCAATGATTCAATTGGGTCTAGTTTAGAAGCCTTGTGAGCAGGAAGCACACCTGAAATCAGTCCAACCAAAGTTCCTACCACTACACCAAACAAAATCCACAACCAGGGCACCACAAAGGATCCGGAGCTAATGATGTTTGAAACCAGGTTGCCAATCCCAATACCTAATATTATTCCTCCAACACCTCCCATTTGACATATTACAATAGCTTCAATAAGAAACTGTTGTCTGATTTTTGAGGGGGTTGCACCAAGTGCTTTTCTTATTCCTATCTCTCTTGTCCTTTCTGTAACGGAGACCAGCATAATATTCATCAATCCAATGGATGCTCCTAATAGTGTGATAAAACCGATAGAAAAACCACCAATTCTTAAATAACCAGTTATATCCCCAAGCCTTTCAGCCAGGGATCTATTCAATGTAATTTCGAAGGAATCCTCAGATTTTACTGGGTCTTGCCTGATTGAGCGCATCAAGCCAGTTGCTACTCCTGTGGCTCCTTCGATCTGGGTATTGTTAGGAATCGATACTGTGGCCTCATAATTTAAGCTCCTTCCTCCTGCCAATCTTCGGGCAGTCAAAGTTGGAACCAATACCATTCTGTCTACTGAGTTATTCCCCCCGGAACCTCCTTGAGTACCTAAAATACCCACTACCTGAAACCTTTGTCCAAGAACGGTAATGTGGTCATCGATCGGGTATTCACTATCTTCAAATAGAGTATTTCTAATATCATTACCAATTATGGCTACCAATGCCCCATTTTCCACTTCACTAAATGAAAAAGTCCTTCCAAGCTCTACATCATAACCATCCACAACCAGATAATCATAATCACCACCAAGCACCCGACTGTTTGGATTGGTAACCTTTGACCCCCTTTTAACTTCAGCATTACCCGTTACAGTGGCATTGACACTCACGATACCCGGACCTGTATATCGTGCTTTAAATGTTTTTAAGTCATTGTAGGTTAGTGGAGGAAAGGCCTTTGTCGTTTTGCCTTCCCTGGAACCTCTATCAAGCCGCTTACTCTCTACATCAAAAGTATTGGCACCAAGATTACTAAAGCTCTCTTCAATAGACAACTGTATACCATCAATGGCAGTGAGTATGCCCACTAATGACGTAATTCCAATTGCAATGATTGTAGCCGTGAGAATTGTCCGAAGCTTGTTGGCATTTATTGACTTAATGCCTTCCTTTATATTTTCTGTTAAATCCATCGGATACAATTACTAATCTTGAACACTAAACTATCCATGGAGTTGTAACGTTGTAAATCTAAATTCAGATTCAAATGATTAAATATTTATTATCAACGGCAATATTAATGATTGGATTGCAGTTAAGGGCAGCCTACTTATATATCCCGATGGATAATTCTCAGAAAAATCATTTGAAATCATATGGCATCGCTTATTGGGTGCTAACTCAGGAGGTAGAAGTTGACTGGCTATTGAACTATCAGGGAGGTAGCTTTTTAATCAAACACCATCAACAGATCGAAAATGAGTGCGTAATCAGAGGGGTCTCCTACCAACTAATCTCCGACGCACAGGCAAACAGCATCCTTGCTGAGATATCAAGTCCATCTTCAAATATGGACGTTATGAAGCTCGAAAAATACCCTAAAATAGCAGTTTACAGTCCGAAAAGTAAGCAGCCCTGGGATGATGCGGTCACACTTGTGCTCACCTACGCCGAAATACCTTATGAAGTCATTTTTGATGATGATGTCATGTATAATGAACTTCCTAAATATGATTGGCTACACCTTCACCATGAAGATTTTACCGGCCAATTCGGGAAGTTTTACAAGACCTATCATCATTTCCCATGGTACCAGCAACAGCAAAAAGAATATGAGGAATCTGCACGTAAACATGGTTTTTCTAAAGTATCACACCTAAAACTTGCCATTGTGAAGCGAATAAAATCCTACGTTGCCAGTGGTGGGTTTCTTTTTGCCATGTGCTCAGCTTCCGATACTTATGACATTGCCCTTGCTGCTGAAGGCATCGACATTGTTGAATCTATTTATGATGGTGACCCGGCGGATCCACAGGCCCAACGAAAACTCGACTTTAGTAAAACGATGGCATTTGAGAACTTTGAACTGGAACGCAACGAGCTAGAGTATGAATACTCCAGTATTGATAACCAACAACAAAACAGAGGGCTCAACCAGTCCAATGATTTTTTTAGCTTATTTCAATTCTCAGCTAAATGGGATCCGATTCCAACCATGCTTACTCAAAACCATGAGAAAATCATCAAAGGGTTTATGGGACAAACCACTGCATTTAAGAAAGACCTGATTAAATCAGATGTTGTTATCATGGGTGAAACCCGATCCATCAATGAGGCAAGGTACATCCATGGTGTATTGGGTAAGGGTTTTTGGACTTTTTATGGTGGACATGACCCTGAGGACTATCAGCATTATGTAAACGAAGAGCCCACAGATCTAAATTTGCATCCGAATTCTGCAGGATACCGCCTAATCTTAAATAACATATTGTTTCCCGCAGCTAAGCAGAAAAAGCAAAAAACTTAACACCGAAACCAAAGAACTTGTTATAGGATATGTTTGTTCCTACACGGGTCTTACTTAAACTTGCAAAAAGCCTTAACCTATGAGCATTACCAAAGAAGATATACTGAAAGCATTAAGTGAAGTTCAGGATCCTGACCTGAAAAAGGATTTAGTCACTTTGGGAATGATTCAGGATGTCGAAGTTGAAGGTAAAAACATCTCTTTCAAAGTAGTCTTAACAACACCTGCATGTCCGCTCAAAGAAATTATTAGAAAAGATTGTGAGGGCGCCATGTATCGAAATCTTGGAGATGATGTTAAACTAGACATAGAGATGACCTCTTCGGTGACTACCACCAGGTCTTCCACTCCTATCCTTCAGGGGGTAAAAAACATTATAGCGATAGCCTCTGGTAAAGGTGGTGTCGGGAAATCTACTGTTTCTGCAAATCTGGCTGTTTCCTTGGCAAAGACGGGTGCGAAAGTTGGATTGATCGATGCTGACATCTTTGGTCCCTCTATTCCCACCATGTTTAATTGTGAACATGAGCAACCAGGCGTAGAAAAAGTTGGTGATAAAAACCTGATCATTCCTATCGAACAGTATAATGTAAAGCTGATGTCCATAGGTTTTCTAAGCCCTCCCGGTAATGCAGTAGTTTGGCGTGGTCCCATGGCCAGTTCTGCACTAAAACAGTTTCTGGGTGACACCAAATGGGGTGAGTTAGATTACCTATTAATAGATCTACCTCCCGGAACAAGTGACATTCACCTAACACTTGTTCAGTCAGTTCCTGTTACAGGTGCTGTAATTGTGACAACACCGCAAAAAGTTGCTTTAGCTGATGCAATCAAAGGGCTCATGATGTTTAAACAGCCCCAGATAAATGTCCCTATCTTGGGACTTGTTGAAAATATGGCATATTTCACGCCAGAAGAACTTCCTGACAATAAATACTTTATCTTTGGTGAAGGAGGAGGAAAACAATTAGCTGAAAGCCAGGAAGTTCCTTATCTTGGTCAGATACCGATTGTTCAATCAATCCGAGAAAGTGGTGATTCCGGCTATCCCGCAGTTCTCAAAGATGATGTTACAGCAAACGCATTTAGTGATTTGGCTTCATCTTTGGCACAGCAAATAGCCATTAGAAACGCAACTTTAGCAAAAACCAATAAAGTGGAAATGAATGCCTGAACTGAGTCTTACCCATCGAATTGAAAGTGCACTAGACAGTATCAGGCCCTATCTTGAAGCTGATGGTGGAAATGTGAGGATTCTGGAAGTAAATAGCGATAACAAAGTGTTTCTTGAGCTTTTAGGTAGTTGTGGTAATTGCCCCATGTCAACTATGACCTTGAAGGCAGGTGTAGAAGAAGCGATTAAAAGAGCTGTTCCAGAGGTAACCTCAGTAGAAGCTGTCAACATTACAGATCCTGAAGATCCAAATGCTGTTTTACCTCAAAGAATGATGTGATATGAGAGGCATTCTAGCCTTCATATTCATTTGCCATGTGGCTATTTCTTATGCACAGGAACGCTGTGCATCAAATATCACCCCTACAAACCAGTTAATCCTTAACCAGAGTGAAAATTTTGAAGCGTGGCTTCAACAAAGAAAAGCTCAAAAGCAGTCGTTCAGGTTTCAACGAAATGCAGAAACTGATCTCATTTACACCATTCCAATAGTCATTCATATCATACACAATGGTGAACCAGTTGGTAGCGGTGTTAATATTTCGGACCAACAAATATTCGACCAAATAGATATCCTGAATCAGGATTTTCAGAGAGAGAATGCAGATGCATCTAGCACTCCATCTGTGTTTTTACCAGTAGCAGCAGACACAGAAATTAGTTTTGTGCTCGCCAGGCAGGATCCAGAGGGTTTACCAACGAGTGGAATTGTAAGAAGACAAGGATCCAAAAGTCAGTACAATGCTGTACAAGACGACGGACTCCTTAAAAGTGAGAGTTACTGGCCAGCAGAAGATTATTTAAATATTTGGGTAACTAACCTATCAGGTAATTTTTTAGGCAATGCCCAATATCCATTCTCAAACCTACCCGGATTGGAGAGCTTTATCGATAATTACCGGCTTACAGACGGATTGGTAATAGATTATCTGTGGGTAGGTGTCAACACCAATACCACATCTTTTGACTCCTATGGCAGAACAGCCACCCATGAATTGGGTCATTACTTTGGGTTAAGACATATATGGGGAGATGGTGCTTGTAATGTGGACGATTATTGTGATGACACCCCTCTAGCCTCAGGTAGTTACGCTGGAAAAAGTGCCAATTGTTCATTTCCGGATAATCAACGTATTTGCTCAGAAGGCCCTCCCATGTTTATGAATTTTATGGACTATACGGATGATGAGTGTATGAATTTGTTCACCCTTGATCAAAAAGAACGCATGCGGCTTATTCTTGAATATAGTCCTCGAAGAAATTCCTTACTTACTTCGCCCGGTCTTGTTGACCCTATTCAATATGCCAACGATTTGGGTGTAAGAGAAATAGTATCACCGATCATTGCTGACTGTGCTGAAATACTTGATCCTGCGATTGAAATCAGGAATTATGGTACTGACCCTATTACGTCTTATTCCATCGGGTTTTATATAAATGATCAGCTTATAGAAATAATAAATGAACCAGGCAACTTGACTCCATTACAAGTAGGATTGGTAAACTTTTCGCCAGTCTCTATCAATCAATCAATCTTCAACAAAGTGAGTTTTAGAGTACTTTCTACAAATGGCATTCTAGATCAGAACCAGATCAATGATGAAAAAGTGCTACAACTTACTCCTAACGAATCTTCCTTAATCCCTTTTGAGGAAGACTTTGAAGGTTCTTTAGCTGTAAGCACACAAAAAGAACTTGGGGGAAACTCTAATTGGAACGTGGTTACAGCACCTGATAATGCTGCACTAAACAAGGCAGCATCACTTAATTTTTACAATTCTCAAACAGACATTGGCTCACTGGACCTATTAATGACTAAAGTACTGGATCTATCCGCCTTGAGCACCGCACTGTTGTCTTTTAAGTATGCCTATGCATCCCGATTTGATAGTATATACAATGATGGACTTATTGTGGCGATTAGTACTGATTGTGGAGATAATTTTCCGGTATCCACCTACCTGTTTGAAAAATATGGTGATAACCTAAGAACTACTGCTTTGCCTCAAAGTCAGCCTTTTACACCATTATCACCTTTTGATTGGGAGATTGAATTGATCAATCTCACGCCATATACGGGAAACGAATTTGTCCAAATTGCTTTTATCGGGGTAAATGGAGGAGGCAACAATCTCTACCTGGATAGCATTTCGATCAATTCAGATAATTTGCTAGCCTATGATGTCGGCATCAGACAAATTAGTAATGTCTCTCAGGTTTCATGTTATGAGGAATTCGCTCCCGTTCTGGAAGTGAAAAATTATGGTTACGAAACGGTAAACAATATTCTGATCTCTTATGAATCAGAAAGTGGTTCTGAAGGGTTTCAATATTCAAACTTAAACTTAAGTTCGGGTGCGACTCAAAACCTCATCCTACAAAGCAATTTACAAAATGGACTAAACCGTCATCAGTTTGAAATCATATCCGTAGATCAGCGGGTTGATGAATATGCTGCTAACAACCGGTTGAATTACTATGCAACATTAAATCAGGACAGTGAATCAATACCTGTCAGGCAGAATTTTGAATTCGACCCCTGGGTAATTAATGAAGCTTCAAACAATCCTGTTTTTGAAACATTTACTATTGATGAA
Organism: Marinoscillum sp.; assembly: GCA_043554545.1. GTDB lineage: Bacteria > Bacteroidota > Bacteroidia > Cytophagales > Cyclobacteriaceae > UBA7330. The sequence continues at coordinate 1,786,929 of CP121337.1, read as the reverse complement.
AATCACGTATTAAAAGCGAGCGCCTTTAATTCAACAAATGTGGGCAATGAATCATGGTTTGTTAGCCCCACATTAAATACAGAGACATACGAAGAGGCAGCGTTAAAATTCAGGGTATCCTACGCATCTAATGGACAACTATTAGATAACCTAAAAATTCTATTATCTACCAATTGCGGACAATCGTATGATGAGGTGATCTATAATAAAAATAGTGATTCTTTAGCTATCAAGGCATTTTCTGGCGATTGGACACCTGTCAGTGATAACGATTGGAGATCAGAATTCCTTAGCCTAACCAATATTTTACATTTACAAGCAGGCGATGAACTGCAGCGTATAGATAATTTTAGATTGGCCTTTGTCTTTACCAATGGTACCGGGAACAACCTATACCTGGATGACATTGAGATTTTTACAGTAGATGATCCAGATATTCTTCAACTAGAAAATAACATTACGGTATTTCCTAATCCAGCCACTGAAAAGTTTTTCAAGGTTGGATTTAATTTGGAAAGAAAAGAAGAGGTACTTATTCAATTAATTGATTTATCAGGCAGGATCATCTATAATGAGCGGTATTCTGAGACTTTAAACCAGATCTATGAGTTTACAGCACCTTCAAAATCAGGGTTTTACTTCGTAAGAGTCATTGGTCAAAGCTTTTCGGAAACCAAAAGATTGTTTATTAGTCAATAAACAATCTCATCTGACTTAATTTTACTGCCCATGAGAATTGGAATTTTTTTTGGTGGACAATCACGAGAGCGGGAAGTATCCTTTGCTGGAGGACGAACTGTTTATGATAACCTGGACAAATCACTTTTTACTCCCATTCCAATTTTTGTTGACAGTTTAGGAAATTTCATCCAGCTGGATTGGCAATACCTTTACAAAGGTACCATCAGAGACTTTTACCCCGCAGCAGATCAACTTCCTGAAAGTAAACACTTTTTCCAGGTTTATGCTGAATCAATAAGAGAGGATGAGCAGAAAATAGCCAAAAGTATCAGTAGCGTTGGCAAGAAAATTGAGCCTTCATCCTTTAAAGAAATTCTTGATTTTGCCTTTCTGACACTACATGGCCCATATGGTGAAGATGGCAACATCCAAGGCATACTCGAATGGTATGGTATCCCCTATTCAGGAGCGGGCATTCTTCCCAGTAGTATCGGAATTGATAAATCCATTCAGAAAAAGATTCTCCATTCAGCTGAATTCGAGTTACCCAAACACCTTCAGGTTTCAAGAAATGATTGGTTTACAGATCAGTCAAAATTGATCAAAGAAATCGAAGATTCCCTGAGTTTACCCCTGGTAGTCAAATCCCCTCACCAGGGATCATCAATCGGAATTACCATTGTAAAATCAAAAGAGCAGCTTAAAGAAGCCATAGATAAATCATTTTTTATTAAGACCCTCCAAATTGAGCAATGGAACAACTTGGCTGATGAGGAAAAAAGAGATTTCCTTGTTCGTTTTACAGACATCAGAGAAGGGCTCGGTTTTCCCGTAATTCTGGATGATGAGGTAATTTCTCATCCCGAAAAGCTTTGGCAAGTCCTGGATCAAACAGAAAAAGAGGAAGTTGTGTTGATTGCACCAGAAGGAGAAGCTGAAATCATTATTGAGTCTTTCTTAGAAGGCATTGAGTTTTCCTGTATTGTAATCACCCTTCCTGACGGCACTCCTTTGGCGCTTCCGCCTACTGAAATACGTAAGCAGACCCAATTATTTGATTATCGATCAAAGTATTTGCCAGGAATCAGCAGAAAGGTTACTCCAATAGACCTCCCAACGGATGTAATAGAGCATATACGAAGTAAGTGTCAATCTTTATTTCATGCCATACATGGACAGGTATATGCGCGTATTGATGGGTTTTATAAAAAAGATGGCAGCATCATTCTCAACGATCCAAATACGACTTCAGGAATGCTTCCATCATCTTTCTTTTTTCATCAAGCTGCCGAGATTGGGCTTAACCCCTCGCAGTTTTTGACCTACATCATTGAAGAGTCATTAAAAGCAAGGACTAAAACCGGAAAACAAACCCTACAGCTGAATAAGCAATTATGGCAGCTTGGGCAGGAAATAAATAAAAAGGCAAAGACCGAAGTAAAGAAAATTAATGTGGCCGTAATCATGGGTGGTTTTTCTTCTGAACGTCACATTAGTATTGAAAGTGGGCGCAACATTTATGAGAAGCTCGCTTCTTCAATCAAATATCACCCCATCCCCGTTTTTCTCACTGGTGATGAAAATAACCACGATCTTTTTCAATTGCCAATCAATGTGATGCTCAAAGACAATGCAGATGATATTCGGGAGAAAGTATTAGACACCAGTGAAAAGCATGAAATCCTGATAAAAATCAATCAGGAGGCTGAGGTAATTCGGAAGAGGTTCGCTTTCTCTGAATCCATGGAGCTTCAATCACTTTCATACAGCGATTTGAAAGAGCGGGTTGATTTTGCCTTTATTGCATTACATGGAAGACCCGGTGAAGACGGTGCCATACAACAGCACCTAGAAGCAAATCAGATTCCTTATAATGGTTCAGGCATCACAAGTTCCTCAACCACCATCGATAAATTTAGGACCAATCAAATCCTGCGTGAAAATGGTTTTCATGTTGCCGAACATTGTATGGTATTTAAGGGCGATTACGCCAAAGACCCAATTAGAGAAATAGAAAAGTTAGAAGATGAATTCAATTATCCATTCATAGCAAAACCCTCTGATGACGGATGTTCCTCTGCTGTGAAAATGATCCGAAACCGTGAAGAGAACATGGCTTTTGCGGATATGATGTTCAGAACCGAAGAATCATTTCCCGAACAGCCTAAAAAGATTTTAAGACTCAAGGATAACGAAGAATTCCCGCAAAAAGATTATTACCTCGTAGAAGAGCTTATCACCAAAAATGGCCAGGAAAGATTTCTGGAAATAACTGGTGGTGTAATCACCAGGAATCATAATGGCAGGGTTACCTATGAAGCATTCGAACCATCTGAGACCTTAGCTAGTGGAGAAGTGCTTTCACTGGAAGAAAAATTTCTGGCAGGTGAAGGTCAAAATATCACACCTGCTCGATTTCATCCAGATCCAACAAAATCACAAGCCATTTCTGATGAAGTAAAGAAGGTATTGGAAAAGGTAGCTGAGACATTGAAGGTAGAAGGATATTGTCGTATTGACGCTTTTGTTCGCATTTATCCTGATAAGGTAGAAACCTATATCATAGAAATAAATTCACTGCCAGGAATGACTCCAGCCACTGCAATTTTCCATCAGGCGGCTTTAGCTGGAATGAAGCCTTATGAATTTATTGATCAGATCATCACCTATGGATTCAATAAGTAATCAAAAAGGGAGTTTATATTTGAGGATGTTTCATATTTGTAACAAATAACCACACATGAAATTGTTTAAGGCAAACCGATGGTATGACATCATCAAGCATCTAACATTTATTTTGATTGCTGGTGTATTACTGGTATTATTTTTCTTTTACATATACATGCCTGTTACAACAAATCATGGGGAAACATTGACGGTTCCTGATGTGCGTGGCGTTACTTATGATGACCTTGGACAGTTTCTAAGCAAAAGACAATTACGTTTCGAAGTCACAGAAGATTCCGGGTTCTCTGCTGATCTCCCCCCACTTTCAGTATTAAGGCAATTGCCGATGCCTAATTCCAAGGTGAAACAAAACCGAAAAATCTATGTGACCTTAAATGCAGAGAAACCACCTCTCGTTAGAATGCCAAAATTGATAGGTGGATCTGTGAAAAACGCCCAACTTATCCTTAAAACCTATGATTTAAGATTGGGTGAAATTAGGTATGAGCCTAACATAGCGTTAAACTATGTCCTGGACCAAAGAATGGACGGGAGAAAAGTGATGGAGGGTGAAAGAATCCCAAAAGGTTCAAGTATTGACTTGGTAGCAGGTGATGGACTTGGGAAAGTTAATTTAGAGTCGCCAAATCTCATCTTCCTTGATCAGGAAAGCGCAGAGTTTGCCATCATTGGTTCGGGTTTAAAGATTGGTGATGTTACACACGAGAAAGAAGGAATAGCCGTTATAGAAGTAGAAAAGGAGGATGGCACCATCGAATATGAGCAAGAAGAAGTATCCCCTGGAGCTGTATTTAAACAAAGACCCAGCCCAGGCATCAACATGCGAATTGGACAAAAAGTTGATATATGGATCTATAGCCCTGATTCCCTCAATGTCAATCCTACCCTACTCGATCAATAATAACTTATGAGGTATTTTTTTACCTTGTGTATTTTTATTCCAGCCATCCTAAAGGCTCAATTTTTCATACAACCCATTGATAAACCTGGATCTGAAAATTCAAGGGTTCATGAGATTCAAATCGACACCGTGCTTGCCCTTCCCTTTTGGGATGATTTTGCCGTATCAAATAATGCCCCTGACCCTTATAAATGGGCTTATGGTCCGGATGTGTTTGTTAATGAGACGTATGGTGTAAACTCACCGACTTACAGAGTAGCTACCCTGGATGGGCTCAATAATCTTGGTAGAGCACATGGCCCAAATAACAGTTTCCCTGGACCTGCAGATAGCCTGGTAACACATGCCATTGATTTATCACAACTATCTGCTTTTGATAAAAATACTGTTTACCTAAGTTTTTATTGGCAGGCCTTCGGCAATGGTGAGTTACCGGATGAGGAAGATTCGCTTGTTGTTCAATTCTATACCGTAGATTCTGCCTGGGTCAATGTCTGGGAAATCAATGGTGGAATAGACAATAGTTATGAGGAGTTTCGACAGGAAATCATACAGGTATCCGGAGATCAATTCTTTCACAAAAATTTCAAAATGAAATTTATCTCCATTATTAACCAGGGAGGCCCATTTGATACATGGAACCTTGATTATATCTACCTGAACAAATCACGCGATATAGTTGACACCCTGCATTTTGATCGAAGTTTATCAGGTTCTGCTTCCTTTTTATTTTCTCCCTATTACGAAGTACCTGCTCAACAGTTCTTTGCTAATCCAGAAAAATTCCTCACGAGCCAAAATATACAAGCAAGTAATCTGGATAATTCTCCTCACCCACTAGACTATTTTTATCGACTCGAAAACCTTACCACCCAAAACACTTACCTGGATGTTTCGCTTGGCAATGATGGTGGCGGCGCTATGCTACCACTCGAAAAACGAGAACTTCAAGGGCCTGTTTTCCCTACTATCCCCATAAATACCCTGGATTCACAGGTTTTTCAATCTACGTTTTACTACAGCACTGGAGATAAACTATTATTTGAAGAGGTACTCAACAACAACCTGGATACAGTTTTTTTTAACGTTGATCTGAAGGTCAATGATACCATCAGGCATCAATACCTCCTGCATAACTACTATGCTTATGATGATGGCGTTGCCGAATATGCCTCAGGCATCAACGTAGATGACGGAAGGCTAGTTGCTATGTTTACAGTGGAAGAGCAGGATACATTAACCCACATTGATTTTCATTTTCCAGACATCAACCCCAATAACCCTTCAGGAAAAGCAATTAACGTGATCGTAATGAATGAGCTATCCGAACTTGGAGAGATCAGGTCTCAGCCTTACAGCATACAGCTGGCCAATGAGCCCAATGCATTTACCAGAATTAAGCTTAATACACCGGTAATCGTTCAGGACACTGTATACATTGGTTATCAACAAACTACTGATTTTCTTATTGGTGTAGGATTTGATCGAAATAATCCAGCTGCAAGTGATTTTGTCTACTACAATGTATTAGGAGAATGGCTTCAAAATGATGAATTGCAAGGCGCACTCATGATTAGACCCGTTTTTCAGGATGGTTCTGACTTTATTTTATCTGCACCAAAACCCACAAAGGAATTATTAATATATCCCAACCCAACAAAAGGCACCTTATACCTGCCCAGGTTTCAGGAAGCTTTCCTATTTAATCTTTCTGGGCAACAATTGGCTCATTACAATTATCTGCCTGAAATTGATCTTTCTTCATTTGATAATGGTGTCTACCTATTAAAAATGATCATTGGAGGGAGATCAATTACCCAAAAGGTCATTATCAAACACTAAATTCCTCCCAGGTTTTCAAGGATCAGCGGCTGAGGGCTAAATGAAAGAATAAAAATCACCAAAGCAACCCAGCCAATTACCTGTCTATTCATACTCAATGGTTCATTCTCGCTTGTGCGTGGGTGATCAACGCCTAAAATACGCCCCACCAGAAATGCAAATACCAACCAGCCACTGTAACCCTCTATATGAAAGAATGTGGCGAGCAGGAACTGCACAGTCATTATGACCACAGCAAATACCCAACGGTCTTTTTTTCGCTTAAACATGGAATAGGCACTGGCATATAAAAAGTATATATAGAAACCTAAGTACAAGGTGAATTCTCCCAAGGCAGCCAAAGAAGAGTTCTCTAAATTACGAACGGAAATAATACCCAGACCGGAATAAAACACAAATGCAGTAAACAATACCCTTGAGATAATTCCATGATTCTTTTTTCCAAACAATCCATAGGTAATATGTCCCCCGTCAAGTTGGCCGATTGGCAATAAATTAATTGAAGTGAAAAGTAAGGCAAGGTATCCCGCCAGTAAGAAGGGATAATGATACATTTCACTTGCAGGTGGTAACAAACGCTTATCTGCTACATACTCCTTAAAAAACCAGAAAATCAGATTGTCTCCTAGTTTCATCGTAAAACCATTTTCTTCAAGCGCTTTATCCTGGTAGTCGAGCCCATAGGCCTCATATTCCGGATGAATGTCAAAGATGTATGCTGGCTCAGGAAGATTGGTAAACCCATACCAGATAAAAAATATGGCCACAATAAAACCTGCCACCGGTCCAGAAACACCAACATCAAAATACTTAGTTCTGCTTGTTATATGCTCTTTGATTCTTATGAATGCACCCATGGTCCCAAATGATGGAGACAACAGAAAACCTAACCATAACGGAATATAGTAGGGCAACGTAACTTTGATGCCGTGACTTCTTGCAGTAAAATAGTGACCAAATTCATGACATGTCAATATCAAAAGAAAAGGCAATGAAAATTTAAACCCTTCTGTAAAATCCTTCCAGGTCATCGTTTCCTCACCAAAAAATAGAAACCTGCCATAAATCCATTCTGCACCTGCTAGCGTACAAGTAACAAGCGTTAGCAGAAACAAACTAATTTGTATGAGTAAGGTCTTTTGATCTTTATCCATGACCTATTATTTCAAATATTTGGTCCGGAAATTCCACCTGGACAGCTTGAATCCCCAGTAATTTGGCTGCTTTGATGTTGTGTGGGTTATCGTCCAGAAATAAGGTTTTTTCCGGTTTTAATTGACTATGATCAATGACATAGTTATAGCATTCAGGCTCTGGCTTTCTTAACCCTATCACATGAGAATAGTGTGCTATTTCCACGAAACTATGCATCCCTACCTCATTGGTGGCTTCACCGATCATTTGATCAAATTTGCGTTGATGTATCCCATTGGTATTACTCAGGATCATGGTTTGATGCGTTTTCCCAAGAGATTTCATCAGATTCAAGCGTCGTTGAGGGATATGCTTTAACATGAGGTTCCAGGCGGCTTCAAATTGCTCCATCGTCATTTGACTGTTGAGTAACTTGTTCATTTTAACCAGAAATTCTTCCTCAGTAATCTTACCTGTTTCATATAATATCAATTCCGGAGAATTGACAATCAATTCCTTCATCTCAGCAGTTGCCTCTACAGGTGAATATTTCCCGAATTGATTGATAACAGCTGCAGGATCAAGATCTACAATTACTTCACCCAAATCGAATATGATGGTGTCTATTTTTGCTAAGTCAACCATAAGTTGCGCAATATTAAGCTTAAGGGTTTAGAATTCAAGACAGGGATTCAAATTTCGGATATATTTGATTACTTTCAGCTAGCATTAAATGAATAGTCAATGAAAGTAAGCTTTGTCACAAGTCTATTAATACTCCTCATCCTTAGCTCCTGCTCTACTAATTCTAAAACACCTGGTATAGAAACAAACCTGAACCTATCAGCTTATGATATTCAAAGTATCAGAAGAGGCTATGAGAACCAGTCATTTACTATTCAGGATGTTGTTTCCTTTTATATAAAGCAAATCGATGAAATCGATGATGATGGCCCTATGCTTAATGCCATTATTCAAGTGAATCCAGATGCGATGGCTATCGCTGCCGAACTTGATAAGGAAATGTCAGCAGGTAAGTCAAGAGGGCCCTTGCATGGCATTCCAGTTGTATTGAAGGACAACATTGACACACATGATCGAATGGAAACAACTGCAGGAAGCAGGGCCTTAATCGGTTCACATCCTATGCAGGATAGTTTTGTTGCTAAGAAACTAAGAGAAGCTGGGGCTGTCATTCTCGGGAAAGCCAACCTGAGTGAATGGGCTAACTTCCGTGGAGATCTCTCTTCCAGTGGGTGGAGTGGTGTTGGTGGACAGACAAAAAATCCCTATGTGCTAGACAGGAATCCGTGTGGTTCCAGTTCAGGTTCAGGAGCAGCAGTTAGCGCCAACCTGACGGTATTGGCTATCGGTACAGAGACTGATGGATCCATTGTTTGTCCCTCGCATGCTAACGGGATTGTGGGTATCAAGCCAACTGTTGGCCTGATAAGCAGGTCCGGTGTCGTGCCGATTTCCTTTACCCAGGATACCCCCGGTCCTATGGCCAGAAATGTTCGGGATGCAGCTATCTGCCTGGGGGCATTGACCGGAATTGATCCATCAGACTCAAAAACAGAAAAAAGTGAAAGTAATTATTATACTGACTATACACAATTCCTTGATTTAGAAGGAATTAAAGGTAAGAAAATAGGCTTTTATACAGCCGCTATGGGAACGAATTTTAAGGTAGATACCTTGATGAGACAAGCAATTGCTATGCTGAAAACTCAGGGTGCAGAAGTAATTGAAATTGAAGAAATCTCCAACGAAAAACCCTGGAAAACTGAATTAGATGTCTTTCTTTATGAGTACAAAGATGGACTGAATAAATACTTTGCTTCATTAGGACCTGATGCCCCAATTAAGAATATTAATGAGCTGATCGCATTCAACAAAGCTGATTCCATTGAGTTGATTTATTACAATCAAAGGTACCTCGAAGAAGCTGCAGAAAAGGGAGACCTGGATTCACCGGAATACCTGGAAGCCCTGGAAACTGCACGAAGAACCAGCCAGGACGAAGGAATTGACCGGGTGATGGACCTTTATGATTTGGATGCCATCGTTGCTCCTACTGGCAGCCCAGCCTGGAAAACTGACTGGGTAAATGGTGATAGCTTCCAGTTGGGGAGTTCCAGCTATCCTGCAATTGCCGGCTACCCAAGTATCACTGTTCCCATGGGCTTCGTTCATGCGTTGCCTGTAGGTATCTCATTCTTTGGGAAGGCATGGAGCGAACCTATCTTGATAGAGATTGCTTATGCTTACGAACAAGCGACAGGGCACAGAAAAGCTCCGGAATTTCTGGAGACGATGTATTAGAAACGAATCCGTTATCTTAAAAAGCACTAGATTTAGTGTGATATAAGGTAAGTATGTTGCATAAACCGCAACATACTGAATTGTTATCTTTCATTTAAATAAGTTATGATGAAATACATAAGTTTTTTTATAATCTTCTTACCAGTAATTTTTGTTTCTTGTTCCGAAGATGAGGAAGATCCCATCAAAGTCCCTGAAAAAATGCCCTTAGTTAGTAATTTATCAGTAAACTATTCTTCCAATACAATCAATGCAAATTGGGATGAAGTAATAGATGAAGAGTTTTTATTCGACTATGAGTTAGAGTTTATCATTTGGGGTGTCGATCAGAATCATGGCATACCTAGGTATTTAAAAGACTCTTATAACTGGCCTGACAGTTTAAGCTTCAATAATGAATTATCCAATGGCTTCTTTGAGATTACTGGGATTGATTCAAGACTAGAATATTATGTCAATAGTGATCCTCTTGAATTCAGTTATAATGTTGGTCAAAATGTATGCGACTTTGGATTTATTGATGATTTCTACCTATCGCTTTTTGTAAGATCTGTTTATAAAGTTAATGAAGACAGTGTATTACGAGGAGATGCAAACATCAAAAGTATTTTTATTGAGAAATGCGAATGAAAAAGATAACAATCACTAAAAATGAAAATGCGATCTTAGCCATTTGAAAGGACATTGCAAACTGGAAACCTAAGTGCTTTCAGCAACTGGAACGCATACTCATTTTAGTTGTACGTTGTACGGCATTCGATATAATTCCATTATGAAAAACGAAGTCTTATTATACGGACCTGCATCTAATCAAGAAGTAGAGGAATTAACAGAATTACTAAATGACTGTGAAGTTGTGAAACTAGAGACTAAGAGCCAAGGTCTTGAAGAAGTGATTCAAATCGTTTTCCATGATTTCAATATTCTAACCTTTTCTCGTGATTTTGTATTAGGCGCCCTATTGACAGGTTCATTAACTCAAATAAAACGAATCATATCTTACTTCAAAGGGAAGAGAAAGAAGGTAAATGCAGCAATCATCGATGTACAAGTGAAATCAACTGATAAGCAATACTCATTATACATAACTGCAACGCCAGACAACATTGACCTTGTGGTTGAACTCGCGAATCAGCGGATGGGAGAAATTGATCTAAATGCAGATAATGGATGCATGATGCAAATTAAGATGACTACTGACAATAAGACGATTGAAATAACAAAAATATAAAACAGCCGTACAACAAGCGCTAGCAGTTATGCGCCAAAGTGCTTTGCTGCAAAGGCCTGTAGGACTTGATCGCTCCCTGCCCATTCTGCTATTTCATCACTTTTTGGATTCTTCTGCAGTTCTGGCTATTTATCTGCCGAACGCAGTGCTTCGTAGATACTGTTGTGGTAGTTGGGCAGTTTCGCTAAATTAGTGCAAGTCATAACAGGTGGGCGCACAACCTGCTAGCTTAGCGTTGGTGGTCATTAACACAAACAAAAAATAATCTATGATAAATTTCTTTCGAAGAATAAGGCAGAAATTGTTAATGGAAAATAGGGTAGGGAAATATTTCAAATATGCTATTGGCGAGATTCTATTGGTAGTAATTGGGATTCTTATCGCACTTCAAGTAAACAATTGGAACGAAACAAGAAAATCACAAAATTTTGAAAAAAAACTGTTAATTGAATTACAAAGAACAATATCTGACGACTTTCATAATATTTCGATATCTATTCGAGGGAATGAAAGAGCTCAACGTTCTTCTCAAATAATTTTAGAACACATTGATCAAGATTTACCCTACGATGATTCTTTAGCGTTGCACTTTGAAACTACGAATATTTGGTATAAGATGATTTTGAGGGAAACTGCGTATGAAAAAGCAAAATTGTATGGTCTTGATTTTATTAGAAATGACACTACAAGAATAAAGCTTACTCAGTTGTATGAATATTTACAGCCATTTGCAAATACCTTGGATGATAGGCAATCTCTATACTTTTTCAATACTGTTACTCCTATATTACTTGAGCTTTTTGAATCTGTCGACAAATCATGGAACATAGCAAAAACAGGAAACATTCCATATGATTTTGAACAGTTAAAGAAAGATAAAAGATATAGGAGTATTCTCAAAACGAATATTGCTGAAAGAAAAAATTTTAATGCATGGATTCATAAGACTTTGTCTGCTATGGAGGATTTGATACTGAGGCTACAAGAAGAAATTGATGACAATTAATATGTAGAGGAAAGGTGACGAACCACCAACAAGGTATATGACGGTCATGCCCAGCAAAAGCTGGTCAAGGCCGCATATACGAGACCGTTAGCGGCAAAAGTAAAATCATAATATCAATGGGAAATTCTTTAAAACATATCAACCGAATAATATTATTCGGTTTTGCAATGGCACTTTTAACATTAGGTTTCTTTTTGGGAAAAAACTACAATGGTCTCAACAACGAGATTCCACAGGGTATTATCTTGGACAACGGACCAGGACTAGTAAAAATGCAATCCGTCACAGATGAATTTTTAAATGCCTGGAATAATGGAGATGCTGAGGGGTGTGCAAATACATATTCGGAAGAAGCACTTTTTATAACTCCAGAATTTCCCTCTATTCAAGGTAGAGATGCTTTAAGGAAAAGTTTCGAGGAAGAGGTTCCAAAGAACCTCGGCGAAATGAAGATTACCGAGAAAGTTCAAGAAGTTATTTATTTTGGAGACTGGGCAACCATGCGAGGTTTGGGAGAGATATCTACTCACAAGTCCGATTCAACGGTAGAAAATAGGCCTTTTAAATGGGTTATGCTTAGTAAGAAAAATTCTGAAGGAAAATGGGAATCTGTTTGGGACATTTATATGGAGCAATAAATATAGGGATAAACTGCCGCAAACATTATGTATGAAATCATAGCCGCACAAGGCAAACTCTCAGACCAAAGCTACGATTCATACATTTAGACGTTAGCGATAACCACCAAGATGAAATAATGGAAACAAACTTACTTTCGATATCAAAAATTTTCACTGAAAGAATATTTAGAATTCCGGATTATCAAAGGGGGTACGCTTGGACTGAAAAGCAACTTAAGGATTTCTGGAATGTTCTTGTGCAACTTGAAGAGTCAAAAAAGCATTATACTGGTGTTGTAAGCTTCCCTAAAAATAGGACGGTTTAACATAAGACAATAATTGTATTTTTAAACTGTCAAAATGAAAAAGAAGAGAATCACAGAAGCCCAGGTAGTCAGGTTCCTCCTATATTGGATAAATTTGAAAGGTGAATAAACATCACTATTGGCGTTTATTTTTTACTCCATCAGCGTCGACTCTGATCCCTACTTTCTTACTACATAAAGTCAGCGTCCTTTCAGTGACTCTGAGGGGAATGGGCAAAATGCGTCTACCTGATGATTAGATAAATCTTGTCTCATTGAAAGCAAAACTCTACAAAAAGAACTGGAATGTGTACACCAGGAAGTCATTGGCTGGTCCTCAGTCTGTAGTCCAGTACCTCGGCCGATACACTCACAGGGTAGCCATTAGCAATAGCAGGATCATGGGTGTCCAACGGGGAAAAGTAATCTTCAGATGGAAGGATTACAGAAAAGGATTATCAAGGCAATTACTCTGTCTGGATGCCGGGGAGTTTATTGGCAGGTTTATGAGGCACATCCTTCCTTCTGGGTTTTACAAGATCAGGTATTACGGGATACTGGCATCGGTCAATCAAGTAAAGAAGCAACAATGCCAGATCCTCATTGATAAACCCATGGCTGTACCGCTACTTCAGGGAATCTCAGTAATGAAGGTGCTTGCCATTGTTACTGGGAAAGACCCTGAGCAATGCCCTAAATGTAAAAAGTGGAAGCTATTGCCACACACCATTCTTGACCCCGTTTAAAACACTCCTAAGCCAAAAGTTCTTTGAAGCACTGATAACCTTTTAAAGCCAAATCAATTTGGCAGGGATAACTATGTCCTAACGGCTGTTAACCTTGAACCAATCAATCGAAAATAATGAACAATGATCCAAAAAAATACTTAATCATGCTTTACTAATTACTTCAGAGAGGATTTCGTTACGATCTATACCCATAGGGATTTAAGGGAGTATCGTCCAACTTAGTTTTATAGAATATTTGCCGGATTGTTCATCATAAACCGCCATCCTGTATCTTTAGGCAAACATTCCATAAAACACTATATTGTTAGACTCAAGCCGAGTACACCATTCCCATATCGCTAGTTCTAGGGATCTTTATTTCACTATAATTAGCAGTTGATTTCATATTTATTTAGGTCTTTATTTGCTCTTAATTAGAATGATTCTAAATAATAGTGAAAACTTGTGCGCTGATTTTGTTATTCTGTCCGCTCATTGCCTTTGCGCAATCTGATCTCTTTGGGTTTGTAGTTAGTGAGCAAGGCGAGCCCATACCTGGGGCAACAATCAGGCTAGACGGTACTCAAAAGGGAACAATCTCTAATACGGAAGGCAGATTTTCTTTCCGAAATCTTGCCGAAGGAACTTACATATTAGAAATAAGCGCTGTTGGTTTCATTACTAATCGTTTGGAAGTTGTTCAAGCAGCAAATTCAGAACCAATCATCATAAAACTTAAATCCAATATTCAAGAATTGGAAATGGTAGTAGTCAACGCCGATACAGAAACCACGGAGAAAAAGCTCGGTGGTTTTAATGTGGACATACTTTCTGTAGAAAACTTTCAGGATATCAATGTAGACGTGAACCGAATCATAGGCACTATGTCGGGTGTGAAAATTCGGGAAAGAGGAGGACTTGGATCTGGTTTCGAGTTGTCGTTAAACGGGCTTTCCGGAAATCAGGTGCGTTACTTCATAGATGAGGTACCTATGGAGTTTTACGGATCAGCCCTTACGTTGAACAACCTCCCTAGCAACCTTATTAAATCCATCGAAGTGTATAAAGGAGTAATGCCTGTTAATTTGACTTCTGATGCGCTGGGTGGTGGTATCAATATATCTACTCCTGACCCAACTGAAAATCTCCTCGATTTAACTTATTCATTTGGATCATTCAATACCCATAGAGCCTCGGCTGTAATACAAAGGTCTACGAAATCTGGGGTAAACTTTCGATTGATGTCGTTTTTTAATCATTCCGACAATGATTACCTCATGAATAGTGTTCCGAAGGTTGACGAATTGGGCAATGTTCTAGGGTATCAAAAAGCAAGAAGGTTCCATGATGCCTATTCTTCAGGGTCCATTTCGGGGCAGATAGGCATTGTCAATAAAAAATGGGCGGATGAATTCAGTATCGGGTCAACTTACGCTGGAAACACTAATGAAATTCAGCATACAGATGTTTCGATAAACAGAGTCTATGGAGGGTTAATCACTAAAAATAAGACCGCACTCGGTAACATCAAATACAGAAAAAAATGGAATAAACTTCAGTGGAAAAATGATTTAGTCGTGGGTCAGGTCAGGGAAACTACCTATGACACAGTCATGCACAGATTTGACTGGAATGGTCAATCCAGGCCAATAAACTCAGCGGAATATTTTGGAGATCCATCGATGCTTACATTAACGGATGATTTTATTTGGGCCAGAAGTGGAATGGATTATCAACTTAACCCAAATCATAGTCTATCTCTTCAATATTCAATTAACTTTTTTACAAGAGAAGGAGAAGACCAAATCAACCCACGAACAGGCGCTCCATTTAGTCCAAACTTTCTTAACAAGAGCTTTATTGGCACTTCCTATGATCTCCAAACTCCTGACACCAAGTTGAAATCATCCGTATTTGTCAAGCGGTATTGGTATGAGGCGGAAATTCATACGGATGAGTTTGTAGGAAGTGGCACAGAAATTATCAAGAGCTCTTCTTCGTTATCCCGATTTGGATATGGATTAGCCCTTAGTTATTTCCTTGCCCCGACCTTGTTGGTCAAATCATCTTATGAGCTTGCCTATCGCCTTCCTGAGTCCTATGAAATAATGGGGAATGGTGTACTCATCCTCCCTAATCCAGATTTGAAACCTGAAAGTAGTCGCAACCTGAATGTTGGACTGATATACAATCAAACACTAAAAAATGGGAGTTTAAAATCCGAATGGACAGGGTTTTTCAGACCTACAGAAGACAAAGTCTGGCCTGTGGCACAAGGCGTTTTGTCCAGTTTTCAAAATATCGCGCAAACACGTGTGGTGGGTATTGAAACATCCAACACTTTGAGTCTTAACAATAAATATCAGCTTACACTCAGCCTTACTTACCAAGAACATACGGATAGGAGAAAATTCAATGAAGGCCTTCCTAATAGCAACTATCGAGAAAGGCTCCCCAATGACCCTTATTTCTTTGGTGATATAGCCGGTCAGTACCGAGTGAATTTAAGAGAATCCAGACTGACATTTATGTGGAACACAAGGTACGTCCACTCTTTTTTTCTATACGCTGAGGGAAATGGAAATCAATCTGGAAAACGTATCATACCAACTCAGCTAGTAAATGATTTTAATGTAAGCTGGACACTCCGGGAAGGTATGTACAATATCTCTGCTACAATCAGCAATCTTTTTAACGAAGAAGTGTATGACAATTGGTCATTGCAGAAACCTGGAAGGGCATTCTATTTAAAACTCAGATATTTTATAAACAAATGATAATGGAAACAATGAAAAATCAATTATTTAAGGGAATACTATTCGTTTTTGTATCAGCCATCATGGTGGGATGCGGAAGCGACAATGATGTAACCCCGGCCATTGATGGAGGGATTACAGTTACGTTAAAAACAACGGGAGACCAGGAACCTGAATATGTAGTCACAACTGATAACTTAATGGAAGGAACTATTACTGCTGCCGGATCTGGTTTTGAATCTTTTGACTGGAACTTTTCTTATACGGTGGGCAAAACTTTGTTTGTGCTAGGCTACACCAACTTTGAAGCACAAGCCTATCAGGGTAATGATCAGGGTGAAGTGGTTGAGATCTCAAAATTCCTATTAGAAACTCCACTGGAAGTGTTTGGGAATGTAGATGGTGAAACCATGTTGGCAATGGATGCGCCCAGAGATGGTTCGCATACACCCAGAAAACTCTATTCGATCGATGCTAATACTGGATTTATCTCGAGAATTACAGATTTAAGTATTTATGATATTGACACAGGTACACCAGGGGAAGGGGTTACTGCCTGGCCCACAGCCCTACAGGTGTCTGGAGGGAATTTATTTATTCCCTTTTATCCAGTTGATGACAATGGCTACTATACGACACCAGATCCGGACAAAGCCTATGTAGCGGTCTACTCTTATCCTAATGTGGAATCCACACCAATCAAAGTCATCGAGGATACAAGAACAGCTAATATCGGGGTAAATGGGAGCACCACGGGCTTAATCAAAACGGATAACGGAGACCTATACTCGTTTTCATCAGGTTCTTACATGGGGGGATTTTTACCTGTCACCACAAAGCCTTCAGGTATCTTAAAAATCTCTAGTGGAACTACCGAATTTAACGAAAACTATTTTTTCAATGTAGAAGAGGCTGAAAATGGCGGAATCCTTTTTTGGATGGATTATGCGGGCGACAATAAAGCCATAGCTAGGCTATTAACAGAGGATGTTGAACCTGCAGATGACCCCAACTATGAGGCATATTGGGGGGCTTTTGGAAGAAGCTATTTCAATCAAAAACTTGTGATCATTGATCTGGTAGCTCAAACAGTCACGCCGGTAGAAGATGTCCCACTTCATGCAAAGAGATATACAACACCCGTGCTGGTAGAAGCTGGCAAAGCCTATGTTAGCATTGAGACAGCTGATGATGCCTACATCTATCAGGTCGACATTGCAACTGCTACAGCTGTAAAAGGTGCAAAAATCGAAGGTAAAACGATCAAAGGGTTTTCTAGATTATTTTAATTCAGCTGCCCCAAAGGTGTTTAACTTTTGGGGTGCTAATAGACTTCTCAGGCTTTGCAGAAAAGAAAAATATTCAGACTTATTCACCTCTATCTGGGTGCAGCTGCCGGACTCATTGTTTTCATAGAAGCAGTAACCGGCGCATTATGGGTCTTTAAAGACGAAATAGAGTCAGCAACCCAGCCGGAAATTGTCATTGAAAATCAAACCGGACCTACCATCACTCCAACCTTTGCCAAAGAAAAAGCGCAAGAAGTCATTGAAGGCAAAGCCATTCACGGTGTGCTATATCCTAACGAGAGTGATCAACCGATTGAGGTAATATTTTACGAAACTGAACCTGAGTTCTTCTATTCTTTGTTTTTAAATCCATATTCTGGGGAAGTTCTTTCCAGAAAAGATCACTTAAGGGGTTTCTTTGCATTTATCCTAGACGGTCATCTCCACCTTTGGCTGCCTCCAAAAATTGGGGAGCCGCTGGTTTCCTACGGCACCCTGGTTTTTTTGATTTCGATCATTACAGGTATTGTGCTTTGGTGGCCAAAAAATCAAAAAGGCAGAAAACAAAGACTAAAGTTTGACTGGAAGAATACCACAAAATGGAGGAGGAAAAATTTTGATATTCACACAGTTTTAGGATTTTATGTTTCCGCCTTTGCGATGACCTTCGTCATAACTGGTTTAGTAATGGGTTTGAATTGGTTCTACTTCGTTTTTTATAGTGTAATTGGGGGAAATAATGAAATGCAGTTCATCATCCCTAAAAATATCAGTGAATACTCACAAAAAAAGATTGACGACAAACCAATTGACCAACTTCCGGAAATTCTTCGTGCCACCTATCCGACTGCCCGGGATTTTGAAATTCACTTTCCTTACTCAGATTCTGTAAGTATTTATGTGGAAGTATCGTACAAGGATGGCGTGTATTATGATTCTGACTATATCTTTTTTGACCAGGCAACTCTTGAAGATGTTAGCACTACCAGTATCTATGGAAGATTTCGAGATGCCAATCTGCCAGATCATATTATGCGAGCCAATTATGATATTCATGTTGGAGCGATTGGAGGACTCCCTACCAAAATACTCATGTTTATTTCCTGTCTGATCATAGCGACACTACCTATCACCGGAGGTTTAATATGGTACGGACGAACACAAAAAAAGAGTAAAAAGAACTAAGATTTTAGAAAACCCATAACACTACCAAAAAAAATCTTTAAACTATGCCGATAATTCACAGAAAAATTGAACAGCCAATCATTTATTGATCAATGAGCAAAGAAGTATTAATTAAGAATGTAACTATTGTCAATGAAGGAAAATCATTTGATTCAGATGTCCTTCTATCGGATGGACTTATTCAAGAGATCGGAAATATTGAGCCTTACTCGAATTCGAATCAAATATTGATCGAAGGAACTGGAAAACACTTACTGCCTGGAATTATAGATGGCCAAGTACATTTCAGAGACCCAGGCCTTACCTATAAAGGGGATTTATACACCGAAAGTAAAGCTGCAATTGCTGGTGGGGTGACTTCCTTTATTGATATGCCAAATACTGTTCCAAATACATTGACAAAAGAGCAGCAAAAACAAAAGTTTGAAATTGCCTCAAAAAAATCTTTAGCCAATTATTCTTTCTTTCTAGGTGTCAATGGAGATAACATCGATGAGGTAATAAAAATGGACACTAGTAAATTTATTGGAGTTTCTGATGACGGCTTATACTTTACCAAGAAAGGAAATCTTTTAGCTGACAATCCAGAGACAATGGAAAAACTATTTGCTAACTGCAATACTATTATTGCTATTCATTCTGAGAAGGAAGAAATAGTTGAAGCAAATGAAAAAGCTTTTAAAGAAAAGTATGGAGAAGACCTTCCTGCAAAATTTCATCCGATTATTAGGAGCACAGAAGGCTGTTATGAAGCCACAAAACGCGCAATTGTGTTGGCTAAAAAGCACAGCGCACGACTTCATATTTTACATTTAACAACAGCGGCAGAAACTCACCTTTTTCAAAATGACATTCCTTTACTAGAGAAAAAAATAACGACTGAGGTTTCGGTGCATCATTTGTGGTTTTCAGATAGGGATTATGAACAACTTGGAATGCTAATAAAGTGGAATCCAGCTATCAAAACTGAAAGAGATAAGCATGGTTTACTTATGGCATTGCTCGATGACAGAATTGATATTGTTACAACTGATCACGCACCGCATACATTGGAAGAAAAAAGGCAACCCTACTTTCAATCAATGTCCGGAGCACCGATGGTCCAACATTCTCTGAATTGTATGTTAGAATTTTATAAAAAGGACCTTATTTCATTAGAAAAAATAGTTGAGAAGATGTGTCACAATCCTGCGATTCTGTACAAGATGACCAAGAGAGGATTTATTAGAGAAGGGTATTATGCCGATTTGACCTTGGTGGATTTAAACAGCAAATGGACTGTTACTAAAGATAATCTTTTGTACAAGTGTAATTGGTCGCCATTAGAGGGCACAACATTCCATACGGAAATTAAACAAACCTTTGTGAACGGAAATCTAGTGTTCGATAATGGAGAATTTTTCGAGGAAGCAAAAGGAAAAGAAATAGAATTTGGCAAAGCTAAGACATGAAGGCAGGCAAGCCATATATCCTGCCACTTTGACATGAAGTATTAAGTAAAACCGTATATGTTGTTATAGCCAACATTATTTATAAGCCTTGGTTTTTCTCCTTAGAATTCCAAAGGTCTGAATGCTTTTACAATCTTTCAGGTAGCCTGAGTCTAACACACGATATAAGCACATGCCTCTACGTAGTTACTTGAAACTGATCTACAAATCTGATAAATTGTAGATATTAAAAAAGTTCAGAGGCACGTGCCATATCTGGGCGTTGGAAAGAATATAAATCATTTAAGTGAGATTCCTTTATCTATTAGCATTCACATTTTATACGTGCCCATTATTTTCTCAACCTATTGAGGTTTGTGGGACAATTATGGATGAGAGTGGGGTTGGCATTAAAGATGTTTTAGTATTTCAAGTAAATGACAGCCTTTTGCCAAATCTAACGAACTAGGCAATTTCTGTATTAAAATTAATCAAGATTTTACAAGAAGGATTTATTTCATCCACTCCGATTATGAGTCTTTGGATACCATACCTTTTTCTAACCAAATTGAAATCATCCTTGAAAAGAAAAAGCTTCAAAAAAATGATTTTGAAAAATTCCCAAACCCAATTCAGGGATTCGGATGGTCCATTGGCGTTGCTACATTTCAAACTGATTTCAGCCAGTTTACAAATGAATTAGGAAATGAAAATGTGCAATTACTTGAAAATACTTCAATGCACTATTCCTTTGATTTTCATGGATACATAAATAAATTTTATTTATGTATTGGAGGAGGTAACAACGAACAAAAAAAAGAACTCGATTCTATTAAGCAAAGAGTTTTTTCAGGACACATAGCAACCTATTTTGGATACAACATTCTTAATAAATGGATAACCGTTACTCCAACTGTTGGCCTATTAACTTTTAGAAGTCGCCTCTTCAATAGTTCAGTGGGTGACACTGAACAACTAATTAATTATGTACAAAACAAGGAAATTGATCTTAAGATGAGAAAATACTTCGCATCAGGGGGCGTTGATGTGAATATAAGGTTGAACAGAAATCCCTCATTCCAAGGAGAATATTTTTTACTTGGTTTCAGAACAAACTATTTACTTGATTTACATGCGAATACGATCTTAAACTCTAAAGAAAATAGACTGAAATCTAATTCCACAATAGATTTTAATAATTTGCATTTTAGGATAGTGCTTATGATGTTCATGTGAACAAATGATTTTTAAAACTTCCCAATCGAGTGGATGGCCGTAGGCCATAAGGCCTACGGTGCACCCCTGGTACGCCAGCCCGGTCACACCACCAGATCCTTCCTTCGTCAGGACAGGCCAAGCGGGTCGCGTATACGGCGGTTCGTAAAGTATACAACTACCGCTCTTTACACCAGTAATTGCTTTCCGCTACTTTTAAGATAAGGCTATGACTAGCATTCCTTATCGAACCTGCCCGTCCGGTCAGGCGGGTTTTCACTTCACAATACGTTCGGTCGGGGACGCCTAGCCCTTCATCAACTTGTGCCTGCGCACCGGAGTGCTTCGGCACACAGGTGTGAGAACTCCGATTTTCTTTATCAGCTCATATCCTGTCAATCACTATGACTCCGCGTCCCGGACCTCTGCACGCTGGCGCCGAAGCTTTAGCGCAAGGGCCTGACTTCTTCTGGCCTATCTCATAGGCTAGAAGATCTCCCTCGGTAAGATGAATATCCTTGTATCTATGCCTGCTACATCTACTATTTCGGTGCTGTCTCTTTCGAGCGTTGGACTTCAGTATGATGTGCTACCTCATCCGATGCGGACGGCCTAGTCCTAATTGCCTCTTATGCAGTTCCTGTTCGTCAGTACAGACACCACAGTCTGGCTTACTTCACTGCTTGAATCACTCCAAACCAGCTCGTTCTTACGCTAAAGCTTCAGCGACACGCGTGCCACTTGCTTAGCTTCCCGGCACAGCCTACCCCGTTGAAGGACGGGGACCCCAGCGCTTACGGGACTTACACCCTTTGGAACACCCAAATTCATGGGCTATATTCACCATTCAAGGCACACACAATGCATATAAACGCATGTGCTTAAGTATTCCATAGCTGATGACTGTGCGACTTGATCGTTCATCTGCTGCTGTGTGAAGTCAATGCTTTCTACCTGGAGCTGATTGCAGAGCCATTGATCGGCTGGATGCAGTGCTGATCTGATGCGTTGTGAGTCACAGCAGATTTCACTAGATTAGTGCTACTAGCCCGGGTGACGCACACGCGTTATATACGGGCGTTAGAGATCAATAAATCACCGAGCCAATGGATTATCAAGATAGACAATCAACATTCGAAAAGATTTTTAAGGAACATCTCAAGATTGAAACCTATTCTAAATCTATAGATAGCCTTTACAGTCCGAGGCTAAAGAACAAAATTGATTATAAACCATATTATCAGAGAAACTATGTCTGGGACTACAATAAGGCGACTTATTTCATTGAGAGTATCTTGTTAGGAACTGAAATTCCTCCATTAATCTTCTTTGATAATAATGAAAACATTGAAATAATCGACGGTCGCCAGAGATTCGAGACGATTCTCAGGTTCATGGAAAATAAGTTTGCCTTGAAACCAAAGGGGCTCACTCACCTGAAGCAACTAAAGAACCATTCGTACGATGCTCTGGCTAAAAATGACCGAGAAATAATTGACAATTTTCTTGACGCCAAACTCCGTATCATAGAATTTAAATTGGTTAATGAACCTCCTCTTGACAAGTTTTTAGAAGATCGTATAAAGAAAGAAATCTTCTCAAGATACAATTCAGGAATAACCCCTCTTAGAAAGGCAGAAATTGACAATGCCATATACGATGAAGATCCTTTGTCGAATGAATTTAAGGACTTTCTGCAAGACGACTTACAAACAAGAAAAAATCTATATGAGACTTTTTTCAAGCCCGTCGGTAATAAAATAGACAATCCACCAGTCGAGGATTTAATGACATTCATTAGGCGCCATTTAGTACTTCCAATGATTCCAATTTCATACTATGCTAGAGGAACTGGAAGGACTGATTTGCTTACAAAAATGTATGAGAAAGTATCTGATGATTCTGTTGATATTGAAACGGAAACTGTCTCAAGGTTTTTAGGCAAATGCGAGTTTATAGAATTAGTCAAGACCATAGCAATGGAGCAGGATTTCAGTACGAATAGACTTGCGCTGGAATGTTTTTTATGGTGCTTAGGTATTCTTGATCAGGAAGAAATTGAGATTGAATATTCAAGGAGTTTGGCTGAGGAAATTGCAATCTTTATAAATGAAAATTTTGAAGATTACACTGAAGTTGATTACGGCTTTAACAAGGAGGTCTTAACACGTTATAGTACTTCCGCTCAATATATTTCGGAAAAATTCGGACTTGATACTTCCCTGTATATTTCGCCGGATGATGTAAAGAAGGCTGAGTTGAAAGAATTGAACAAGCCGGATGACACAACCACTAAATTATCTGAACTTGAATCCCTAAGGTTGAATAAACCTGAACCTGCTAGAAATTCTATCGATGATATTGTAAGGGTAATGCAAAGACGAAGATTTTTAGTCAGACCCTCATATCAACGTAAAGAAGTAATCAACCCATCAAAAGCTTCATCAATTATTGAAAGTGTGTTACTCGGAATTACTCTTCCGGCCATATTTATCTTCAAAAGAACGGATGGTATAAGCGAAGTAATTGATGGTCAGCAAAGGATTCTAACCCTGCTAGGGTTTATCGGATCGGAATATGTTGATGAAAGAAACAATACACAAGTATCAAAGAACCATAAATTCGGTCTTCGAAAACCACGAATTCTGAAAGAATTGGAGGGAGTCAAGTTTTCTCAGCTTGATGAGGAACTCCAAAACAAAATTTTCGATTTTCAGCTTTACGTTGTTGAAATTGATCAAAACCAAAACCCAAATTTTGATCCGATTGATCTGTTTATCAGACTGAACGATAAACCATTTCCTATACGAGAAAACTCGTTTGAAATGTGGAATTCCTGGGTCGACGTTGAACTTATCCAAAACTTAAAATTGCTTGCCCAGCACAATAAGTCTTGGTTTTATGTTAAACAACTTAGAAAGGCCAACGACAGGGATCGAATGGAAAATGAAGAGCTGATAACTTCACTCACTTATTTTGAATACGTTGAGTTAACGAATGATTCAAGAAACGCCTTAGATATTTATCAAAAAACAGAGCGTTTGAATGCCCGAGTAAATAATAAGGCATATATCTCTTCTATTTTATTGACTATCACTGAGAATCAAGGAAAGCAAAAGGATAAATTTCTTGAAGCTCTGAAAAACGTTAAAAGTTTTATCAAAAAACTGAAGTACGTACTTCTGGATAAAGATTGTGCAAAGGATGAACTGTCAGGTTATCTGGAAAGTGAACTGAACGAAATATTTAAAGCTGGTAAAAATCCTAAATATTTTAGACGAACCATGCAAGACATCTACATGACTTGGTTCTTAATCCATGATATCAACTTCGAGATGATCAAACATCATCGAGTAACAATAAAGGAAGAAATCAAATCCATGTTCAGCTACTTCAAGAGCTTTCCTGAAGAAGATCAAGAAAGCAATAGAGGGTTTGAGAAATTTTTGAAGATATTTTCTGAATTCAGGAAAAAGTACCAAGTAGCAGATAGAAAACTAGTTTTGAGCGAGAGTGAAAAACTGGACTTAATCAGAAAGCAGAACAACGAAAGCAACATTTCTGGAGCGCCTATTTTTCTCGGTGATGAAATTGAAATAGATCATGATTTTCCTCTATCAAAAGGTGGTGAAGATGCAATTGACAACCTTAAAGTTGTTCACAAAGATGAAAATAGAGAAAAGGGGAGTAAAACGTAAAATCGATCTCTATATGAGTAGACGGCCCCACCAGTAATAACTGATGGGGTGCGCCTCTCACACCACTCAGCGTACGGTTCTCGTACTGAGCGGTTCATTGAATCTCAGGAGTCAATTTGAGGTAATAGGAAAGCATCGATTCATACCTTCTCCGTCTTAGTCTGGACAAAGTGATAGTTGTCCATTTTCTGACAGATAGCTCAAGTAAATAATTGTACAATTTCAATACATAGCAACCCGTGCGGGTTTTCATTAAAACCTGCGCAGGTTTTAGTTAAAGTCTGCGCAGGTTTCGACCAAAGTCTGCGCGGGTTTTAGGCAAAGTCTGCGCAGACTTTCTAAATCATTACATAATCACCATTTAAAAGACCCTGAAGCTATTTTTATTCTGAATATCTTCAAATATCTTTCAAACAATCTATAGGATTATTCTAAGTTTATATGCTATCAGGGACACTGATCGTCTCCTCCTCCTTACTACATAAAGTCAGCGTCCTTTCAGTGACTCTGAGGGGATGAAAGTAACTCAGCGTTCTTTCAGAGTTACTGATGGATTTACGGCTCCTGGCAATAGAGATGCAGTTGACTAAATAGCGTTTTTGGGCCTCGGTGAGATTATCAAGAAGAAAGATTTTTAATACCACCAAAGTCAAAGCTGAGTATGTATTCTTCCAATAGCTTCTAGTCCGAGATTTTTAGGGATTTTGGAAGAGGATTGATTACAAATTTCTTTGTAATTCAAAATGAATGATTAAGTTGTAAATTGAAGCTATAGTCCAGGATTAACATGCTCAGTAGATTACCAAATACTTTTCTCTTCTTATCAGTTTTTACCCTGACCCTTTTTTCGGGATGTTCCTCCAGTAAAACATCCCGTAAGCCAAACGTTATCCTGATTTTCATAGACGATATGGGATGGGCCGATTTATCAAGTTTTGGTAATGTCGATGCCAAAACTCCAAACATTGACCGTCTGGCATCCCAAGGCATAAGCTTTGATCAATTCTATGTCAACGCTCCTATCTGTTCTCCATCGCGTGTAGCCATCTCCACAGGCACGTATCCTCAGCGCTGGAATATCACCTCATACCTGGCACATCGGGATCAGAACAACGAACGCGGCCTGGCACAGTGGCTTGACCCCTCAGCTCCTATGCTTGCACGGAATCTGAAAAATGCCGGTTATGCCACTGGACACTTTGGAAAATGGCACATGGGTGGCCAACGTGATGTAACGGAAGCACCTTACATTACAGCTTATGGGTTTGATGAATCGCTAACCAACTTCGAAGGCATGGGTGCCAAATTACTCCCATTAACCAAAGATGAAACCGGAAAAGTAGACACCATTTGGGGAAAGGCTCAAATACTTGGGGAACCGGTCACCTGGATGCAAAGGTCAGCTATTACCACTGGATTCATTGATGCTGCAATCAACTTTATTGGAAAAAGGAATAAAGAGGAAAAGCCCTTTTACGTCAACATCTGGCCTGATGATGTGCACAGTCCGTACTGGCCACCATTTGAGGAGTACGGTGTCGCAAAGGAAGCCGGTAAAAGGGGATTATACCTGGCTGTTCTGGAGGCCATGGATCAGCAGTTTGGTAAACTATTCGATTTCATCGAGTCAAATGAACAATTACGGGACAATACATTGATTGTGTTTTGTTCGGATAATGGACCAGAACTTGGAGCTGGAAGAGCCGGAGAATTGAAAGGCTACAAAACACATTTATACGAAGGAGGTATTCGTTCTCCCTTGATTATTTGGGGGCCTGGTTTTATAGACAAATCGTTAAATGGAACGCGGAATAAGCAATCAGTCTTTTCCGCCATCGACCTCGCACCTTCACTGATGGAATTCACAGGCACAAAACCTCCGGAAGGCACCATCGCTGACGGAGAAAATGTACTCAATACCATACTGGGGGAATCGAATGAATCACGACCCTCCCCCATCTTTTTCAGTCGCCCTCCAGACAGGAAAAATTATTATGGTTTTGAAAACCTCCCCGATCTGGCTATAAGAGAAGGATCATGGAAGCTACTATGCGACTATGATGGAAGCAGGCCTGAGTTATATCACATCGAAAATGATCCAGGTGAATTACAAAACTTAGCAGATCATCATGCAGAGAAAGTCAAAGAAATGTCTCAAAGCGTAATTTCCTGGCACCAGTCAATGCCTGTTTTGGAGTAACCTTCTCCTTGTTAAAAACCTTTCTTACTGATCAAGAAACTTAACAGTAACCATATTACCAGAGAAATGAAATAGATTATAAAACCATATATGGTGGTAATGATTGCCACTTTTAGTCCGCCAACCATCATGCCAAACGAAACATCTCCTGCTTCTTCAATTGCTTGAAATCCTGAAAACAGGCCTATGCTCGTACCCAATATTCCACAGACAAATGCAAGCAAACCAGCATCCTTTACCATAGCAGATTTTCTAGGGGTAGTTCCATCTGTTTTATTTGAATAAATGGTAATTGCATTCATCACTGCAAGAATCAACATTATCGTTCCAATTATCGTGAGGATGCTCATAAACAAGGGTCCTCCCATATAGAATAGTTCAATCATAATTATTGTATTTAAATTAACATTATCAGCTTGTAAAGCTATTTATGACATTTCCAGATCCATAGGTTATATCCACATGTAAAGTGGTATTTAATCGACTATTAGGACAATAAACAAAGAATTTAATGAGATTAGCTAAGGGTTTAACACATAAAAAATGAATAAGGTCCGCTACCATATATTATTCTGGTCATTGATGTATGTTTTTCTAAACCTCCTGTTTGGTGAAAAATGGGAAAGCTATGTGGACGCACTTTACTTCACAGCCATGCTGATGCCTATCGCCATAGCTACTTCTTATTTCTTTACCTATTTCTTGGTACCCAGATATTTGATAACCGAGCAGTATATCCGTTTTGGCATTTATACCTGTTATACAATCATCATTTCAATATTCCTCTCCCAAATCGTGGTGATTATCTCCTTTGCAATTCTAGCCAATTATACCTGGAGTGATATGGATCCGGTGATCACTGATGTCTTACAGCTAGATATGGTGATTTATTTTATTGTGTTTCTGTTTTCAATTATTCACTTACTGAAATCAAACCTTAGAGATAATCTAAGAATAGATCAACTTTCAAAGAAAATTGATGCGAATAAGCAAAAAACCATTACTGTCAGGTCTAACCGACAAAATACATCTATTCCCATTGATGATATTCAATACATAGAGAGCCTCTCAGACTATGTCAAAATCAAAACACCCAATCACACAGTAATCACTAAAGAGAAGATAAGTCATCTTGAAAAACAACTGCCCGATCAATTTATTCGGTGTCACCGGTCCTTCTTATTCAACAAAAAATGGATGCATTCATTCGGTTACGACTTTATTGAGGTTCAGTCTGAAAAATTACCTATTGGCAGAAAATTCAGGAAAAAAGTAATGGCCAATGTTAAGGAGGAGTAGTTTTTCTTTATCAAGGGAGAATTCAAAATAATGCTCACCTTCTAGTCTTAGCACCCGTTGGCCATATTGTGATATATTTGGGACTTGTCGAGACAGGGAGCCAATACTTTTAGATACTATATTCCTCCAAAACCAATGATATGAAGTTTCTTTTTTACACAGTCTACTTGATCTGTTCATGCGTGGCAATCGCTCAAAATACCATAGCATATGATATATCCTTTGAAAATGCAGTTCATCACGAGGCAGTAGTTAAAATTAGATTCAGTGAAATTAAAGACACCGTCCTGCAGATAAGAATGAGTCGTTCTTCCCCAGGACGATATGCCTTACATGAATTTGCTAAGAATGTTTACGGAGTAGCTGCAACAGATAGTAAAAACAACCCTTTAACTATTCAACGGTCAGATCCATACCAATGGAATGTCTCAGGCCATGATGGAACAGTTATTTTTAATTACACCCTTTTTGGAGATCGTGCAGATGGCACCTATTCGCAGATTGATGAGCGTCATGCCCACCTGAATATGCCAGCAACTTTTGCTTTTGCGCGTAATCTTCAAGATAGACCTGTTACCATTAATTTTGATATCAGAGATGACCTGAACTGGAAAGTGGCTACACAATTGAAACATCTGCAGGGGAATCAATATTATGCACCAAACATGCAGTATTTTATGGATAGTCCAACGGAAATCAGTGATTTCATGTTGAAGGAATTTGAAGCGAATTCCAATGGTAAAAAATACAATTTTAAAGTGGTGTTGCATCACCAAGGCAGTGAGTCAATAATAAAAACATATACGGAAGCCATCAAAAAGATCGTTCAGACACAAGCGTCTGTGTTTGGCGAACTACCCGATTACGATTATGGTAGTTACACATTCATAGGTTGCTATATGCCACAAGCATCTGGCGACGCGATGGAACATCGAAACTCCACCTTCCTGTCTGGCAATTTCTCCTTGGACGAAAAGGGACTGGAGCGAGCCCTTTCTGCTGCATCTCATGAGTTTTTTCATTGCTGGAATGTAGAAAGAATACGTCCTGAAGCGCTTGAACCATTCAACTTTGAAAAAGCCAATATGACCGGATCCCTGTGGTTCGCTGAAGGGTTTACTAACTATTACACCAAATTATCTTTAGTAAGGGCTGGAATATTATCTACAAAAAGCTATATAGAAAGTTTAAGCAATCCATTAAACTATGTTATCAATAGCCCTGGCAGGGAGTTTCATTCTCCTATAGAGATGAGCAACTATGCTCCGTTTGCTGATGCTGCTACCTCAATCGAACCAAGTAACAAGGGGAATACCTTTGTGTCTTACTATACCTATGGTGAAGTACTTGGACTTGCGCTTGATCTATCATTAAGAAACATGGAAACGCCACATGATCTGGATTCATTTATGAGACTCATGTGGTTAAAATATGGAAAACCTGAAATCCCGTACAGCATTGAAGAGATCGAGTCAACACTCGCACGCTATGCCAGTCCTACATTTGCTTCCGATTTCTTTGACAAGTATATTTATAACAGTGAGTTACCCGATTTTGAACTACTACTCAACAGTGTGGGGATTTCCTTTTTTAAGATAAACCAAGGGTTAGCCTATTTGGGTCTTAAGGTTAGACCTGTAGGAGATGAACTCATAGTGTCTGCTTATACCCAGATTGGTACTCCCGCATATGAAGCAGGTCTTGAATTGGGAGACAAAATAAAAGCGATCAATGGCATAAACCTCACCAAACCTGAAGCGCTTATCACCTTTCTAAACAATCCTAAGGTAGGTGAGGAGATCACGATTGATTTTGAAAGACTTGATACTAAGCATAGTGTAAAAGCAATCCTAATAGAGAATCCTGAACTTGGTACGCTATTATTTGAAGACACTGATAAGTCTCTTGATTCAAACAGAAGTAGCAGACGCACAAAGTGGCTTTCCGGGACAGATTAGTTTGTTCATTTTCATGCAACAAAAAGCATCTGACTTTAGCGGTCAAAAATCTCCGCTGGCTCCTCCCCCGCCAAATTCACCGCCTTCACCCATTTTATCAGGAGTTGCTTCAATCTGATGTCCTCCTAGTGTCTGAGAGGCCACCAGGGCTAACAAATCGGAAATCAATTGAATCACGAATTGCCCCTATTTACTACAGTCGACCTCCAGACAGGAAAAATTATTATGGTTTTGAAAACCTCCCCGATCTGGCTATAAGAGAAGAATCATGGAAACTATTATGTGATTACGATGGTAGTCGACCCAAATTGTATCACATAGAGCATGATCCGGGGAAACTCCAAAACTTAGCAGATCAGCATACAGAAAAAGTCAAAGAGAGGTCTCAAAGCGTAATTGCCTGGCACCAGTCAATGCCTGTAATTAGCCCTTAATGAAACCATGTAAGTCAAAACAATGTTGGAGGAAATGCAATAATTCGTTTTCAGAAAGGAAATACTTCATCAATCCGGAATCAACTTTAGCAACCCGTTAATTAAGATAGCTGTATATTTAGATCTAAATAAAATTAGCTTATCATGAAAATTTGGCCTGCACTCTTTGTGTTAATATTGATTTCTGGCATGGTCAGGTGTCAGTCTGATCCAAAATTCACCAAAGTAGAAAACTCTGATGTCGACAAGGAAAGGCTTGCTATTGCCACAGACATTTCCAGAAAAATCCTTTCAGCACAAAAGAATGGAGGATATTACGCCTTGTCAGAAGCTGAAGCTACTTCCAAAATGAAATCAGGATTAGATGAGTCGTTACAAAAGCGATCATATGAACAAATCAAGGGAGCATTTGGAGATTTTAATGATTTAACTTTTGAACAAATGATGAAGCCCGTGGACGGAACGCTTTTTGAAGTCTATCGATTCAGGGGTGAATTTGGTCCGGGAGCAAAGGTAGAAGTTCGGACAATATTGAACGCCGAAGGGAAGCTGACAGGTTTCTTTGTAAAACCCTGGAAGGATGATGTATAATTACCTCCTTGATTTTGACCAGGTCTTTGCGGGACTGAAAAAATTCATTAGCTGGTATGCATAACGTGATTTTATTTGGGCTAAATAATACATTTTCCAGGAAACTCAATATGGGTATTCATTTCACTATTGGTGCTTTGTTTTTGATAGCAGGATTAAGCAAATCATTTGCTGTAGGCGTTTCTATTGAGTCTGGAGGATTTGCACTGATTGGTCTGAGTTATCTTGTTCGTGTAATCATTTATTACACTGCAACTCCAGTTACACCCAGAGTACACATCAGCGAAACAGATTTACTTATAAAAACAAAATTATTTGGACGAACCTATAGGTTCAATTGGATTAATATTCGATCAATCAAATATAATTCCTACGAAATAATATTAGAGCTGAAAGATGGGGTGAAAGCCATATCCTATAAATGCAATCCGGAAGTTTCCCTGGACATTAAACAATCATTAAGAGAAATGGCCAATACCAAAGACATTGAAGTTGTTGGCGGGTAATATTGGACAAAAGGATAGGAAAAGCGCATATATCATTGTGAACAATAATATCTAAGGATTAATATTCTCCACTGGCTCCTCCCCCGCCAAATTCACCACCTTTTCCCATTTTATCAGGAGTTGCTTCAATCTGATGTCCTCCTAGTGTCTGAGAGGCCACCAGGGCAACGAGATCAGAATTTTCCCATTTTTCAGCAATGATCTGCTCTCGGGTATAACCATTTCTAATTTTCTTCAGGTATTTCATAATCACCAGAGCCAATAAAATCATCACTCCTCCAATTATCGCTATGCTGATTTCGGGATAGGTCGGAGGATGATAATATTCGAGGGTGAGGACAGTCAAAGCAACAATGAACAACCCAACCCTGAGAAACAAGACGGATCTTTTAATCACTCCCCATGTTAGATAACCAATTGGCAGAATAGCAGTAAGCACATAAAACAGGAAAGCCAGAGGGATATCCTCACCCGCTGACAAGTTAAGGCTCATCAATTCAAGACTTAATTCTCTTACGATAAAATAATTTCCCCCGAGGTATACAAGCAATAATGCCATCGAGTCAAATATCACAAAATGATCTTCCCAGATCATATGTGATCCTTTTCTCTGAATCCAGTTACTCACTAGAAATAGTCCGGTAAAAAAGAGCATGATTATGAATGGAACATAAGCCAGGACAGAATCAAACAGGTTGAATAGGATAAGGACCGAACAAATTACTGCTGCGATCAATGCAATGAAATCTACGTATCGAATAGAGATCCCTGTGAGAAAAACAAAGGCTACTACCAAATAAATAAGGAAGTAATCAATATCAAAACCAAGTATACCTAAATAAATAAAGGCACTTCCTACATAATAACCAGCTTCAATTACTCCCGATCTAAAGTGATGATCTTTCTTAATAAACTTGGTCTCGGTAATATAAAGGGAGGCTATTCCTACAACTAAAAGCACCAAACGCCAAGATTGCTCACTGTCTATATCAATGATAAGTGCTATTGGCCCTAAAACTGTTTGAATTCCCAGTACTGTGACACCAAACAAAAATATGCTCATGATTAAAGATGGAGAATATATGTTGTTTTGAAACCGCTCTTGAATGGCGGGCATCTCAGTCTTATTCAACAAACCTGCTTTTTGCCAGTCATTGATTTTAGCAAGTGACCGTTTCTTTCCCATTTCTTTTAGGTCAAACGCAATTAACTTATTGATCATCGGAAAAATGTGATTTGTTTTTAATCAGCAGGATCACACCTGCGATGCAGGTGATTGGAAAATAAAAAATAGCTATATCAAAAAGAGTATCTTCATTCAAATCTATGGATAAAAGCAGATAGGTTACCAAAATATAGGCAGTCAGAGATGAATAGATAAAAAACAAAAAGGAACGTCTTCTCCAGTAAAAAATGGAGACTGATAAACTAATCAAAAGCAAAACAGCTGCGATTACCTGATTCTTTGAACCATCTAAAACCAAGGCTAATCCACCGAAATAAAACAAAAGCCAACCGAAGTTCTGGTAGGTAAAAGTGAAGTGTTTTTTAATTTGTTTATAATCAAGTGCCTGACTAATTACCAAAAGTATACTACCCACGACTATGCTTATGAGGTACAACTGCACCCCTTCCTGCCAGTTTCCATTGACCCAGTCAACAGGGGATATCGTTAATCCAAATGCAGCGGCAAAGGCTGTAATTCCCAGCGATAAAACAATCTTGTTATCATACCGATAGGCTGCATGCATAAAAATAACAGCAGTGACGATGGAGGTCCATTGAATCAATAGCTCGACTAATTCAAAGTAAACCTGGATATAGGTGAATAAAGAGATGATCAATAGACAAATAAGAACCACCAAATAGTCGAAGTACATAGCATCAACTTTGACTTGCTCATTGGCATATGGTTTTGATTTTTGTTGAATGAAATATGCTCCAACTCCGATACCCAACAGCATCAAAAGCATCATTGCCAGGTGCCCAATGTTGCTCATGTTTTGATATACGATATACCCGATACTTCCCGTAAAAAGCATGATCCCCAGGTAAAGGACCACACGCAACTCGAAGTAGAGTGAAATAATCTTTCGACTGACTATCGCATCGATTTTCTTGAAACTCTGGTTGTTAATCAGTTTTTCATGTAATAGTTCTTCATGTAATTTTTTCACGAATTCAATTGCTCATTTATGCCCATGTTGATGTTTACCTCTAAAATATCTATGATTGCTATTCCAAATCATTGACTCCTGTTTTGAAATCTACAATATTTTTACGGATCTGTTATTCTCAATCGGATCAACATCTTCGTATTAGTTCTTACGCTGTTCATAATTTCTTTAAGACATTTTTTAAAAGATGGCCTTGAATTAATTATCTTGAAATCCGAAAAACATTAACAAACCCATATCTAGAAATGAAGCAAGCAATACTCCTACTCTTTTCCCTATTGTTATTAAATAATTTAGAAGCTCAAAAAACACCATCTGGCAATCCTGCGGATTTTAAGGTGAAGACTGCCCTACATTCCGTGAGTTATCTGGGCGTATGGCGAGGACAAACCCCATTGACCGTTGATGAGTTTTTGGTCAAAGCCAAAGAACTGGGTTATGAAGGTGTGATGCTTGTGGCCAAAAGACCTCACGTTTCCCCACATGACTATGACAAAGCAGCACGCAAAAAACTAAAAGAAAGAATTGAATCCCTGGGTTTGACACTTGTAGGGTTGGCAGGATATACAGATTTCACCGCCGGTATCGATAAACCAGGAATCCCCAATGCAGAAATACAGGCTGCCTGGGTGGGTGAAATAGCCGAACTGGCCAAAGACCTGGGCACAAACATGGTTCGTATTTTTACTGGATATGAACGCCCGGGAATTCCTTATGATAAACAATACGCAGAAGTAGTTGCAGGCCTAAAGATGGCTGGTAAGCTGGCAGCACAGCATGGAGTCACCTTAGCTGTTCAAAATCATCATGACATTGCACTTCATCATGATGTGATGTCATGGCTCCTAAGAGAAGTTAATATGCCCAATGTAATGTCAGGGTGGGATGCCTGGTCGCCAACGCTGGAAGGTTTATCAACAGAAGAACTTAGAGCTTCTATCCAGACCATGAAGCCTTACATCGTAAACACCATCGCTGCAGATTATGTGATTCATCCACGATACAACTATGTGAACAGTCTGACCAATTACAGAGAAGAACAGCCTGCGATGAGAGCTGTACCCATGGGTGAAGGCATGATTGATTACAAGACCTGGTTTGATGAGTTAAAGAAAATTGGTTATCAGGGGTGGATCGTTTATGAGATGTGTGAGGTCTTAGATGGCGGTGGATCTATTGAAAATCTTGATAAAACCGGAAGGAAATTCGTCGACTATATGAAGCAGGTAAAATGATAGTAAACAAATATCGAGGTTCCAAAAATGCACCATGAAAGCTGCATTGACCACTGAAGCTGGGGAGCCCGATGTCATCAAATACCAAGAAGTACCAATACCTGAAGTTAAAACCGGATGGATCCTTATTGAGGTCAAGAGTTTTGGCTTAAACAGATCAGAGCTCTTCACAAGAAGAGGTGACTCTCCTGGAGTTACTTTCCCTAGAATACAGGGCATTGAATGTGTAGGAATCGTGGCTGAAGATCCCAGTAACACCTACCAAAAAGGACAGCAGGTAGCCGCCATCATGGGTGGAATGGGAAGGTTTTTTGACGGCGGATACGCTGAATTTAGTTTAGTTCCGCTAGAGATTGTATTTCCTTTTTCAAGTAAGCTTTCCTGGGATATTCTAGGCTCCGTTCCTGAAATGTTCCAAACAGTTTCTGGTTCGTTAAATCAGGCACTGGAAATAGAAAAAGGAGAAACCCTACTGATCCGAGGTGGGACATCCTCAATTGGCATGCTGGCATGTCAATTAGCTAAGTCCAAAGGATTATCTGTGATTGCAACAACAAGAAATTCTGATAAAAAAGCAGCATTATTAAAGAATGGTGCAGATGAAGTTGTCATCGAAGATGGATCAGTTTCTTTGCAGGTCAGACAACTCCATCCGGATGGAGTTAACAAAGTCTTAGAACTTATTGGAACAACCACCTTGAAAGACTCTCTGAAGTGTATTGCAACGAAAGGTGTGGTTTGTATGACTGGTATATTAGGAAATGAATGGACCATGAAGGAATTTACTCCTATGGGAGATATCCCCTCTTTAGGAAGATTGACTGTTTATATGGGGGAATCTAAAAACCTGTCAAAGGAATTGCTGCAGGATTTCATTGATGAAGTCGAAAAGGGATCAATCAAGCTTAATATCGACCGGGTGTTTAAGCTACATGAAGTTGCTGAAGCACATCAATACATGGAAGATAATAGAGCCAAAGGAAAAGTAGTAATTGAAATATGATTTAAAACAGTTTCTTACCTATACACAAATCACCTATACCTTTGGTAAATGTGTTAAATTGCAAGTGAATTTATTGATCTTTAAGTTACCCCAAAAGCCTTCGAAGCACCCTGGATTTGATACCTAATAAGTTCTCATTTGCCTTTTTACTCATGTCCTTTATCATCATTCTGAGCCAATGTTCTTCATTTGAGTCACAGGAAGATCAGGTTAGGAAAAAAAGATTATTAAAAAAAAGAGCACTGGCAAAACTAAATATCCACAGTGCCTTGCCTGGTGAGGTTAAAGACCCGGATAATAATCTATCAAGTCCCGAAAAAGTGGTGCTGGGTAAATTGTTGTTTTATGACCCAATTTTATCCGGTGATAAAGATGTTGCTTGTGCCACCTGCCATCATCCCTCAACCGGCTATGCTGAATACCGAGACATCTCTATAGGAGTTAATGGAGTAGGCTTTGGCAGCAGGCGCCATTTTAAAGCGCCCAACAAGATTCCTTTTGTAAAAAGAAATGCAAATACCATACTAAATACAGCGTATAATGGCATTTCTACTTCAAATAGGTACGACCCTGAAAATGCCCCCATGTTTTGGGATTTACGGGTTAATAGTCTCGAAAAGCAAGCTGTTGAGCCTATCCTCGCATTGGAAGAGATGAGGGGGCTAAATTATGAAAAACCAGAAATCTTACTGGAAGTTGTAAACAGGCTAAAGAATATCCCTGAATACGTCTCACTCTTCAAAGAAGCCTTTGACGAAACAGAACCTATTAGCGAACAAAATATTGGCAAGGCCATTGCGGCCTTTGAAAGAACCTTGGTGACTGCAGACACCAGGTTTGATCAATACATGAGAGGTGATGAGGACGCCATTTCACTTTCAGAGAAAGATGGTTTTAACTCATTTAAAGAGGCCGGCTGTGGCAATTGCCACAATGGTCCCATGTTTTCTGATTTTAAGCCTCACACTTTGGGTGTCCCTGAAAACCCAAAACTGCCTGCATTTGACATGGGTATGGATAGCACTTACGCATTCAGGACACCAAGTCTGAGAAACTTAAGATTCACTGCACCTTATATGCATAACGGAAGGTTTCAGACATTGAAAGAAGTCCTGGAATTTTATGAAGACATAGCAAATGGCAAAATGAGGCATGAAGTTCTAGTGGAAGATCAACTTGATACACTTGTCAATGAAATAGAACTAAGTGTCCGAGAAATGGCCCCTATTATTTCCTTTCTAAACACACTCAACGAGACAAACTTTGACAAGGAAATACCAGCATCAGTTCCAAGTGGTCTACCTGTAGGAGGTAACATTAATTAGCTTCCTGTACGGAAAACTTAACTTAATCGTATTTCGTATTGATAGTATTTAGCAAAGACAACTAATTTTAGATTTGAATGGTCACTAGATAATCGTCTTAATATAAACGACCTAATAAAACCGAAAGAAAAAGCAATGAATCTTAAATCAATGATCATTTTAGGGCTGATATCAATGACCCTGTCTTCGACGTGCGTTGCAGCCAATGATCCAGTGGCATTCAAAGAGTTTTATAACAAGTACAAGAGTGAAGATGGTTTTATTTCCGTCAATGTACCGATCGGGCTCATAGGTCTCTTTGTCAATAGCGAAGATCAGGACTTGAATGACTTAATGGACAACATCGATGATATTCACTTCCTGATCTATAATGGTGAGTCCCGCAATGGCTCACAATTAGCTGGGGAACTTAAAGACAAGTTAAAACCTAGATGGTACAGGGATTTCATGATTGAAAATGAAGGGGATGAAAAGATTGAATTCAAAGTGCGGGCAGACAGAAAACTCATTCACGAGGTTGTTATGATTGTATCTAGTAATGATACATTTGTTGTGATGAGTATTGTAGGAGAAATCACCCCGGAGCAAGTAAAGGAATTATCGAAATCCATAGACTTAGATGGAATTAATGGACTTAGCAGGAGCTAGCCAGAGTGCTTCCTTTTACACACCTAAGTACATGTCTTCTGGTAGCCCTAGTCCTGAATAACTCAAATTCTTATGCCTTCCTGTTATATATGGCCCTACATTATTACTGAAACTCTAAACCTGAATATAATTTTTTTGCCCATAGATTTTAAATCCGTTGCATCTTTGCCCAGACATGAACTCCCATTATCAACAAAGGATTTCCTTATTTTCTAAGCAGTTGACTATTGCCAGGAGATCGGCCAATCAGTATTCCATATATCGAGGCTTACTTTTTCTTACCGGTTTTGTATTTCTGGCAGCATTTGTTTTTTCACTCCCTGATTTTGAGTGGGTTTGGTTAGGGATAGCTGGTGTAATTGGTTTGGTATTCTACCGATTGGTATTGGTTCACCTCACAAAGATTCAACAGGTTGCTGATCTCGAAGCACTCATTAAGCTTAACGAATCTGAGATCTGCCGGTTAAACCTTCAAATGAAAGAACTGGACAACGGTGATGAGTTTAAGCAACCTGAACATCCTTACCATTTAGATTTAGACATCTTTGGAAATCACAGCCTTTTTCAATTGGTCAATCGTTGTCAAATACCTGAATCGAAAGCTTTGCTTGCCAAATGGATGTCTGAAAAGGCTGGTACTTCTGAAATTAAAGCCAGGCAGCTGGCGGCTCAGGAACTTGCAAAGGATTTAAACTGGTGCCAGGAATTCCAAAGTAAAGCCATGCTTGGTCTTGAAAAAAGAGGTAAAAGATCTCCTGGAATCACGCAACTAGATCTTATTGATTGGGCCAAAAGAGAAGATTCAATCAAATTTACAAGCATATGGAAACCACTCACTATAATCACTACCGTATTATCTGTTGGTTTGCTGCTGGCAGTCCTACTTACCTCATTGCCCTATCAGATCCTGTATTTGCTGATACTACCTAATGGTTTCTTGCTGACAAGATCTGTAAAGCAACTCAATGCATTAAGTAAAGGTATTGATCAGGCAACCTACCTGATTGAGACTTTCCAAAACACCATTCAACTATTTGAAAACAAGCAGTTTAAGGGTCAGAAATTGAATGAGCTACAGCAAAAAATCCAAAAACCTGACCCGGCAAGTAAGGCGATCAAAAAATTATATCAACTATCCCATCGGTTAAATGCTAGAAGCAATATGCTCTACCTGATTTTAGATGGTTTTTTCTTGTTGGATGCCTATCTTTTGATTGATCTGTATCGATGGAAACAATCACATCATCATGCAATCGAAAATTGGATGGTCACAATTAATGAGATGGAATGCCTGATAAGCCTTGCGGGGTTTTCCTTTATGCATCCGAACTATTGTTTTCCTGAAGTCGATGAACATGAATTTCATTTTAAAGGAAGAGACATCGGGCATCCATTAATTGCTTCAGAAGAAAGAGTCTCCAATGACTACGATATTCAGGGGAAAGGAAGTATTGATATTCTTACAGGTTCTAATATGTCTGGTAAATCCACCTTTGAACGAACCATTGGTATTAACATGGTCCTTGCACAAATGGGAGCTCCGGTAAATGCTACTGCGCTGTCTATGGGGCGAATCAACATCTTCACCAGCATGCGAACGATTGACGATCTTTCTCAGCATACCAGCTCTTTCTATGCAGAATTAAAGCGAATCAGCCAGCTATTAGCGTCTGGTAAAAGCAGTCCTACTTTTGTGGTAATAGATGAGGTATTAAAAGGCACAAATTCAGAAGACCGGCACATTGGAGCCATGGCTTTAGTAAAAAAGTTATCCGGACTTAATACTTTCGGAATCATTTCCACCCATGATCTGGCCCTGGGCAAAGAAACCAAAGAGCTGGATAAGGTACGTAATTTTAGTTTTAACAGTGAGATTAAAGAAGACCAAATCCTTTTTGATTATAAACTGACACCTGGTTTGTGTAAAAGCTTCAATGCCAGCAAGTTGATGGAAAAAATGGGAATAATTGATTAAACCCTCTCTAATGGAGCCGTAATTCGTACCAGGTATTGATCATTATCATCCGTGTGTAGTATTTCCATCTCCAGACCAATTTCACTAACAATTTGATTGAGTGTCTGTTTGTCTATAAACACCCAGTCAAACCAGTCCCCCTTTTCACCGTCATATTCATATTGGTAGCGGATCTCTCCATAATAGCCTTCTGGTTTTGGAATGTCCATTTCATATAAATAACTAAGGTCTGAGGAATCTGCAAGTATCTGACCTCCTTCCTTTAACATGGACATAAATTGCAGCAACATAGGTTTAACTCCTGCTAAGATGCCGGCAAGGCCCAGACCATTCATCAACACAATTAAGGTATCATACTTTCCCTTGTGATTTTTGAAATCCTCCTGAATTACATGTGAAACACCTGATTGAGTCATCACCTTCACACACCCAGGTGATTCTTCTAAAGCAAACACATCAAACCCCCTACCTTCCAGTATAAGCGTATGCACCCCGGTTCCTGCACCAATGTCTAAAACTTTACCCTTGCATTCAATTAAAGCCAGATGGTCGATCACAGATAAATCCTCCTCATCCCGGAAAAAAACCTCAACAGGCATTTCTTCAACTTCTCCATAAGAAGTATATAAATAAAGCGGAGTCTTTTCTTTGCCCTGATAAAAATCTAGAATGGCTTTTCCGTGGATGTCTTTCAATGTTTTAGGAATTGGAACACGAATATTACTAAAATTAACAAGTTACGCTAACTATTACCTGGCCGAATACCCATATCAACATAACTGAGTATAATGAACTCTTTAAGTCTTTGATATGGAGCTCAATTTGTCTTATCTGTTCATTCTCCTACAGGGTATCTGCTACTATACCCTTCGATATCACCGATTAACCATTGTTAGTTGAAAAATGATAACGCTGGAATTTATATCAGCAGGGATTCAGGCCATAATGGGAAAGTATCTAAAGAGATTCATACTTGAGAAGCTTCATTGAATTGAAGTATAGCTGTTATAACCTCACCTGACAAATATCATTGTTTGTAGGCTCCATTTTAAATACCTTGATGTATAGTTACATTTTCATCACAAAGAAATCTCAATCATGGATACACCTATTGAAAACCCCTTTCAAATATTGCTATATATCGGTAATACTTTTGTCGGTATATCAATATTCTTGATTGTACTGTATGCGATACAAGTACAAGGATTCCGGTCAAGAACAAAAAAATACAAGTTTGTTTCTGAGCGGGAAAGTAAAGCGTTAAAAGGATCAGCTATGCTCTTTTCCCTGG
The DNA here is from genome assembly GCA_043554545.1 of Marinoscillum sp. Classification (GTDB taxonomy): domain Bacteria; phylum Bacteroidota; class Bacteroidia; order Cytophagales; family Cyclobacteriaceae; genus UBA7330. Next base: position 1,745,253 of record CP121337.1, on the reverse strand, counting down.
GCATGGCATGTTATGCCTTTGTCATCATAGAGTTATCTATCGGAATTGCCGGAGCACTGTATTTTTCCATTGCAGGCATACTTTCTATAGCTATTGGGCTTGCAATTGGTTATACCTTCCATGTTTACTTATCTTATTATCATCCCTTTATTCTTGAAAAAAGGCTGAAGGATATTCGTTTTACTCCAATGATATCGCCTGTTTCAGGCATCCCTATGACGTTACTCAATGAGAAACAGGAAGATAAGTTCTTATCTAATGAAATGATTGAAGAAGAGGAGACATCGGCAATAGATTACGATGTATGGATTGATCAAAAAACAGATTATAAGGTTATTGAAAGATATGATACCCGTTCCCATCGCGAAATATGCCATTCATGCAATTTCAGGACACTTACAGAACGAAAATCTGATATTGTGAAAAAACCTCAGCTACACGAGAAGGGATTGTTGCGAAAATCATATGAGTGCACATACTGTGGACACATAGAAAGTAGGGACATAACGCTCTCCAGTCTTGACATAGAACAAAAATATGATGCTTTTGATAAGGATATTTTGGAAGTCCCAGTCCGTAAGATGGCAAGAACATAGAAGATATTACCCATTATCACAATTGATAACCCTTAACACATAAAAACACCCATTCAGTTAAAAATACTGAGCCACGGTAAAACTTTAATTCCATATGTTATAAAAACCCTTGATTTGTTTGATTAGGTCATCATCTTGATCAGTGTGCTATTGACTAGTTAATAAATAGCTGATTTATTAATTGATCCAAGGTAGTTTAACCTTCATTTCCGGATATCTCTTAAGATTTCGTATGTATTGTGAACGCTTCATGTTTTTGATATGAAGCTCGATTTGCCTCGCTTGTTCAATCGTTTTACACGGTATCTGTAAAAATATTTGCCAATCCTGTGCTTTAGCGGTAAATTTTTTGGATGTATAATAACCAGACAGATGCAAATCAAGCCTTTCCTCTGAAGACAACGCCGTGCTACCAGTATAGAACTTATTTATTTCTTCACTGAACAATATATATACGTAGGCATTCATATTGCTGCAAACTAAAAAAGCCACATAATGTGGCTTTTTATTGTGGGCCCACCTGTCCCGATAGCTATCGGGACGAACCAGCTTGATTGAATGTATTTAGTAGTTTCACCTTCATTTCAGGATATCTCTTCAGATTTCGTATGTATAGCGAACTCTTCATGTTTTTGATATGAAGCTCGATTTGCCTCGCTTGTTCAATCGTTTTACACGGTATCTGTAAAAATATTTGCCAATCCTGTGCTTTAGCGGTAAATTTTTTGGATGTATAATAACCAGACGGATGCAAATCAAGCCTTTCCTCTGGAGACAACGCCGTGCTACCAGTATAGAACTTATTTATTTCTTCACTGAACAATATATATACGTAGGCATTCATATTGCTGCAAACTAAAAAAGCCACATAATGTGGCTTTTTATTGTGGGCCCACCTGTCCCGATAGCTATCGGGACGAACCAGCTTGATTGAATGTATTTAGTAGTTTAACCTTCATTTCAGGATACCTCTTCAGGTTTCGTATGTATTGTGAACTCTTCATGTTTTTGATATGAAGCTCGATTTGCCTCGCTTGTTCAATCGTTTTACACGGTATCTGTAAAAATAATTGCCAATCCTGTGCTTTAGCGGTAAATTTTTTGGATGTATAATAACCAGATAGATGCAAATCAAGCCTCTCCTCTGGAGACAACGCCGTGCTACCAGTATAGAACTTATTTATTTCTTCACTGAACAATATATAAACGTAGGCATTCATATTGCTGCAAACTAAAAAAGCCACATAATGTGGCTTTTTATTGTGGGCCCACCTGTCCCGATAGCTATCGGGACGAACCAGCTTGATTGAATGTATTTAGTAGTTTAACCTTCATTTCAGGATATCTCTTCAGATTTCGTATGTATAGCGAACTCTTCATGTTTTTGATATGAAGCTCGATTTGCCTCGCTTGTTCAATCGTTTTACACGGTATCTGTAAAAATATTTGCCAATCCTGTGCTTTAGCGGTAAATTTTTTGGATGTATAATAACCAGACGGATGCAAATCAAGCCTTTCCTCTGGAGACAACGCCGTGCTACCAGTATAGAACTTATTTATTTCTTCACTGAACAATATATATACGTAGGCATTCATATTGCTGCAAACTAAAAAAGCCACATAATGTGGCTTTTTATTGTGGGCCCACCTGTCCCGATAGCTATCGGGACGAACCAGCTTGATTGAATGTATTTAGTAGTTTAACCTTCATTTCAGGATACCTCTTCAGGTTTCGTATGTATTGTGAACTCTTCATGTTTTTGATATGAAGCTCGATTTGCCTCGCTTGTTCAATCGTTTTACACGGTATCTGTAAAAATAATTGCCAATCCTGTGCTTTAGCGGTAAATTTTTTGGATGTATAATAACCAGATAGATGCAAATCAAGCCTCTCCTCTGGAGACAACGCCGTGCTACCAGTATAGAACTTATTTATTTCTTCACTGAACAATATATAAACGTAGGCATTCATATTGCTGCAAACTAAAAAAGCCACATAATGTGGCTTTTTATTGTGGGCCCACCTGTCCCGATAGCTATCGGGACGAACCAGCTTGATTGAATGTATTTAGTAGTTTAACCTTCATTTCAGGATATCTCTTCAGATTTCGTATGTATAGCGAACTCTTCATGTTTTTGATATGAAGCTCGATTTGCCTCGCTTGTTCAATCGTTTTACACGGTATCTGTAAAAATATTTGCCAATCCTGTGCTTTAGCGGTAAATTTTTTGGATGTATAATAACCAGACGGATGCAAATCAAGCCTTTCCTCTGGAGACAACGCCGTGCTACCAGTATAGAACTTATTTATTTCTTCACTGAACAATATATATACGTAGGCATTCATATTGCTGCAAACTAAAAAAGCCACATAATGTGGCTTTTTATTGTGGGCCCACCTGGGCTCGAACCAGGGACCACTTGATTATGAGTCAAGTGCTCTAACCAACTGAGCTATAGGCCCATATTTTCCTTTGGGACTATAGCGAAGTGCCTGTCCGCCGAAGCGGAGCGAAGGTGGAAGCTATAGACCCGAAATTTCGGACTGCAATTTTAAAGATTAACTGGGGATTAAACAATGCAATTATCAAAATGTATTGATGATATCAGAAAACTCTTTGTTTAATCAATATAATTGCCAATTTTCAAGATGTTATCATGCAGAAGCAATCACATTTTATCAATTATATTTATCTCAATAATGAAAGATATTTTACTAATCGGCCTACTAGCTACGCTATTTGGATGCAATGGAGCACTAGATAGCGATCAAAATTCCCGTCCCAATATCATAGTAATCCTGGTAGATGATCTGGGCAAAGAATGGGTAAGTTGTTATGGTGCTGAAGATATAAAGACACCCAATATTGATGCACTGGCAAAAGAGGGCATTCGGTTTACAAATGTTTATGCCATGCCGCAATGCACGCCAACAAGACTCACTTTCCTCACGGGCCAATACCCATACAGACATGGATGGGTAAATCACTGGGATGTACCACGTTGGGGTGGTGGCGCACATTTTGATGAGCGAGTCAACCCTTCCGTTGGCATAAAAATGAAAGAAGCAGGATACGTCAACTGTATCGCAGGAAAATGGCAAGTTGATGATTTTAGAGTGGAACCTGACGCATTGATTAAAAATGGGTTTGATCATTATTGTATGTGGACAGGTGGTGAGACTGGTGTCACCGCCAGTCACAATCGCTACCAAGACCCTTATATTTTCACCAGTGAAGGATCAAAAACTTACCCAGGGCAATTCGGACCTGATATTTTTGTGGATTACATACAATCATTTATTCAAGAACATAAAGATCGCCCCTTCTTTGTTTACTATCCCATGGTTCTAACCCATGGGCCTCTGGTAGAAACCCCTGATGAACGCGCCACTTCAGCAATGGAAAAGCATAAAGCAATGGTTCGATATACCGACAAACTAACAGGTAGTATTGTACAAACACTGGAAGAGTTAAAAATAAGAGATAATACATTAATTATATGGACCACTGATAATGGAAGTGGTGGCAATATCAGTGGACACAGAAACGGAAGGCTCGTAAAAGGAGGGAAAGCATCAACCTCAGAGCCAGGCATTTGTCTCCCTTTTATTGCAAATTGGCCAGGTGTAATCAAGGAGGGACGTGTTTCTGATGCCTTAATTGATTTTACTGATTTTTATCCTACACTCTTAGATCTCGCAGGCAAAAACCCACCAAAAGAAATCAGTTTGAATGGTAAAAAGGAAAAGATTGATGGGGTCTCCTTCAAAGATGTCTTGCTCAATAAAAACGGGTCATCTAATCGAAAGTGGATACTCAGTATGGGTGGTGGTAATAACGCGCGACTCACAAATGAAGGTGTAGAAAATCAATATGAATTTCGTGACCGGGTGATAAGAAACAAAAGATATAAACTTTATATTAATTCCTCAAGACAGTCAGAACAGTTTTATGATCTAAGCAATGACCCCTGGGAAGAAAACAACATAATAGATAGCATCAATACTCCATTGAGAACAGAAAACTTTGAGCAACTTTCAAGTTTAATCCCTACCTTCCCTAAACAGGATAGTGACCCAAAATACATCCCAAATCCACCGCAGAAATGGGATGTTAAGGTCACTGCAAAAAGTCAGGAATGGAAAAAGTAAACAATGGTTTTCCTCCATATACACTTAGACGAAATAAATTATATTGATACCCTACAGCGTTGTGACAGATATCTCATGAAATACTTTTTACTCACCATTACAGCATCTATCTTTTTAATAACGACATCTCTGGCTCAGGAAATAAAATTAAATCCGGCACCAGACCGAAGAGCGGATGAAGGTGAGGGTCCTTTTGATAGGTTAATCATTAGAGGAGCTATCGTCATCGATGGTACCGGAGCTCCGCCACAGGGTCCCAAAGATATTATTATAGAAGGCAATAAAATTGTGAGCATTGTAGGAGTTGGCACTCCAAAAGTCCCAATTGATGAAACAAGAAGACCTTCTGGGGCAACCAAAGAAATTGATGCACATGGTTCTTATGTACTACCCGGCTTTATCAATCTGCACGCTCATGTCGGTGGTGCAAAAAAATCACCCAATGCGGAATACCCTTATAAACTATGGATGGCGCATGGTATCACCACGATTCGTGGTGTTCCGGCCGGGAACGTCGACTGGACCCAAAGTGAAAAACTAAGAAGTGCTCAGAACAAGATTGTAGCACCAAGAATTGTTGCGTTTCAGCTCTTAGGTCAAGGAGAAGATTGGAAAGGTGGTCCTCTAAACACTCCTGAAAAAACAAGAGAATGGGTAAGATGGGCGGCACAAAAAGGTGTTGAGGGAATCAAGTTCTTCAGTGTAGACCCTGAGATTATGGAAGCTGCCATTGATGAAGCACACAAAAATAAGATGGGGTCTGTTGCTCATATCGCTCAGTCTATGGTGGGAAGAGTAAATGCCCTGGATGCAGCACGAATGGGGTTAGATAACATGACTCATTTCTATGGGTTGTTTGAAGCACTATATAAATCAAATGATATTCAAAATTGGCCAGCTGATTTTATCTATAATGACGAGCAGTACAGGTTTAGTCAGGTCGCCTACCAATGGGACAAGATTTACCCACGAGGAAGTAAGCAATGGAACGACTTAATAGACGAGTTTTTAACACTTAACTTTATTATTGACCCTACTATGACGGCATACCTGGCTAGTAGGGATGTGATGAGAGAAAGGCTGGCAGAATGGCATGTAAAATACACTTTACCCTCTTTGCACGATTTTTACGCACCTAGTAGAGTGGATCACGGTTCATATTTTTACAATTGGACATCGTGGGATGAAATTGCATGGAAGAACTTTTATAAGGTATGGATGTCTTTTCTCAATGATTACAAGAATGCAGGAGGAAGAGTTACGGTAAGTGACGATGCATCATTTATCTATAATCTTTGGGGGTTTGGACATATCCAGGAAATGGAGTTACTCCAGGAGGCAGGCTTTCATCCATTGGAAGTTATCAGGGCCGCTACATTGCATGCATCGCAGGCCATCCATGAACCGAAAGGTGAAGAAATTAAGTATGGCATTATCAGGCCTGGGTTATTAGCTGATTTAGTGATTGTAGATGAAAACCCGATTGAAAACCTGAAGGTCCTTTATGGCACTGGATTCCCCAGACTAAATGATGAGACAGGAGAAATAGAACGAGTAGGTGGCGTAAAATATACCATCAAAGATGGCATCATATATGACGCTAAACAGTTGCTAAAGGATGTAGAAGAAATGGTAATACAGCAAAAGGAAGAAAGGTCTCAGAAATAGCCGACGGCTGGACCTTTCCATCTTTGATGAAGTATCAACCCTAAATCATTGGTATTGATTGGTGTTTAGCAATATAACCGGGATCGATCTCTACCCCAAGTCCTGGTCCACTGGGAACAGATATTTGTCCATTCTTCATTTTCAGATCTGATGTAGATGAGTTGATGGGAATATCATTACTAAATCCTTTAAACTCATGGTAAGGTCCTGCATTAGGCAGTACAGACACAAAATGCATCATGTATAAATAACCTAATCCTGAACCTGAAATATGCGGAACACATGGCTTACCTACTGCGTTAGCCATACGCGCAACTTTCATGCCTCTGATCATTCCACCAAAGTAAAAAATATCTGGTTGCACAATGTCCAATGCGTCATTTCCAATCAGCCAACGAAAATTATGCATGCTTGGTTCTTGCTCACCTCCAGCAATAGGTACTGATAATGCATCGGTTACTTCTTTCGTCTCTTCATACCAATCAAAAGGCACAGGCTCTTCATAGAAATCAAACTTATATTCCTCGACTAATCGACCAATCCTGATAGCTTCTTTAGCATCATAAGAGCCGTTTGAATCCGTATAAATGACCATATCATCCCCAAAGGTCTTCCTCACCAGAGGAATAAGTTTTTCACTTCTTCCCGAAGGATAGTCCTCATTATTTCTCATCCTACCCCCTATTTTGAATTTCAATGCTTTGGCGTTGGTCTGTTCCATGTGTTCCTTAATCAGTCTGATAGATTCCTCCGCACTTTTCCCCCTGAAGTTATTGGCTTCATAAACTGCAATATCTGGATGATGGACCTCTCCAATGAGTTCACCCAATGATTTACCAGACATCTTCCCAAGCATGTCAAGAATGGCAAACTCGACAGTAGCCACCGGAATCCATAACGCGTAGCCCTGGTATTTATAATTGGATTGATGAATCCTGACTCCATCGATTAGTTTATCCAAATCTCTGGCATCTTTTCCAATAAAAAATGGTGCTACCTGTTTGATGAAGATTGGATATAAAAAATGCATCCTGGCGTTATTACTGATTGAATATCCCATATTACCAGAACCATCTTCCACTTCACAAATAAAATTACCCTGATAGTGGCGTAATGCTATTCGTTTAATTGTGACAGGGTCCTTAAAGAGGTTCCTTTTCAATACTGGGAGAGCTGCGGCCTCATCTATCTTTTGGTAATTTTCTTCTGATAGGCGATCAGAACCTAAAAGGTAACCAGGTGCACCTAAAGTAGCTCCACCTAGTACGGATTGCTGAAGAAATTTTCTTCTTTTGAGTGACATCGTTTTTGGGGTTTTATGCTTCTATCAACTAAGCTAATTAAAATCTAACACCTGATAATAATAATCAGACGAGTACGGCATTAAATACCTTTTCCTTAAAACGATGTAAATAAAAAAGGCGACTTAAACGGCCGCCTCTTTATGATGAAATCAATTTAGAATTCTATTTACTTAGATTTATTAAATTTTCTTAAGGTATAGGTAAAGGACAACATGAAATATTGTTGCAATACCAACGAACGTACTTCTTCAAAATAGGCAGAGTTTACATTCTGGGTGATACTTTGATTCTGGTTTAGAAGGTCAAATACTGTTAATGCAATCTCACCCATATCATTTTTCAGGAATTTCTGCGCAACACTGATATTCCAAAGAATATAACTGGTGTCAAAATCAGCTGATACACCATTATAGATTTGATAGTTAATATCACTCCTGAAAACAGTACCTCCTTTAGAAAGCAGATTAATCTTTCCATTAATTAAGTGAGTGGTGTAGTTTGTATTCCTACTTGCCTGAACTGAGTTAGTGACTTTGTTCAAACCTGTATTATAAGAAATATTGAAGTCCACACGTTCGCTGATGTTAGAAGAAAGATTAATACCAGTATTTCCATTGTAGGTCTCTGAAATATTGCTTATTCTGTTGGCTTCACCAGGTGTTCTAGTATAACCAACGCCTAAGGTTAAATTCACATTTGTTTTCAACGGGCTAATCAGGAAACCATAAGTCACATTGTCCCGAACATTCCAATACCCATTCAAGTTTATTGGTTGCGATAGCTGACCCCCTCTAGGAAGGATAATATCACCGACTAAAGCACTATCTGCACTTGCTCTATAGGTAGCATTAGTGATGAAATTCTGAGTAGTTCTAGCCGACACAAAGTTTGAGAAATTGGTATTCTTCTCTGTGTTTGTTTTTGAATACCTGGCAAATAACTGATGAGAAAAGGATTGATCCAGAAATGCATTCCCTACAGACATAAACAATGGGTTACTGTTATCTACCACCTGCTGCAACTGTTGAGCAGAGGGGATATCTGTATTTGTGCTATACCTAAAGAATAGGCTTCTCTCTTTCCCTAAATCCATTCTGGACATGATAGAGGGTAAGAAATTATTGAATGTATTAGTGGGTATGATGATCTCAGACGGAAACCCTTGCCTACTATCCAAAGCCACATATTGATAGGCAAGATCGAATCCAAAGAAACCCGACATACTTCTGTTTCTGAAACCAAGGCTTGGCTTATGTGTCATATAGTCTGTATCAAAGTGACTTGACAAACCATTTTCAAACGTTTGACTGTTTACAGTGAAAGAATTATAGCTAAACCCATCTCTGATATTCCTTCTTACATAGTTAGATAACTCGTAGTTGGCATTTAACTGACCTTTCAACCCAATAGGTTCTGTAAAATTGAATTCTGTTGTCATGGACACATTTTCATCCGTGTTATCATACCTAAATAGTGAATCAAGTTGATTGTCACTGAATATATTTTCTCGATTTGTGTTGTTGATATTCGTTCCCAATTCGACAGAAAAGGTTCTACCGGTTTTATTAAATTTATGATTCCAAGTCAATTCACCATCAATTCGATATCCAAGGTTATCTCCTGAATACGTATTATCTGTACCGTTGATCAATTGTTGGTTTTCATCAAATGTCTGACCAAAAGTTACATCCAGAGACTCGCTATCCTGAAATCTGATATTTGGTCTGAAAACGATTGAGTTCTTATCATTCAGGTTATACTGAAGTCTCATATTCATTCTGTGATTCAAATTTTCATTATTCGAGGTCGCATTTTCGTCGTAGAACAAGCTCTCACCTCCAAAAAAGGATTCTCTGGATCGAGTTTCATCATTTTCAAACAATGAGCGATCAAAAAAGTAACTTGACTCAATTCTTCCCTTCTTTGCCCAGGTATCTGAAAAATTCACTCCAACAGATTGAGTTTGTGTAATCCCTGTTGGCGTTAGGCTCTGACCTCCACCAAATGAGCGTCCAAACCCTCTTCCTCCACCACTAGAGCCCATGATACTACCATCACTAAAGTTTGTTTTATTGATATCATTACTCATTCCCAGAATGGTAAGTTGTCGACCATCTTTCATGAAGTTGATATTGCCTTCCAAATTGTGACGATCATCGGTACCATAACCTGCTGTGATTTTCCCAAATGTTCCATCCCGCTTGTTCTCCCTTGTTACTACGTTCAGCGTTTTGGTCGTATTCCCGTCGTCAAAACCAGTAAACTGAGACCTTTCGCTCATCTGATCAAATACCTCCACCTTCTTAACTACCTCAGCTGGAATGGTATTCAAAGCTAATACCGGATCCTGCCCAAAGAAACGCTTTCCATCTAATAAAACCTGGCTGATTGTTTCTCCATTAGCCTGTACTCCTGCAGCTGTAATTGTCATTCCAGGCATTTTTCGTACCAGGTCAGAGGCACTTGCATCAGGATTCACTTTATAAGCATCAGCATTATATAAAGTTGTGTCCCCTTTCTTTTCAACAGGGACCACATCACCTTTAATTTCGACTGCCTGAAGTTCCGTAACATTCTCAGCCAATGGAATAACACCCATATTAACGTCTGCAGTAACTCTTAGCACCCTAACCATCGGTTTGTAACCAAGGCTTGTGACGCGCATCTTATAGAAAGCTTGTTCCAGGTTTGATATGGCAAAAGATCCATCAGGAAGTGCCGTTGCAAACTTACTCCTTGCTGAATCTTTCACATTGATCATCAGTACTGTAGCTCCTGGGAGACCAGATCCATCATCAGCTCCTATGATCGAGCCAGAAATTTTAAGTGCTTGAGCAGCTGGTACTGTTTTATTTTCCTCTTGTTTATCAGCACCAATAACTTTCTCATATGCAGTATACTGCTCCTTATTTAAAACATCTTTGATAAGCAAACTTTTTTCTGCTTGAAGGAGTGGCATTTTTGTCCTAAACTGACTAAAGTCACCGGACTTTCGGATCTCTTCCATTGTTTCATCCATGGTAACTGTATATTCCCCATAGATACCTTCAAGTAATAACTTTTGATCTGCTGTTAGATTCTCAACTTTAGAAAAGACATTCTCCTTTTCTCTTTTAACCATTTCCGATCTATCAAATCCACCTCGTTGTGCAAATGCTCCAAGTACTGTGAATAAGAGACCTAAAATAAGTAGTGACTTTTTCATTCTTTTTGTTTTAGTCTGTTTTACCTCAAAAGTATGCGAAAGGTTAGGCTGCAAAGAAGGTTTTCAACCAACAAGAAAATACTTTCAACTAACTACCAAAATCAGCTGATAATCGTTGAATTTTAATGATTTTGTACGTTCTTTGAAGAATTAGTGCACTTGATTGAAAAATCGATTACCCTTATTGATTCATTCGATTTATTAGGTGGTAATCCTGCACTTTTACCAGAATAATGATGAAAAAGGAACAATTACTACACGTCCTATCATGGTTTGCATACACCATGCTGATCTTCTATTTTCAAAGCAGAATATTTGATATTGATGAGGCGATCATACACACATTAAGGTTATTGGCTATTCATATGATGGTGTTTTACCTCAACCTACTTGTGCTACTACCCAAATTGTTCGAGCATGGCAAATACCTATACTACGGAGTAATTCTTATTGTCATAATTATTGGTGTTCATTATTTGATCACCTATACCAATGACTTGTTACCTCGACCCGACTTTTCTGAGATGCGTGGTAGAGGTGGACGGTCAAACTCAGGTTTAAGGCCCTTCCTCTGGCTCATTTTTGGGTCTGTGGTTAATTCAATTCTTATGCTGTTCTTTTCAATGATTATCTGGATATCGGCCGAGAACCGTAAAAGAAATCAGAGAGAAGCTTCTTTGATTAATGAGAAGCTCCAATCTGAAATGCAATTTCTAAAAACACAAATCAATCCTCATTTTCTGTTCAATGCATTGAACAATATCTATTCACTTTCTTACAATAAGTCACCTCAAGCTCCAAAAATGATCATGAAACTTTCTGAGATGCTGAGGCATGTGGTATATGACACCTCTGAGAAAAAGATCCCACTGGAAAAAGAATTGAGTTATATCCAACACTTTATAGATTTTCAAAGACTAAAAATAGGTAAGGATATAAAGGTTGAATTGGAGTTTGATAAAGTAGACAGACAATTGCTCATTGAACCCATGTTGCTCATTCCATTCATAGAAAATGCTTTTAAGCACAGTGGTATTGAATCTAAGCCAGAGGGTGAAATTGAAATTAAAATAGACACAGATCAAGGAAGTCTGCTTATGGAAGTCATCAATAACCTGGGGAATGGTCAACCTGAAAACAAAGAAAAAGGCGTTGGTATAGAGAATGTAAAACGGAGATTAAAACTGGCCTACCCTAATAAATATGAATTAAAACATGAAATACGAGGTGACAAGTATTATGTTTATCTTAAACTAGTTTTGTCATGAGCATACAATGTATCATAATAGATGACGAAAAACCTGCTCGCGACCTTATCAGAGCTTATGCAGAAGAAGTAAGTCATCTGAATGTAATTGGAGATTATCAAAATCCTGTGGATGCTATGGCCACACTTTCCAATAATAAAATTGATCTGATCTTTTTGGATATTCAAATGCCTGGTCTTACTGGACTTGATTTCATTAAGACTTTAACAAGCAAACCTGCTATTGTCATAACAACAGCATATCCCCAATATGCCATCGAAGGATTTGAACTTGATGTATTGGATTACCTGATGAAACCCATTTCATTTGAGCGTTTTCTAAAGTCAGTCAACAAGCTGAAGCAAGTACAAACACCCGTAACAATCCCAGAAAGAAAGGAGAATTACCTATACTTTAAGGCGGATGGACAAAAACACAGGGTAAATGTTGACGAAGTTTTATTTGTAGAAGGCATGAAAGAATATGTGAAAATTGTCTCTGATGAAAAAAGTTTAGTTACCCTGGCCTCACTTAAAAATCTGGAAATAGAACTTCCAAACTCTTTCATTAGAGTACACAAATCTTTTATAATCAATAAGGAAAAAGTAAATAGCTACTCAAGCACCCAAATTGTAATCAATGGGATCAAAATTCCAATTGGTAGACAATATACGGATCAGGTTTTAAAGGATTTGTATTAGATATCATTAATCTTTTTTTGCCATCTCCAGGCATCTTCCATCATCTGATCTAAATTCCTGGTTGCCTTCCAACCCAATTCCTGATTGGCCAAATCAGTGTTTGCATAGATTTTCACGACATCCCCGGCCCTCCTTCCAACAATTCTGTAGTTTAGTTTTTCACCAGATACCTTTTCGAAGCTTTTGATTACTTCCAACACAGTACTTCCGTGGCCTGTCCCAACGTTGAAATATTCATAATTGGTTTTAGTTCTTTTCTCAATTAGTCTATCCATCGCTTTAACATGTGCCTCCGCCAAATCAACTACATGAATATAATCTCTAACTGCAGTCCCATCTGAAGTATCATAATCGTCACCAAACACTGACAGCTCCTTAAGTATTCCAGCAGCTGTCTGCGTGATAAAGGGCACCAGGTTTGCAGGTACTCCAAGCGGTAACTCCCCTATTTCAGCTGACTCATGAGCTCCTACTGGATTAAAATATCTTAATGCAGTGAAATTAAGATCTGGATTAACATTCGCGACATCTTTCATAATCTCCTCACATATTTGCTTCGTATTCCCATAGGGTGATTCAGCAGTTTTAAATGGCGTGTCTTCAGTTACAGGTAGTTTGTCTGGCTGACCGTACACGGTACATGAAGAAGAAAAAACAAAATCTGCAATTCCATGCACCTGCATTTGCTCAATCAGGTTGATCAAGGAAACAATATTGTTACGATAGTATAGTAGTGGCTCTTGAACAGACTCGCCAACAGCCTTACTTGCTGCAAAATGGATAATTCCGGTTATTCCTCCCTCCTTAGCAAAGAAGTCAGACAACTGATTTTTGTCACAAAGATCAAATTGGTAAAAACCAGGTTTTGTGCCAGATATCTTTGCAATCCGGTCTATCACCTCTGCGCTAGAATTGGAGAGGTTGTCGATAATAACCGTTTCATAACCTGCCTTAATCAGTTCAACGGCGGTGTGGGATCCTATGTATCCAGCACCTCCTGTAATGAGAATTTTTCCTTTCATGATCCGATTTATAAAAAGTTATTTACAATGCTAACTAAATCAGGCTTTCGATTTATCATTTTCTTGCTCAATTCTAACTGGCACTTTGCCCGTTCCAGATTATGTCTCGGATGGGCAATTTTATAATATTTACTCCCATCAAAATAATCTGTTAAAAACCTCAATCCCATAATGAAAGTTATCATTGTGGCACCATTCACCAATGTTTCAGCTTCATTCTTAGTTATAATGGTCCGGGTAGCATCCAGGAACCCATTTGAATAGGCAGTAAACGCCTCAGTATCTATGTCGATAAGACTCAAGTCAGTCTCATCCTCGGAAGCTGTACTGGTACCTGTCCTTGCACCATCACCAAAATCATAATGTATTAACCCGGGCATCACTGTATCAAGGTCAATCACACACCTCGCCTGGTTATCATCATTAAATAGTACATTATTAAACTTTGTGTCATTGTGAGTAACCCTTAAAGGAAGTTTTCCCTGATCCAGAAGTCTTTGCAACAAACACATATCATCTGCTTGTTTTTTGACGTAGCTAATTGCTTCAAGTTCCTCATTAGACATTTTTTTCAAATCTTTTATCACTTCCTGAAATCGATGCAGCCTTTTTGGCATGTGATGAAAATAAGGTATGGTAATGTTTAATTGCGTGGCATCATACTCATTCAGGTCAGAAGTAAATTGACCAAATGCTCTGGCCCCTTCATAAATCTGCTCATTTGATTCTGGCACATCCCAAGATCTGTATCCTTCCAGTAGTAGGTACAACCTCCAGTAAGAACCATCTTTTTCCACGTACAAATCACCTGACTTCGTACCAATGACACATAGTACTCTTTGCCTTGCATCCTCTATACCAGCCTTTTTATATTTCTCATACAAGTAGTTGGTAACCCCTTGTATATTATCCATCATTCCTTTTACATCATGAAATACGTTGTGGTTAATCCGCTGAAGGAGATAATCAGGTTTAGATTTGTCTTTGTTAATTACCCGGTAAGAATCATTGATGTGTCCTGAACCAAAAGGCAAGATACTTGCCGGGATTCCCTGCATATCAAATTGCCCCATGATCGCATGCAATTGAGGTTTCATTAGCCCCAAAGTCTTCGAGGATAGGTTTCTGCCTCAATCATTTCTTGCAAGATCGCCTGGGCGGTCTGTTTGTCTTCCTTATAGGTAACACCAAACCAGGATTCATTGGTTACCATCACAGGCACTTTTATTCCAGATTTTCTAACATTATCTAAAACAGTTGGGATATAAAACTCAGCCTTGGGTAGAGTCCCAGATTTGTTAAGAAATTGCATGAAAGCAGTTTCTATCTCATCAAATACCGGACTAGTAAACCCCATCAAATTCATAGACACAGGCTCATCTCCTGTTAACGGATGTGATTTATTATCTTCAACATAATAGGGACTTCCATTGCCTTTATAGATCGCTGTTTTCTCTGTGATAGATTTTAGATCTCCATTGGATGTTATCTCACACAAACCCCTGGATACACTCCCATGATCAGAAAGGGTGTTTTTTAATTGATAAGCAACCATGCAGGCTTGTAATTCACTGTTATCCAGCCCAGACAATTCGTCATAAATTGATTGAAGTGCATCCCTTCCATAAAAATCATCAGCATTTACAATGGCAAATGGTTCGTTAACAACAGGTTTTGCCATTAAGATAGCATGGCCAGTACCCCAGGGCTTAACTCGTCCTTCAGGAACTTTCAGGTCATTCGGCAACCTGTTTAATTCCTGGAACACAAAATGAACCTCTGCCTGCTCAATGACTCCTTTGAATTTTTCCTTAAAATCGTTTTCCAGGTTTTCCCTAATAATAAAAACCACTTTCTTAAAACCTACATGGAGCGCATCATATACAGTATAGTCAACAATCGTTTCCCCTGATGGACCAAATGTATCTATCTGCTTTAAGTCTCCATACCTGCTACCCATCCCGGCAGCCATTATAACTAATGTGGGCTTTGTCACTTGTCGTTTATTTTAGAATTAAGGTGTATTAGAACTTATATCTGACAAAAGCTTCAATAGCTTCATATTCCGTCAGACCCAGCTGATCATATAACCTGGCTGTCTCCCTGTTTCTATCATCAGCTCTTTGCCAGAATTCTCTGGAATCACTACCGGGAAAAACAGGCCTGTCTTTTTGAGTTTGATGTTTAAAAATGGCGTTTCTTTTCTTAGTCAGATCAGCCGGGCTCAAAGGAACTGCCATTTCAATTTCGTAGAGGGGCCATTCTTGCCAGGCACCTCTATATAGCCAGAAATAGCAATCTTTGATCCAGGATGCTTTTTCATCCTTTAATAATGTGAGTGTATTCATAACTAAATCGAGGCAAACTCTATGCGTTCCATGAGGATCCCTCAGGTCACCAGCAGCAAATACCTGATGAGGTTTTACTTCCTCCAATAGTTTCCTTGTAATATCAATATCCTCCTGAGCCGGATCTTTCTTTTCTACTGTACCTGTTTCATAAAAAGGCAAATTCAGGAAATGAATATGGTCATCATCCAAACCACTAAATCGTGCTGCCTGTGCCGCTTCTCCCTTCCTGATCAGTCCTTTTATCGTTCGCACAAATTGGCTATCTGTCTCACCACTTTTCTTATTCTTGATATCGTTGAGAATTTTACTTCTGACTTTGTCATAAGCGCTCGTTTCAATGCCTAGTTCCTCCATAAAATCAAAGGCAAAATCTGCGAAACGACGTGCATCTCCATCAAACACTGCAATGTTTCCAGAAGTCTGATATGCTACATGCACATCATGGCCTTGCTCAATTAATCGGATAAACGTTCCACCCATTGAAATCACATCGTCGTCAGGATGTGGACTAAATAATATGACACGCTTTTTAGCAGGGGTAGAACGTTCAGGCCTGTTCGTATCGTCGGTATTAGGTTTTCCTCCGGGCCATCCGGTAATGGTATGCTGGAAGACTGAAAACATCTTTACATTGAGTTCCTGAGCACTGCTATAATGAACAATGAGGTCACCTAGTTCATTTAACTTATAATCTTCTTCAGTAAGTTTTAGAATTGGTTTGTTAAGCTTCTGACTGAGCCAGACCACCGCACGTTTGGCAAGTGCATCATCCCATTGACACAAAGAGACCACCCAGGGTGTTTTAAACCTGGTCAGTTCCAAAGATGCATTTTCATCAATAACTACTTCTACATTTGAATGATACTGTAAAAATGAAGCTGGTATATCCTCAGAAATATTTCCTTCAACAGCTTCTTTTAGTATGGCGGCCTTTTTCTCTCCCCATGCCATGAGGTATATTTTCTTTGCTTTGAATATGGTTTTGATTCCCATAGTGATTGCTCTTCTGGGTACCAGTTCTTCACGGATAAATTCACGTGTTGCATCAGAAATGGTAATTGGATCAAGCTTTACCAATCTGGTAGGAGAATCCTTAAACGAAGGAGGTTCATTGAAACCTACGTGTCCAGTTCTACCTATCCCCAGAATCTGAATATCCAATCCTCCATATGTATCAATCTTAGTTTCATATTCATCACAAAAAGCCTTCACCTGCTCAATTGATAATGTACCATCCGGTATGTGGATATTCTCGGGTGCAATATCCACATGATCAAATAAATGATGATGCATGAAATAATTATAACTCAACATTGAATCCTTATCCATTGGATAATATTCATCCAGGTTGAAGGTAACCACGTTTTTAAAGCTTAGATTTTCTTCTTCATGCTTTCTAACAAGTTCCTTGTAAATGTTGATAGGACTTGCGCCTGTTGCCAGACCAAGGACAGCCATCTGATTAACCTTTTGTTTTTCCAGTATCAATTCAGCAATCACATTTGCTATGTGTTTACTGGCTACCAGATCATTTTCGAAAATGGTGATAGGAAGTCTTTCTAGTGTTTTAGCTGAGTGATCAAATACTTGCGGAGACATATGAATTTATTTTAGCACAAAATAAGATAAATATTTAATAACATCAAAAGTAAAAACACCTAATGTGTACGAACACAATTTGTTTTTGCACGAACACATGGTCTTTTATAAATAAAATAATATATTCGTGATGTTTAAATTATCCTCATGGATAGCAATAAGAAGATGACGATCAAAGATATTGCCAAATTGGCAAATGTTTCACCTGGCACCGTAGACAGGGTGATACATAAAAGAGGCAAGGTTTCAGACAAAGCTTATGCTAAAGTCAGTGTGGTATTGGAAGAGATTCAATACAAGCCCAATGTGTTTGCACAATCGCTAAAAAAGCAAAAGTCATTATCCATAGCTGTACTCATTCCACATAAAACAGAAGATGGGTATTGGAAAACTGCGCATGATGGTATCCTTAAGGCCGTAGAAGATTTTGAGCACCTCGGCATTCAGGTGGAGGTCACTGAGTTTAATAGTAAAGATGAAAGGGACTTTGAAAAGAAAGCTAAATTGATTCTTGAAAAACTGCCAAACGGCTTACTGGTCACTCCTATTTTTCTGAATGAATCTTTAAACATCCTTAAGGAATTTGAACTGGCCAAAATTCCTTACATGACATTCAACACACACATAAAGGAACTAAACCCAAATTGTGTGATTGGACAGAACCTGTATCACAGTGGCAGGTTGGCTGCAAACCTTATTGATCATTGCAGGACTAATATTATTAATCTTATTATCCTCCATTTGGATGAGAACCCTCAGAATGCGCCTCATATGATGGAAAAAGAAAAGGGTTTTCGAGCTTATTTCGATGAGGTTAATCCTGGCATCAAAATCAAGAGCATCAAAATTCCATACAGAAAACCAGAAAACATAAACAAGATCCTAAATAAGGAAGCCGGAGACCTAAGAAACGTTTCCGGAGCTTATGTAACAACAGCAAGGGTACATCTGGTTGCATACCCTATCAAAAGCAGGTTTAATAATTGTATGGTAATTGGTTATGATCCAACTCAGAATAATATTGATTGTATAAAGTCCGGAACCATTGACTTTCTTATCAACCAGAACCCTTTCATGGCAGCATACGAAGGCATTTCTAAGCTCACCGACCTGCTCGTATTTGATAAACCCATAGAGAAAGAAAAACTACTCCCTTTGGACATCCTTACCAAAGAGAACCTTCAATCCAATTTATCAAATTAAGTGAGGATTAATATCGATCATCAAAACCGAGGATTGGCTTCACAACACACCCCTTTAACCCTGATGAAACCAGAGAAGTAAATATTTTCGACAGCGTAACATACGTTGCTTTTCATCACCACATCGTTGACTTTAGATAAAGAATAAAGGCTATACCCTAACCGAGAATTCAATATGCCCTTTTGAAATACCTACTAAATAGATAGTCTTAGAATCCGAAAAATTCTGGAACAAACATGGTTATAGCAGGTACGTACGTGATGATCATTAGAACGATAATCATTCCAACAAATAGTGGTAATAGCGGCTTGACAACCTTCTGAATCGGCAAATCAGCCACACTACATCCAATAAAAAGGACAGACCCGACAGGAGGTGTGCATAAACCAATACATAAATTCATAACCAAAATGATTCCAAAATGAATAGGGTCAATACCCAGGGTTGTCACAATCGGAAGAAAAATAGGTGTAAAGATCAGCACGGCAGGCGTCATGTCCATAAAAATCCCAACAAACAATAGAATCAGGTTGATCAATAGTAAAATAACTATCCCGTTGTCACTGATTGACAAAAGCCCTTCACTTACAGACTGAGGTATATCTTCATAAGACATCACCCAGGACATTCCCATAGAAGTCGCAATAAGCAACGTTACAATTGAAGTGGTATTTGTAGAGCTTAATAGGATTTTTGGTACATCCTTTAATTTGATTTCTTTATAAATAAAAACAGTAAGAATAAATGTATAAAGCACAGCTACAGCTGAAGCTTCAGTTGCAGTAAAAATACCTGCTACAATACCTCCTATGATCAAAACAAGCAGGAATAAGCTTGGTACGGCATCAATAAATGTTTTGAATACTACTTTAACTGATAACCTATCACCTACTGGATACTTGTTGCGAAAAGCAAAGTATCCAGCGATGCCCATTAATGTGAGTCCGATGAGGATTCCCGGCAGGTAACCTGCAAGAAATAAAGCGGCAATAGATACTCCACCACTGGCAAGAGAGTATACAATGAGTACGTTACTTGGTGGGATCAATAAACCAGTAGTAGATGAAGTGATATTAACTGCTGCACTGAAAGCAGGGTCATAACCCTCTTCTTTCATTTTTGGACCCATAAAACTCCCCATCGCTGAGGCCGCTGCTGCGGCAGACCCGGATACAGCACCAAAAAGCATACAGGCCACAATGTTTACATAAGCCAAACCACCGGGAAGCATCCCAACAAGTGCTTTTGCGAAATTTACAAGTTTGTTCGCTATTCCCCCATGGTTCATGAATTGTCCTGCCACCACAAAAAAGGGTATGGCAAGCAAAGCAAAACTATCCAACCCTGTAGCCATTCTTTGGGCCAGCGTAGTTAATGCAATGGCAGTATCCATACTTACCAACAAAGTAAAGATGGACGAAAGGGCGATACTATAAGCAACAGGTAATCCTATTAGGAGAAGAACTACAAATGAAACGACGAGAATAATAATTTCTAATGAACCCATAAATTATATATTATTTTCCGCAGACCAATTATTCAGCTTTGGCTTGCTTTGAGGTGATGTTTTGTATGTTGGAAATTGAATAGAAGATAAAGAAAAATCCACTCATAGGAATAATCAGATATACAAATCCTAAAGGTAATTCAAGTGCTGCTGATTTCTGCCCAAGATAAAAAGTCAAATAAACCAGACGAATACCTCCTACAATTAAGAATGAAAAGGCGAAAAGAATAATTAGCGATTCCAGAACAATTTCCAGACGCGCCTTTCTTTTATCTGTAAGTTTATCATGAAACAGGCTCATCGCCAGATGTAGGCCTTTACCAGAAGCATATGCTGCCCCGAGAAGTCCAATCCATATCAAAAGATAGCGAGCGAGCTCATCGGTAAAACTGCTAGGTGCCCCTAACACATACCTGGAAAAGACTTGCCACAAAACATTTAGGATCATAAAAGCCATTAAAAAGACTAAAAAGGCCTCTAATCCCTTATCGATTTTATTTCTGATTTCGTTCATTTCTGATTTCTAATTTCTTCAATCAATTGACTAATCACCGGGTCATCTTCAAACTGGTCATAAAGCGGAGCCACTTTTTCCTGGAAAGGTTCTTTCTTTGGATAAGAAACCTCCACACCCGCTGCAATCATTTCCTCTAAGCAAAACTTAACGGATTCCTTCCACAACTTTCGTTGTTCAATAACCGATGCATCTACAGCATCCTGCAACCATTTTTTCTCCTGATCACTAAGGTCATTCCACAAGCTACTATTAATCAATAAAACATCAGGCTGTGCTGAATGCTCGTCGATAGAGTAATACTTACACACCTCATAATGATGAGAAGTGTAAAAGCTTGGCGCATTGTTTTCTGCCCCATCCACGATTCCCTGCTGAAGTGCCGTGTAGAGCTCTCCAAATGAAATAGGTGTTGGAGAAGCTCCAAGTGCCTTAACCATATCAAAAGCGGTAATACTATTCATCACCCTGATTTTCATCCCTTTAAGATCTGAAGGATCATTAATCGGTTTTTCTTTGGTGTAAAAGCTTCGTGAGCCTGCATCATAAAAGCAAAGTCCACGCATGCGGTAATCATCTCCTTCAGCTAAGAGCTTCTTTCCTATCGGGCCATCCCAAACAGCATACCTGTGCTGTTCGTCTCTATAGATATAAGGCAGTCCAAGCACTTTGTATGATGGTACAAAATTCTCTAAAGCAGCTGCTGAAACTTTTGTGATCTCTATGCTACCAATCTGCATCAATTCCAATAGCTCCCTTTCCTGACCCAATTGTCCAGAAGGATAAATTGTGAGCTGAAGTTTACCACCTGAATTTTCTCTTACTTTCTCCGCCATAAATGCCATGCCCTTATGAACAGGATGTTCAATATCAAGACCATGTGCTAATTTGATGATCCTGGTATCCTTAGTGATTACATCACAATTAGTAAGGATGGTCAAAGAAAAAAGTAAAAGGAGTAGATTCTTCATACTATTTATATTTTTTTACAATCGCCAGTACAATTTTAACTTTCTCTGTCAAAGCTGACCAGTCATTACTCGACAAAATATCTTTGGTAACCAATTGTGACCCCATTCCGACGCAATGAACTCCAGCTTTAAACCAACCACTCAGGTTCTCTTCTGTCGGCTCAACGCCACCTGTAGGCATAATGGAAGTCCATGGGAATGGTCCTTTGACTGCTTTCACAAAAGAAGGGCCACCTACTTCTGTACCAGGAAAGATTTTCACCACTTCAGCACCTAATTCTTCTGCATATCCGATTTCTGTTAAACTACCACATCCTGGAGACCATGCAACTTTCCTTCTGTTGCATACCTTAGCCATCTCTGCATTAAGTATTGGAGAAACAACGAAACATGTTCCAAGTTGGAGATATAAAGATGTTGTTCCAGGATCAACTACTGAACCCACACCTAACATCATCTCCGGTGTTTCTTTAGCAGCCCATTTATTCAGCTCACCAAACACCTCATGGGCATAATCACCTCTGTTGGTAAACTCAAAAACCCTAACTCCCCCATCGTAACAAGCCTTCAATACGCTTTTACATACTTCAACATCTTTGTGATAAAATACGGGTACTATACCCGTATTCTTCATTGCCATTGCAACTTCTATTCTTGTAAATCTTGCCATTGTATTATTCTTACCTTGCTACTCTTCCAGATGCATCACCACCCATCAGTTTTTCTACTTCATCAACAGTTACCTGATTTGCATCCCCAAATATGGTATGTTTCAAACACGATGCAGCAACCGCAAAATTTAATGCATTTTGATCGTCACCTTCATATTTGAGAAGACCATAAATCAATCCTCCCATAAATGAGTCACCACCACCTACTCGGTCTACGATGTGAGTAATCTGATAGGTAGGAGATTCATATAACTTTTTACCATCATATAACACACCTGCCCATGAATTGTGAGACGCA
Source organism: Marinoscillum sp. (assembly GCA_043554545.1). Taxonomy (GTDB): domain Bacteria; phylum Bacteroidota; class Bacteroidia; order Cytophagales; family Cyclobacteriaceae; genus UBA7330. The sequence continues at coordinate 1,722,242 of CP121337.1, read as the reverse complement.
CTAATGGATCCGCGCAAAGTAGTAATTACTTTCTTAGCTTTTGGGAATTTCTTCATTACTTGCTGACATACGGATTCAAAAGCTTTCGCTTCCATTGATTCTCCTTTTGTCACATCGACCCCTTCAGGATGAATACCAAAATGTTCTGCTGCGTCTTCTTCATTTCCTAAGATAATGTCACAATACTCTGTCAACGGAGTCATGATTTCCTCACTAGACTTTCCGTAATTCCAAAGTTTTTTTCGATAGTTGAGGTCTGTAGATATTGTTATTCCTTTTTTGTCAGCAGCCTGTAGTGCTTCCAGACAAGCATCTGCAGCTCCCTGAGAGATTGCCGGAGTAATTCCTGTCCAGTGGAACCAGCTCACACCATCAAACACCTTGTCCCAATCTACCATGCCAGGTTTGATATCTGCAATGGCAGAATGTGCCCGGTCATAAACGACTTTACTTCCTCTTGATACCGCTCCTGTTTCTAGGAAATAGATTCCAAGTCTTTCGCCTCCCCAAAGCACATCACTTACATCAACGCCACGCTTCCTTAATTCCATCATTGCACATTCCCCGATGTCATTTTTCGGTAGTCGTGTAACAAAATTGACAGGCACACCATAGTTCGCCAGTGAGACAGCAACATTTGATTCTCCACCTCCATATATTACATCGAAGGAATTCGCTTGAGAAAATCTAAGATTTCCGGGAGGAGAAAGCCTTAACATGATTTCTCCGAATGTGACAACTTTTTTCATTCTTTTATTATGCAATTAACAGTTATTAAAATTTAAAGTAATTATTGGCATTGTGATAGCAAATATTCGATACTATCTCGCCTAATAAGTCATAATCTTCTGGCAGTTTGCCCTGATCAACATCTCGACCAATCAGATCGCAAAGCAATCTTCTGAAGTATTCATGTCTTGGAAATGAAAGAAAGCTTCTTGAGTCTGTAAGCATTCCTACAAAGCAACTCAATAGCCCCATATTTGATAAAGTATTCATTTGTTTTTCCATTCCATCTATCTGATCCAGGAACCACCATCCAGAGCCAAACTGCATTTTACCTCTTACTGTACCGTCATTGAAATTTCCAGTCATTGTGGCTAAAACTTCATTATCTGATGGGTTGAGATTGTAAATAATAGTCTTGGCTAATTGATCCGTAGCATCCAAGGTATTAAAAAACACAGACATTCCAGTAGCCTGAGGGAAATCTCCTATCGAATCAAAGCCTGTATCCGGTCCCAATTTAGATAACAATCTTTTATTGTTGTTTCTCAATGCACCTAAGTGAAATTGCTGAGTCCAGCCAGATGCATGATCCATTCTGGCAAATTCAAGCAACATGTCGAATTTAAGCAGTCTCCTTTCTCTCTCCGAAATCTCCTTCGCTCCAAGTACTTTTTCAAATACCTTTTCTGGTTCACCTGCTGAATATGCTTCCTCTTCAATGTTATTCAACCCGTGGTCTGAGAGCCTGCCTCCCATTTCATGGAAGAAATCATGCCGCTTTTGAATAGCATCTTTGAATGTTTGATAATCTTTGATCTCAATGCCAGAAACTTCTGAGAGCTTATTCAAGTATTCCTTATAGTTCTCAGCTTCAATACTCATTGCTTTGTCAGGACGAAATGTAGGTAACACTTTCACAGCAAAACCTGAGTCTTTAATGATTTGGTGGTACTTCAAATCATCTGTAGGATCATCTGTTGTACAAGAAACCTTAACATTCATCTGCAACATCAATCCTCGTGCAGTATGTGTTTCACCATCTAACTGCTCATTGGCCTTATTGTAGATAGCTTCAGCACTTTTTGGATTCAGCAACTCATTTACCCCGAAATATCGCTTTAGCTCCAGGTGTGTCCAGTCATAGAGTGGATTTCGTAGTGTATATGGCACCGTCTCTGCCCATTTGAGAAACTTGTCTTTGTCTGACTGATCACCTGTAATGTAGGATTCATCAATACCAAACGTACGCATCGCTCGCCATTTGTAATGATCTCCCCTCAACCACACGTGAGAAAGATTATCATATTTTTGATTCTCCGCAATCTCCTTTGGTGGAAGATGTGAATGATAGTCAATAATCGGCAATTGTTCTGCAAAGTCAAAATAGAGACGTTCCGAAACGTTATTGCTTAACAGAAAATTCTCATCAAGATATTTTCTCATTTGATTATTCATTTAAATACTTTTTCTAATTCCTAATTCAAGTCCCCTTAATTCAGCTAATCCCCTCAATCTTCCAATGGCTGAATAACCTGGGTTTGTTTTCTTATCAAGGTCATCCAACATTTGATGACCATGATCTGGCCTCATTGGCATCCTGTTGTCTTTCCGGCCTTCCTTATCTCTTTTTAATTGCTCCTCCACCAAAGACTTCATGACGCCATACATATCAACGTCACCTGTTAGGTGGTCACCTTCATAAAAGTTACCCTCTGCATCCCTGACAGTTGCGCGAAGGTGAATGAAGTTAATTCGATGACCCAATCTTTTAGCCATTCCAGGAAGATCGTTATCAGGCCTTACTCCATACGATCCAGTGCAGAAGCATAGCCCATTATTTGGTGAATCAACGACATTTACAAGTTTAGTCGCATCAGATTCTGTACTTACCACCCTGGGTAGTCCAAGAATCGGATAAGGCGGATCATCTGGGTGTATGGCCATAAGGACACCTGCTTTTTCAGCCACTGGAATGATCTCTTTTAAAAACTCATATAGGTTATTCCTCAATTCAGCCTCACCAATATTATCATAGGTATCCAATACCTTTTGAAATTGATCCAGGGAATACCCTTCTTCAGAACCTGGTAAGCCTGCAATAATATTATTAATCAATTGTTGCTTGTCAAGCTCGCTCATGATCTCAAAAGCTTCTTTAGCCTTAGCTTTCTGATCTTCCGAATATTGGGACTCTGCGCCCGGTCTTTGCAGTAAGAAAAGCTCAAATGCCGCAAACTGACTTGCGTCATATCTCAATGCTCTTGAACCATCAGGCAACTCATAAGCCAAATCTGTTCGCGTCCAATCCAAAACAGGCATGAAATTATAACACACGATGTCAATTCCGCATTTCCCAAGATTTGCGATACTTTCCTGATAGTTTTTTATATAGGTAGAATAGCTACCCGTACGTTTTTTGATATCTTCATGAACAGGTATACTTTCAACTACTGACCAGGATAAGCCTGATTTTTCGATCTCAGCTTTACGTTTTGCAATCTCCTCTACGGTCCATACTTCTCCATTAGGAATGTGATGCAAGGCAGTAACTATACCCGTTGCTCCTGCCATCTTTATGTGACTTAAAGGAATATTATCGTTTGGTCCATACCATCTCCAGGTGTGTTCTAATGACATTTTTTATCTTTAATAGGTCTGTTTATAAATATTTTTATAATGATAAATCTTTTAGACTCCACTGTAGGCGCTAAATCCACCATCAATTGGAATAACAACTCCAGTGACAAAAGAAGATGCTGGATCACACAAATACAAAAGCGTACTGTTCAAATCTTCAGGGTCCCCATACCTACCCATTGGAGTTTGAGAAATGATTTTATTTCCTCGCTCTGTCAAAGACCCATCAGGATTTGTAAGCAACGTTCTATTCTGATCAGTAAGGAAAAATCCGGGAGCCAATGCATTCACCCTTATTCCGGCTTTAGCAAAATGTACTGCAAGCCACTGTGTGAAATTACTAACAGCCGCCTTTGCTCCGCTGTAAGCTGGAATCTTAGTTAAAGGGGTAAAAGCATTCATCGAAGAGATATTGACAATGCAAGCATCCTTTTTCCCAATCATTCCTTTACTAAAGACTTGGGTAGGAATTAAAGTCCCCAGGAAATTAAGGTTAAAAACAAATTCAATGCCTTTGGGATCAAGATCAAAAAACGAAATCAAATCCTTATCCGCTATTTGATCCTCTTCAAAAAATTCTTTGGAAGTTGTTCCCTTAGGATGATTACCGCCTGCTCCATTTAACAAAATATCACAAGTCCCGAATACAGCTTCTACTTCAACTTTAGCTGCCTCTAGCGTTTCTTTTTCCAGAACATTGGCTGCTAATCCGATAGCTTCTCCACCTGATTTTGTGATTTGATCAGCCACTTGTTCCGCGGCTTCCTTTTTCAAGTCAAGGATGGCCACTTTTACTCCGTTTGCAGCTAAGAGTTTGGCAAGTTCACCTCCAAGAACTCCACCTCCGCCTGTTACAACGGCCACTTTTCCTTTAAGATTGGGCATAGGGTAATGTTTTTATTAATTAGTATTCCGTGTACGTTAACGAATGTACAGAAATATCATTTTTTTCTCAAACAAATATATCATATTAGTGGAAGGTTAGTACGGTACAGCACCAAATTTTCAAAAAATATTGGACAGTAAAAAGGTAAGTATAAAGGATATCGCATTCAAGTCAGGGGTTTCAATAGGAACTGTTGACCGGGTTATACACCAACGTGGCGAAGTTTCTGAAAGCACCCGAAAGCGAGTACTCCAGGTAATCAAAGAACTTGATTATCAACCGAATCTCATTGCGCGTTCACTTGCATCGAAAAAGAAAGTGCACCTGGTTATTTTGCTCCCTAAAGCAAGTAGTGATAATGAATACTGGCATTATCCCCAAATCGGTATCCGCAAGGCATTAAGTGAAATAAGTGACCATGGACCGGTCATTCATTTGTTTGAGTTTGAGTTAGGTGATAAATCTCAATTTTTAGCACAGTTAGACAAAATAAGTTCACTTGAATATGATGGGTTATTAACTGCAGCCATTTACCCAAAAGAACTTGAATCATTCATAAACCTGAATAAAGCAAGGAAAACCATCATACTAATTGATTCAAATCTTCCAGAAACACAGATTGACTTCGTGGGTCAAGATGCAGAAGAAAGCGGGGCTGTAGCAGGCAAATTAATTGACCTACTCATCAACTCCAGAGAAAATGGCAAAATCTTAATCCCTAAAATGGTTTCTAACGTCCAAAGTATGCCCATTATACTTAAACGGATAGATGGATTTAAATCCTATTTTTCAGCTATAGGCAAACGACCAGTTATTGATGAAGTCACCTTCACAATCAAACCAAATCAACAATCTTTGCCTGAACTTAAAAAGTTACTAAACGAAGGGTATCATGCAGTATTTGTACCCAACTCAAGAAGCTACCTGGTTAGAGCAAATGCACATCAAAAACTTGGACTCATCGGATATGACCTGATAAACCAGAACATTCAGCTGCTTAAAAAAAACAAGATGGATTTTGTGATCAGCCAGCAACCCGAACGACAAGGGTACATGGCAATCATGAGATTGTTCAATAAATTGATTGGAAAAACCACCTCTACTATTCAATACCACACCCCTATTGATGTGCTGATGAAAGAAAACGTAGATAATTATATCAACAAGAAGTTGGAATTTAAATCCGACATTGGTTATTGATTTAGTGTTTTGAAAAAATCCATCTGCTCAAAGTCTGATTGATTTATCCATCCAGTACGTCCACTATCCCCTTCCATGAATTTTTCAAAAAAGTTTTCACCTCCTGTCAACAGATATTCATCAAAAACATCGCCATTACCAGACATCCTTGGATCCTGCTGCTGAGCCAATTCACTCATTAATTGTTGCCTGAGTGAAGATGCGGTTTCAGTCAGGTTTTGGTCAAGTATGAGGTTATTCATACAAGAAGGATCATCTTTAATGTTGTATAATTCTTCCTCTGGTCTCTTGCCGAAGCTTAATTTCCAAAATGGATCAATGGGGTTGCTTCTGTTTCTGTTAAGAATCCATGTTTTTGTTGGACTCCCGTCTGTATTAAGGTACCCTGTTAATGGATGTCCTGCTGGCCATCTGTCTGTTTCAAAGTTTTTTAAATACAAATAATCATCTTTTACAATACCTCTGATTGGATATCCCCAGTCGTTAGGTCTACCCGTATCATGTCGTTCTTTACCAATCAACACATGATTTCTTCCAAGTCCCGTATCTCCACTTTTATCTGATTTAAATATGGGCATTAAGCTAATTCCTGTTACTGGTTGCATTTTTGATCTTTGGATCTCTATTTCAGCAGCCTCAAGTATGGTAGGTGCATAATCAATGAAGCTTACATAATCTTCAATCGTTCTGCCCGGGTTCTTTATGCCTTTACCCCACATGATCGCCAGTGGCAAATGATTGGCATATTCATATGCATTACCCTTTATCCGGGGAAAAGGCATGCCATTGTCTGCGGTAACAATAATGATGGTATTTTCTAATTTCCCACTTTCTTCTAACATTGTAATCATCTTCCCCAGGTGCATGTCGAAATACTCAATTTCAAATCCGTAATCGAGCAAATCATGTCTGATTGTATCGTTGTCAGGATAAAAAGCAGGGATGTGATCTACTTCTTCCAAATCTCTTCCGCCAAGCTTTACTCCAGATTGAAACTCATATCTTCTATGAGGTTCTACACTTCCATACCAAAACATGAACGGCTCATTTCCTGCAGAGTCCAGAAACACTTCAAAATTGGCAGCATAATCAACTTTGTGAATTGAGGTTGTCGGTGGCTCTAACTTTATAAAATTATAGGCTTCACCAGTTAATTCACGCCTCTTCCCGTCAACTGTACCTGGATCACCAGGAGCCCACCCTTTTACCGTATGCCCTGTTCGGTATCCATTCTCCTTTAATACTTCCATAAAGGATACATATTTTTCCGGCCAGTAAGCCAGGTGATTGCCGATTTCCTCTAACTGCCAGGAGTTTCTACCAGTAAGAATAGCCGCGCGACTTGGGGCACATTTTGCATTTGGCGTGTATGCATTTTGGAAGAGTAAGCCCTGACTAGCCACTCTGTCAAAAGCAGGTGTAGACACCCAATCACAGCCATAAGCACTAAAATGCATATAAGTGGCATCATCAGCAATTGCAAATAAGATATTGGGACGCTGATCCTTCTGCTGACAGGAAAATAAGATAATTAAGACCAGAAAAAAGTTAAATGCGCTTTTCATTGTTTAGGAAATTGGTTTGCACTACAATTTTATAAATAAATCGCACAAAAAAAGTCCACCTTAAAAATAAGGTGGACTAATGTAATACTATCTAAATTGGAAGTTGCTAAAGCCTTAGACCTTAGGCTCCCATCCAGGTTCATATTCCCTTTTCCAAAGTTTCATTGCATCACGATCGTAAATGTGTCCGTTGTTCACATCTACATCGAAAGGCTTACTAATTCGACTGGAAATATTTGCCAAATGACACAAGTGTACACTTGCTGCACCTTCGTCAATAGGTGAGTTTAATGTATCAACACCTCTGATGGTTTGTGCGAAATTAACCAGGTGATTGGTAGACATATCTCCACCGCCACCAAGCGCTAATCCACCTTCATCTCCTCCAGACTCACTGTTCTTGACCATTTTCCCATTGCGGTCATACAACTCATACTTACTTCGATCAACAAATACGGTACCTTCTGAACCATAGATTACAGTTCCTCTACCACCAGAGTACGTACTATATCCATTTCGACTTTTTCCATCCCAATTGATCGTTTTATCACCATCAAATTTAAAGGTAGCATACATGGTATCGTACATTTCCCAACCATCATCTTTAAAATGACCTTTTAGAGATTCTACTTCTACCCTATTAGGGAACTTAACCTGCATCGCCCACCTGGCTACATCAAGTTCATGTGTACCATTGTTACCTGTTTCAGCTGTACCATAAGTCCAGCCATACCAATGCCAGTTATAATTCCAGGTATCATCCGTATATTCTCTTCTTGGAGCCGGTCCCTGAAATAATTCCCAATTCAAATCAGATGGTGGTGCCTGCTTCTTTTGCAATGGCACTTCACCCCTTCTATTGTTGTAAAAAGCAACAGCCTTATAGGGCGTTCCAATTACCCCGTTATGGATTTCCTTGATGATTTCCTGGGTATGACCAGAAGAACGTTGCTGGTTACCCATTTGAACTACTTTGTTGTACTTATCAGCAAAGTGGATAAGTAGTTCACCTTCCCAAGGGTTGTGACTACACGGCTTCTCCACATAAACATGTTTTCCCGCTTCCATGGCCATCCATGCACCTGGTGCATGCCAGTGATCGGGAGTTGCATTGATAATCGCATCAACATCTTTTGAATCAAGTACTTCCTTGATATCTTCAACAAATTTTGGCTTATAAGATATCAATGACTTCAGTTTTGCTGCCGCTTTTTCCCTTTGACTTTGCTTGACATCACACACAAAATTCAATCGAATATTGTGTTTTCCGGAAACTAAATCATGATATGCACCAAATCGTCTTCCACATCCAATGATTCCAATATTTACCCGGTCATTTGCTCCGAGAATCCGCTTATAGCTAGCGGCTGAAGAGGCACCAGCAAAGGAAATCCCTGCTGTAGCTAATGCCGATTTTTTAATAAAGTCTCTTCTTGAATCTGATTTCATAGTTCTTTTATTTTAATACTTCTGTAGTTCACTGTATTTCCATGATCTTGCAATAAGATCGGACCTTCGGGCCATTGGCCAAAGTTTTCATAATTCTTGTATTTACTATAAGCTACCAAAGCCCTAAACATCTGAGAAAACCTGTCATACTCCACAACTTTCTCATTGTTTAACCAATGTTCCACTTTGCCATCTTTAGAAACAATTCTTGCATGATTCCAAGAACCAACTCCTTTAAATTGCTTTCCTCTTCCTTCAACTGAAAGATTTTCGGCAGCAATCAAATCATAAAGTGAACCTACTGTTCGGTTACTATTTACTCCCATTTTTGCATCTGGGTGTTTTTTATCGTCTAACACTTGAAATTCACATCCAATGGATGATCCTTTGGCTTGATTAAGTGCGAGATCCACAAAATACTTTATACCACTGTTCGCTCCTTCTGTAATTCTGAACTCAAGTGACAATTCAAAATCTGAGAAAGATTCATTGGTAACAATGTCTCCAGGACCTGCTGACTCACGGCCATCTTTACCAACTATGGTCAATAAACCATCATTTATTTCCCAACCACTTTCTGGAAAGTTAGGGATTTTAGAACCTCTCCACCCTTCAGATGTTTTTCCGTCCCACAGTAGTCTATAACCTTTTCTGACTTCATTCTCGGTTAATTGATTCTTAAGGTAACTAACCTCCGGAACATCCGGGTCAGATGACCAGGCGTTTTCTTCCAGGTTGTCCGTCATGATCATGATGTTTTTCCATTTGATCTGAGAACCTTCCAGGTGATCCTTATTTCCAATACCGTGAACCTGAAGGGCTATGAATCCTTCTGAAGTCATGTCATCAACTAGTCTGCTGCACTGAACACCATTTACCCAGGTATTGATAGAGTTTCCAATAGCTTGAACTCTCACCTTATTCCAATGGGCCATTTTAAAAGCAGTTCTTGCTTTGTTATTTCTAGACAGCGGATATAACCATCCACGTCTTGCCTCGTCATAAATTCCTCCAGTATACCCTCTTGCAGACGGGTCTATCTCTACCTGATAACCATGAACTCGGTAATCGCGATAATCTTTGTTGCTGTTGCTTCTTATCTGCACTCCTGAATTCATATCAGTATCGATAAAAAATTCATATTCTAAAATAAAATCGCTGTAGGTTTTTTCAGTAGCCATGAAAGAATTTGGTGTCCCCATTACTGTCTGACCAACAACCATGTCGTCTTCAACAGTGTATTTAGCTTTACCATTTAATTGTTTCCAGCCATTAAAATTCTTTCCATTAAACAATGGCTTCCAATTTCCCTGGGCCATTATTGTTCCGCTCAATATCGTTAAGAGAATAACGATTAGGTTTCTTTTCATCATTTAAAGTAGTTGTTATGTGTTGTTAATATTGTTCGTGTACGTTAACGAAGTTAAGAAAAAGAACAATACCATCAATACCAAGCGGCAAATATTCTGAGTAATTAAAGGAATTTATTAAGATCAGCTAGCCAGGATTCATAGTGACTCCTATATTCATCTCCATTGGATAGCGGCTGATAAGACTCAGCGGATTTAGATGATCCGATTGCTTCCTGAATGGTTTCTGTATGTCCTAAAGTATAGCCTACTGCCTGAGCAGCACCGGTAGCTCCAGTGGTTTCCACCATTTCAATTTCACAATTCAACAAAGTTGATATCGTCTCAGAAAAGACGCTTGATTGGAATAGATTGTCATTTCCTACCCTAATTTTATTAACTGATGATCCCAGATTTTTTAACATCTCAACACCATAAACAAAAGAAAAAGCAATACCTTCTAATCCTGCTCTGAACAAGTGGTTTCTCGTATGCCTGTTGAAGTCAATATTTAACAGATGTGAACCAATTTCTTTATTTTCAAATATCCTTTCTGCTCCATTACCGAATGGGAGCGCATGGATTCCATCAGACCCAATTGAAATTTTTTCTGCAATCTTCTCGATTTCGTCATAGGATAATGAATTATCTATTTGTTGCTTGAGCCAACGATATTGAATGCCTGTACCATTGATGCATAGCAGTGAACCGATCCTGACCATATTAGTTCGGTGATTAACATGAGCAAAACCATTGATCCTGGACTTTTGATCAAAGACCAGTTCATCCGAGACACTGTATACAACACCAGAAGTACCACCTGTCGCAGCAATTTCACCCGGCTCAAATACACCTAAAGATAGCGCATTATTTGGCTGATCACCAGCCCGATAGGCAACTGGAATACCTTTCTTTAAATTCAATAACTGCGCTGCTTTTTCACTCAAGTGCCCCGAATCGTTAAAAGTATTGTTTATTTCTGGAATGAGTTCCTTGGCAATTCCCAGGTCTTCAAGTAAAAATTCTGCCAATTTATTTTCCTTGAAATCCCAAAATATACCTTCTGATAATCCCGAGATAGAAGTGGTGATTTCCCCTGTCATCTTCATCGCGATAAAATCGCCGGGCAACATCATCTTATGGATCTTATCAAAAATTGCTGGCTCATTTTCCTTAACCCACTTCAATTTAGCGGCTGTAAAATTCCCGGGGCTGTTCAGCAACCTGCTTAAACATTTATCCTTTCCAATTCTATTAAAAGAGTCATTCCCTAAAGACACTGCCCTTCCATCACACCAAATTATGGATGGCCTTAGTACCTGATGATTTTTATCCACAAGTACAAGTCCATGCATCTGGTAACTTAATCCAATGCCTACAATTTGATCTTTATCTATGCCTGATTTTTTGACTACCCGCTTCGAGGCTTCACAAAGATAATGCCACCAATCCTCAGGCTCTTGTTCAGCCCAGCCTGACTTTTTCGCTATCATGCTCATTTCCTCGTCGGGATATCCAGCAGTGGCAATAGATTGCTTGCTTTCGCCATCTACAATTGAAGCCTTTATCGATGAGCTGCCAATATCAAAACCTATGTAATACATACTTTATCAAAATTTTGAGTCTGGCAAGTTAAAAAATAAAGTCAAAGAATTTACCTCAAGGTGAAACCAACGCCAGCTGAAAGTACTGGGTATTCCTGGAGCGTGTAAGCCGCATTTATTGAAACTGCAACAACCCTTATCCGCAAACCTGCCGTTAGGTTCATGCTGCTGCTTGCATATTTTAGATCAATAGGATCAACAGGTAGTTGCTCAAAATCAGCATCTATTGGATAAGTACCAAGGATTTGCGTACTAGAACCAGCCCTGGAGTAACCTACACCTCCATAGATTGTAAAGATATTTATATACTCTTTTGAAACAATTCCCTGCAAAACAAATCCATTCATTTTAAAAACCCCTTCATTATTAGAGGTGACCGGATCATTGTCATCAGATAGGTCTGCGGTTACTTTTAGGTTGCTAAAACCAGCCAGCAGAGAAATATCAATACCCGCATACTCAAGCATTTTTATCCATTGGGCGATGTTATGTTTTACCCCATAACCAAACATCCCAAGTTTACCTTTTTCGCCAAGTTTAATTGAAGGGATGAACCTCACGATTAGGTCGGTCCCTTTGATTATCCCAATTCCTGCCTGAATCATGGGTACAGGGACCGCATTAAAACCAACCTCCTCTTTCATCGCAATGGCCCCAGGAGGAGCTGTGGCCCTTAACTCTTCTACACCATCATTATAAAAGGTAAGTTCAGGCCTTTCCTCCTTGGAATATGGTCCTAATATGGTTGGTAAGTTACTATTTGATGGATCTGATAGTTGAATATTGGTATAATCAGCATCATAAAAGGTATAGGTAAGCTCAGACTGTGGAACAAAGGCAATATTTGCTGAAACAGATATATCAAAGCCAAAGGTTTCATGAGGTTTGGCCGTGTGATACCAACCATTCGTGTAACCATAGCCAACTCCCTTGAAGACCGGCTTCAGGTATTCCTGAATCATCAAGCCCGCATCTTCAACACCTGCCTGTAAAAAAAGGTCCAATTCGTCCTGAGCTTTTAAGCTGAAAGAGAAAAAGGTCAACAGTAAACAAATGCATAAGTTATATTTCGTCATAGTCTACTGCTATAGTGGTATCAAAATATATCTCGACTGTAAAATCAATTCCTGTATCTGCACTATTGGCTTCAATAATCAAGTCAAAATAATTTTGAGCATTTACAAGATCAGACAGCATGCCAAGGTCAACCTGACTTACTGAAGCCACTAAGCTATTTCCTGGAATTACCGGCAGATCATTTACTTGAAATAAAGGGATGGTGTCTAATGCTGTATTTCTATAAAAGACCGAAAGGTCTACAAGCCCAGCATGATTACCAGGCTGTACAGCACCTACTTTATAACTAACTTCATTTATCAAAAACGGATTCGGATATACTGCATAATCTACGTAATCATCAATTTCATCATGATTGGGGATATAAACAGCTACTATTAAATTTGCGAATGTTGTATCCGAACTAAAAATATCAAAAGAAAAATCAAGCTTTTTTGAGATGTCAGTTTCCAACCCGTTACATCCAAATAACGCACTAAAAAGAGCAACTAAAAATGCAAATCTTCTGAATTTATTGAACATACAGGTATATAGTTAAAATAAACCCGTCAATATTCCAAATAATCAGACATCACAAATCATTATACCTGCTTTTAGTGAGGCTAGAGCGTCATCATTTTTAGGTATAAATTCCTGTGCTACATAACCCGTATAACCTGTATCTATAATGGCCTGCATGATAGCTGGGTAGTAGAGTTCCTGGGATTCATCAATCTCATTTCTGCCGGGAACACCTCCAGTATGATAGTGGGCAATGTATTCATGGTTTTCATTGATCGTTCTGATTACGTCCCCCTCCATGATTTGCATGTGGTAGATGTCATACAATAATTTGAAATTCGGTGATCCTATCATTTTGGCAAGCTTTACACCCCAAGCTGTATGGTCGCACTGATAATCAGGATGATTTACTTTACTGTTGAGCAATTCCATGACCAATAATATATTTTTCCTCTCAGCCACTTTTAGTGCTTTTTTCAACCCTTCAGCACAATGCTCTAAACCTTCTTCATCTGAAATGTCTCGTCTATTACCGGAAAAAACAATGATTTTTTCAACACCAGCATCCGCTGCCTTGTCTATCGCTTCAATATAGCTATTAGTCAGTTGATCATGATTCTTGGGTTCATTCAGACCATTAGTAATGCTGGATACTTCTGGTGTACCCATACTGCATGTCAACCCAATATCCATCACGGTCTTCCACTCTTCAGCTTTTAGCAAATCAATCCCAGAAATCCCCATTTCCTTACAAGCAAGAGCCAATTCATGAAGCGGAATCTTGCCATAACACCATCTACAAACCGCATGATTAATATTTCCCTTTAGATTTACTTCCTCCATTTTTTTTGATTTAGCTTCAGTAAAATCATAAATACCTAAACCTAACGATCCACTGGCAAGGATTTTGATAGCTTCTTTTCTTTTCATGATGTTAATTTTTATTTATGAATCAATTCCATGTCCCTGATATGACATGAAAACTTATTAAAACTCTGCTGATGATCAGACTAAAAAAATTCAATAGCAAATTAATAAATAAAGCACCATCTGTTCCAGTAAGTAATTAATTTTGGTAATATTTAAGGTTGAATTGTGTTTATTATTATCTACCGTCGCATAAGTATGAATAGACTGCAGGTGTTTCCCCGTGTATGGGTGTTCATATTACTAGCTCTTACCTCTCATTTTCTATGGAGTCAGGGCCTTGATTCAAGGCTTCAGAAAATAGATAACCTTTTTGACAGAAACGACATTCTATCTGGCATTGAAGAGATCAATGGAGTATTTAGTGACAATACGCTAAGCAGTCAGTTATCACCTTTGCAAAAAGCAAACCTTTTTAATAACCTTGGTTTTGCATATCTGAAAATCAAAAAATTTGATCTTGCCAAAACCAACATTGAGGCAGCCCTGGCTATCTATGATAATAATTCTGATATAAACAGAGATCAACTAACCTTCATATATCAAAATATTGGAGAAGTCCTTATTGATGAAGGAGAATATGACAAAGCAAGAGATTACCTGGTAAAATCAATTGATGAGGCTGCCAAAACTTACACTGACCAATCATACGAATACGCTTCCGCTCAAAGCAAATTAGGAACATTATTCGAGGAAGTGGGATATTATGATCTTGCATTAGAATACTTCACCAAGTCCTATAATCTTTGTGTCCAAATCCATGATGAGAGGACGCCTGAATATGCAGATATCTGTAATCACCTGGGTAGGATTATGGTGAAGAACGGAAATATTTCTAAATCTAAAGAATATCTTCAGAAGTCCGCGCAGATTTACGAGTCATTGGGAGATAACTATATGATACTCTATGCAGAATCTCTGGAAGATCTGGGTATGTTTTACGAAGCAGAAGGTAATTATAGTGAGGCGGAAAGGATATTACTGAAAACCCTTGATTTAAAAAAGCAAATACCTAATCTGCCAGAGCATTTACTCGTGGAGTCCTTAAATGACCTGGGTATCCTATATCAGGACCTTGGAAACATCGACCGTGCGGAATCCTATTTTGGAGAAGTTCATCAAATCTGTTTAGATCATCTGGGAACAGATAATTCCTATTATGCTACTTCAATAAATAACCTGGCTGTAATCTATAAACGCAAGGGTCAGATCAATGAAGCTAAAGCATTGTTTCAGGAAGCATTGCCCGTTTATGAGAAGCGATATGGTAAAACTCATCCCAATTATGCTGATGCACTAAACAATTTGGCCAGCACAGAAAGAATCCTCGGTAATTATTCCAATGCTGAAAGATATTATGCTGAAGTGCTGAAAATTGATGAACAGGTATATGGTAAAAATCACCCTGATTATGCTACTACATTGAATAACCTGGGTATACTGTATTCAGCAATGGGGCAACCTGAAAAAGCAATTAATTACTATCTAGAATCAGTCAAGATTCGCAAAGAACGTTTGGGAGTAAATCATCCCTCTTATTCAAGATCACTAGAAAATATAGGTCTGCACTATTTTGGTCAGGAAAACCTGGCACTCGCTGAAAAGCATTTAAATGAATCTATTAATATCCAGATTGATCAGGTATCCAGCATTTTTCCAGTACAAACTGAAAGGGAGAAAGAGCTATTCTATGAAGATATCCGTGAGGACATTGAGCGATATAACTTTATTGCCATGCGGCTACTCAAACAAAACCCGGAGCTGATTAAAAACATCCTGAATCATCAAATCCAGACAAAAGCTATCTTATTTTCTTCCAATGAGAAACTTCAACAGAGCATTACCAAAAGTGGAAATCATGAATTAATGGCTTCCTATGTGCAGTGGAAGGAGTTGAAAACCAAGTTAGCCAGTTATTATCAGGTTGGAAAGGCACGGTTAGAAGAGTACAACATCAACCTGGATGTATTGGAAGACAGCGTGGAGAATATGGAGAAAAACATTATGCTATCTTCCAAGCAATTCTCCGACTATCTAAGGAGCGATAAAGTAACCTGGCAAGATGTCCAAAATAGCCTGAAACCTGGGGAAGCAGCACTTGAAATCATACGGATTCGTGATTTTGTTTCAGGCACTCGAGGTGATGCAAAGGTTTTTGGATTCAGTGATGCACTATCCTATTTGGTTATTATTATCAAACCTGAAAGCATCACCTATGAAATGCTTGAGAACGGAGTACAACTAGAAGAAAAGCTCTATGCTGCCTATAAAAATGCCTTACAATATCAGGTAGACGAATCTGCCTCCTACCGATTGGTTTGGGAGCGCATCGATAAGTATTTGGATGGCACCAAGCAATTATTTGTATCTCCAGACGGAATCTTCTTTAAAATCAACCCCAATACATTTAAACTTCCTGATGGAAGGTACCTGATTGATAAATATTATGTGAGTTTTATTACTAATTGTGAGGACATTATTTCGGACGTCACTGGCAAAAGTCAAAATACAGCCATATTTTTCGGGAACCCTAATTTCGGTACTTCCACACAAAAGTCCTTTTCACTGGTACAACTACCTGGAGCCGAAAAGGAGATCAATCTTGCCGCAAAAGATTTAAACGCTAAAAAGTGGCAGACTACCCTATATCAGGGTGACATGGCATCTGAAAATAAGATAAAAGAAATTAATAGCCCTAAGATACTACACATAGCTACGCACGGTTATTTCTCTGATAAGAACAGTGCTTTAAAACAAGCATTGAACACCAGCAGTCCGCTGTTTAAGTCAGGTTTATTTTTAACAGGCGCAGCTACTTCGCTTTCAGCCTATGCCAATGGAACAAACCAATTAAACTCTGATGATGGGATCCTTAGCTCCTACGAAGCCATGAACTTAAACCTTGATGATACAGAACTTGTCATCCTGTCTGCCTGTGAGACAGGTTTGGGTGATGTAGAAAATGGAGAAGGTGTTTACGGGTTGCAACGAGCATTTTTGGTGGCAGGAACTAAATTCTTAATAACCAGCCTGGTAAAAGTTGATGATCAGGCTACTCAGGAAATGATGGGTTACTTTTATGCCAACTATCTCAATAGCAACGACATATCAGATTCATTATACAAGTCACAGGTGAGTTTAAGAAAAAATTATCCAAACCCTCTTATATGGGGTTCATTTATACTTGTTGGACATGGATAAAAAAAAATCAATAAATCTATTTGTACTGTTCTTCCTATTTGCAATTCCGTTCATTGGAGTTGCACAGCCAATCACACTTCTCATTGAAATGGGTGATAAATATGCAGAAGCTAACAAACATACAGAGGCCATTAATGTCTATAAGTCAGTTTTAGAAAGAGATGAAACAAACATTGCAGGTCAATATAAAATTGCGGAATCTTATCGCGCAATTCTGGATTATGAAACAGCTCAAGGATATTACCAAAAAGTAAAGCGCAGAAATGATGGCCGTTTCCTACTGGCTGGATATTATTATGCCTTGATGACCAAACTAAATGGCGATTATGTTGAGGCAATGACGTCATTCGAGGAATTTATGGCCTTATTGAAAGAAAGGGAGCAGCATGAAGATGAAAGGTTTCGTCAATATTACGAGCAAGCAAGAATAGAGCGCGAAGGAACATTGATTGCTTTAAATGAAACATCGGAAATTTCCCCTGATCATCAGTTCACCCTCCTACCTAAGCCCATCAACTCCGATGCCATGGATTCGGCTCCATCGACGTATACCAATGATTCTACCCTTGTTATTTCATCCGGCAGAAAAGGCGGAAAAGGTGCTGGTTTTGGTGCGTTTGGGGAATCATGGAATGATCTATATAGATATTCAAAAGACAAAGGTGAATGGGATGAGGTGAAAATTAAAGATGATTTTGAAGACATCAATGATAAATATGAGGACGCTGCGGGCATGTTTAACACAGAGCGAAATAAATTTTATTTTACCAGGTGTGAACCTGTGAGTGAGACAGCCATTAATTGTGCGATTTATGTGTCAAGTTTACAAGGAGGAGATTGGTCTGAACCCATCAAATTAAATTCCAACATCAATTCCAGAGGATCAAATTCCAGGCAGTCATCCGTTACGGTAAGTGGAGACTCCTTGTTTTTTTGCTCAGATCGGGAAGGAGGCTATGGTAATTATGACATCTATTTAAGTACCAAATTCGGGGATGAAAACTGGGGGTATCCCATAAACTTAGGATCTCAAATCAACACCCTTTTAAATGAGTCTTCTCCTTTTTATGATCACAAAGACCAAACACTCTTTTTTAGTTCCAATGGCCACAGAGGTTTTGGCGGGTATGATATTTTCCTTGCTGATGGTTCTTCCTTTGAAAAAGCGGAAATCTATAATGTAGGAAAACCCTATAATTCATTTAGGGATGACATGTTTTTCTTTCTTGGAGAACACAGTGGATATATGTCCTCTAACAGAGATGGAGGAGTTGGGAAAATGGATATCTATCGTTTTAGGATTGAAACGGAAACGGAAATCATAACTGAAATAGAGTCCGATATGTCCATAGCTGGTCGGAACTCATTGTTTTCAGATGATTACGACTTTGATTCAGGCGATGATGAAATGCTCAGTGAGATCATCAGTCACTTAATGGCATCCAGTGTTGCAGATGTAGACATGGCCCTAACCGATGATCAGCTATCCTTTTATAATTCATTGAGTAAGGATGACCAGGAACGTATTGATAGGATTGTCAATGCCAGGGTAAGGAACCTCTCTCAAAACGACCTGAATTCGATACGAGATGAAGATGAGTTTTTTTACTCCAGCATGCAATCAGATGACAAAAGGCACTTAGACAACCTGGTCTCTGCGTATGTCAGGGAAGATGGACTTGGATTGAGTTTGGCTATTGATCAAGAAGAAAAGGATTACTACGAGAATCTATCTGTAGAGGATAAAGAAAAAGTAGATATGATCATCGCCACACGAATGAAGCAGGCCGAAGACTTTCAATTTCCCACTACTGAGTTTGACGGTTTAGATCAACAATCACAACAAAGTGTAAGTCAACTTTCGATGAAGGTTATCTCCGATAAGAAAAACATCGAAAATATGGCATTGGCTTTCAATGAAAATTTATTTATAAGAAATAACCAGGATAACCCCGAACTGATCAATAACACCATCAAAGAAAAAATATATACCCTTGCTGATGACCCCAAATATGAGCTCAAGGAGGAAGATCGGATTTTTTATCAGAATCTGGATTCCAAACAATTGACTTCCCTACAAAATATAGCTTCCAGCGTCATCCTTAATGACGTCAACAACATTGAAAGCAGCATTTCAAAAGAAGATCTTGCGATATACAACGCTTTTAGTACCAATCAGAAGCAGCAACTAGATAAGATTCTCGCTAAGATTATCAGTAACACGATCAAAGCAGACTTGTACTTAGGTGAAGCAAATTTTGAAAAGAATGAAGTAGCAACAGCAAAACTTAATAGAAATATTGAAGCTGCTTTTAACTATCTAAAAACCAATGATACTCCACTATTCAATTCACTATCACAAAAAAATCACCGAGCCATCAAGCGGTTTATTTCCGTTTCTGAACCCTGGATTAATAGTCCATCCAACATATATCTTCCTTTAGGGGAAGTACAAGCCCCTGTAGCCATTGTAGATCGTGGACCACAGATTGCTGATGTCATGTCAGGAGAATCTCCATATGTACAAACTCAATATAATTCAGGGACAAATACTTTACAAAACTTAGGTTCGGAAAACAGCAATGAATTCGCTTCTTCTGCTAACTTGAGTACAATTGATCTCACCACCTATCAAAACCTAACGAGTGCTCAGAAAGGGGCCGTAAACAGGTCAATTGGCTCCAGTATACTATCTAACGCATATAGTCAAAACACCTCACTCCCAGTATCCGATACAGAATATTATGCTACTTTAAATGCCAATGAAAAATCATTTGTTCAGTTGCTTCAAAAACAACTGGCAGGTCAGGAACTAACTTCCAAGGAGAAAATTTCTCTTGCAAGCGCCATGTCTTACTATCAACATTTACCTGTTAATGAAAAAGGTACGATGAGTCGTGTTATTGTCAAAGAGGTGCTTAAAGCCTATCGAAAGGCAAATTCTTACGGTATTAGCCCTCAGGATCAGCAATTGATTGCTGGCCTTTCTGCGATGGAAAAATCAGCCGTTGACAATATTTCAAAATACCTAACAAGAATAAACTCGCTCATATTAGATGACAATGATATCAATTCATCCCTGGACCAAAAAAGAGAAGTATTAGCCATTATACCCTCCAATATAAACAACCAATCCAGCCAGTTAAACATTACAGGATTTTTACTTGATTCAAGAACAAACACTGCCTTTTCAAATACTCAGATCAATTTGGTTTCCAGAAATGGGGTTCCGGTAAAAGAGATCACCACTACTAGCAGTGGAAGTTTTTCAATCACAGGCGTACCCAATTCGGAATATCATCTAGAAATCGCATCGCCAAACCAAACGCATGTCCACGCTTACGTAAACAATTTGAATGTTACAGGAACTGGAATTGCTGCACAAAATTCAAATATTCCAGGCAATCCAATAACATCAAACGATGTGAGTTTATATAAGTCTTTTGATCCAGCTAAAAAGAGGGCTATAGATCTGAGCATTGCTTCGGAGATATTAAATAAGGTATATAGCAACAACCCTTATCAAGCCTTATCAGATCAACAGTTTTATAATACACTGGCAGATAAGGAGAAAGAATATATTCGGATTCTTGCTAAGGATCTTAAGAGGGAATCCTTTACACCTAGTGAATCAGCGCTAAATGCTAGTGCATACTCCTACTACAGACACCTGATTCCTGCTGAGAAACCTTTCTGGAGTAGACTAATTACCATAGAGGCATTAAAAGAATTAAAGGTTAATGACACATTTATGATCAGTGAAAGTGATCAAAGCATTATCGCTGGACTCTCTTACGCCGAGAAAAACACTTATGACCGGATATTAGGTGCCAGAGCATTAGATGCACCATTTTTCACGGAAAGTTTAGAGAGTGAT
This sequence comes from Marinoscillum sp., assembly GCA_043554545.1. Taxonomy (GTDB): domain Bacteria; phylum Bacteroidota; class Bacteroidia; order Cytophagales; family Cyclobacteriaceae; genus UBA7330. The sequence goes on along the minus strand of CP121337.1, from coordinate 1,701,240 downwards.
AGTAAAATTCTTATTAACGTACTCATAAGTGGTAACAGCAATTCCACTTCAAACATCAATGGAGATGTTGTCTCGGTGAAAACAGAGATTCCTGCTGCTAATCATCCTCTTAACTTGGTACACACAGAAACGAATCAAACTGTTTCTTCCACTTCAACTAATGATAAAGGCCAATTTGAATTCAATGATATTTCTAAGGGTGGCTATTCGATAAATACCAGTGAAAGTTCATCAAATAGTAATGAAGAGAATACGCTCTACGTAAGAAATCTAAAGATGTCTAATTCGCAGAATGTAACTACCATTGATTCACCTACAGCGGCAAGCAGTGCTTCATCTGATCCAATTATACAGGAAGGAGATTTTTCCTTCTATTCCAACCTTAATGAGACCTCACGGAAAGCCATTGATCGTGGAATCGCGGCTGAACTAATAACGGAAGCCTACCAGACATCAACAGAACTGGTCAGTGACGACACACAATATCTCAAAAGTTTATCTAGCAAAGAAAAGGATTACTTGAATTTATTGGCAAAAGACCTTAACAGTGAAACACTTCCTAATGCACAACTTCCGGCTCTTGCAGTTGCTTATTCCTATTTAAGACAGCTTTCTGGGGATGATCAGCAAGCATGGAACCGTCTGGTAACCGCCGAGGCACAAAAAGCATACAAAACTGGAAACTCATATGGTATTTCCAGTCAGGACAAAACTATCCTTGAAGGTTTATCAAATTACGAACAAGTTGTTTATGACCGTATAAAAAAGGCCAGGAGAATTTCAGGTCCCCTAACTGAAGGCTCAATAGTTGCAGGTAGACCAAAAGATGTTCTTTTATACATACCAAAAATCACAGGTAACCAAGGAGACCAATTAGAAATTTCTGGTAAGCTGAATGAATCAAAACCTGACTCACCGGCACCTTCAGTACAGTTAATATTGGCAGACTACGATGGTAATATCATTTCGCGAACTACTACAACGTCTAGTGGCGAGTTTAAATTTGACAGAGCACCTTATGGAAATCATTCCATCAGAGTGAGTGATCCCGATAGTCAATCAAGTACACAAGGAAACTTGTATGTGAGTGATCTTACAATGAAGAATGTGAAAACGCAGAACCTGCTCACGCGTAATCAGGTTCAAGGTGATGTAAGTCCTGTAGCAATTACCTCTGGTACACTTTCTAGCTATCAAAATTTACCAAGAACAGATAAAAGACGAATTGACAGACTAATTGCCTTTGATTATTTAACGCAGGCATATAAGGAAAATCCATCATTAAAAACATCTGATAACCAGGCATATAAAGCATTAAATAATCAAGAGGAAAAGTACATTAAGATACTTACCATGGACCTGAGGGGTGACGAATTATCAGTAGCTGAACAAAGCTTACTCTCTTCTGCCTTCTCTTATTATTACAATGTAGCCGAAAGTAGAAAGGCCATTATCAATCGACTGGTTGCAGATGCCTTGTTTAGTCAATACAAGCAAGGAAATAATTATCGCCTGATTAGCTCTGACGCCTCTTACAAGAGTAAAATGGATACTAATGTGCAGCTCATGTTAGAAAACATCAAAGCTTTTCGATTTAACAACGAACGCATCCTCAGCGAAAACCTGGAAATTGAGTCTAAAGACCTGGGCAATAGACAAGTAGTATTAAATATACCTAATTATACAAACAACGAATTTAGCCGAATAAGTATCTCAGGTAGATTGATTGATACTCAGACAGGTAATCCTGTAGCAACGAAAGCTTTAAGGGTTGTAGATGAAGCTGGAGTGATGATTGCAAGAACCTTCAGTAGCTCAAATGGCACGTTCAAGTTTAATGGCATTAGGGCGGGTAACTATCACATTGAAGTGGAACAACCTTCTTCAGTTGGATCACAAACAGAAAGCTATTTTGTGAAAGACCTGGAAATTTCAGGAACTCACGGAATATCTCATGCTCATTTCAAAACCTTTAACATCTATTACGATTTTAATGATTTCCAACTGAGACCTGAGGCTAAAAAGGCGCTTGCAGACCTGGGTGACCTTGCAAAGAATCAGGAAATCGTTGTTGAATTAAAAGCGCATACTGACGCTGTTGGTAATAGCATATACAACGACGAACTAAGTGGTAAAAGAGGTGCGACGGCAATGGACTTCCTTACTGGATTTGGATTGAGTCCTGATGATATCACTCTACTGGCCTATGGCAAGAGTGACCCTGTAGCTTCAAACACCGATGAATATGGACGCCAATTCAACCGACGAGTAGAAGTGATAATAAAATCACATCAACCAATAAGGTACAACCCTCCTACCGTCTATCTCATTCGTCCAAAGGCCACCCTTTACAGTATCTCAAAGAATTTCAATTTAACTGTAGATGAAGTAATGAAAATGAACGGGCTGACGGAGCCAAGTATCAATGCCTACCACCCATTAAGAATAGAAAATCCTATGAATTATAAGCCCAACCTGGATATGTTGGTTGAGCTTAATGAATCAGTCAGTACAACTAATAGCTTTAAGTATGTGGTCAAATCGGGGGAAACCACCACTTCAATCGCTGAGAAATTCAACCTGCCTGAAGAATTACTTCTTGAAATGAATGGACTTACCACTCATACCCTCCGTAAAGGGCAGCAACTGAATATCTACATTAGGTACTAGTTTATCTAATATTCAATCAACCCTTGGATTAGAAATAGATCATATCTTAGATTAAATCTTGATCCTATTGTTGTAAGCGCATTTTGACCAGATGAATACATCATATCAAGCACTTATCTAATGCTCTTTCTATTAGATATGAATAACATTCCTTCATAATGGGACTGTGAAATAGCAAATACTTATGCTACTCAGTCAAAATAAAAGTATATATAAGATGAGTAAAAGACCAGACTTAAGTGGCTACCTCAACACAATGAAACATTCAAATATTATTAGAAAAGGGCGTTATTGACTTTTCGCATAGAACCGCTTCCTCCCAAGGTATAAGTCAATGAAATCTCATACGCTGGGGTTACAGGAATTGCTTCATTGGCAACGAATAAAGAAGAATTCATATCGAAACTACCTCTTATCGCCAATGAATTAACCTGGACACCTCCCATGAAAGTATAAGATTCCCTTAATCGGTACCAGCTTCCCAACAAAAGTTGAACGCCATTATTTGCAGAGGTAAACCTTGCGGAACTTGTAAAACTCAAGGCTAAATGCAGCCCACCAATGGCCGTAAATTGTCGTCTGGAATAATGCAACAACATATTTGGTAAAATATAAAGGTTTCCAGTTCTTACTTCTACGCCGCCGTGATACTTTATTTTGATCGGTTCTTTGTCAGTACCATTCATACTAAAAGAGTCATTTGGCCTGTTGATATTTGAAACCGCAAGACCTGAAAATGCACTGTAATTGTGCAGTAAATAATTTCTTTTCCTATTATAATAATACATGATACCCGCATTGATAGTGATCTGATTATTACTGTTATCAAATTCCGTTACCGGGGCAGGTGAAAAGTTATTCAAACCATCTTCAATGTAGCGGCTATACTGAGAACCCCAATTAAACTGAGATAGCGAAGTAGTAGACCTGGAAAATCCAGCCTGTATTCCGACAGCAATCAAGTCGGACCCTAACAACCCAAGGTTAAAATTCTGAGCATAGGTAAGAAAAACACCATTGTCACTATAGATACCGGCATCACTGTTTTGATTAAATGCCATTAAACCCACACCAGCCACATTATCCGTGACGTTGTCAACTTTAATAGGAAAGACGATGGATACCTGCGAAGTCTGAATATCAATAGCAGTTGTTTCTTGCAACTTATAGTTCATATTCACAGAAAAATCCGTGTATGCTGAGGCATAAGCAGGATTAATGTATATGGATGAAAGCATGAACTGCGAAAAATCATCCTCCTGAGCACTTACTGCAGAAGTAATGAAAAGTGAAATCAGCCATATGGTATACCTTTTGATCATCTTACCAAATAGACTTGTCCTATCTCCGGGTCCTGATCAACTATTCCCCCACCCAAAGGTTCTCTTTTATGTAAAATCCTATAGAAATAGGTTCCTGATGGTTCCTTTGCGCCCGTTTTTTGGCTTGTTCCATCCCATCCATAAGTACTGGCCTCATCAAAATCTCTTGTTTCATAAAGCAATATTCTTTTTCGGTTATAAATCTGCATCAGGAAACCCTCTCTGGAAATACGCTCTCCAAAAACCCGGAAAGTCTGATTGGCTGGGTTAGAGGCATTCGGAGAAAACACTTCCGGAATATAAAAAACACCTTTTGGAGGCACCAAAGGTGCTTTAGCAATAGCAAAATACCTGACACTGGAGGTGTCAGAGAAAAACAGTGCCGTGTCACTTAGTATTTTACCATAGGCAAGTGAATCTGTATCGGTCAGCGTGCTTACGCCCAAAGAAGCATAAGTACCTCCAGCACTATCCGCATAGGCTATGACTGGTGATACATAGTCAGCATCTATATCATTCATCTCCACGAAGTTAGCCAGGTCTTCATCCATGAAATCCATAAAAAGTTGAGAGCTATCAAAAACACCTGATATGAGCTCAGCTGACCATAAACCATTAGAGGATACTCCGATCAAATTTTCCCCAGGAACAGGGTCTGTCGGATTCGTCCAGATATGTGCCACCCCTATTTCAGGATCAATTCCATAAATACGATCAAATTCTACCGGACCAAAATGCCCATTGTTACCCACTGGGAAATACTTAAACCCGGTTCCCTGGCTCACCAAAGTTCCGTCATAGTAGGAAGTTTCCGAACCACCCGTAGCTTCAGCGGTACTTTCAAGGATCAATGTCTTATCAATAGAGGACTGTAAGATCCCGGATTGCAGATCCAGACTTTCGGTAACATTGATTTGAGGCACATCCAAGGTGGCGGGACCAATACCTGCCATGACAATACTTCTGATCAGGGTTTGATTGTCAGTGAAACTTTGAGCCCCATTTCCATTAAATATCAATGTAGCATCAACAAGGTTAGTCGTGCTGCTGTTGACCCAATCACCGCCTAGGTATACGGTACCGGAAGAAGTCAGGCTCCCACCGTTAAGCACATCATTTAACACCCTAAGTTCTGAGTCTGTGGCTAATCCGACAATACCTGAATTGTTGATATCCAGATCAGTCGACAAGCTACCAGTCCCTATACCAGCGATCAAACCCTCATTCCTGATTTCTCCATCTGAGTGCAGTAGCGCTCCATCGGAGATCCTCACGGTCGCATTGGCAGGCACATAGAGATTCTGGGCTGATACTGAACAGACCAGAAACATGTATCCTAAGAACGATATGGTTAGTCCTCGGATCATTTACCTCCGATGCTTTTACTGTTTTCGGGATCCGCTTTGATGCCCAGGAGGGCTTTGATCTGGTCTAAGTCAGATTTGATGGTTTCGTTTGAAGCTTCCAGCTTTTCAATCTTACTCCCCTGCTGCGCAAGGTTTTCGTTTAATGAGTTGATGATCGACTGCTGCTCCTTGATCGCCTCCAGTAATACAGGTATCAGGCCGGTGTAATTGACCATTTTATAACCATTCTCCTGCGTAATCACCAGTTCAGGATAAACTTCTTCAAGTTCCTGAGCCACTACACCAAGTTGTCTCTTTTTCTCTTTGTCTGAGATATAGTTGTAGCTATAGCCGTTGATCTTATCAATTTTCTCCAGGGTAGATTGAAGGAGTTCGATGTTTTCTTTGAGACGGCGGTCGGAGGTGGAGAAGACTCCACCAGCACCAATAACCAAAACGTTTGCTGCCGCTCCGGAAACATCTCCAGTATTTGTCAAGTTTGAAACTGTCAGAGAAGATACAGTTGTAGCTCCAGCGGATAGCGTTCCTGAGGTAGAGATTGCCCCGCCTGTTATTGTCCCAGATCCAGTAATATTAGTCGCATTTGTGATTGCATTTGTGCCCATATCGATAGCTCCTGTCATTGTACCCCCTGCAAGCGCTAGTTTTTCAGCTTCCAGTTCAGCAATAGCTGCATCTACATTAGTAGCCGCGATGTTACCAGTAGCTGTAGAAGTTACTTCAGCAGCGGTTTGATCATCGGTTTGATTTTCAAGATCTGTTTCCAAGGTTTGCAGTGCTCCTTTGATAGTAGCCGTGTTTCCTATCGTTGTTCCTGTGAAAGTTCCTAGGTTGGTTGCGCCGGAAGTCACACCCGTTAAAGTCTGAATATCTCCAACATCTGCACCATCTACTGTGCCTGCCGTGACAATACTACCAGCTGTTACAGCGCCAGAAGCATTAATAGTTGTCGCATTCGAGATAGCATTTGTTCCCATATCGATAGCTCCTGTCATTGTACCTCCAGCTAGTGCTAGTTTTTCAGCTTCCAGTTCAGCAATAGCTGCATCTACATTAGTAGCCGCGATGTTACCAGTAGCTGTAGAAGTTACTTCAGCAGCGGTTTGATCATCGGTTTGATTTTCAAGATCTGTTTCCAAGGTTTGCAGTGCTCCTTTGATAGTAGCCGTGTTTCCTATCGTTGTTCCTGTGAAAGTTCCTAGGTTGGTTGCGCCGGAAGTCACACCCGTTAAAGTCTGAATATCTCCAACATCTGCACCATCTACTGTGCCTGCCGTGACAATACTACCAGCTGTTACAGCGCCAGAAGCATTAATAGTTGTCGCATTCGAGATAGCATTTGTTCCCATATCGATAGCTCCTGTCATTGTACCTCCAGCTAGTGCTAGTTTTTCAGCTTCCAGTTCAGCAATAGCTGCATCTACATTAGTAGCCGCGATGTTACCAGTAGCTGTAGAAGTTACTTCAGCAGCGGTTTGATCATCGGTTTGATTTTCAAGATCTGTTTCCAAGGTTTGCAGTGCTCCTTTGATAGTAGCCGTGTTTCCTATCGTTGTTCCTGTGAAAGTTCCTAGGTTGGTTGCGCCGGAAGTCACACCCGTTAAAGTCTGTATATCTCCAACATCTGCACCATCTACCGTGCCTGCCGTGACAATACTACCAGCTGTTACAGCGCCAGAAGCATTAATAGTTGTCGCATTCGAGATAGCATTTGTTCCCATATCGATAGCTCCAGACATTGTACCTCCAGCTAGTGCTAGTTTTTCAGCTTCCAGTTCAGCAATAGCTGCATCTACATTAGTAGCCGCGATGTTACCAGTAGCTGTAGAAGTTACTTCAGCAGCGGTTTGATCATCGGTTTGATTTTCAAGATCTGTTTCCAAGGTTTGCAGTGCTCCTTTGATAGTAGCCGTGTTTCCTATCGTTGTTCCTGTGAAAGTTCCTAGGTTGGTTGCGCCGGAAGTCACACCCGTTAAAGTCTGTATATCTCCAACATCTGCACCATCTACCGTGCCTGCCGTGACAATACTACCAGCTGTTACAGCGCCAGAAGCATTAATAGTTGTCGCATTCGAGATAGCATTTGTTCCCATATCGATAGCTCCTGTCATTGTACCCCCAGCTAGTGCTAGTTTTTCAGCTTCCAGTTCAGCAATAGCTGCATCTACATTAGTAGCCGCGATGTTACCAGTAGCTGTAGAAGTTACTTCAGCAGCGGTTTGATCATCGGTTTGATTTTCAAGATCTGTTTCCAAGGTTTGCAGTGCTCCTTTGATAGTAGCCGTGTTTCCTATCGTTGTTCCTGTGAAAGTTCCTAGGTTGGTTGCGCCGGAAGTCACACCCGTTAAAGTCTGTATATCTCCAACATCTGCACCATCTACCGTGCCTGCCGTGACAATACTACCAGCTGTTACAGCGCCAGAAGCATTAATAGTTGTCGCATTCGAGATAGCATTTGTTCCCATATCGATAGCTCCTGTCATTGTACCCCCAGCTAGTGCTAGTTTTTCAGCTTCCAGTTCAGCAATAGCTGCATCTACATTAGTAGCCGCGATGTTACCAGTAGCTGTAGAAGTTACTTCAGCAGCGGTTTGATCATCGGTTTGATTTTCAAGATCTGTTTCCAAGGTTTGCAGTGCTCCTTTGATAGTAGCCGTGTTTCCTATCGTTGTTCCTGTGAAAGTTCCTAGGTTGGTTGCGCCGGAAGTCACACCCGTTAAAGTCTGTATATCTCCAACATCTGCACCATCTACCGTGCCTGCCGTGACAATACTACCAGCTGTTACAGCGCCAGAAGCATTAATAGTTGTCGCATTCGAGATAGCATTTGTTCCCATATCGATAGCTCCTGTCATTGTACCCCCTGCAAGCGCTAGTTTTTCAGCTTCCAGTTCAGCAATAGCTGCATCTACATTAGTAGCCGCGATGTTACCAGTAGCTGTAGAAGTTACTTCAGCAGCGGTTTGATCATCGGTTTGATTTTCAAGATCTGTTTCCAAGGTTTGCAGTGCTCCTTTGATAGTAGCCGTGTTTCCTATCGTTGTTCCTGTGAAAGTTCCTAGGTTGGTTGCGCCGGAAGTCACACCCGTTAAAGTCTGTATATCTCCAACATCTGCACCATCTACCGTACCAGCCGTGACAATACTACCAGCTGTCACTGCACCGGTAGCATTAATAGTTGTCGCACCGGTAATAGCACCCGCATTGATAGAAGCAGTACCATCGGTAAGGGTAGAACCTTGCACGGAACCAGTCGCTGTTACGACACCTGTACCAATTGTAGAAGTGTTTCCAGCTCCGTCAGTGACCTGAAGATCTCCTCCTGCTGCTCCGTCATTAATAATCAGACTGTTTGCTGCAACACTGATTGTCCTGTCTGCACTGAAAGCTGTTCCACCTCCAATATCTACTGAAGTCCCATTTGCACCTGCTGTTGTTCCTATTCCATCGGTGAGATCTTCAGCTGTGATTGCATCACGGACCGCTTTTTCGGTTACTAGTGTGTTATCGTCAGTCGAGCCTGTTGCTCTAACAATTGTAGAAATATCATCTACCGTTGCTCCGGTTGCTAGCTGGAAGGTGCCATTAGCTACTTGTGTATTAGTAGCATTCAAACTGATTGGGCCTCCTGTAGCTGTGGCATTGATTCCGGCTGTACCAGCATCTATGTCTATGCCGCCATTGGCCGCATTCAAAGCAATCGCATTGGCCACAGCCTCATTGGCAGTCACTGAGACAGAAGAAGCTGTTGAAGTTAAAGTTACATCACCTGCTGTAGCAGTGATGGCTGCATCACCTGTGGTTGCTCCGATGGTTACGCCTGTGCCTCCGTTAATGTCGACTCCACCGGCAGTAGCGTCGATGTCAACAGCATTGGCGACAGTACCCTGTGTATTGGTAATAGCAATAGTTTCGGTTACACCTCCATTGGTGGATAGTGAAATGGCTCCTGGAGTGTCGTTGGTTGAGCTTGCATCGATTATTCCTGCAGAAGATGATAAATTAATGTTACCTGGACCACTTACATCAAAAGGTCCATCATTGGTATCAATAGTAACCTGATCCAGTGTGGTGGATCCATCTACATCCAGATTTCCTGTGATAGCAGCATCAGTCGTTACATTCAGGTTATCAGTAATATCTACATCTCCTGCGGTCACATCAATACCATTTTCAACATCTAAGTTACCGGCTACAGTTACCTGATCACCAGTCACGTCACCCAGATTAATAGCATCACTGTTCGCATTGATTACTGTTGCATCATCTACGGTTAGTGATGCTCCAGCCACAGTTGTGGTTCCATCGATTGAGATGGCATCGCCATCACCATCACCAATATTGGTTACCCCGTTCAGGTCTGCCTGGTTTGCAACTGTCAGGTTATCGAGTCCGATTGTTCCGGAAATATTTACAGCTCCGGTAGCGTTAAGATTAATGTCATTGGTAGAGTTGATATCTACATCTCCGTCTCCAGAACTGATATCCAGGCCTGTAGCGGTATTAGCATTACCTATTGTGATAACGCGATTACCATCAGTACCTACTCCGATGTTTTGATCGACAGCATCATCACCGATTAATATCTGTCCTGCGGCAGCATTGACCTCTACATTACCTACGGTATTGGCATCTACGATCACACCACCACTAGTGGTAGAGGTAAGGTTCACCCCTTCTTCACCCGTTAAGGATAGAGCGCCCGCTGAAGTGGTGATACTGGAAGCAGCACCCGCAGTAACGGTTGTTCCGTTTGTTGAGGTGATAGCAATAGCATCTCCAGCTGTTAAGGCAACATCGGTTCCAGCGTTAATGTCGACTCCACCGGCAGTAGCGTCGATGTCAACAGCATTGGCGACAGTACCCTGTGTATTGGTAATAGCAATAGTTTCGGTTACACCTCCATTGGTGGATAGTGAAATGGCTCCTGGAGTGTCGTTAGTTGAGCTTGCATCGATTATTCCTGTAGAAGATGATAAATTAATGTTACCTGGACCACTTACATCAAAAGGTCCATCATTGGTATCAATAGTAACCTGATCCAGTGTGGTGGATCCATCTACATCCAGATTTCCTGTGATAGCAGCATCAGTCGTTACATTCAGGTTATCAGTAATATCTACATCTCCTGCGGTCACATCAATACCATTTTCAACATCTAAGTTACCGGCTACAGTTACCTGATCACCAGTCACGTCACCCAGATTAATAGCATCACTGTTCGCATTGATTACTGTTGCATCATCTACGGTTAGTGATGCTCCAGCCACAGTTGTGGTTCCATCGATTGAGATGGCATCGCCATCACCATCACCAATATTGGTTACCCCGTTCAGGTCTGCCTGGTTTGCAACTGTCAGGTTATCGAGTCCGATTGTTCCGGAAATATTTACAGCTCCGGTAGCGTTAAGATTAATGTCATTGGTAGAGTTGATATCTACATCTCCGTCTCCAGAACTGATATCCAGGCCTGTAGCGGTATTAGCATTACCTATTGTGATAACGCGATTACCATCAGTACCTACTCCGATGTTTTGATCGACAGCATCATCACCGATTAATATCTGTCCTGCGGCAGCATTGACCTCTACATTACCTACGGTATTGGCATCTACGATCACACCACCACTAGTGGTAGAGGTAAGGTTCACCCCTTCTTCACCCGTTAAGGATAGAGCGCCCGCTGAAGTGGTGATACTGGAAGCAGCACCCGCAGTAACGGTTGTTCCGTTTGTTGAGGTGATAGCAATAGCATCTCCAGCTGTTAAGGCAACATCGGTTCCAGCGTTAATGTCGACTCCACCGGCAGTAGCGTCGATGTCAACAGCATTGGCGACAGTACCCTGTGTATTGGTAATAGCAATAGTTTCGGTTACACCTCCATTGGTGGATAGTGAAATGGCTCCTGGAGTGTCGTTGGTTGAGCTTGCATCGATTATTCCTGTAGAAGATGATAAATTAATGTTACCTGGACCACTTACATCAAAAGGTCCATCATTGGTATCAATAGTAACCTGATCCAGTGTGGTGGATCCATCTACATCCAGATTTCCTGTGATAGCAGCATCAGTCGTTACATTCAGGTTATCAGTAATATCTACATCTCCTGCGGTCACATCAATACCATTTTCAACATCTAAGTTACCGGCTACAGTTACCTGATCACCAGTCACGTCACCCAGATTAATAGCATCACTGTTCGCATTGATTACTGTTGCATCATCTACGGTTAGTGATGCTCCAGCCACAGTTGTGGTTCCATCGATTGAGATGGCATCGCCATCACCATCACCAATATTGGTTACCCCGTTCAGGTCTGCCTGGTTTGCAACTGTCAGGTTATCGAGTCCGATTGTTCCGGAAATATTTACAGCTCCGGTAGCGTTAAGATTAATGTCATTGGTAGAGTTGATATCTACATCTCCGTCTCCAGAACTGATATCCAGGCCTGTAGCGGTATTAGCATTACCTATTGTGATAACGCGATTACCATCAGTACCTACTCCGATGTTTTGATCGACAGCATCATCACCGATTAATATCTGTCCTGCGGCAGCATTGACCTCTACATTACCTACGGTATTGGCATCTACGATCACACCACCACTAGTGGTAGAGGTAAGGTTCACCCCTTCTTCACCCGTTAAGGATAGAGCGCCCGCTGAAGTGGTGATACTGGAAGCAGCACCCGCAGTAACGGTTGTTCCGTTTGTTGAGGTGATAGCAATAGCATCTCCAGCTGTTAAGGCAACATCGGTTCCAGCGTTAATGTCGACTCCACCGGCAGTAGCGTCGATGTCAACAGCATTGGCGACAGTACCCTGTGTATTGGTAATAGCAATAGTTTCGGTTACACCTCCATTGGTGGATAGTGAAATGGCTCCTGGAGTGTCGTTAGTTGAGCTTGCATCGATTATTCCTGTAGAAGATGATAAATTAATGTTACCTGGACCACTTACATCAAAAGGTCCATCATTGGTATCAATAGTAACCTGATCCAGTGTGGTGGATCCATCTACATCCAGATTTCCTGTGATAGCAGCATCAGTCGTTACATTCAGGTTATCAGTAATATCTACATCTCCTGCGGTCACATCAATACCATTTTCAACATCTAAGTTACCGGCTACAGTTACCTGATCACCAGTCACGTCACCCAGATTAATAGCATCACTGTTCGCATTGATTACTGTTGCATCATCTACGGTTAGTGATGCTCCAGCCACAGTTGTGGTTCCATCGATTGAGATGGCATCGCCATCACCATCACCAATATTGGTTACCCCGTTCAGGTCTGCCTGGTTTGCAACTGTCAGGTTATCGAGTCCGATTGTTCCGGAAATATTTACAGCTCCGGTAGCGTTAAGATTAATGTCATTGGTAGAGTTGATATCTACATCTCCGTCTCCAGAACTGATATCCAGGCCTGTAGCGGTATTAGCATTACCTATTGTGATAACGCGATTACCATCAGTACCTACTCCGATGTTTTGATCGACAGCATCATCACCGATTAATATCTGTCCTGCGGCAGCATTGACCTCTACATTACCTACGGTATTGGCATCTACGATCACACCACCACTAGTGGTAGAGGTAAGGTTCACCCCTTCTTCACCCGTTAAGGATAGAGCGCCCGCTGAAGTGGTGATACTGGAAGCAGCACCCGCAGTAACGGTTGTTCCGTTTGTTGAGGTGATAGCAATAGCATCTCCAGCTGTTAAGGCAACATCGGTTCCAGCGTTAATGTCGACTCCACCGGCAGTAGCGTCGATGTCAACAGCATTGGCGACAGTACCCTGTGTATTGGTAATAGCAATAGTTTCGGTTACACCTCCATTGGTGGATAGTGAAATGGCTCCTGGAGTGTCGTTGGTTGAGCTTGCATCGATTATTCCTGTAGAAGATGATAAATTAATGTTACCTGGACCACTTACATCAAAAGGTCCATCATTGGTATCAATAGTAACCTGATCCAGTGTGGTGGATCCATCTACATCCAGATTTCCTGTGATAGCAGCATCAGTCGTTACATTCAGGTTATCAGTAATATCTACATCTCCTGCGGTCACATCAATACCATTTTCAACATCTAAGTTACCGGCTACAGTTACCTGATCACCAGTCACGTCACCCAGATTAATAGCATCACTGTTCGCATTGATTACTGTTGCATCATCTACGGTTAGTGATGCTCCAGCCACAGTTGTGGTTCCATCGATTGAGATGGCATCGCCATCACCATCACCAATATTGGTTACCCCGTTCAGGTCTGCCTGGTTTGCAACTGTCAGGTTATCGAGTCCGATTGTTCCGGAAATATTTACAGCTCCGGTAGCGTTAAGATTAATGTCATTGGTAGAGTTGATATCTACATCTCCGTCTCCAGAACTGATATCCAGGCCTGTAGCGGTATTAGCATTACCTATTGTGATAACGCGATTACCATCAGTACCTACTCCGATGTTTTGATCGACAGCATCATCACCGATTAATATCTGTCCTGCGGCAGCATTGACCTCTACATTACCTACGGTATTGGCATCTACGATCACACCACCACTAGTGGTAGAGGTAAGGTTCACCCCTTCTTCACCCGTTAAGGATAGAGCGCCCGCTGAAGTGGTGATACTGGAAGCAGCACCCGCAGTAACGGTTGTTCCGTTTGTTGAGGTGATAGCAATAGCATCTCCAGCTGTTAAGGCAACATCGGTTCCAGCGTTAATGTCGACTCCACCGGCAGTAGCGTCGATGTCAACAGCATTGGCGACAGTACCCTGTGTATTGGTAATAGCAATAGTTTCGGTTACACCTCCATTGGTGGATAGTGAAATGGCTCCTGGAGTGTCGTTGGTTGAGCTTGCATCGATTATTCCTGTAGAAGATGATAAATTAATGTTACCTGGACCACTTACATCAAAAGGTCCATCATTGGTATCAATAGTAACCTGATCCAGTGTGGTGGATCCATCTACATCCAGATTTCCTGTGATAGCAGCATCAGTCGTTACATTCAGGTTATCAGTAATATCTACATCTCCTGCGGTCACATCAATACCATTTTCAACATCTAAGTTACCGGCTACAGTTACCTGATCACCAGTCACGTCACCCAGATTAATAGCATCACTGTTCGCATTGATTGTGGTACCATCTGTGATTGTTAGACTGGTGCCATCAAGGGTAGTGATAGCATTGATATTTAAGACATCAACAGTACCATCATCTCCAATAGTTGTATTTCCCTGTAAATCAGTAGCCCCTGTAACAGTCAAATCATCTAATGCTATACCACCACTGATATTCACATTCCCACCTGCTGTTAAATTAATATCGTCATCTGCTGTAATGTCTACATCTGCTAATCCAACCAGGTCTGCATTCGTGGCTTCAATGGTTACTGCCTTATCCAATGCATCATTGGCTGTCATCGTCAAATTGGTATTGTCCGTTCCATCTATTTGAACAGATGTTCCAGCATTGATATCTACATCCGTACCCGCATTGATCGTGGTCACTGCTGAAGTTCCCTCCAATGTTAGATTATCTGTCGCCGTTACACTTGCATCAGTACCTGCTGATATATCTACTGTCCCAGCTGTTGAAGTGACAGTCGTATTTCCCGTATTAGCTATTACACCTACATTCGTCTCACCGGTGATATTTACTTCAGCATTGGTCCCTGTTATATTTACATTTTGATCCGCTGTGATTTCAGTATCAGCTCCGCCACTTACAGTCAGAGTACCCGTCGTAGTATTTATGCTTGAAGCATTGACTCCTGTAATATCAAAACTATTTCCACCGTCAATCAATACATCATTGGCTGAATTAATCGTCGTATTTGTTGAATTCACTGTCAAAGCATCACCATCAATCGTAGTAACCGCTGTAATATCCAATGCATCATTGGTTCCATCATCTCCAATAGTCGTATTACCCTGAAGGTCCGTGGTTCCCGATACGGTAAGATCATCTAAGGCAATCCCTCCACTGATGTTTACTTCACCATTCGTCGCGGTTAAATTGATGTCCTCATCAGCAGTAATATTCACATCAGCAGTACCTCCTGCATTTACGTTCTCAGCAATAAGGTCTAAATCAGTAGCTCCAGCTACATCAGATGAAAGTGTCAGGTTGGAAGTATTTGCCGAATTCAAAGAGATGGGCCCAGTGGTAGTCGCATCAATACCAGCTGTACCAGCATCAATGTCTATACCCCCTGCTGCATTCGCTGCACCTATTACCACAGCATCTGCTGAAGCTTCATTTCCAATAATATCTACGCCTGCAGCTGTTGATGTCAATGTCACATCACCGGTGGTTGCTGCTACTGCTACATTTGTCTGACCCGTGATCGTTACATCATTGGTCGAAGCATCAATGGCCACACCATCAGTACCGGTAATGTTTACATCCGTACCTGCATTGATCGTGGTCACTGCTGAAGTCCCCTCCAATGTCAGATTATCTGTCGCCGTTACACTTGCATCAGTACCTGCTGATATATCTACTGTCCCAGCTGTTGAAGTGACAGTCGTATTTCCCGTATTAGCTATTACATCTACATTCGTCTCACCAGTGATATTTACTTCAGCATTGGTCCCTGTTATATTTACATTTTGATCCGCTGTGATTTCAGTATCAGCTCCGCCACTTACAGTCAGAGTACCCGTCGTAGTATTTATGCTTGAAGCATTGACTCCTGTAATGTCAAAACTATTTCCACCGTCAATCAATACATCATTGGCTGAATTAATCGTCGTATTTGTTGAATTTACTGTCAGCTCATCCCCATCAATCGTAGTAACCGCTGTAATATCCAGTGCATCATTGGTTCCATCATCTCCAATAGTCGTATTACCCTGAAGGTCCGTGGTTCCCGATACGGTAAGATCATCTAAGGCAATCCCTCCACTGATGTTTACATTCCCTCCTGCCGTTAAATTGATATCATCCTGAGCAGTAATATCCACATCAGCTAATCCTCCTATATTCGTTGCGCCGATTGTTACAGCTTTATCCGCTGCATCACTGGCTGTCATCGTCACATTGGTGTTGTCTGTTCCATCAATGCTGACCACCGTACCATCGACCGTTACACCATCTACTCCATCAATAGCCACTATACCTGTGGTGTTTGTCGTTAAAGCAATATCTCCGTCAGTAGCGTCTACATCTACACCTCCAACAGCATTGATATCAACCGCATCATTTCCCGTGCCAGCAGAGTTAATGATCGTCTGTGCATCACCAGAAGTACCAATGGTTAGGGTATTAGTTGCACCTGATGTGACGACATTAGAAGCTCCCCCCGCATCAATGCTTACACCATTGGTTGCATCAATAAGTACATTGTTACCATTAACATCCACATCTCCTGTAGAGCTAACATCAACCAAAGAAGCATTACCATCAATATTAACTCCATCATTACCATCAAGTGTGAGGGCTCCGGCAGATGTAGTTATGGTAGAAGCTGCTGCTCCATCAATGGTAAAAGAACCAGCAGTGTTGATGTCAATGGGCCCGACAGCAGTTAGATCAATTTCTCCAGCAGTGGCATTCAATTGAATGTCGTTTCCAGCATTGCTTGAGGTAGTCAGCGAAATAACTTCAGTACCTGCTATGTTCAATGGGTTATTCGTTGCGTCAATATCATCTCCCTGGACAGCATTATCCTGAATAATTGCACGACCACCAAACTCAATCCACAAATCATCACTGATTAATTGTGTGTTGAGATCCAGAAGGGCCACCAATCACAATACCACCACGATTATCAGGATCGGTTATAGCTACTCCTATCTGTTGAGTACCTGTCGAAGTACCGATAAACATATTTCCCTGTAGCAAATTTGTCTGGGAAAATGCACCTCTATCTTCAAAGCCAACTTTACCTGTACCATCAGTTACCAGAACAGAATTGGCATCGGTTAATTCCCAATTTGGAACATAAAAAGGAGTAGGACCAAAACCTGGTATATTGATTGTGACCGTAGATGTTCCTGAAACTAAAACAGCTCTTCCATCATTCGCATTAGAACCCAAAAGCCTGTCAACCAACAAAGAGGTTCGTTGAACTTTTACATTATTAATTGCATTATCAGCAATGTCTTCATTTAGAATCCCAGAGTTCGCAATCGCTACATCGTAATTTTGTATATCCTCGGTTCTGATGGTCTCATCCAATATCTCATCTGACCTGATTGCACCAGTTCTAACATCCACTGAATCAATTGAATTATCCAAAATCTCGTCACTTGCTACTGCACCTGTTCCAATATCATTGATGGCAATCGTTTCATCCAATATCTCATCAGTGGTTACAGCACTCGTATTTATATCAATAGCCTCAATACTCTCATCAACAATTTCATCTGATGCTACTGCACCTGTTCCAATATCATCGATTGCAATCGTTTCGTCCAGAATCTCACTGGTGGTAACTGCCCCGGTATTGATATCCGTTGCTTCAATGGTTTCGTCTAAAATGTCAACAGATGCAATGCTACCATCCTGAATATCAGCACTTTGAATAGTTTCATCTAAAATTTCCGTAGTGGTCACTACACCAGATCCTAACTGAAAATCTGCTTGTGTACCGTCATTCGTAACTGTAACATCACCGCCCACAGGCAGGCCTTCAGCAGTATTATCGGCATCCCCAATGTAGATATTGTCTGTTACTAAACTGGAAGAGGTAAAAGCAGAACGATCTTCCCAGTAAATTCCTCCAGTAGCATCAATGGCCAATACCTTATCTGTATTACCTTCAGGATCAAATTTGGAAATTGTGATGGTTGTGTTGGCGATGTCATCATCTAATATCGACGCATCATAAATGTTGCTCGTCCCAACCCTGACCGATTTCCCAGTAACCCCGGTCACTCTGCCATCCACATCTACAGTCACTTCAAGGATGGTCGAATCATTGGCTGCACCAAAAGTGCCTACGTTACCAGCCACATCTGTTAGTTCTGCAGTACCAACTGCGTCGTCATTGATAAAGACGGTTGGGAATGTCCCATTCAAATCGCCTGAAGCCGCAGTTTCTCCTAGTACGCCCAAACCTGCTTTCCAGTTAGTTCCACTCCAGTGATAGAATTGATTGAGTGTAATGTCATAAACCATCATACCCCTATCTCTGTTATTATTAAGCACCATGGATGTTCGCTGAGCAGAAGTTAACCTGGGTACGAGAAAACCTTGATTATTCCCGGGTGAAGCCACTTCCAATGCCGCGTTCGAATTAGGTGTATTGGTATTTATACCTACCGAGTTTTGCGACATCAGGGAGAAACTGGCAAGAAAAAATAATATGAGTAATGAAAATAACTGTTTCATAAAAAAGGTCAGCAGTAAATGCGAAATCGATGGCCTAAAACATTATAAATGTTATGAATTATATAAAAATACTCCAATAATCATTATAACCGGCAAAGAGTTTTTCATTTATAAAGTCAGAAAAAGTAACATAGGTGGCTTGTAAGGTCTTTTTTAGCTATTCTTTATAAAGGCGATTTAAACTAAATTATGTCAAAAATACACATTCCTATTATTCCATCATACATTATCTTATCGAAATCGCAGTAAATAATAGGATTAATTTTAAAATTGCTATAACTATTCATAGTGAATTGGTTTTATTGACCACCTATTTCATCTTAAGAACAGTCAATTTGCTATGAATCAAGTAAATTATTGGGTATTTAAATCAATTATTTCTAATTAAACCTATTTTAAAGAATGGTCTTTTAGATTTTTGGCAATTTAATTCGCTAAACAAGATCAAGACCAAAATTTAATTTTAAATAGCAGTCATTTTAAAGTAATTTTGCGGAGCTAAAACATTGATAAAACGAAAGGATCAAAATATGCAGGAGAAGGGTCTTTACCGAGAGGAATTTGAGCACGATTCATGTGGAGTTGGCTGTGTAGCCAATATTAACAATAAAGAATCTTACAAGATTGTTAAGGATGCGCTTACCATGTTAGAAAACATGGAACACAGAGGTGCTACAGGTAGTGATGAAAATACAGGTGACGGTGCGGGTATCCTCCTGCAAATTCCCCACCAATTATTCAAAGAAGAGTTACAGAAGTACGCCGTTGAACTTCCGAAAAAAGGTTCATACGGTGTAGGTATGATCTTTTTCCCTCAAAACTACAAAATCAGGGAAGCATGTAGAAAAGTGCTGAATAAATGCATCACCAACCTGGATTTAAAGCTTATCAGCTATCGCCATGTGCCCGTCGATGAATCTGTTCCTGGTCATGAATCGAAAGCAGTAGAACCTGTTGTAGAACAGGTATTTGTCGTACCTAAAGATAAAATCACACAGGAAGAGTTGGACCGAAAATTATTTGTCCTTGGCTATTATGCTACTCATGAAACTAAAAAAGAAGTATCTGGTACGGAAGAAGACTTCTCCATTTGTAGCTTCAGCACCAAAACGATCATATATAAAGGTCAGCTGAAAACAGATCAGGTATTCAAATACTATTATGACCTGCAGAACAAAAGCACAAAATCTGCCTTGGCGATTGTGCATTCCAGGTTTTCAACCAATACATTTCCTAATTGGAGACTTGCACAACCTTTCAAATACATTGCCCATAATGGAGAAATAAATACCATAAGAGGTAATGTTACTAAAATGAAATCTAAGGAGGCAGCTATGTATTCTCCACTGTTTTCTAAGCAGGAGTTGGAGTGGATTCTACCGGTAACAGATCCCAAAAATTCTGATTCGGCTAACCTTGACGCTTTGGTTGAGTTGCTTTTTATGGGAGGTCGTTCATTACCACACGTAATGATGATGTTAGTTCCTGAAGCATGGCAGGACAATTCAAAAATGGATACCATGAAAAAGGCATTTTATAAATTTCATGCCTCCTTAATGGAACCCTGGGATGGCCCTGCAGCATTATTCTTCACTAATGGTGTTGAAATTGGAGCAACGCTCGATAGAAATGGATTGAGACCTGCCCGATATTGTATCACCAAAGATGGATTTCTTATCATGGCCTCAGAAGCTGGTGTTTTAAACATCAAACCTGAAAACGTGCTGGAAAAAGGCAGACTGCAACCCGGTAAAATGATCTGGGCAGATTTGCCAAACAAACGCATACTAAAAGATGAAGAAATCAAGCATCAGATAGTAGATAATAAGCCCTATTATGAGTGGATCAAGGAGAATAGGATCAAGTTACATGCGCTTCCTCAAGCCAAAATGGACCTCATCGCACTTGATGATGAAACCCAACTAAAGCAATTAAAGAGTTATGGGTATACCCAGGAAGACGTTAATTTAATCGTAAAAGCGATGGCCCTACAAGCCAAAGAGCCTATTGGTTCAATGGGGGCTGATGCGCCTTTAGCGGTATTGTCTCAGCAAAGTCAGCACATCTCCAATTATTTCAAACAATTCTTCGCGCAGGTAAGTAACCCGCCTATTGACCCTATCAGAGAAAGACTCGTCATGTCTTTATTTACACGTGTAGGAGAGTCACTCAATGTCCTGGATGAATCAGCTGAGCACACCAAACAGATCCACATATCTCATCCGGTACTTTCGAAAGAAGATTTCTTCAAACTGACACACTTAAAGGAATACGGCTTCGACTATGAACACATCGATGCCACCTTTGACCCTCAAAAGTCAAGTCTATCTGAAGCAATCAACGATATCTGTGAGCAAGCAAAAAGGGCAGTTGAGAACAACAAAAAAATATTGATCATCAGCAATAGAAATATTGACGAAGTCAATGTGCCAATCCCCTCTCTGTTAGCCACTGGAGGTATTCATCATCACTTGGTAAAAAACAACATCAGGACCAAAACGGGAATTATTGTTGAAGGCGGAGATGTATGGGAAACACATCATTATGCGACTATTGTTGGTTATGGTGCCAGTGCGGTATATCCATTTAAAGTCTATCAAACGATTAGAGATCTCCACAAAAACAACAAACTGGATAATACTCAGTCTGTTGAACATTATTTTGAAAATTATGCCAAGGGTATAGGTGGTGGACTATTGAAGATCCTCTCTAAAATGGGGATATCTACTTTGCAATCCTATCAGAGCGCTCAGATATTTGAATGTCTGGGCTTGGGATCCGAAGTGGTTGAAAAATGCTTTAAGGGCACCATTAGCAGGCTTGATGGTTTGACTTTTAGTGACCTGGAAAAAGAAGCACTCATCAAACACAATGCGGCTTACAAAACCTACGACCGTTTATTAGAAGTAGGTGGTTATTTTCAATGGAAAAGAAATGGGGAAGCACATTTGTTAAATCCTGAGACGATCCACCTCTTACAGAAATCAACCAGCTTGAACAATTATGACCTGTTCAAGAAATTCTCTGCACAGATTAATGAGCATCAGGAGAAAAGCATTACCATCAGAAGCCTATTTGAATTTAAAAAACGTCAATCAGTTCCACTGTCAGAGGTAGAGCCTGTAGAAAATATCCTTAAACGATTTGCTACGGGTGCTATGTCTTTTGGTTCTATCTCACATGAAGCTCACTCCACCCTGGCCATAGCCATGAACAGAATTGGAGGAAAAAGCAACAGCGGTGAAGGTGGAGAAGACGAGATTAGATTTGAGCGGAAACCAAATGGTGATTGGGAAAGATCAGCTATTAAGCAGGTTGCATCAGGAAGATTTGGTGTTACAAGCAATTACTTAAAAGAAGCAGCCGAATTACAGATTAAGATTGCTCAGGGTGCTAAACCCGGTGAGGGTGGTCAGTTACCCGGTCACAAAGTAGATGCCTGGATTGCCAAGGTTAGACACTCTACTCCGGGAGTTGGTTTGATCTCTCCTCCCCCACACCATGATATCTATTCAATTGAGGACCTTAAGCAATTGATCTATGACCTCAAGAATGCAAACAGAAATGCAAGGATCAATGTTAAGTTAGTTTCTGAAGCTGGCGTTGGAACCATTGCCTCAGGCGTATCCAAAGCAAAAGCTGATGTCATCTTAGTTTCTGGTGCAGATGGTGGGACTGGTGCATCACCCATTTCATCCATCAGACATGCCGGGCTTCCATGGGAAATTGGTTTATCAGAAGCACACCAAACGCTGTTGAAAAACAACCTTAGAAGTAGGGTTGTACTTCAGACAGACGGAAAGTTGATGACTGGCCGTGATGTTGCAATAGCCGCATTGTTAGGAGCCGAAGAATTTGGATTTAGTACTTCCGCACTGATTGTAGAAGGTTGTATCATGATGCGTAAGTGTCACTTAAACACCTGCCCGGTAGGAATTGCTACCCAGAGGCCTGAGTTGAGGAAACTTTTCACTGGTAATCCTGATCACGTAGTCAATTTCTTCACATTCATTGCTACTGAATTACGTGAAATCATGGCTGATTTAGGGTTCAGAAACCTGAATGAAATGGTGGGTCAATCACAAGTATTGAAGGTAAAGCCAGATATTGAACACTGGAAGCTGAAAGGCATTGACTTCTCACCTATCCTTAATAAGGTAATTGTTCCAAGTTCTTACGGGGAGTATAACCAGTTTGAACAAGATCATGACCTTGAAAAGGTACTTGACAGAAAACTTATCAGGGATTATCTTAAAAAAGGAGAAACCAACAAGGTTTACAACATCAAGAACACCGATCGTTCAGTCGGGGCTATGTTATCTTATGAAATTTCCAAACTACACGGATCTAAAGGCCTTGGCTTATCCAAAATCAACGTAAGCTTCAAAGGTTCAGCAGGTCAAAGTTTCGGGGCATTTTTAGCTCCGGGTGTATCTTTCGAATTAGAAGGAGAAGCAAATGACTATTGTGGTAAGGGATTGTCGGGTGGAGATTTAGTGATCAAACTACCAAAAGGCTCCACACTGAATGCCCATGAAAACATCATTATCGGAAATGTAGCTTTTTACGGTGCAACGTCAGGTAAAGCCTACATCAATGGAAATGCTGGCGAGCGATTTTGTGTAAGAAACTCTGGGGTAGAAACCGTAGTTGAAGGCATTGGTGACCATGGTTGCGAATACATGACGGGTGGAAAAGTCATTATTCTGGGTGAAACAGGTAATAACTTTGCGGCCGGTATGAGTGGTGGAATGGCCTACATTTTTGATCAGAAAAACGAATTCCAGGACAAGGTAAACATGGAAATGGTTGGCCTTGAGTCGCTTGCAGACGAGGATCTGAGGTATGTCAAAGAAGAGATGGAAGCTCATGTCAAATACACCGGAAGTAAATTGGGTGAATTGATTCTTGGTGATTGGATTAACATGATGAAACACTTCATCAAGGTGATGCCAAATGACCTTAAAAGAGTATTAGAAGAAAAGAAATTAGCAGAACAAGAAAAAGTAGCTTAAATGGCAGATGTTGAAGGATTTTTAAAATATAAAAGAGAGTTACCTGAGACGAGGGACCCTCAAAACAGGACCAACGATTACAAAGAGGTTTACCAGCCGTTTAGTGCTGAGAAAACGAATAAACAGGCGGCAAGGTGCATGGATTGTGGGATACCTTTTTGTCACAGCGGATGCCCGCTTGGGAATCAGATTCCTGATTTTAACGATGCTGTTTATAATAAAGATTGGGAATCAGCTTATAAAATATTGAAGTCCACAAATAACTTCCCTGAATTTACAGGTAGGATCTGTCCTGCTCCATGTGAAGGGTCTTGTGTCCTTGGTATAAATAAAGATCCTGTTGCTATTGAGCTTATAGAAAAGGAAATCATTGAAAAGGCCTTTGAGTTAGGTTTGGTGACTCCTAAATCACCAGCCAGCAGAACCGGTAAAAAGGTAGCTGTAATTGGCTCAGGTCCTGCAGGTATCGCAGCTGCGGACCAACTAAACCAGGCTGGTCATGAGGTTACGGTATTTGAAAGAGCCAGCAAAATTGGAGGTCTTCTCCGATTCGGCATTCCTGATTTTAAGCTAGAGAAATGGGTGGTTGATCGCAGAATAGCCCTAATGGAAGCAGAAGGAGTCAAATTCGTTGTGAATGCCGACGTGGGAAACAACATCAATATAGATGATATTAAGTCTGAGTATGATGCTATTCTTCTATGTGGTGGGTCAACAGTGCCTCGCGATATTCCAATCCCGGGAAGAGATTTGAAAGGCATTCATTTTGCCATGAACTTCTTAAGTCAGCAAAATAAAAGAGTCTCAGAAGAAACAGGAGAGATAAAAAATCATGAAGGGTTGCCTGTAGAAGAAATCCTGGCGACTGGCAAAAATGTAGTAGTGATTGGTGGAGGGGACACCGGATCGGACTGTATCGGTACTTCCAACAGGCACAAGGCAAAATCTATCACACAAATTGAGATACTAGACAAACCGCCTAAAAGCCGTACAATCACCAACCCATGGCCAGAATGGCCGATGGTACTAAGAACCTCTTCCAGTCATGAAGAAGGTAGTGACAGAAAGTGGTCTGTACTGACGAAAGAATTTGTTGGGAACGATAAAGGGGAATTGACAGGTATAAAATTAGTGGATATTGAATGGGCTGATAAAGGCTTCAATGAGATTGAGGGAACTGAGCGGATTGTTCCCTGTGAACTCACCCTTATTGCTGCGGGATTCCTGCATCCACAGAAATCAGGTATGATTGCACAATTGGGTCTTGAACTTGATGAAAGAGGAAATGTAAAAGCACACAATTACCAAACAAGCGTTTCTAACGTATTTGTTGCTGGTGATATGCGAAGAGGTCAGTCATTGGTGGTATGGGCAATTTCAGAGGGTCGTGAAGCAGCCAGAGCGCTTGATGAAAACTTAATGGGAGTTTCTAACCTGCCGTCGAAGCAGCATTCTTTTTTTGAATTAAGCTAAATCACGAATTTCAAAGTCCTTACCTCTTCCATATTGGGTTATCTCTGACAGCCTGAATATTTCTAAAGAGGTAAGGTCTTTTATTTTAAAGTCTAGTGGGTCTAGAACTTCAACAATTTCAAATTCAATTTTCTCACCAAAATTGACTACCCAATACCTATGACCTGCTCGAAGACTCGAAAAACTAATACCACTCATGGACCTTTGAACCGTTTTTATTGTCACAAAGTTTGAAAATCTTGCAGGTAAATTTCAATGACACTTAAAAAAAGATTAAAATTGGAACATAAAATAAATCTAACTAATAAATGAAAGTCACTTCAACCATAAACGCTTGTGTAATATTCTCACTTTTAATCCTCTTTGGATGTGGTGGATCAGACAAAGGATCTAAAGCTGAAGGAGTAGAGTTTTCTGCGTCTACAGAAAAGATCGTTGCAGATATTGACAAAGTCCTAGAGGACTTACCAAATCCATCAGAAGTACCGTATACTTTGCAAGCTGCAGCTGCCGATTATAACGAGGATTTGATCAACGATATTTCAAATGTTTCTAAGTATCAAAATGATGAAGATAAAGCAGCGCTAAATCTGGGCGTCTATTCTACTGATATGGGATATCTTATTTCCTATGAACAAGTTCAAATCTCCATACAATACCTGGAAGGCTGCCAAAAGCTATCAGAAACAGTTGGAGTCTCTTCTATTTTTAATGCTCAAATGGTCAACCAATTTCAGGAGAGCCAAGGAAGCAAAGAAACCCTTTCCAGACTTATTGATGAATCCATAGCCAAAGCAGGTAAAACCCTTGAGGATGCTGACAGACTAAATACGGGTGCGCTAATCTTATCCGGAACTTTCATCGAAGGCGTTTATCTGGCTGTTAAAGTCATTGAAACGTATCCTACGGATATTTTAGACGAGGACAACAGAAATCTTATACTTGAACCACTAGTGAAAATCGTATTGGATCAGGGACAACCTCTCTTAGATATCTTGTCTTTTCTTGAGGACGTTCCAGGAAATGAATCTATCAATAAAGTTAAAGCTGACTTGAATGCGCTTAAAGCACTCTATGAAGGCAACCTTTCTGACATTGAGAAGCAAATTGCCGAAAATACCGGTAATTTCATGCTCACTCAGGATATGCTCACAGATCTAAACAAAGAAGTAACCCGAATAAGAACTGAAATAGTTCAGTAAAATTTTGCTTAATACCAACCTAATCTTTTATTGTTACAAAAAGCATTGATGTATTTCAATGCTTTTTGTTTTTGTGACCGGTCAAAAAAATTGATATGAGTGAGGAAGTTCTCAATGCTATTTTAAGACTTCTGGCCATTGTGGCCGCTGAGGATACCGTATCTGAGGAGGAAAGATCCTTTATCAACAATTACCTTAATGAATCTCTGGATCATGATTCGGCCAGTAAATACATGCAGGTATTTGACAAACTGGTTACAAAAGATGTAAATGAAACGAGCGCAAAGAAGGTTCAGGAGATTTGTGATCAGATAAATCTTGAACAAACGGCACAACAGAAAATTGTTGTGATTCTCAACCTGGTGATCTTAATCGCGGCGGATGGAATTGTCACTGAAAGAGAAAATGTGCTGCTCTATCAGATTGGTGATTACCTCAATGTAGAAAAGAAAGTAATAGATCTTATCAAGGCTTTCGTCATTTATGAAGAAAGAAGCAAGATCATATCCTCGGACGTCCTGATCATCGAAAATGGAGCGCATGAAGTAAGCCCCGATTGCAAGCACCTGATTATTGATGAGGTCGATGGATTCATTTTTATCCTGCGGATTCCGGATATGGACTTGTACTTCCTTAAATACCTGGGAGAGAAAAACATTCTCCTGAATGGTGAAACCATGAGGAATGACAAGATCTATAATTTCAATACAGGAAGTGTTATAAATCTTGGCTCTCAGTCCATCTATTATAGCCAGGTTGTTGGGATGTTCAGAGAAATTGATCCTGAGTTTCATTTGACTTTTGTCTCTAAAGATGTATCATTCAAATTCAAGAATGGTAATACCGGACTCTATGACATCAATATCCAGGAAGAGTCAGGGAAACTCATTGCCTTAATGGGTGGTAGTGGAGCCGGAAAATCTACGTTGCTGAATGTCTTAAATGGGAATGAATCCCCTACTTCCGGAGAGGTTAGAATTAATGGAATCAATATTCATAGTCAGAAAGATCAACTCAATGGTGTAATCGGATACGTACCTCAGGATGATCTGCTTATTGAAGAGTTATCTGTTTTCGATAATTTATATTTTGCGGCCAAACTCTGTTTTAAAGAGCTTTCAGATGCGCAACTCAAAGAGCTGGTGAACCATACATTGGAGTCCCTGGGTCTATTTGAGACACGAAACTTGAAAGTGGGCTCCCCGCTTGAAAAAACAATTTCAGGTGGACAAAGGAAGCGCCTTAATATCGGACTTGAGCTTTTGAGAGAGCCTTCTGTCCTTTTTGTTGATGAACCTACCAGTGGACTATCCTCAAGGGATTCCGAAAACATCATGGACCTGTTAAAAGAACTCTCCCTAAAAGGGAAACTGGTTTTTGTAGTTATTCATCAACCTTCAGAAGAAATCTTTAAAATGTTTGACCATTTGCTCATTCTGGATGTTGGAGGTTACCAAATCTATTACGGCAATCCCTCAGAGGCAGTGGGCTACTTCAAGAATGCGGTGAAAATTGTTGATCAGGGACGTAATAACAACCCTGAACAAATTTTTAACATCATCGAATCCAAAGTTGTTAATGAGTTTGGTAATTATACCAAGAAGCGTAAAATCACTCCTAAAGAATGGTGGGAAATATATCAGGATAATATACGACGAAAAGAAATTTCGGAAGCTGATACGACGCCAAAGAAAACAACTGACATTCCCAATAAACTTAGTCAATGGAAAACATTTACAATCAGAGATTTTAAATCCAAAATAACCAACCACCAATACCTGGCTATTAATCTATTGGAAGGTCCGCTATTGGCCTTTCTGTTAGCATTTATCATTCGGTATATGCCTGAAGACACGGCGGTGTATCATTTCAACGAGAACCTAAATATTCCTGTATTCTTCTTCATGAGTGTAATTGTAGCCCTTTTTATGGGTTTAACTGTAAGTGCAGAAGAAATTATCCGTGATAGGAAAGTACTCAAGAGGGAAGAGTTTTTAAACCTTAGCAGGCTTAGTTATTTGTTTTCAAAAGTCTTTATTCTGTTCAGTCTTTCCGCGATACAAACCATTTCATTTACCATAATTGGAACCCTTATCATGGGAGTAAGTGGAATGACATTGACCTTTTGGTTAGTTCTGTTTTCAGTTTCCTGCCTAGCAAATACTTTAGGGTTAATCGTCTCAGCTGCTTTCAAATCAGCAGTAACCGTTTATATTCTTATACCCCTTTTAATCATCCCACAAATCATTCTTAGTGGAGTAGTAGTAAGTTTTGACAAGTTAAATCCGAACATAACCACTGAAGACAAAGTGCCTTTAATTGGTGAAATCATGACTTCTAGATGGGCGTTTGAAGCCTTGGCTGTACATCAATTCATCAATAATGAATATGCAAGTAAATTCTATGCACAAGATAAAATCATGGCAGAATCAGAGTTTAAGACAGCCTATTTGTTTCCACGATTAGAAGCCAACCTGGATTTTGCCAGGCGACACCTCACAGATGGTAGCAAAGAAGAAATACAAGAAGCAGCTTATCGATTAAAGACCGTACAAAAGGAATTTAATAAAGAACTTTCCATGATAGGGTATGATAAGTTTCCTGCCATAGATTCCTTAACTTCAACTCTTTTTTCCGCTCGAATATATGAGGTAAGCAATAAATTCATCTCAGACTTAAGGAGTTATTATAACCGCAGGTTTAAAGCAGCAAATGAAGAGAAAAATACTACCCTCAAAGCCTTAACAGCTACTCCTGAGAAAGAGGCCTTACTAAATGAATTAAGAAGGGATCATGAAAACGAAGCCATCAGCTTTATGGTAAAAAACACGGGTACTGAACACCGTGTTCTAGAACATAACAATGAGTTAATTCAGAAAATCTATCCAATATACCTGGATCCTAAATTTCCAGACCATGCAATGGATTTTCGGGCACAGTTTTTTCAACCCAATAAGCACCTGGCTGGTCATTTAATCCCTACCCCTGTTTTTAATGTTTTTATCATTTGGATCATGACCGGTTTTCTATTCCTGGCATTGTATTTCAACTGGCTGAAGATTATCCTTTCAGGAGTTAGTAGAAGATAAAAAATGTTCTTTTACCTATCGAAAATCTTATCTTTTCTACTCAATCCACTGCTGTGGGTATTTGTTTTAATTCTCAGCAGCTTGATTTTTAAAAAACGCTCCAGGCTTTACCTCATATCTGGAATGCTCATTTTCTTAATTTTTTCAAGTCCAATAATTTCTAACTATGTAGTTTCCTCTTGGGAGGTTCCTCCTACCTCAAAAGAAAACTTACCACTGACAGATATAGGCATTGTTTTGACTGGAGCAATGCAACACCAGAAAGAAATAGAGGACCAATACCATTTTACTGAAGCGGCCGATAGAGTTACAGAAGCAATGGTTCTTTATCAGGAAGGCCTGATTCATAAGATACTAATCACAGGAGGCTCAGGATCTATACTGGATCAGGAGTTTAAAGAAAGTAAAGCACTAAAAGCCTTTTTAATACTGAACAAATTCCCAGAAGAAGACATCATTATTGAACCAAATTCAAGGAATACCCATGAAAATGCGGCTTTTACGGCAAAATTGATGGAAGAAATTGGAATGAAGAATAGAAAACATCTATTAATCACCTCTGCCTTTCACATGAAGAGATCACTTGGTTGCTTTGCGAAAGAAGGCATGGATGTCATCCCTTACAGTGTAGATTTTCGAGGCACCTATCAGGAATGGGATATTTCGATGATACTCCCAAGTGCAGACGCCTTTTCCAAATGGAGTTTGATCCTAAAGGAATGGGTTGGAATAGTAGCCTACAAGATTGCAGGCTACCTATAAATGCATTAATTACTTGTCTTCTGACTTCGGCTTATCTTCCTTTTTAGCTTTAGGAGCTGCCTTTTTCGTTGCTTTAGCTTTAGGAGTTTCTTTCTCCTTTTTAGGAGCTTCCTTCTCTTTCACTTCTGCTACTTCCGCCTTTGGGGCTTCTTTCACTTCTGCTTTGGGCGCTTCTTTTACTTCACTTTTAGGAGTCTCTTTTTTTGCTGGAGCAGATTTTTTCTTCTCAAATTCAGCTTTTATTGCCTCAACATCAAT
The DNA here is from genome assembly GCA_043554545.1 of Marinoscillum sp. Lineage (GTDB taxonomy): Bacteria > Bacteroidota > Bacteroidia > Cytophagales > Cyclobacteriaceae > UBA7330. Next base: position 1,670,735 of record CP121337.1, on the reverse strand, counting down.
ATTTTTTATTGGAGGCATTGAGTTCAACCTTTTTATAGTCGCGATCCTACGTTTTGATTTGGCACGATCTCTTTTTAATTTTCTTTCTAATCTGGTAACAGCCATTTTCTCTGATGATTTCCTTGTAAACGAGCGCAAATCTACGCTTTTTGTTAGTTTTGTCCAAAATTAGTTCATGTCAAAACAAAAACCTTCTACTCCCAAAGGAACGCGTGATTTTGGAGCGCTTGAGTCTTCGAAAAGAAATCACATCATTGACACCATTAAGGCCAATTTTTTAAAGTATGGGTTTGCCCAAATCGAAACACCAGCTATTGAAAATTTGTCAACATTAACAGGCAAATATGGCGACGAGGGCGATAAATTACTTTTCAAAATTCTGAATTCCGGTGATTTTTTGAGCAAAGTCTCAGAAGAAGATTTTAGTCAGGGAAGTCAACATATGCTGAAGCAAATTTCTGAAAAAGGACTGCGATATGACCTTACTGTACCCTTTGCCAGATATATCGTCCAAAACAGAAACGACATTAATTTCCCTTTTCGAAGATTTCAGATTCAGCCTGTCTGGCGAGCTGACAAACCCCAAAAAGGCAGATACAGGGAATTCTATCAATGCGATGCAGATATCATAGGTTCCAAATCTGTATTTAGTGAGGTTGAGCTGACCAATCTAATTACGGATGTTTTCAGTGGACTTGGGTACACCAACTATCAGATCAGGATTAATCACAGAGAAGTGTTATTTGGATTGGCCAGGTGGTGTGGGTTGTTATCAAATGAAGTGGCCTTTTGTACCTCGTTGGATAAACTGGATAAAATTGGAAAGGAAAAAGTCGAAGAGGAACTTTTAACACTTGGTGCAGATAAAAGCAAACTAGCATCTCTATTCACTTTAATTGAATATGATGGAAATAGTGAGCAGAAACTAACCAGGCTTGAAAATGAGTTGTCGGAAAATAAAGGTATAGAAACGTTAAAAACTTACTTCTCCTATTTAAAATCAAATAACAGTAAGGTCTTGCTTGATTTCAGTCTTGCGAGAGGTTTAAACTATTACACTGGAATAATCTTTGAAGTGATAGCTACCGATGTGAAGATTGGAAGTATTTGTGGCGGGGGGAGATATGATGACCTTACTGGCGTTTTTGGATTGCCAGATGTTTCTGGAATTGGAATTTCATTTGGATTAGATCGCATTTATGATGTGCTTGAAGAGAAACAGTTGTTTCCTGATAGTGTATCATCAAACACCCAGGTACTCATTACACATTTTGATGAGGCTACCTTTAGACATGGAATTGATTTATTGAGTAAACTTCGTCAGCAAGATATTTCCTCCATCTTATATCCTGATTTGGTCAAGATTAACAAACAGATAAATTTTGCCAATAAGACCGATATTCCTTACGTTATCGTTATTGGAGAGGAAGAACTAAAGCAGAATGTCTATGCAGTAAAGGAAATGAAAACCGGAAATCAATTTTCATTAGATTTATCAGGATTAATTAAGTTACTTCTGGGCGAATAAATACCTCACGGAAACGTTTTTGAGTTGTAGATGCATCTTCTTTTAAGAATATATAGCATAGGTCTGTTGGTTTTGGGTTTTTACATTTCCCATGCTCAACATACCAGCAACTTTGGTCGTTTCTCTATTACTTATGAAAAAGGTTGTGTACCCGTAACAATTCACATTGCCACATCCCCCAGTTTTTCTGGATTTACGAACTCCTATTATTACGAAAACAATTTATTAGATGTTAATGATACCTTTTACACCTATACGGATCCGGGAATTTATCAGATTGTTCAGTTAACCCAGGAAACGATTTCTCCAAAAACGGATACACTAACCTTCGAGGTAATTGAAAACACTGCTCCTCAGTTTGTCATCTATGAATGCGGGTCACAAACAGTTCAAGTCGATATTCAGGATAATGTTTACGACTTTTATCGCGTGTATTTCACATCAAATGATTCAATTGATTTCTACCCTGGTGATCCTTTCCCTACATTTACTTATCCTGCCAACAACGTTCAAATATTGGTCACTGGCTTCTATAACAACTCCTACCCTACTTGTGGCGAAACCTTTAATTCGATCAATTTGAACAACACCCTTGCTGCAGCTACTATTTCGAATGCCACCTTTACACAGACTTGTGGGAATATCTTTGATCTAAATTTAAGCGCTGCAACATCACCAAATATCAAGTATCAGATAGAATTATCGTTTGGTGGCAATGCGTATAACAATATTTATGAAGGCCCTATCAATAATTCATTAGCAATAAGGGACATCAACAATCCTGGATTTCTGGATTATTGCCTTAGAATCACTACCATTGAAGCCTGCTCCAACACCACAATAACTGGCCCCTCCTATTGTAATGCCATTCCTTCCAATCAATTCGATTATTTATCCGACGCATATGCCAGCTATTCAGGAAGTGAGGTATCAATCAATTTTATCAATCAATCAGCCCTGGATGTACTCATTAGGAATACCAGCACCTCTACCTATGATACAATAAATTCTTCCACGTTGCGTCCTTCTTCAGGAGCTGATGCTTTTGAACTCATCATGTTTGATAGTTGCCAAACATTCCTGGACACAATAGTTGTTGCACCTCCCAGATTGAGAATTACAGATAGAGATTATGAGACAAATCGACTGATTTTATCTTTAACTGATCCATTAAATAACCTGACTGAAACATCCAGAGAGCTTGTAGTATACAGCGAAGACAGTACAATCGTGGAAGTAATTTCTTACGATGACAATGTGGACCTTACATCAACTATAGGGAAAGTACAATATTTAAGGGCCAGATATTGGTACAATGAAATCAATGAACCTGTATATTCAAATGAAGTGGTCGCCAGGTATATCTACAGGATTTATGTGCCTACAGCATTTACTCCAAATAATGACGGTCTAAATGACCGGTTAGAATTCTTTGGATTGAGCGGCAATTCGGCAGAAATATCTATTTTTAATCGGTGGGGTCAACAAATTCATTTTACCAATAACCTAAGTACAGGATGGAACGGTTATGTCAATAATGATATTGCTCCGGAAGGTGCTTATACATATGAAATAAAATTTACTAGTCCTGATGGAGAAGAAATCTTCCAAGTTGGTACGTTTGCATTAATAAAAAAATAAACTGATATGTTTGACATGATGAAAATGATGGGCAAAGTGAAAGAAGTCCAGGAGAAAATGAAAGTTGCTCAGGAGGAACTTGGCAATATCACAGCTGAAGCAGAATCAGGTGGGGGTTTAGTCAAAGTAGTTGTCAATGGCCGAAAAGAAGTTATATCACTTAATATTGATCATTCATTAATAAATAAAGAAGATGCTGAAATGATGCAGGATCTCGTCATTGCCGCTGTCAATATTGCAATACAATCAGTGGAAGTTAGAGCCAAAGAGCATTTAAAGAAAGCAACCGAGGGGGTGATGCCAAACATCCCGGGTCTTGATCTGAATAACATGATGTAACATGATCAAGGTCGCCGTAGTTATCCTTAATTTTAACGGTGCAGAACATCTCAAAAAATTTCTTCCCAGTGTATTGAAATACAGTGATGAAGCTGAAGTTTTTGTGATTGACAATGGTTCTACTGACGAATCGGTAAAAATACTCACCGAGGAATTTTCTATTGTCCATCTGATACGACTAGAAAATAATTATGGCTTTGCAGAAGGTTATAACATGGGGCTGTCAAAAATTGAAGCTCAGTATTATGTTATATTAAATTCTGATGTAGAAGTTACACCCCACTGGATACAACCCATGCTTACGCATCTTGAGGCAAAAAAGCAATATGCAGCATGCCAGCCAAAAATATTGTCGCTTCGTAATAAGCTTTATTTTGAACATGCAGGCGCATCCGGCGGCTTTGTTGATTACCTGGGATATCCCTTTTGCAGAGGTCGCATGCTACAATACATCGAAAAAGATACTGGTCAATATGATCAGCCAATAGATGTACTATGGACTTCTGGTGCCTGTATGATGATAAGATCATCCTCATTTAATAAAGTTGGAGGGTTTGATCCTGATTTTTTTGCCCACATGGAAGAAATTGATCTATGCTGGAGAATTTATCAGAGTGGTGAAAAACTAAGGTGTCTTCCTGCCTCAATAGTTTACCACCTGGGTGGTGGAACACTTACCTATGGTAATGCGAGGAAAACCTATCTGAACTTTAGAAACAGTTTAATAATGTTAGCCAAAAATCTACCTGTCAGAGATCTGGTAGTTGTGCTTCCTGTCAGGTTGGTTTTAGATTTGGCAGCTGGGATAAGCTTTAAATCTGTCGCAAACTTCAATGCTGTATTAAAGGCGAACTGGGATTTCTATTCCTCAATCAAACGGCATTTATCAAAAAGAAGTGTTCCAAAAGGGGTTTCTTCCTCACTTCTAGGAAAAAAATGGATAATTTTTTTATTCTTTTTTAAGCGAATAAAAAAGTTTTCTGATCTCTAATAATACCAAATAGTATTATTTCTTCTGCGCAACATTTTTCGGAAATTCATAATGAACGCAAGCGCTACATAGATGATAATTGGCGACCCAAACGTAAGAAAAGAGGCGTAAATGAATGATAAACGTATGCTAGAGGTAGGAATTCTAAACTTCTCACCTAGTCTGGTACACACACCAAAAGCATATTTTTCTATTATTTCTTGCATTATAATTGCTGCTCTCTTTTTACAAAGATAACACTATGGGGTTTGAATTTGTTATATATGGGTTCAGAAGAATCTATTTTTTAAGTAATATTGTAACAATCTAATGATAAAATTCACCAATTTTGTATTTCAAAAATTCAAAAAGATGATCCACATGAAAAAACTTAACTATGCTATAGCCTTGCTTCTTGCCGCTTCAATCTTCTCTGGTTGTAAGTTAGGCACGATGATCAAACTGGCATCTGATCAGGATCTGCAAATAGATCCAAGTCCACTAGAATTAAAAGGAGATGAAGTGCCATTCGATATGTCTGCAGTTCTTCCTCCTAAAATGCTTCCTTCTGGAACCATGTACACTATTAACACGATCTACCAATATGGTGATCAAGAAGTAGCCGTTGGTTCAGTAGAATTCAAAGCTGAGGATTTTCCTAGCAGCAGTTCTTCTACTTCAAGAAAATCAGAAAGCTTCTCTTTCCCATATCAGGATGGCATGAACCCAGGAACACTTTATGTAGAAGGTGTTGCAACAATCACTTCAAGCGGAAAGTCTAAGACTTCTCCAAGAATGGAAGTTGCAAAGGGTCTTGTTATGACTTCTGCTTTTGCTAAAGCAGTTGTAAGCCCAGCACTTGCTGATCACGGTTACAACGACAAGGAAGAATTAGAGCCTACAAACATTAATTTCTTTTTTGAGCAAGGAAGATCTAGAATCAATCCTTCATTGTCTACAGGAGGAACTTCCAATAGAGCCAAGTCAAATAACATGGCTGCTTTTATTGCTGAGAAAAATGTAACAAGGACTGTAACGATTACAGGTACTCACTCTCCTGAAGGTTCAGAAACAATCAACGCTGATCTTTCAAGCGATCGTGCAAAAGCCATTGAAAGCTACTACAGAGCGCAAATGAGCCGCTACGACTACAAAGACATGGCAGACGAAATCAATTTCATCCTTAAGCCTGTTGTTCAGGACTGGGGAATGTTTAAAACTGCTGTTGCTGACTACGACGGAATCACATCTGATGAGAAAGGTCAATGGTTAAGAATCATCAATGGTTCTGGATCATTTGTTGATAAAGAAAAACAATTACAAGACTTATCATCTTACAAAAAAGTATTTAACGATATCTATCCTGGTTTGAGATCTGCTAAGACAGAAATACTTACTGTTGTTGTTAAAAAACCTAATGCAACGATTGCTGTATTGTCTAAAAGCATTGTAAGTGGAAAAGCTGATATGGATACACTCACAATTGATGAGTTTTTATTCTCAGCAACTCTTACACCTTCTTTAGATGAGAAAGAAGCTATTTTCAAAGCAGCCACTAAATCTGGTGACTGGAGAGCTCACAATAACTTAGGAGCCATCTATTTGGAAAAAGCTAAAATGTCAAACAATCCAAATCAACTGATCCAGGATGCTGAAGCTCAATTGCAAATTGCAGCAAACAAACAAAATGCTGCAGAGGTTCAAGCAAATATGGCCGCAGCAGCAATGCTTAATGGTGACATGGACGCAGCATCTGAAGCAATTGATGCTGGTATGAGCGCTTCTCCATCTAACATGACAAGTGCAAAACTTAAAGGGATGAAAGGTTCACTTCAATTGATGAGTGGTGACTACGAAGAGGCTAAAGCTTCTTTCGCAGCTGCTGAGTCAAGCCCAACAGTAACTTTTGACAAAGGACTTACAAGTCTTTTAACAGGAGATTACGGTGATGCACAAACTACACTTACTGGTGTAACTGACAATGAAAAATTAGCTGCAGAAGCTTATTACTTAAAAGCCATTGCCAGTGCAAAACAAAACAATGTTGAAGCAGTTGGAGCTAACTTGAAAATGGCTGTTGCTAAAGATGCTTCACTTAAAGAAAAAGCATTAAATGACTTAACTTTCGCTAGTTATGCAAACGCAGTAGCTGACGCAGTGAAATAATTAATTCATTTTTTCGAATTCATTTAAAAAAGCTCTCCTTTCAGGAGGGCTTTTTTGTTTTATATCGATTAATTTAGCGCCCTGAAACAATCTTTTACTATGAGAGAAATTCAATTTAGAGAAGCACTTGGAGAAGCAATGAGTGAAGAAATGAGATTAGACAAAAGTGTCTTTCTCATGGGAGAAGAAGTAGCTGAATATAATGGCGCTTATAAAGTAAGTCAGGGAATGCTGGACGAATTTGGGCCAGAAAGAGTGATCGATACTCCGATCTCCGAACTTGGGTTTACAGGCCTTGGTATTGGCGCTGCTATGAATGACTTACGACCGATCATAGAATTCATGACCTTCAATTTCTCTCTGGTAGCTATTGACCAGATCATAAATGGCGCAGCAAAGATGATGTCGATGTCTGGCGGACAATTTAAAATCCCTATCGTGTTTAGAGGACCTACAGGTAATGCGGGACAATTAAGCTCTCAACATTCTCAAAACTTTGAAAACTGGTTTGCTAACACGCCTGGACTAAAAGTAGTAGTTCCCAGCAATCCTTATGACGCAAAGGGGTTACTTAAATCCTCTATTAGGGATGATGATCCTACTATCTTCATGGAGTCAGAATTGATGTATGGTGATAAAGGAGAAGTTCCTGAAGAAGAATACCTTATTCCAATTGGTGAGGCTAAAATAGTGAAGGAAGGGAATGACGTTACGCTTGTATCTTTTGGAAAATTCATGAAAGTAGCTAATGAAACTGCTTCTGAAATGGAGAAGGAAGGTGTTAATGTTGAAGTTATTGACTTGCGTACCGTAAGACCAATCGATTACACAACTGTTATCAATTCAGTTAAAAAGACCAATCGACTGGTAATTGTAGAGGAGGCCTGGCCATTATCATCCATTGCAACAGAAATCAGTCATTACGTACAAAGACATGCATTTGATTACCTGGATGCTCCTATTCATCGAATAAACAACAGAGATTTGCCGCTTCCGTATGCACCTACTTTAATTGAAGAAATCCTTCCAAACGTAAAGAGGACGGTAGAAGCTATCAACGCTGTTTGCTACAGGTAGCCTGCATAAATTTTTATTTATTCTCTTATGCCATAACATGGGATTAGGCTTACTGATTTAGTAGCCCCGACAGTGCTTTGGCACCTCCCATTTTGTTCATGGTCTTCATCATCTTTCGCATTTGTGCGAATTGTTTGAGCAATTGGTTTACCTGATTCACATCAGTACCACTACCCTTTGCAATGCGTTGCTTTCTGCTACCATTAATAATATCCGGAGTTTCACGCTCTTTGGGTGTCATGGACTTGATTATCGCTTCGATTGGTTTCAAAGAATCATCATCAATGTCAACGTCTTTGATGGCCTTCCCTACTCCCGGAATCATTCCAAGTAGATCCTTCATGCTACCCATTTTCTTGATTTGCTCCATCTGAGATAGGAAATCATCTAAGCCAAACTGATTCTTTTTGATCTTTTTGTTGATCCTACGGGCTTCATCTTCATCAAATGTCTGCTGAGCCTTCTCTACAAGCGAAAGCACATCTCCCATCCCCAGGATCCTTTTAGCCATCCTATCAGGGTAAAAAATATCGATTGCATCCAGCTTTTCTCCTGTGCTGATATATTTAATGGGCTTTTCTACTTCCTTTCGTATTGATAAGGCCGCTCCACCACGGGTATCACCATCAAGTTTGGTTAATACAACGCCATCAAAATTCAGCTGCTCATTGAAGGTCTTGGCCGTATTTACTGCATCCTGACCAGTCATTGAATCAACGACAAAAAGTGTCTCAGAAGGCTCAATACTTGCCTTAATAGATGAAATTTCCTTCATCATTGCCTCATCAATAGCTAACCTACCGGCTGTATCAATGATGACTGTTCGTTTACCATTTTGCTTAGCGTACTTAACTGCATGTTCAGCAATCTTGATTGGGTTCTTTTCTTCCGGTTCAGTATACACCTCTACATCTATCTGCTCACCAAGTACTTTCAACTGATCTATTGCAGCTGGTCTGTAGACATCACAAGCAACTAACAAAACAGTGCGTCCCTGCTTCTTCAGCAGACTTGCCAGCTTACCAGAAAAGGTAGTCTTTCCTGACCCCTGAAGACCCGAAATGAGAATTGTATTTGGATTACCATCAAGACTGATAGGCACATTGCTCTCACCCATCAATATGGTTAATTCCTCAGCAACAATCTTAGTCAATAATTGGCCTGGTGAGACAGAAATCAATACATCTCGACCCAGTGCTTTTTCCCTGATCGTATCGGTAACTTCCTTAGCAACTTTGTAATTAACATCAGCATCAATCAGCGCCCTCCTGATCTCCTTTACAGTTGAGGCAACATTTATCTCAGTAATTGTTCCCTGACCTTTTAAAGTTTTAAAGGCACGATCAAGTTTTACACTTAAATTATCAAACATATGCTTTGGATTTTAATAAACAAAATTAATAAACATCTAATGGAAATGCGTAAAGAAATTGTCGTCAGATCAGATAAATGTCTCTGAGTTCATCGCTATTAAAATGCAGAAATAATCCGTATTAAGGTAAAATGGATACAATGGCATTACACATATCGTTGAGTTATGTTAAAAATTTGCTAATTATTCTATTGTTTTATCAGGAATAGTGTGTTAATTTGCATTTAACATAAAGATTATAATAATTCTTTATCAATTAGCTAATACATCATTGGGTTTGTTATGAAAAACAAAAAATACTCTCGATTGCTTCTATCCTGCTTTACCTACATCTGTCTGATGTCTTTTTTTGGATGTGAAGATGAGCATACCATTGAAAAATTGGTAGAGTTAAGAAACAACACCGCTACCACACTTACTTTACTCATTCCTTAATCTATTTTTCAAGAATCTTTTTAAGGTCAGCAGGTGAGTAATTGACTGACTTTAGTGTTTTATTGTCTTCTTTTCTGAACACCAGATATTTCCCGTCTTTCTGCTCATAATAGCAAGAGGTGTCCCGCTCATTTTGATAATACTCCACAGTCTTTTGTGCTTCTTCTTCTGTTTCACATGCTTTGCTCATATTCGATCGCTGCACCTCATTGAATAACTCAACAAATTTATCACCCATACCAAACTCGAGAACAGCTCCTGAAAGGACATATTGGATGTCGCATAAAGCATCAGCAATCTCCACCAGGTCATTATCAGCAATAGCTTCTTGCAACTCCTTCAATTCCTCTGAAATAAGAGAAACCCTTAACTCACATCGCTTTGCATCCGGTATTGATGGTTCATCTACAATAGGATGTTTAAAAGTCCTGTGAAATGCAGCTACCTGATTCAGTGCGTCTATTTTTTCCATAATTAGTTAGTATTAAAAATCTCTTGCATGTGCAATCCCTTTAGGAATTACCTTTTTTGCCAATCGAACTGACGGTTTTATATAAATAGAAAAGAATTAAAACGAGTAAGGCTAGTCCCAGAATGCTTCCTCCAAGCGGTTCATCAGCAATTGAAATACTCAATCCCATTGTTGCAAATAAAGCGATTAAAATCCCCATGAGTGCTTCTCCTGTGATAAGTCCTGAAGCAATTAACAACCCACTATTAGATGCTGATTCTATTGCTGATTTAGATGCGTTTTGTCTGCTAAATCCTCGTTCGAGCGCCCAGGCAATTACACCTCCAACAAATATTGAACTGTCTAATTCAAATGGTAAATAAAGCCCTACAGCAACTGCCAATACTGGCATTCTAAAATTTGAACTGATCTTTTTCAAGTACAAATCGGTCAGGATGATCAATACGCCAATACAACCTCCGATGGCAATTATTGTCCAGGGCAATTCACCACCAAAAATGCCGGTGGCCACACTCATCATCAAGGTGGCCTGTGGAGCGGTTAATGGGTTTGGGTGTTCGGCAGTAGGACTACCAATGCCTTTTGACATCAAGAGCAAATTAAGCACTGGCGCAATCAGTAATGCTCCTGCTATAACACCAACCATCTGCATGATCTGTTGATTTCTTGGAGTAGCACCAAGGATATAACCTGCCTTTAAATCCTGCATATTATCTCCGGCTATTGCAGCTGCACAGCAAACCACGGCACCTACCAAAATAGCACCAGCTGCTCCACTTACTGCGCCTCCAGAACCAAGTAGCAAAAGCAACAGCAAAGAAGTTGATAAAATCGTTGCAATGGTTACACCGGATATGGGATTGTTTGAAGAACCGACCAGCCCTGCCATATAACCGGCTACAGCAGAAAATAGAAACCCTGCCAAAACCATAATAAACGCCATAAATAAGGTGACAGGAATATCCTTAATGATGGATAGGTAAATAAAAAACACTGGAATCACCATTACTCCAATGCCTATTAGAACCCATGACATCGGTGTATCTAATTCTGTTCTCGCCTCCACCTTAATTTTCTTCGTTCCCTTCTTAAAAGCTTCAACCCCTGAATTGAATGCCGTTTTTAAAGCCCCTTTGAGGTTAATCACAGCCCATATCCCACCTACAATCATCGACCCTACGCCTAAAAACCGCATTTTAACGCTCCATAAACTAATACCCAGTGCATCAGGGTGAACCTGATCAATACTGTCAAATTTTCCTGCAGCTATTAATTCATTTGCTACTGTATCAAACCCATTGATCCAAACGTAAACAGGGATCCCTATCCACCAGGTAATCACTCCCCCCATAAACACGAGTGTGGCCACATTCAGGCCAACGATATAACCTACGGCTACAAGTGCTGGGGAAAGATTTAGGCTGAAGTATAGATATAATTTTTGATTGAGTATCGCGGCTTTTTCAAAAATACCCTTCCAAAGATTCAACGCTTCAAAGCCAAATTTAAAAATGGCCCCCATCAATGCACCATATACCAGATATCGAACAGATTTACCTCCTGCCTCACCAGACTTGAGGACCTCAGCAGTTGCCACCCCCTCCGGAAACATCAGATTTTCTTCCACAATCAATGCCTTTCTTAATGGAATGGTAAACAAAACACCCAGCACTCCACCACAAATTGAAATCAAGGTTGTTTCAATGTAGTTAAACTCATTCCAATAACCCATTATCACCAAAGCTGGTATGGTGAAAATCACACCAGCTGCTAAAGATTCTCCTGCTGATGCAGCAGTTTGCACCATGTTGTTTTCCAGAATATTTGCATTCTTAAAAACCTTTAAGATTGCCATTGATATAACAGCAGCAGGAATGGATGCCGATACAGTAAGGCCTGAGAACAAACCAAAATAGGCATTGGCCGCACCTAGAATCACGGATAATAAAGCTCCTAAAATAATTGAGCGAAAGGTAAGCTCGGTGATCCGAGTTTCAGGACTTATATAAGGCTGCATAGAGTGGTAAAAAGGTAATAATGAATTTTAATACACAGCTAACAAAAATGCTCATTTGAGTGATTAAAACAAAATATATGGCCTTTAGGTATTCAACTAAAAGAAATCAAAATAAGTGTAACTAAGTGTGGAAAAAACCGCTATTTAAGGACTGATCATAATTTATAGAAGGCCTTGTAAAACATTGAATAGACTGTTATATGGGTAACCATTCATGCAACAATAAATCCTCAGTCTTTTGATGTCATACTGCTACCCTATTTTAGATTTTGTAAGGGTAGCTAGTAACCTCAAACTTTCTTTTAGATATGGATCTTCAGAGAGTTTTTGGGCAATACTATCTACTTCTACCTGTTTGGTTGATAATTCGTTACCTTCTAAGGTAGTATCCAATTCTCCTCCATCGTCATTGCCTGAATTGTGATCTTTAAGCCGGCTTTCATAATTTAACGAAATAGCTGTTCTATCCTTTTCCTTCTTCATTTTCTCAACCTCCTCAGCCATAGATTTTAAGTCATCATCCGTCTTTAAATGCTTGTCAAATAGCTTTTGGAGACTCACTACTAGTTTATCAGAAATAATATTTTCAGGAACATAATTAGTGGTTTTTATCTCATCCCATGGTAATGCATTGGGCATATCACTTTCACCAAAAGCCTCATCTTCAAAAGGAGATGGAAATGAAATATCTGGAGCTACCCCTATATTTTGAGTACTGCTTCCTGTTACCCGATAAAACTTGGCTAGTGTCATTTTTAGCTGACCCAGTTCCACCCCGGCGTTTCGTAGATATAAGTCAAGATCAATGAGATTCTGAACGGTCCCCTTTCCAAAAGTATTCTCACCTAATACGATTCCACGTTTATAATCCTGAATAGCACCTGAAAAAATTTCTGAAGCAGAAGCGCTATACCGGTTTGTTAATACGGCAAGTGGACCCTCATAAAACAGGCCTTTATTTTCATCTACATATATATCTACTGAATCGTATGTATCTCTAACTTGTACCACGGGGCCTTCGTCAATAAATAAGCCGGACAACTCTACCGCTTCCTGAAGTGACCCTCCACCATTAAACCTCAAATCAATCAATAAACCATCCATGCCCTTTTCTCTGAGCCCTTCGATGAGTCGCTTAACATCACGTGTAGTACTGGTATAATCTTCCTTGCCCTGGTGCATTTCCTCAAAGTCGATATAAAACTGTGGTATGGTAATCACACCTAAATTGAAGGTTTCTCCTTCTTCCTCTAGCGGAATCATCTCTGCCTGGGCGGTTGATTCTTCCAGCTTTATTTTATCCCGAACTATTCTAACGGTATCTGGCAGACCATTGATGTCCTGATTTCCCTTAAGAATCTGTAGCCTAACTACTGACCCTTTTGGGCCCCTGATTTTTTGAACCACATCATCAATTCTCCAGCCAATCACATCTTCAAAATTGCCATCGTCGCCCTGAGCTACTGCTATGATCTTATCTTCCTTTTGGAGTTTCTTACTTTTAAAAGCAGGACCCCCTGGAATTATATCCTGAACTTTTGTGTAATCCAACTGCTGGGTAAGTCGAGCTCCTATTCCTTCCAGTGATGCACTCATGTCAATTTGAAAATTCTCCTTTGCAATTGGTGAGAAATAATTGGTGTGTGGATCATAAGTGCTGGTAAAGGCATTGATGTATGTCTGGTAAACATCCTCACTGTTATACTGATAGACTGATTTCTTTACGCGCTCATACCTTTTGGTTAAGGCATCTACGATATGGTCCCAATCCTTACCCGCTATTTTATAACTAATCGCCTGATTCTTAATAATCTTTCTCCACAAGTCGTTTAAATCCTCTCTTGTCTGTGCATGACTCCAATTTGGTCTTTCAATATCAAGTTCCTCTTCCACCGACCAATCGAATTCTTTTAGAAATAGCTCATCGAGATAATTCAGACGTTCCAATGATCTTTCCCTGTAGATAGTGAATACCTGATAGGCAAAATCCAGTTCTCCATCAATAAGTGATTCATCCAATGTATATCTGTATTTACTCAGATAATCAATATCACTTTGAAGGAAATTTGCTTTGTTAGGATCTAAGGCATCCAGGTAATTATCAAAGACTTCTGATGATATTGAATCATTGAGCCATTTCTTCTTGTAGTGGTACCTCGTAAGCAGGTCAACGACAGCTTTGGTTTCTGAAGGATGTTCCTTTTTAGGCTTTAAGAGGGTAAGCGTATCTGAAGAGTCATTATTAAGCAATGTCTCACTTATTGGATCGATATAACCCCAACCTATTACTAACGAAAAGAAAACCAACACCAACTTGTACATGCTTTAAAACTAATTAAATATTAATATCTATGATGAGTCTTTACAACGTTTCCCTAAAGGATATGTTTTTCAATATCAAATATCGTACCTTAAATATTTGTGTTGAATAGCTATTTACTTCCATTAAAATGGTCCCAAACAAGGGCGGAAGCCCCAAGAATAGCTGCATTTTTATTCATCATACCAGAAGGCAATAACTTCACCTTGTCTTTGTAAAAAGGCAAGATATATTCATCCAAATATTTTTGTGTTGGATCAAAAATCCATTTTCCTGCTTTTGCAAGTCCTCCAAGAAGAAAGAACGCCTCTGGATGAGAAAAAGTAGTAAAGTTCGCCAATGCCTGGCCCAGATATTTACCAGTTATCTCATAGGCATCAAGCGCAATGGGGTCTCCTTCTTCTGCGGCCTTGGTGATGATCTCTCCATGTAATTCATTGTATGAATAGTCCCGAAGCACACTTTCCTTCATGGAGTCACATAAGAGAAAAAATACAGTTCTTTTCAAACCGGTCGAGGAGACATAAGCTTCCAACCCACCTCTTCTACCGAGCCCGGTCCACCTGCCATTATAATCAACTACAATATGCCCTAATTCCGCTGCCTGTGAGTCGTGACCATAGATCAATTTACCATTACTTACTACACCTGCTCCTAGCCCCGTACCCAAAGTTATGACGATAAAATCCTGCATCCCTTTGGCTTCTCCGTAAACCATTTCTCCAATAGCAGCAGCATTAGCATCATTGGTAATGTGGATTGGTTTATCAAAACGTTTTTTCAATTCATCCACAATTGGCACGAGTCCTTTCCATTGCAAATTGGCTGCATGTTCTATGGTTCCTCTATAATGATTAGCATTAGGAGCCCCCAACCCTAAACCAACTACCTCAAACGCTTCCTTAGATTGTGTCAATAATTGATCAATACAAGACTGAAGTCTATCGAGAAACTTGCTAAACTCGTGGTGTTCCCGAGTTGAGAATTCAGTCTGCCCGTACATGTTACCTGCTAAATCGACAACTCCTACTTTTGTAAGCGTACCTCCAATATCTACCCCTATCGCTACCTTTAATGACATAAATTGATGATTAAAATATCAAAGGTTCCAAATATAAATAGGATCAGGTATTGATTTTAGTAAATCATTACTTTAGTGTCCTCATTAACAAAATTTATGCACAGGAATAAATATTTTGCGAACTACCTCTTTGTATATGGCTACCTGATGAGCAAAAACAGAATGATAGAGGAGCTAGAAGTTCCCCATATGCCAGTCAAGCTCATTGGTGAGGGATATGTTTTCGGCAGACTTTTTCGAATCGCTGGCTATCCTGGTTTCGTTTATGATAATAGACAAACAAAAAGAACCTATGGAGAGGTCTACCTTTTGAAGGAAAAAGAGAAATTCTTTCAGGAAATGGATGCGTATGAATTATCCTATCCAAATTATATGGAGGAAGATGTAGCATATCATCGAAGAATCAGGCCGGTGCACTTAAAGAATGGGACGTCTTTACCCTGTTGGGTGTATGAATTCATCCAGCCCACAGATCGGTACGAAATAATCAAATCTGGTAGATTTGAACTTTTAAACTAAATTTATGGAAATTTCAAAACATGCCAACTATCCAACTTAACCACCTACAATGCATCCTCAATGATGAGATCGATAAGGATGAAGTTTTCCTGAAGTATAAAGGGGAAAAACTATGGCCACCTGAAATTTACCGTTCGGTCGATAATGAAGAAAAAAAATCAATTGGGATCAATTTCACACATGAAGATGTAAATGAGCCACTTGTCATCGAACTATGGGATTTTGATTACTTATCCTTTAATGACCACTTGGGTACATTTACAATGAAAGTGGACGAAAAGGCAGGTGGACCCTATCAAACAAGTATGGTGATCCACGAAAAAAACAGTACGGCATCCTATATCCTTAACTGGGAAATTCTATAGCTTTTAGCACATTATGTCCTTGCCATTAGCTTCCTCATGTAACATTGTTTTGTTAAGTTGTGCATGGAATAGTTGATTTAACAAATGATTCTTATGATGGCATTTACTAAGCGTTTTCTCTATATTGTTATAGCCGCATGCCTTTTCGGCTGTTCTATAAATGACGATTCGAAGCAAGTACCAGCAGGTCCCAACATTATTTTGATCACTGCTGATGATCTAGGATGGTCAGATATTGGATGTTATGGCAGTGAAGTGAACACGCCTAATCTTGATAAACTGGCAGAACAAGGTTTACGATTTACCCAGTTTCACAATACATCAAAATGCTTTCCTTCCAGAGCAGCACTTGTCACAGGCGTATATGCTCAGGATTGTGGATATGCCAAAACCCACTTGAATCCGATACAACATGCAGTAACTATTGGCGAGATGCTGCAGCCTGCCGGCTATTTAACTTACTGGTCTGGTAAACATCATGGCATAGAAAATCCTTTCAATCGAGGATTTGATCATTTCTATGGTATAAATGATGGCGGATGCAACCACTTTAACCCAGGACTGCAACGTCCCGGAGAGCCCAAACCAGCTCAAAAAAGGAATAACCGTTCCTGGTGTTTTGATAGCTTGACCTATGCTCCATTTACACCTGAAGATCCAGATTTTTATACCACAGACAACTTTACAGATTATGCCATCCAATTCTTAGAGGAAGCTGGTGATAAACAAGAGCCCTTCTTTCTATACCTGGCATTCACGGCCCCGCATGACCCACTGATGGTCTGGCCAGCAGACATCGCCAAATATAAAGGCATGTATGATGAGGGTTATGAAGTAATCAGAAGGAAGAGGTACGAAAAGCAGTTACGAATGGGGCTTATCGACAGTATTTATACACTATCGCCAGCTAGTCATGACCCCTGGCAGGATTTATCAATAGCTGAAAAAGAATTTGAAGCGAGTAAAATGGAAGTATATGCGGCGATGATTGATCGGCTGGATCAAAATGTCGGTAGGGTACTGCAAAGGCTTAAGGAGCTGAATCTGGATGAAAACACAATGATCATGTTTGCCTCAGACAATGGAGCCTCAGCAGAAGTGGTCAACCTAAAAAACGACAATGATCATGCCGCTGTCGGCGCCATGGATCGGTGGGTTTCACTGGGCCCAAACTGGGCCAATGTAGGTAACACCCCATTTAGGTACTTTAAAAACTACAGCTATGAAGGAGGCATCAATACTCCAATGATTATGTGGTGGCCTAAAAAAATCCAGCCTAATACCTTTACCGGTTTCCCCGGACATTTCATAGATATTGCCGCTACACTTGTGGATATCACAGGGGCACCCTATCCCACTGAAGTTGATGGAAACCAAATTACTCCACTCCAAGGAATAAGTCTCTTGCCTCTTTTTGATAATCAAATTCCAGTTAGGGAACAGCCATTGTTTTGGAGTTGGAGCGATGGAAAAGCAATGAGAAAAGAGGAATGGAAAATTGTAAAAGAAGGTGAAGGTAGTAGTTGGGAATTATATAATACACTAGAAGACCCCACAGAAACCGCCAACCTGGCAAACAAATTTCCAGGTAAATTGGTTGTTATGGATAGTATTTATACTAAATGGATTTCTCAGTTTGATTAAAATCCTGTTTGTTCTATACAATTATCAATTTTAACACTTTTGGTTTAAAACATGCTTTTAAACATTTTTATCTATCATTTTTCATTTCTTTTGTAAAAGTTGATCTAATCCTACCTAAAAACGAGAAAACATAAATTTTTACAGATTATTTTTAATTATTCAGAGAAATATTCGCGGATTCACCTATTTCTGGTACGTAATTTGCCTACTACGCCACATATGTGTATTGACATGATTTCAAATAAAATATCTTTCTCACTTTTTGTTTTTCTAATTACTGTTACCTCTGCATTTTCTCAAACATACAGTGCTCCTGGATCTTTAGGAAATATAATCATTTCAAGCAATGAAACCATTGGGGGAAGTGGAACACTTACGTTCAACAGCTTAAGTATCAACGGAGGAACCTTAACTATACCTGCAGGAGTCACCGTTGTTGTAAATGGAAAGTTTGAAAACAAAAGCAGTGGTACTGTAATCGTTAATGGAGAATTGGTCCTAAACGGAACAAATAACCAAAATAAATCTAGTGGATCAATATCAGGTTCCGGAACTTTAACAGCTTCTGAGCCTCTGGATAATAAAAGTGGTGCCACTGCCTGGGGCACGAGTGGAACATTGGACTGTTCGTCCGGTTGTAATGCTATTTCTCTTCCGGTTGAGTTGCTATATTTTGAAGCCCGGTTTAATGAGAAAGTGATCCTTACCTGGTCAACCGCCACTGAGATTAATAATGAATACTTTTCAATCGAAAGATCGGATGATGGTGTCGATTTTTACGAAATCGCTAAAATCGCTGGTCATGGTAATACCACCAAAACTATCGAATACCAATATGAAGATGATAACTACCAAACTGCTGTAGCCTATTACAGACTCACCCAGATTGATTTTGACGGTCAATATGAAGTATTCAATGCAGTAAGGGTAGAAACCAACATTGGAAATACTAAAAATGCATTCAAAATATTTCCAACAGTAGTTACTCAAGGTAAAGTAACTATACAGGGTGAAAAACCCTTTCAGGTAAAAGCCATTCAAGTATACAGTTTATCTGGAACTTCAAGCGGTATAAATCAGCCAAATGCCTCTGAAATTGGCTCTCAAAAAGTAGAAGTTAATATGAGTGGATTAGGAACAGGTTTATATCTGTTGAAAATGATTTCTGCGGCTGGTGATGAACTAACTTCAAGGGTCGTAATACCATAGACTTACAGAAATCGGCAGACATATCTTAGGTAACATCTAAAAATCCAGGGTTCAACACAATTAGCCAATAGTCAGAAAAACATATACCTATGTCTGGAGTAGGTTATGAAGATTTCAGGATTTGCAATTGATGGTCAACAATCATTTGTTTGCCCTGAAGATTCATACTAACTTTCATTGCAATACTTAATTTGATTGATAATTATGCAATGGACTAAAATAAATACCCACCACGTACTATTGATGCTTATCACACTTTTTGGGTGTACAAACACTCAAAAAGATGCTCAAACATTTATTGATCAATATACTGATCAGCTGATTAACCTTTATTACCAATCAGCAGAAGCCAGCTGGAAAACCAACATCGAAATCATAGCAGGTGATACCCTTAATGCTTATCATGCAAAAGTTGCAGATGAGAGACTTGCAGCATTCATGGGCAGCACAGATAATATTGAGCAGACCAGAAGGTTTCTTGAATCCAAAGACCAGCTGAGTGACCTTCAAATTCGGCAACTTGAAGCTATATTATACAGTGCTGGAAGCAATCCTGAGATTGCAGATTCTTTAGTTAAAAAGAAGATCAAAGCTGATATAGCTCAAATCGAGAAACTATATGGTTATAAATATATGATCGATGGCAGGGAAGTAAGCACTAATGAAATCGATCAAATACTGTGGCATAACAAAAACCTGGATACCCGACTAGAAGCATGGAGAGCCAGTAAGGAAGTTGGGCGAGAGTTGAAAGATGGACTTGAAACTCTCAGAGACCTGAGAAACCAAACCGTTCAAGCTTTGGGTTACCATGATTATTTCACCTATCAGGTATCAGAATATGGGCTTACGACTGACGAAATGATGGGTATGATGCAGGAGCTCTATCAGCAACTTTTACCCCTATATCGAGAATTACATACCTATGCCCGATATGAATTTTCCAGAGAATATGGCATTGAAGAAGTTCCTGATTACCTACCTGCTCATTGGGCTCCTAACAGATGGGGTCAGGATTGGGCCCCCATGATAAAAGTAGAAGGAATCAACATTGACAGTGCAATAGCAGATAAAAGTCCGGAATGGATTGTGAGAGAAGGTGAAAAACTCTATACCAGTTTGGGTTTTCCGGCACTACCACAATCATTTTGGGAAAGATCAAGCCTCTTCCCCTATCCAACAGATTCTGCTGTAAAGAAAAACAACCACGCATCAGCATGGCATATGGATTTGAAGAATGATGTGAGAAGCTTGATGAGTGTAGAACCAAATGAAAGGTGGTTTCAGACCTCCAACCACGAACTTGGCCATATTTACTATTACATGTCTTATACAAATCCAGAGGTACCTCCCTTATTAAGAGGAGGTGCAAACAGGGCTTTTCATGAAGCGATAGGATCAATGATGGGCGCTGCCGCTTTACAAAAACCGTATCTGGTAGGTCGTGGGTTAATCAGTGAAGACTCAAAATCGGACAACATTCAAAAACTACTTGCTGAAGCCATGGATTATGTGGTATTTATCCCATTTGCAGCAGGAACGATGAGCGAATTTGAGAAGACCCTTTATGTCGATGAATTGCCCAAAAACCAGTTCAATAAGAAGTGGTGGGAACTCGTAAAAAAATATCAGGGTATCGTACCTCCCTCAGAACGTGACGAGGAATATTGTGATGCATGTACCAAGACACATATCAACAATGATGCTGCGCAATATTACGATTATGCGCTCTCCTACATCATCCTTTTCCAACTTCATCAACACATATCAGAAAACATTCTTAAACAGGACCCCAGAGCAACCAATTATTATGGCTCTACAGAAACGGGAGATTTTCTGAAAAAAATTATGGAGCCTGGCGCTTCAAAAGACTGGAGGATCGTTTTGAAGGAAGCAACAGGAAATGAACTAAATGCAAACGCTTTGGTAAGTTATTTTGAGCCCTTGCTGGAATGGCTGAAGGAACATAATAAAGGTAGAAAATATACCTTATGAGCCACAAGCAAAATTTCATCTCCTTTAGGCAAATCCAGGCCTTCCCATTTTTAATACTGCTATTAGGACTGTTTTTCTTCTGTCATTTGAAACAGGTAGATACTTCTGAATCAAAAGGAATTCACCCAAGTAAGTCACATCCGCAATATTGGTCATATAACGGGAAAGAAATACTGCTTCTGGGAGGAAGTGATGATGATAACCTCTTTCAAATGGAAGGCCTTGTCGAACAATTAGATCTCCTGCAGAGCTTAGGTGGCAATTATGTTAGAAATACACTTTCATCGCGTGATTCGGGTAATGCATGGCCATTCATGCAACTAGCAGATGGGCGCTATGACTTAAATTCGTTTAATCCGGAGTACTGGAAACGGCTGGAGACCTTTTTGGAAGAAACAAGCAAACGAGACATCATTGTACAGGTCGAAGTGTGGGCTACTTTCGATTTCTATCGGGAAAACTGGTCGGTAAACCCTTTCAATCCTAAGAATAATCGAAACTATGATGTTAGGCGGAGTAAGCTGGATACCGTAGTGTCTACACATCCCGTTTATACAGAAAATAATTTCTTCAGATCTGTTCCAAATCAGATGTCCCTTGCTGCTCCCTTACATTATCAGCAAAAGTTTGTGGATAACCTACTCTCATACACATTGAATTATGACCATATTCTATACTGTATGGACAATGAAACATCCGTCAATGCTGATTGGGGTAAGTTTTGGTCAGACTATATTAGAAAGGCTGCAAAAATTAAGGGAAAGCAAGTCTACTGCACCGAAATGTGGGATCCCCATGATTTGAGTCATCCATTTCATTATGAAACATTTGATCATCCGGAAACCTATAACTTTGTCGATATCTCTCAGAACAACCACAATACCGGTCAAAAACACTGGGATAATTGCCTGGCTCAGTTTGATCGTTTAGAAATATTGGGGAACCTCAGACCGGTGAATAATGTAAAGGTTTATGGTAGTGAAAGCAGGCGATTTACGAGTGATCAAGAAGGAATTGAAAACTTTATACAGAATATTTTTGCTGGTTGCGCAAGTACCCGTTTTCACAGGCCACCTTCAGGGATCGGACTAAACGGAAAGGCACAAATGGTTGTCAAATCGCTGAGAGAAGCAACTGATAAAATCAACTGGTTTGAAGCTAAACCCATGATGGAATTACTTTCCGAAAGATTACCAAATGAAGCTTACTGCAGAGGAATAGCGGGACAGGGCTATGCGCTTTACTTTTCTGACGGAGGAGAAATTATGCTCAACTTAGGTTCAAATAAAAATTTAAGTATTGAGTGGGTTGATGTATTGAATAACAGCTGGTCATCACCGGTTTCGCTGGACATATCAGAAGGCAAAACAAAAATCAGTACTCCGGCAAAAGGAGATTGGATTGCAATTATCAGATAACATCAATTCGCTGAAACAGGCTGCGTCCAGGCAACCTCCTTATCTCCTTCATTAAATGGATTTTCCTTCATTACAGAGGAGATAACCTTTGCTCTAACATATAAATCATTCTCCTTAAGCGTATAAGAGGCCTCTGTTCCTTGTACTTCTTCAAGTAAAATACCTGTAGCAATTCCATCTGAACTATTGACCGAGCCAAAGAATTGAATGGTATAAGACACTTTATCTTCAGGCTTAACTTTAACCGATAGTTGCTGGCCATCAAATTCAATTGCTTCCATCACCACCCCAGTTGTTGCATAGAAGTCTCCATTTTCCATGGCTTCAATTATCGATTCAGGAGTTAATGCGGTTGCGTTTACCATCACCCATCCCCTGCCAGGGTTACTGTCTTTGGGCCCGAAACTATGATAACTATGTGCATCATCTACGGCTAATCCAAAGATCGAAGGCTTTCCTTCCTGCATGTATGCAGTTTGAACGAGATCCCACAATTCTTCCATACTGGGATGCAATGAATCTCCATAATTATATACCAAAGGATGGCCATTGTATACTTCAAAAAATCGCTCTCCAGTCAACTGTATCATATCATCTGGAGATATTGCCCAATAAAAATTAGGGTGGTTAATGTGGGGAAACATGGGTACACCCGTTGAATCCCTTTGTTCTTGAATCTTATTGATGTTTCGTTGCATAACATCCGAGACCGAATTACCACCCTGAGGCTTAATTAATTTTTGGATGTTCGTTATATTAATGTGGATAGGTTTATCCTCAAAACGATCGGACACTTCCTCAGAAGGTATAATTAAAAATTCCTCTTCTTCCTCAAATAAGGGTCGATACTCAGCAAGCGTCTTAAGTCTGACTTCCAGTTGACCAGTGGAATCATTCCTGGATTCAACCCAATCATCCCCATATTTTTCCAGGTATTTGTCATAGATAAATTTCCTCTTCTCCTTTAAAACCTTCCATTTCTCATGATCTGCAAAAATGTTGTGATCGGAAAGTCCAATAAAATCATAGTCATGCGTTTTATACCAATCCATGATCATTTCAGGAAAATCATCACCATCACTCCAAAATGAATGCGTGTGCAGGTTGCCTTTGTACCACTTCTTTTGAGTCTCCGTGTTTTCTTTCGGTGTACATGCAAGAAGGATAAGCCCGATAAAAGCCGGAATCAAATAATGCTTTTTCATACAAATGGTTGGTTTTGAAATTCAAGGTAAGGATTTTATCAGAATTATCAATTTACTTATTAATCCTAAATGAACATTTTATGAAGTAAATACAATGAATCGGATTTATTTGATGCCAAAAATTGTTAATTAAGGTAGAGACTAGTGGTCGAATCGATACTTTAGCTATTGAATGATTAGGATTATTTCCATACTATTCCTGCTGTACTGCCTTACTCCTGCAGTGGCACAACAATCCATTCAAGGCATAGTTATCGACCATAATGAAAACCCCTTGGGCTTCGCGCATGCCACCAACCTGAGTCTAAACCTTGGACAAGTCAGTAACCTGAGTGGTAAATTCAAACTATTGGCAAGAAAAGGTGACTCTATCAAGTTCTCTTTTGTTGGATATATTCCTGAAACACTGATCGTCGAGTCCATACACCTAACCAACTATCTCAAGGTCAAGCTAACAGAGGATTCCTTATTCCTTCCATCCATTACAATCTATTCAGATCCATATTTTAAAGTTCCATTTAGGTATCAGGGAGAATCAATGGAAATAGGTATCGCCAAATCAGAGCGAGATCCAATTGGACCGGGCTCAATAGGTCCAGGTGAAATCGGAGGTGTGGGACTAACCTTATATGGCCCCATCACCTTTTTCAGTAAGGATGCCAAAGAACAAAGAAAATATGACGATGCAATGGAGGAGACTTCAGATACCCAATTTTATAGTAGATACATTGCGATTGATTCTGTGAAGGAAAAATTATGTGAGGTTTATCAAATAAATGATGCAACATATGATCGAATTATTGTGTCGGCACATGACCGATATCCACAAATTCAAACCATGAAACAGCCGGATCAAATCTGGAGTTGGTTGTTGGTATACTTTTATGAAATATTGAACTAACTTTTGTAGGATAAATTAGTCAAGTAGGCTTACTAATTTAACTGATATAGTCTGTCATTAAATATGCATTTGGCAATCAAATAATTAGTTCATACCACCTGGTCGGTCATTCGGAAAATTCCTACTA
The DNA here is from genome assembly GCA_043554545.1 of Marinoscillum sp. Classification (GTDB taxonomy): domain Bacteria; phylum Bacteroidota; class Bacteroidia; order Cytophagales; family Cyclobacteriaceae; genus UBA7330. The sequence continues at coordinate 1,645,934 of CP121337.1, read as the reverse complement.
CCACCTCTTCCCTTTACTTGCCCTACCATTCTGTTTAACAACTTTTTAAAATCCTCTTTTTGGTCATCCCTGCAGATTTCATTGATTTGATGAAAATGAACATACATGACACTATCTGCTGTCCGCTGAAGTGTGCTAAGCTGGTCAAGTAAACTCGCAAGTTCCTCTTGATCCAGATCATCGGATGCAGACGTAAATAATCTGGTTCTCACCTGATGCATTTCATCTTCAATAGGTCTAATGACTTTAAAATGACTTTTAAGGGACAGTTCAAACTGCTTCTTTTGTGATTCATCAAACCCTAACCTACTAATGATGGGGTGCTCCCGACCTTGTCCTTGTCTGTCTAGATCCGGCCTGGCGGGACGTTCAATACGCTTTACCCAAAGTACACTTAGCATGGTAATATTGAGTACCACCAATACGATTAGCGCGATTTTCCATTTATTTTTCATAATCCGGTTTCTTCTAGACTAAGTAAATCATTGTAATTTGTGGTATAGTCAAAGTACTCTTCGACCAACGTATTAATCTCATCATCCGAACTGATCGATGTGGATTCACTTAGCATCCAGAAACTTCCCAAATTGAACAATACCAAAAGACTAAAACCCAACTTCCAGTATAAAGAGATTCCAGACTGAACCGATGGTTCCATCCTGGCTTTTAATCTGCTATAAAAATAGGGGTCTGGATCAGCCTGTTGGATGTGATCAAGACTTTCTAAGGTTCTTTGAACTTCCTTTTCTATTTCACTTTTCATATCCATTCTTTTGAATAATACATGTGTAATGATTTTTTAAGTTGCTGTTTTGCCCGGTGTATGAGTGATTCTACCGCACTTATACTGGTTTTCATGACTACTGAAATTTCTGAGTAGCTCAATGATTCCATTTTATGAAGTGTAAAAGCAATTTTTTGATTTTTAGGTAAGCGTTCTATCTGAGATAATAACAATTGGGCCCTCTCCTGATTTTCCAAAGCTAAACCTGGGTGATTAAAATCCGGGATTTCAATGGCTTCTCCACTTTCTCTCCAAAGGCTACTTAATAAAGCCCATCTTTTCTTTCGCTTCCTACTTCTTAACGCTTCCAGACATTTATTGACAGCCAGGCGATATAACCAGGTAGTCAGCTCGGACTGTTGTCCGAACTGACCGATTTTCTGGTAAAAATGTATAAATACTTCCTGAGCCATATCTTCAGCATCATCTTTTTGTTGAAGGAAGGACCAGCAAACATTATAAACCCGAGACTGATTAGCTTTTACCACCTCTTCAAAGGCGGCTTCTTCACCAGCTACTAATCTGTTTATCAGATCTCTTTGCTCCAATAGTTCCTAATTCTAATCCCTTTTAATCTAAAGATAATACTTCTCAATCTATCTGCGGCCGCCCCTGTTTCCCTTTCCTGGTTCAGGCCTATTCATTCTGTTTTGGAAATGATTGTCGAGCATTACTCTTTGCTCATCCGTCAAAAGCTTACGAATATCCTGGTGCGCTTTTGCTCGTAACTTAATACTTTGAGCTTTCAACTTGGACAATTCATCAATACCTTGATTAATGGCTTTCATATCTGAAACAGCTGTAGTCTGTAGTGTCTGTAAACGAGCCTCTTTTTCATTGATCTGATTATTAAGGGGTATCATCTGTTCCGCAACCTGTTGATGAATCATTTTCATTTGATCTTTTTGCGTATCGCTAAGATCAGGTAGCTGATCCACCATTCTTTCAGGCCTATTGGGTCTCACGGCTTCAGGGTTACCTCTTTGACCTTGTCTGTTTTGAGGTTGAGCTATGGTCAACGCTGGAATAAGCATAATAACCGCAATGAGGGTCAATACACTGAATTGGTTTCTTAATTTCATGACTTTTATTGTTTGTTTAATAGGTTAGATGACAACTGAAAGAAAAACTTGCGGTGAGGTTAAATATTTTTAAAAATAAATTATTGAACCTCTCAGGCAGACTCCAAAAACGCAAATCGCATCTATAGCTATCTTACTGCATTCACCTTGCCATCAAGTGCTATTAAAACATTCCACTATATTTGATTGAATCAATCAATTCTTCCAATATGAACTGGATACGTGTGGATGAAAGTTATCAAAAAGTCTGCGGTTTTGGTGTTCCAACCATTGTTCTCCTCAGACTAATGCATTGGATACCCCTGGAGTATGCTTCGGTTGCCATAATCCTTTTACTATTAAGTGGCTGGGTAGTGAGTATTCAAACAGGGAAGATGCTAAAGCAAAAGATACAGGATATGGAGACGCTAAATAAAAACAATCTTCAATCCGAATAAATCAAGCCCTATTACTGTTTCTTAATAGTGAAGTGAGTTTCTGATTAAACAGTTTATCTTTCTTAAGCACATCTAATTCCAGGTGAAACCGATAACACCACGCATTGTGTGGGTTTTCAGGATAGTTAATTCTTTCCTCATCCATTTCTGGTCGAACAAGGTCGTTACTTAGCGGCATAAGGTCTTGCAAGGGAATAATCACCCACATGGAATTAGCCTCAAATTGCTTTTGCATCAGGGATTCAGTCACCTCTGGAGTTAAATGCTCCGGAAGGTCGCCTCCCATGTGTAAAATATCATAGTAAATTCTTGCAGCATTACCTGCATCATAGCTCCACCATTGCCTAAGCGTGGGCATATCATGATTACCTGAACCTTTTACGCTTAGATAATGTAGCTCGTCAAACTGTGATTCATATTCGGGATTCCTTTGAACATTGAGTTGTAATATTTGAAGCTCATGCATCAGTGGAACAACGCTGTCAGGAACCATTCCCAGGTCTTCCCCACAAACGAGCATGTCAGAAGCATATTTCAGAACCGGTAGTTTTTTAGCAGCTCCCTCTTTCCAGAATTCATTGTGCCGGTGATAAAAATAATGATCATGTAACCCTCTGAGTTTATTCCTTTCTTGCTCATCTAACAACTGAAAAGTTTTGGTATTGTGAAAATCAATCCGTGGATGGTAATACCCTTCCTTCCCGTCTCTAATAAACAGGACCTCACTTTGTAGCCTAAAAACTTCGTCTCGCAAAGGATGATGCATTTCAGGATTAACAACTCCATCAGCTATTAACATACGCACCTTGCTATCAATCTCATGTTGAGACTTGAACGCTGGCTTAAACTTCCATCCCTCTTCAGAAGTCTGAAGAAAGTGTCTTTTGATTAGTTCACTATTTGAAATATCTCCAAGGACTTCATCCCCTATTAATGGATCACAATATCGTTCAACGTCCAGACCTATGCCCCAGTATCTTATCTCATCAACAGAAAAAGGCAAAGAGGGGTAAAAAATACCCAATAAGCCTTGAATCTGATCTACAGGCATTTGCCAGATCCTAAAAAAACCGAGGATATGATCCAAACGAATGATGTCGAAATAGTCACCCATTTTTTGTAGCCTTTCCTTCCACCAGCTAAATTTATCCTCAGCCATTACCGACCAATTATAAGTGGGGAAACCCCAATTTTGCCCAGTATCAGAAAACATATCGGGTGGTGCTCCGGCTTGTTGATCTAAATGAAAGAGGTTAGGCTTTTTCCAGGCATCAACTGAATGTCTAAATATCCCGATGGGAATATCTCCCTTAAGAACCACGCCGTTTTCTCTGGCATATGCGGTCGCTGCTTTTAACTGAAGATCCAGATGATACTGTATATAATAATGAACAGCCACATCATCAAAATCTTTACCGTTTGAATCACAAAATGTTTCAATTTGCTTATCCGTCATGCTTTGATACTCACCCCATTGGGTGAAATCAGACGTATGAAAACGATCTCTCAGGCAAGAAAAAACCGCATAATCGAATATCCAACTTTTATTTTGCTTTAAAAATGCTTTTAACTCCTTTCCTTTTAAGAAATCTTTCTTGTTTTCATCATAACTCTCCTTAAAGAAGGCACTTTTCAGTTTCATAACCTCTTCATAAGCCACCTCTTTCTTCTCATTAAGGAGATTCGCTTCTTTGCAGATTTCCTTCCAACGCTTTTTGTTTTTTAGCGGCCCTATTGCTTCCATATTGGCATAGATTGGATGCAAGGCATGAACTGAAATTGCTGCATATGGATAAGAATCCCACCAGGTATGGCTGGCCACTGTATCATTAACTGGTAAGACCTGAAATACCCTGAACCCAACCGATGCCATCCAATCAATCATAGCAGGAATGTCATTGAATTCCCCTACACCTGCACTATCAGATGTTCTTAAAGAAAATACAGGTAAAGCAACTCCAGCCCCTCTCCATAAGTCTTTGCTAGTTTCTAAATATTCATCCTGAATAATAACCTGATCAAAAGAGGTCTCATCTATTTCAAATACCCTGTTTTCTCCTTGCTCCCATTCAATAAGTTTTCCCTTGCTGTCGCACAGCACATATTTGTACTCAAAAGAATTAGCTGAGTTAAGTGTTAGATCGACAAACCAATTAGCGAGCGCTTTTTGATGAAGCATTATAAGTTTATCCTCCTGCCAGGACCCAAGTAATTCATGACTCCCCAACAAGCCTACTTTTTGTCCCTTTGGAATATTTAATACACGAAGGTTGAATTGTATATTGCCTGCTATCTCCTTCTTCTTTGCTATTTTATTATTAAAAATGGATTTTAGAAATGGAGCAGTGTACAACACATTTTCCAGTGAGTCCGTAGCCTTCCATGTATCACTGAGCAATATTGATTTTCCTTCACGAATACCCACCGACCTATCTCCACCGAACTCTAAGGTAACCTGATCGTCCTCATGTATCTCATAGTAGTAGTTGACCTCCTCCTGATATGAATGTGCCATATCTATTTCCCAATAGATACCATCTTTGGTATGTAAAGGATACCTATCAGCACCTATTTTCACAAAGACTTGTTGCCCCCACCTGGTAGGACAGTATACTTTAAATCTTATTTTCATTGGATCAATACCCTATTATTTAATTCTCAATTACTCAACACTTCGATCATCTTTTGGGTCCAACCAGCATTCAGCTGTAGCAGTTTCTCCCTGTTGTCCAATTATCTTTATCATCGAGTCCTCGACTTTTTGCAAAGGGGTGTATTGAGGGTGATGTGAGGTTTTATAGGGGTTATTGTGCGCTGTATTATAACAGCAGATCATGGACCACCGGGGATTATCAGATTTGTTCTGATCTGAACGGTGTAAAGTATTGGCATGAAAAAACAAACAATCCCCTGGCTCCATCTCGGCATAAACCAACTCGAGACGTTCCTGTGCTGCATTCACGTGCTCCATGTCCGCACCTGCCTGCTCACTATTTTTAGCGTGCTGTAGGCGACCCATTTTATGACTCCCTTTTAATACCTGTAGACAACCATTGTCTTTTGTTGCACGATCCACGGCAATAAAGGCACTAGCCATATCAGGAAATAAACATCCATTATCGTACCAATAGCCATAGTCCTGGTGCCAATCCCAGGCACCTCCTACTTTAGGGTCTTTCAAAATCATCTTAGAATGATAATGATACACCTCATCCTCAAGCAAGGCCTCCATCGTGTCAACAACCTTTTTACACCGCGCAAACATCCCATATAAATTGTCCCCTGCATGATTCCACAGGCTTAACCTGATATTTCCTCCTTCTCTGTCTCCTCTGGAAAATGAATGTTCATCCAGTGCCTTGTCATTTTTAGATTTTTCTTTGAGATAGTCAATTTCTTCCTGATCAAATAAAGATCGAATCATTAAATAGCCATCTTCTTGAAAAGCATTCCTTTGATTTTCTGTTAGCCTCTCCATATTCATGCCTCCCGCTGGGTTATTTCACCGGTCTTTTTATTTTTAAGAATCAGTTTTATCCGCTTGTCATTAAGTTTTTCTGTTTTTATCAGGTAATGATCTGTATCATACTCCTTTGGAGCAATCTTCTTTATGTTTTCTTTGCTGCCACGCCATACTTTTAAATTCACAGGTTCCCATTGTTTTGAGGCGGCAGACCGATAGCAGGCATCAATGATCTCGTTGACGACGTACCCATCATAAAAACTTTCAATCGGTTGTTTATTAGCTGACAAACTATCAAACATGTCCTCAAACATGTGGTCATACCCAAGGCTATTAACTTCATCACCAACCGGGAACAGCCATCCGGTATCCTGTTCGGCCTTTTCAGCAACATAGTCCTTTTCCCCCACACTGGTAAACATTTCAAAACCTGTTTTCAGAAAATGATCTACGCGCAAACTACCCTCGGTACCAGCCACCTCATCCCGTAGATCCATTCCTCCCCTAAAAGACCAACTCACCTCAAACTGACTAATGGCTCCAGAAGCATACTTAATCATGCCAATCGCATTATCCTCGGCATCAATGGGTTTAACCAAAGTATCAGCCCAGCACATCACCTCAATAGGCAATACATCTTTTCCTATATAACTCCTGCCAATTTCTATGCAGTGACAACCAATATCTACAATTGCTCCACCACCTGAAAGCTCTTTATTCCAAAACCAATCACTATGGGGCCCCGGATGCGCTTCTCGCGACCTCGTCCAGGTAATATCACCAAGCGCACCATTTCTGACACTTGCCAATGACTTCAACGTTTTGGGTGTGTAGACAAGATCTTCCAGGTATCCTCCAAATACACCTGCATTTTCAACCAGCTGAAGCATTTCAAAAGCCTCCTCTGCATTTCTACCCAGGGGCTTAGTGCACAAAATAGCTTTCCCTGATTCAGCAGCAATTCTTACTGCTTCCAGGTGTAAGTGATTAGGTAAGGCAATTAGCACCACATCAACCTCCGGGTGGGTAATTGCAGCTGTCATGTCCGACGTTGTAATCTCAACTCCCCATTCATTGGCAAATTTCTTAGCCCTTTCATCAGATCTCGAATAAACGACATGTACCCGGTCAGGCTTTCTTTGTCGATGTAAGGACATTGTGTAGAATGTCCCAATCAAACCAGTTCCAAGAAGTGCAATCTTATAGGGTGGCTTTTTCATCACTCAATTCGTTTTTATATTCATAAAGATTATCAACAAATAATATTAAATCAAATGATAACACAGGAAAAAAGAAAGCTACATTAGAAGTATCGCAATGTGTGACATGTATCGGTTGATACGCTTATATTTGCACCGAGTATCTCATTTCAAATTAAACCACAAACATATGAAATTCAGACCTGGTGTACTAACCGGTCAGGAAGTCACTGACCTGCTAAATTATGCTAACGACAATAATTTTGCACTACCTGCAGTCAACGTAACCGGAACAAATACGATCAACGGTGTACTAGAGACTGCCAAAGAACTAAAATCTCCGGTAATGATCCAATTCTCCAATGGAGGTGGTGCTTTTATCGCTGGTAAAGGAGTAAGCAACGAAGACCAAAGTGCTGCGGTGTTGGGATCTGTTTCCGGGGCGCTACACGTTCATAAAATGGCAGAGAAATATGGGGTAACTGTTGTTCTGCATACAGATCATGCTGCAAAGAAACTGTTGCCGTGGATTGATGGTCTACTGGATGAGAATGAAAAGCACTTCGAAACCACTGGAAAAGCACTTTTCAGCTCCCATATGATTGACCTTTCTGAGGAATCCATTGAGGAAAACATGGAGATCAGTTCAAAATATTTTACCCGAATGGCAGCCATGGGTATGACATTGGAAATTGAACTTGGTGTTACAGGTGGTGAGGAAGATGGCGTAGACAATACAGACATTGACAACTCTAAACTTTATACTCAGCCTGAAGAAGTATCATTTGCCTATGAATCTTTAAAGAAGATCAGCCCAAACTTTACCATTGCTGCTGCTTTTGGTAATGTGCACGGTGTATACAAACCAGGTAATGTGAAGCTTACACCTAAAATCCTTAAAAACTCACAAGACTATGTGCAGGAAAAATATGGAACAGGTAAAAACCCGGTGAATTTCGTTTTTCATGGAGGGTCTGGTTCAACCAGAGAGGAAATAAGAGAAGCCATAGAATATGGCGCAATCAAAATGAACATTGATACAGATATGCAGTGGGCATTTTGGGATGGCATAAGACAGTATTATCAAGCCAAAGAGGGATATCTTCAAGCACAAATCGGGAACCCGGATGGTGATGACATACCCAACAAAAAATTCTATGATCCACGCGTTTGGCTAAGAGAAGGTGAAAAGAATTTTGTGAAAAGGCTAAAAGTTGCCTTTGAAGACTTGAATAACGTGAATACCAACGCTTAATAAGTCGTTATTAATAATTACATTTTTAAAAAAAGAGGAAATCAACGGTTTCCTCTTTTTTATTGACCCTAAACTATAAGCATCATTGGAACGTCCCATCATCTATCAAATACTAGTCAGGCTTTTTGGAAATACTAAAAAAGGATCAAAAAAATGGGGATCCATTACTGAAAATGGCTGCGGTAAGATGGAGGACATAACTGAAAAAGCTTTAGCCGAGATCAAAGACATGGGATTCAACCATATTTGGTTTACCGGACTTATTGAACATGCGACGTGCACTGATTATTCTGCTCATGGAATTCCTGCTGATCACCCGTCAGTCGTCAAAGGGGTCGCTGGATCACCTTATTCCATTAAAGATTATTATGACATTGCACCTGATCTTGCTTCATCAGTACCAAATAGAATGGAAGAGTTTGAGGCGCTATTGCAAAGGACTCATAAGCAAGGGTTGAAAGGTATTATTGACTTTGTACCTAACCACCTGGCCAGACAGTATCATTCTGACTCAAAACGGACAGGGATAGAAGAATTTGGTGCGAATGATGCAACTGATACAGCATATGCACCCACAAATAATTTCTACTACATACCGGGAGAGCCCTTACATGTACCAGATTCACAAAATAACTTTCGATCGACTGATGAGCCTTATCATGAATTCCCCGCTAAAGCTACTGGAAATGATGTTTTCAGCTCCTGGCCATCCATCAACGATTGGTATGAAACAGTAAAACTCAACTACGGAGTTGCTTACCAGCAGGGCATGAGGCAAGATTTTGATCCCATTCCGGATACCTGGATTAAAATGAAAGATATCCTACTGTTCTGGTCGCAAAAAGGAGTAGACGGATTCAGGTGCGACATGGCAGAAATGGTACCTGTTGAATTTTGGGAATGGGTCATCAAAGAAGTGAAGAAAACGAACCCCCACATCATATTTATTGCCGAAGTCTACCAGCCAAAACAATACCACAGGTACCTCCATCAAGGTGGTTTTGACTACCTGTATGATAAAGTAGAACTGTATGACACACTCAAGTCTATCATACAAGGTCATATGTCAACAGACGGTATCTCTGAGGTTTGGAAAGCTCAGGAAGGCATCATTGATCGCATGTTACGGTTTCTTGAAAATCATGATGAACAACGAATTGCCAGTCCCTATTTCGCGGAAGATCCATTAAAAGGAATTCCCATGATGGCTGCGAGTGCATTCATGCATAAGGGCCCTGTCATGGTCTATTTTGGTCAGGAAGTTGGAGAGCCAGCGACTGGAGTTTCTGGGTTCAGTGGTGAGGACGGTCGCACCACACTTTTTGACTATTGGCATGTGCCAGCTCATCAGAAATGGATGAATGGAGGAGCATTTGATGGGAATATGCTATCGGTCAAACAAAAAAAGCTTAGAGAACAATATATAGGCATTCTCAAGCTATGCAACGGCGAACCTTGTTTTGAGTCAGGTGAATTTTATGACCTGCAGTATTTCAATAGAAGTGAAACATATGCCGGTTATTCAGATAAAGTATTTGCATTCATCAGACACCATGAAGAGAAAGGCATTCTGGTTGTTATCAATTTTAATGATGCAGCAGAGACAATCAACATAAAAATCCCACTGGATGCATTGAAGAAATTACAACTTGATACAGTGGATCAAATAAACATTGAAACTGATGTCATAAAAGTCAGCGAAATTTCAGACTCGTTTACCAACTACGCATGGGATAAGGTACTCCCCCCTTATTCCTATCAACTATTTACCATCCAAAGGTCCCACTAATTGAATTATATTAGTAGAAACGAACTACAATCATGAGAAACATTGCTGTAATTGGTTCCGGTACGATGGGAAACGGAATCGCACATGTATTTGCCCAGAATGGTTTTGATGTAACACTCATTGACATTTCAGATGCTGCGCTAAAAAAAGGTCTGGCTAATATTGAAAAAAACATTGATCGTCAGGTTAAAAAGGGATTATTGAAGGAGTTGGATAAACCTTTCATTATGAAAAGGATCGTGACTACTTCACATATCAATGATGGAATAAATAAAGCGGATCTGGTCATAGAAGCTGTTACTGAAAAAGCAGAAGTAAAAAAGCAGATTTTTCAGCGGATGGATGAATATGCTCCCAAAAATGCCATCCTTGCCACAAATACATCAAGTATATCCATCACGGACATAGCTGCTGAAACAAATAGAGCAGAAAAAATTATAGGGATGCACTTTATGAACCCCGTACCTGTGATGCAGTTAGTTGAAGTGATTAGCGGATACAACACCTCAAAGGAAACTACTCAGACAATCATGGATTTATGTGAAAAGATTGAAAAGATTGCTGTAGAAGTAAGTGATTATCCGGGGTTTATTTCTAATCGAATACTTATGCCCATGATCAATGAAGCCATATATGCACTTCATGAGGGTGTCGCTGGTGTTAAAGAAATAGATACCGTTATGAAATTAGGTATGGCACACCCTATGGGACCTCTACAGCTTGCTGATTTCATTGGATTAGATGTTTGTCTTTCCATTCTCAAAGTACTAAATGATGGGTTTGGCCTTCCAAAATATGCACCTTGCCCATTGTTAATTAACATGGTAAATGCCGGACATCTGGGGAAAAAGTCAGGTACTGGGTTTTATGAATATTTTGCAGACAGTAAAGATTTGGTTGTAAGTGCTCACTTTCTAAAAAAGTGAAACTCCCCGTTCCCAGGGAGTCCCAACCAGCTATATCCTGTCAACGACAGGCTCTTAAATAACTATAAACGCTAATGCGTTCTATGCAAAGAAAGGGAAATAATGAAGATGACCAAGAAATACGTATAAATAATGTGTCTTTAGTACCTATACACAAACTCGATCTTTCAGATGAAGAAAGTTTCCTTACGTGATATTGCCGAAGAGCTGGGAGTTTCTAAGACCCTGGTATCACTGGTATTAAATGGTAAAGCCAGAGAGAACCGGATTAGTCAGGAAGTTATTGATAAGGTAAATCAGTTAGCCAGTGAGAAAGGCTATGAGCCCAATCAATTTGCAAAAGCACTTCGAACGGGAAAATCGTATACGATTGGATTAATTGTAGCCGACATTGCCAACCCTTTTTTCTCAAAAATGGCAAGAAGCATAGAAGATGAGGCCTATAAAATGGGTTATACAGTACTCTTTGGGAGTTCAGATGAAGATTCATCAAAAGCTGATAAGTTAATCAAGGTCATGATTGATCGACAGATAGAAGGATTAATTATTAGCCCTACCATAGGTGGAGAGCACCACCTTGAATTATTAGAAAAATATAGCATCCCTTATGTATTAATTGACAGGCCTTTTCCTGAGCTTTCATGCAACTTTGTTGGAGTAGATAATTTTAAGGCCTCTTTTGAGGCTATTTCCAACCTAATAGATCAAGGAAAACGTAAAATAGCCCATATAACCTTCAACAATGAGCTAGCCCACATGAATCAACGGTTGGAAGGATACTTAAAGGCACATGAAAAGCACCAACTGCCTATAGATCAATCATTGATCAAATATGTACCGGATGATCACGACAGCAAAGACATATCAGCATTTATTTCAGCCGTTAATACACGGGTAGACGCATACTTCTTTGCTAATAATGAAATAGGATTGGTAGCGCTTAAATGTCTACAATTATCTGGTAAAAAAATTGATAACGGACTGGCTGTTGTCTGTTTTGATGACCACGATGCCTTTCATCTACTCAATGCAAATATTGGGGTAATCAGTCAGCCCGTAGTAGAAATCGGCAAACAATCGATTGGCCTGTTAATCAATCAGATCAAAAGCAAAAAAGAACTACATAAACAAATCATTTTACCTACTGAATTTCAGGTACTAAACGAATATTTAATCAATATATAGCCTTAACCACTTCAAGCTCAACACCCAGCAACTCTTTTGACAAGGAATTGAGTAATTGAAAATCACCTGTAAAGTGATAGGTACGATGAATATGTGTTTTAGACTCACCTGAAGATAGGTTTGCCGCTGGGGAAGAGCTTTCAATTTCATAGAAAGGTCCTAATTTCGTTCCATCTTCCATGGGCCCATCATTGTATGCGTTTACCGCATCTCCTGAAAAAGGATCTTCCTGTAGTTCCCATAAGGAGTTGACGTATTCTGCTTTATTGTTAGGCAATGTAAACTGAGCAATCGTGAGGACATTATTTTGGGCATCAAAACTACCGACAACAGGTTTGCTTCTTATTGGAGATATGCCGATTTTACCTCTTTTCATACCATCGCCTTTAAAAAAAACCGTGCTATCTATTATCACTAAGCGATCAGCACTAACCTTTCCGAAATAAACATCATTGACTATGGGCCCTAATGCTTTCTCAGGACCAGGTTTAAATGGCAAAATAATGACTGTTTCCAATGAAGGGTTCATCATACTTAAGATCCATATCGAAGGCATTCCATAATCCCTGGTCCATGTATGCGGTCCTAAATTGGTAATGGTATTTTGAGATTCAAATCCAATGGCCTTTAATCCTTTTTCCAATTGAATATTTAAATATGTACTTTGATCTTTCCTACCTAACAGTTTGATTTTTCTGTTAATGCGGAGATTGAGGGCGTTATTTGAGTAATTAACCAAATTCATTTCCTTGGTAAATACAGCCTCAGTAATATCTGTTGATATCACATCAAAAGGTTCGGTGTCCATTTCTTTTGGGACGGACCAGTTTTCTGTGGTGAAAGCATCACCAGGCTTAAAAAAGTAGGTAAACTGACCTCCCTCTGGTCCAAGCCAAATACGTTCTTCTCCTCCCACAGGATTCATCTGAGGAACAATTTTTTGAGACGCTATCAATTCATAATTAATCCACCCAAAACTCTTTCCATCAAACCCATTCGCCGTACTTGTCATCACACGTCCCTGAACTTCAGGAGAAATCAATAACATCGTGGAGTCTGCATCCTGAAGTAAGATCAGGTTCTCATAATACTTACTGAGAAACTGATAATCATAGCCAAAAGTCCCCTTTTCAAATGTTGTTGACTCTTCTTTACCTTGCTGAGGTGAACAACCAATCACGAGGCAAGTGCACAAAGCTGATAGGAGAAAGAGATCATTTTTAGCCATCATTTTACCAGCTACCTTCCTGGCTTTTGTTCTATACTGACTCAACTTCTGATACATCGTATTTCTTATTTGTACTGATTTTTCCGTAGATCGCTACCACAATAAAGCAAAACAGTGGCACAATAAAAGAGAGATGGATATTCCCACTTAGGTCTGAAACCTGTCCCATTACTGCGGTAAGAACTGCCCCTCCTAAAATAGCCATGATTAAGCCTGAACCTCCAACCTTTGTGTCACCTTTGAGGCCTCTCAATCCAAGCCCATAAATTGTTGGAAACATCAATGACATGCAACCTGATATTCCCACTAATGCAATTACACCTACCATTCCATCCCCCACCATTACAACTACTGTAAAACCAACAGCAAGAAGAGATAGCGTAGTCAGTATCCTACCAGGGGAAAATGCGCTCATTAGCCACGTACAGATAAACCTGGAAACAGTAAACAAGATCAGTGAAGCAATATAATAGCTGGAAGCACCATCTTCATTTAAATCCAACGCCTGCATCACATATCTAATGGTGAATGACCAAACACATATTTGGGCGCCAACATAAAAGAACTGTGCAACCACACCCATCACGTAATTTCGATTTTTAATTAGACGCTTCACCGTCCTTCCAAGGTGAATGTCATGATCCTGATCTGCTAAAGTATCCACCGGCATTTTAGCAAACAAGATGAGCAGCCATATCACCAGGAGACCTAAAGCAACAGCCACGTAAGGCCCCATGACGGCAGACAATTCAGCCAACTGAATGTTTTTTAATTCGCCAGGATCCAAATTGGCTCTTTCCGTTGCTGAAAGCTGAACTAACTGGGACAGGATAAAAAATTTACTGATCACAACACCAGAAATGGAGCCGATCGGGTTAAAAGACTGAGCCAAATTCAACCGCTGTGTAGCCGTTGCTTCCGGACCAATTGATATGATATAAGGATTGGCACTGGTTTCCAATATAGACAAACCCCCAGCCAGGATATACAAAGCAGCAAGGAAGTGCCAGTAAGTCATGGTGATACTCGCTGGATAAAACAGTAACCCACCAAGGATAAATAACCCCAGACCTAGCAAAACACCTGCTTTGTAGTTGAATTTTCTGATAAACAAAGCTCCTGGTAAGGCAAAACAGAAATATGCCCCATAAAAGGCCATCTGAATGAGCGATGTCTGAAAATCAGTCATGCTCATGATCCGCTTAAAGGCAGCCAGTAAAGTATCTGTCATGTTGTTGGCCAAACCCCACCAGGCAAAGCAACTGGTCAGCAAAATAAAAGGATAAAGAATTTTTCCGGGTACCAGTCGAACAGGTTTTCCTGTCTCAGATTGATTTGTTGTCATCAGGTTTTGGGGTTTTTGATTTACCAACCACACCTAAACATTAAATCATTGATTAGGTGAATAAGATTGGCTCACCCAAAAATAGAGTTTTTACATCAATACCTAAATATCAATTAAGATCTGAAATCAAAAAACGGGAATATCCATCATAGTTCGAAAATTGTTCATGCTCATATTCCCAACAAGCATAAAACCTGAAACTAACAGGCATGTTATTTTGGATCTTCATAGCAACTGCATAGGGTCTGTATGATACCAGCTCCGGTATCCGGCGTTTCAAAAGCAGAGATCAAATCATCCTTATCTAATGCTATAGCCATTCCTAATTTCTCTCCGCTGTAAGCCTGATTATCAAAGGTACCGAAAGCAACCTCACGTTGTCCTGTAAATGTATACAGCGAATCACTATCCATATTTACAATGCCCGAGACCAGGTTTTCATCACCAATGAGTCCGTTGATCGTCACTGTAGAAGTGTAATATCTTGTACCACTTTTGATTGATATATCATGAATAACCTGATAAGTTCTATCGCGCACTTTCCAATTGTTGAAGACTAAACGGACCTTAGATTGCAAAGGACCTTCTACCATTACTTTTGCTGACCCATCAGCGCCTGGTGCAATCCGATAAAGAGAGTCTCCAATTTGTAGTGCAAGAGCACCTGCACCGAGAGAATTACCAACTTTCAGAATATCCTGGCCCCAATCCTGTAAATCATGATACGAGGGGGCTCCAGGAATCCCAACCTGATCTAAAACCATCCTTTGAACCCGTTTGCCGAAGATATCCATCCCATTGCGCTGGTCAAAGTAATTCCTGAATGCTACCCTTTCATTTTCCCAGGTAGGTCCTTCCATTTGCAATTCAGGTGATGTCCTTTTAGTTTCCATCCCTGGTAATCTTTCCAGAGAATCCACTTCATGTAATGACGGTTTCTTCTTGGCAAAGCGAATATTTGTCAAAGTATCCACAGCCGGGTGGTTCATTTTTGATATTACCTCAACAATAACTTGCTTCAGAGTATCTGACCTAACTAAAAACCCGCTTAATACACCCTGATCATATATCGCCTGCTCAGTCAAAGGCTTGTTGGGATTATCAATAAAAAAGATCGGTGACTCCGTTTCTTCATTGAAAGTAACTTGCTTTCGTCTGAGTTCTTCAGTGCTTATAAAAGCAACGCCATGATCAGCATTTGTTATTTCTATGGTTATAAACTCTTCCCTACATGCAGAAATAAGTAACAAAACCAATAAGCCAAGACTGTGAAACTTTTTCATTTTTTGGGGTTAATTATTGTTCATTCGAAGGTTTGCCAATGGTTGCTAAGATACCTCCATCAACATAAAGAACCTGGCCATTCATAAAATCTGAAGCTTTTGAAGCTAAAAATATTGCAACACCCATCAACTCATCTGGATCCCCCCATTTTCCAGCTGGCGTGCGGTTCAAAATGAATTCGTTAAACGGGTGACCTTCTACTCGAATAGGAGCTGTCTGACTTGTTGCAAAATATCCGGGTCCGATGGCATTTACCTGAATATTACTTTTTGCCCACTCAGTTGCCATGTTGCGGGTGAGCATTTTAAGTCCACCCTTAGCTGCTGCATAGGCACCAACTGTACTACGACCTAGTTCAGACATCATACTACACAAATTGATGACTTTTCCGCCGCCGCGTTTGATCATACCCGGAACAATATGCTTGGCCATGATAAAGGAACCTACCACGTTCACATCCAGGACTTCCTTAAAAGCATCTACCTCCATTTCAAGCATCGGCACCCGCTTAATAATACCTGCATTGTTGACCAGGATGTCAATCGGTCCTACCTCCTCTTCAATCTTTGAGATATTTCTTTTTACTTCTTCTTCATTGGTAACATCAAAAAGATAGCCATGGGTTTTAATCCCAAGTGCTTTATAGGTTTTAAGCGCATCATCCATTTTAGCAGGAGTATGCCCATTGATTACCAGGGTTGCGCCTGACAACCCGAGCCCTTTGGCAATGGCCATTCCCAATCCATGTGTACCTCCGGTTACGATTGCCGTCTTATATTTCAGGTTAAATAAATCCATCTGCCAATTATTTTAATTCTGTTGGTTTGATACCATCCATGTCACCATAATCAAGATTCTCTCCTGCCATACCCCAGATAAAAGAATAGTTACTTGTACCTGCACCGGTATGCATACTCCAGGGTGGCGACAAAATGGCTTGTTTATTTTGAACCCATAGTACCCTGGATTCTTCAGCAGTACCCATTAAATGAGCAACTGACTGACCTTCAGGTAAGTCAAAATAGAAATAAGCTTCCATTCGTCTGGTATGCGTATGTGGTGGCATCGTATTCCATACACTGCCTGTATTTAACTCGGTCAACCCCATTTGCATCTGACAGATCTCAACGACTGAATTTACAATCAATTTATTTATTGTTCTTTCATTGCTGGTTTCCAGACTTCCCAGGTTAACAACCTCCGCTTTATCCGCCCCAATATGCTTAACTGGATACGCGTGATGCGCAGGTGCTGAATTCAAATAAAAGTAGGATGGATCAGCTTTTTCCAAACTCCTAAAACTTACATCTTTACTACCCATCCCGACATACAGCGCTTCTTTCCTATTGAGTTGATAAGTGTTTCCATCGACTATCACTTCACCCGGACCTCCTACATTAACTACACCTAACTCCCTACGTTCCAGAAAGGTGTCTGCCTTCAATAAATCAAAAGTTTCTAATTTCACAGTGGCTGATATCGGCTTGACTCCTCCTACAATATACCGATCATAGTGAGAATAAACCAGGTGTATATGATCGTCCTGAAAAAGGTTATCAATTAAAAAATCTTTTCTGATACGTGCCGTATCATACTGTTTAAAATCTTCAGGGTTGGTTGCAAATCGCTCTTCGAATGTTTGTGACATCGTGTGTTTATTTATTAAGGAGGTTAGACATTCATTTTACCTATCGGGAAAGCTTTTCAGCACAATAGCAAACTAAAAATACAAAAATGTAGCTATATAGTGATTCCCAAATATACATCCCACTTTAAGCGCAAGGACAATACCATGTAATTTATACGCAGAAAGACTAAATTAAAAGCATTTCCTTATTTCATTGTAAATAGTTCAGGACCTCCCTTAGCTCCTACTTTCTTTTCCCCGGTAGGTTTAATCAGATCTAATTGAAGCATTTTTTTTCTGAAATTTCTTCTGTCTAGTTCTTCTCCAAGTATATGCTCATATAGATCTTGTAATTCCTTAAGGGTAAATTTCACAGGCAAGAGCTCACCCATGATGATATAGTTTCTTAAATTGACCCTCAACTGAGCAAGCGCATCTTCCAAAATTAAATTGTGATCAAAGCCTAACTTAGGTACCTCTTTGATCGCAAACCACTTAACATCAGAAATGTAGTTCTTGGCTATTACCCTATGGTTTTCAGGTTTGATTAAAGCATAAAAAGCTACCGTCACCACCCTTTTAACCGGATGACGATCAACTTTACTATAGACCTTAACCTGTTCATGATGTATATCATTAAGTCCTGTTAAATGGAACAAAACACCATTCATTGCTTCTTCCACTGATTGGTTATATTTCATGATTCCCCCGGGAAGCATCCAATGGTTCATGAAAGGCTCAATCGCTCTTTTAACCAATAATACTTTTAATTTACTCTCCTGAAATCCAAAAATTGCACCATCAACAGTTATCGTACTTTCAAAAGATTCCTCATGAACGACTGTACTGATCCTGGAAATTTCTTTCTTTGACATCTAGGAATTTATTTAGCCTATTTAGCGAAACTAAGTAATTCTATTCTCCTGAATTGAATATTTTCACACGATGATCAGTTAAACTGCCATGAGGTAATGAATGATAAATTGAACAATAAAATCATAGAGGCACTGACCATTGATTGCGTAATCTTTGGGTTTAATGCAGACCTAAAAATCCTACTGGTACAACATGGGGAAGGAATAAGTAAAGGTAAATGGGCAATACCCGGCGGATGGATAAAATACAATGAAAGTCTGGACAAAGCAGCAGACCGTATATTAAATGCGCTTACTGGTGTAAAAGATATCTATCTGGAACAATTAAAAACATTTGGTGAAATAGAGCGATACCCAGAAAAACGAGTTTTAACGGTGGCCTATTATTCATTGGTAAAGCCTGAAAATTATGAAATCATCCCCGGGTTTACCGCTTCAGATGCAAAATGGTTCCATTTGGATGAAGTTCCCGATCTACCATATGACCACAATAACATCCTGCAATACGGACTGGAACACTTAAAACATCAGGTAAGACACTTCCCTATTGGTTTTAATCTTTTGCCCGAAAAGTTCACCCTGCATCAACTACACCAGTTATATGAATCCATCCTTGGCATCAAACTAGATAAACCAAACTTTAGAAGGAAATTCCTGAAGATGGGTCTTCTTGTGGATTGTCATGAAAAACAACAAGATGTGGCTCATCGCGCTGCAAGCCTTTATCGTTTTGATGAAGAAGTATACAATGAACTGAAGGATAAAGGGTTTAACTTCGAATTTTAATACCCCAACCGCAAGGATCACAAAGAAACCGCAAGGATCGTAAGGACTTCATTGCATCTTTGCGTGAAACTTAGCGCCATAGCAGTTAACACTATCTGATGCTAGTAGACAAATATGACACCTTAGAAGAATCCAGGTAATCAATTATTTCTGCTACCCCAAAAATTGATGGTTACCAAATAGTATATTTAACTACAAGCTACGAAACTGTTTTCTTTGCATCCTTTGCGAAAAACTTAGCGCCTTAGCGGTTAATCCTAAATACAATTATTGATGATGTTCTCAAAGTATTCCTGACGTCCGCTAATCTGCTCAGGCTCCCCTGATTTGATGGCAAGATCTCTCAAATCTGTTAAACCCAGTTTTCCGTTTTCAAAGTCTTTACCTTTTCCTGAATCATAGGAGGAGTAACGTTCTTTGCGAAGTGACTTATAATCACTTTGAGTCAACACTTTATCAGCAATTAACAATGACCTTGCAAATACATCCATTGCACCAATGTGTGCATGAAACAGGTCTTCCAGGTCTGTTGAATTCCTACGGGTCTTCGCATCAAAATTGATACCTCCTCCACCAAATCCCCCGGCTTCCAGAATCACCAGAAAAGCTTCTGTTACCTCATAGATATTATTCGGAAACTGATCGGTGTCCCAACCATTTTGATAATCGCCCCTGTTGGCATCGATGCTACCTAAAAGCCCGGCATCCGCAGCAACCTGCAGCTCGTGCTGAAAAGTATGACTTGCCAGGGTTGCATGATTCACTTCAATATTCAATTTAAAATCTTTATCCAATCCATTAGACTGAAGAAAGCCTACCACAGTGGCTGCATCAAAATCATACTGGTGTTTGGTGGGTTCCATTGGTTTAGGCTCGATGAAAAACGTGCCCTTAAATCCCTGACTGCGTGCATAATCTTTAGCCTTGTGTAAAAACATGGCCAGGTGATCAAGCTCTCTTTTCATGTCTGTGTTTAACAAGGACATATACCCTTCTCGACCACCCCAGAATACATAATTCTCTCCGTTAAGCTTAATCGTAGCATCCAACGCATTCTTTACCTGAGTTCCGGCATGGGCCAATACATTAAAATCCGGATTGGTAGCTGCTCCATTCATGTAGCGGGTATGAGAAAAGAGATTAGCCGTTCCCCAGAGGAGCTTAACGCCAGAGGCAGACATCTTCTCTTTGGCATAATCGGTAATGCTATTCAGGCGTTGTTCCGATTCAGCAATAGAATTCCCTTCATCAATCAAATCAAAATCATGAAAGCAGAAATAAGGCAACCCAAGCTTAGTGATAAATTCAAAAGCTGCATCCATCTTATCCTTAGCCCGCTGAATAGGGTCACTAGAAACATCCCAGGGAAAGACCTTTACTCCCGGTCCGAAAGGATCAGCGCCCGTATTACATAAGGTATGCCAATATGCACAGGCAAACCTGAAATGATCTTTCATCTTTTTACCTGCTACGACCTTATTCTCATCGTAATACTTAAATGCATATGGATTAGTAGATTCTGGACCCTCAAATTTGATTGATCCTACCCCTTTGAAATATTCTTTATCTCCTAATGTTGGCATGGGTATAATGTTTTTATATTATTGGATATCATTACAAACATAATTACTTATAGTCATTTTTACTATAACTACAGAAATGATAGTTTTCCATTAAATTACTCAAACAGTTGATAATATACATATACAATGAAAAACCCTTTTTCTAATACTCCCAGAAGATCATTTATAAAAAAATCCGCACTTTCAGCTATCGGTCTTACTGGATTAGTTGCTGGAAATAGTCAACCCGTCCCTCGCAAAATGAAATTACCCGAGCACTTAACGGTCATTTTTCAGGGTGACTCTATAACAGATTCAGGGAGAAAAAAGGACAGTGAAAAAGCCAATGATTTTGGAGGTATGGGAAGAGGATATGCTTCAATGGCATCCGCTGAACTAATGGGCGGTCTACCAAATACCCAGTGGGATTTATATAACCGGGGAATCAGTGGAAATAAAGTAAATCAACTTGCAGATAGGTGGGACAAAGACTGTCTGGATCTTAAGCCTGATGTTGTTAGTATCCTCATCGGCGTAAACGACTACTGGCATACTTTCAAGCATGGCTATGAAGGGACACCCTCCACTTATGAAAATGATCTTGATGTACTTCTATCAAGAACTAAAAAAGCCTTACCAGGCATAAAGATTATTATTGGTGAGCCATTCGCACTCAACGAAGGTTCAGCCATCAAGAAAGATGAAAACTGGAACCCTGCCGACTTTCTGAAATATCAATCCGCTGCCAAAAACATCTCCAACAAGCACAAAACAGCATGGATTCCCTATCAAAAGATATTTGATGATGCCAGCAAAGAGGTTAAACAGACTTACTGGAGTGGCGATGGCGTACACCCTTCATTCTCAGGTAGTTATCTAATGGCACAAAATTGGGTAAAAGCCTTAAAGAGTCTTTATTAACTAACAGTGATGTCACAAAAAGATTCCACCTCCTCAGGATATGCGCAGCGTGCCTTTGATCTACCGGTAAAACGGTACTGCATGCAACTTGAACTCAAGTCTGACCCAAATCTGATAGAGGAATATAAGTCATGGCACAGCAAAGTCTGGCCAGAAATATTAGATGGGATCAGCAAAGTAGGGATATTAGATCATGAGATCTATTTGAATGGGACACAATTATTCATGATTATTGTGACTCCGGAAAACTTTGATTTTGAAGCCCAAATGAATAAACTGGCCACGCTACCCCGACAGGCTGAATGGGAAGCATTTATGGCTAAATATCAAAAAAGCTCTGCTAACGCATCTTCCAGTGAAAAATGGACCTTAATGGAACGTATATTTAAGTATTCCGCTGAAGGCTGATCACCGCTATTTCATTCATGACCGTTATCAGTACGATCGAATCTCTGCCCTTGCTGTATTTCTAACTTCTAAATATTGATCTAAAAACTTCTCATCGTTGGCATCGCTGTCGCCGTAGGAGCTACGAAGCTCAGTGAGCTTTTTATGCATGTCTTCTCTGACATCAGCATAAGAAGGATCATTATAGACATTCTGCATCTCATTCGGGTCTTTTTCAAGGTCATATAATTCCCATTGATCAATATCGTAATAGAAGTGCATCAACTTATATCTTTTATTGGCTATTCCATAGTGCCGCTTTACCATGTGAACAGATGGATACTCATAATAGGTGTAGTAGACAGCATCCCGCCATTCATCAGTCTCTCCACTGACCAACTTTCTAAATGATTCTCCCTGAATATCTTCCGGGATTTTCACTCCTGCATAGTCCAGAAAGGTAGGTGCTAAATCAAGGTTTTGCACGAGCTCATCAATTTTGGTTCCTGGCTTTATCTCTTTCGGATACCTGACCAACAATGGGGTTCTAAAGGATTCTTTGTACATAAAACGCTTATCAAACCAACCATGCTCGCCCAAATAAAACCCCTGATCTGAGGTATAAACTACGATGGTATTTTCTAATTGTCCCGTCTCTTCCAGGTAATCCAAAACCTCACCTACTCCATCATCCACTGACTGGATGGACCTGAGATAATCCTTGATGTAGCGATTGTATTTCCAGAGACCAATTTCCTTATCCGTCATTTCGGCATATTTGGCCTTCATAGCATCATTTTTTGGTTTATAGGCTGCCATCCAATCTGCCAACTGCTTTTCGTTAAAGCGGTTGAGTTCTCTGACAAAACCTGTACTGTCCCCATTGGGGTCAACCATCATTTTGAAATCATGTCCCCAACCGGCATGACCATCCACTTCCATTTCCTGCTCTTTGGCTGCTACTCCTCTACCTTCATAGTCATCAAAATAATTAGCCGGGGGTGTAAATTCTTTATCATCAAATAGTGTCAGGTATTTAGGAGCCGGCTTCCAATTTCTATGGGGTGCTTTATGGTGATAGAGTAAAAGGAATGGCTTTTCAGGATCCCGATCTTCTTGTAGCCATTTCATGGTATACTCCGTGATAATCTCCGTGCAATAGCCGATAAAATTTTTCCTCTCCCCATCGACAATAAAGTCCGGGTTATAATAATTCCCCTGACCGGGTAATACCATGCTATGGTCAAAGCCTTGTGGCAATCCATTCAAGTGTATTTTACCTATTAGCGCAGTCTGGTAGCCATTGGCCTGTAAAAGTTTAGGAAAACTTGGTTGATCCCAGTTAAAGGGCTGAACGTTGTCGACCTTGCCATTGACAAAACTGTGCTTACCTGTGAGTAATACTGCCCGACTTGGCGCACAAATCGAGTTTGTCACACATGATCTTGTAAACAAAGCACCTTCATTGGCAATTCGATCAATATTGGGTGTTTTATTTAGCCCGTACCCATAGGCACTAATCGCCTGGTAGGCATGGTCATCACTAAAGATGACCAAAATGTTAGGTGGCGCTGATTCTTCCTCTTGACAACTGGTGAATACAACTAAGTAAAATAATGCAACGAAGGTTAGTAATATTGATCTCATCCGATTTGGGTATAGTGTGCTATGATTTTGAAATTTAGCGAATCTTATGAAAACGAAACATTTTTTTAGCAAATGCTATTCAGGAAATAAGCTTAATTCAAAAAAAATCTTATTTATTGGAATCCATTCATAAAGGAAAAATTATATTCGAATTTGAATTTCTAAAACGACAACCCTTTCAAATGAAATCAGAATTATTAAACAACGTAGAGGAAATCACCTTAATGGGACCTGGCCCCTCTTGCGTTCCGGATGAGATTTATCAGGCACTGGCTACCAAAACATTGGGACATCTGGATCCGCACTTTATTGCGATCATGGATGACATCAAGGTATCCCTGCAACAGCTATTTCAAACACAAAACAAACTAACCATACCAGTTTCAGGAACTGGGTCTGCAGGAATGGAAACCTGTTTTGTGAATCTTTTAGAGCCCGGAGAGAAAGTATTGATCTTAACCAATGGTGTTTTTGGAAAGAGAATGCAGGACTTAGCTGGTAGACTTGGAGCTTCGGTCGACGCCTTAGAATTTGAGTGGGGAACTCCTGTGATCGTAGCAGATGTAAAGGAAAAGCTTCAAGGAAATACCTATGATCTTATTGCAGTAGTACATGCAGAAACTTCTACAGGGGTAAGAAATCCGATAGAAGAGATTTCTAAAGTTGTGAAAGCAGAAAGTGAGGCTTTCTTTCTTGTAGACACCGTAACTGGCCTTGGTGGCATACCTGTAAAGACTGACGAATGGAATATTGATGCCATCTACAGTGGGACACAAAAATGTTTGTCCTGCCCTCCCGGGTTATCCCCAGTATCTTTTTCTGAACGTGCCGTAGAGAAAATTCAAAATAGAAAATCAAAAGTGCCCAACTGGTACCTGGATCTGACCATGATCATCAACTATTGGGCTGGTGAGAAAAGGGCTTATCACCATACCGCTCCAATAAATATGCTTTACGGACTTAGTGAAGCCGTCCACTTAATATTGGATGAAGGGCTAGAAAACGTTTTTCAAAGACATCAACAAATGCACGAATACCTTGGTGAGGAGCTAAATAAATTAGGATTGTCCTTCTTCGTAGATAAACCTTACAGACTACCTATGCTAAATGCTGTTGCGATACCTGATGGTGTCAATGACGCTGCGGTCAGGTCACACCTGTTGAAATATAGCAAAATCGAAATCGGAGGTGGTTTAGGTCCATTGGCAGGAAAAATCTGGCGCATAGGTTTGATGGGGCATACTGCAAGAAAAGAAAATATTGATCGCCTGATCGAAGGGCTCAAAAAAGCACTATAACTAGATTTTAATACCCGCGAAGAAGAGAAAAGCCAATGAACTTTCATTTTAACCAAGCTTCAAAAATCCTTTTGATGATAGTCTCCATGACAATAATTGGTTGTGGAAATCAGGAAAATACACAAACTCAAGAAGTCATAAGTTCTCCTGATCGACCCAACATTATTTGGTTGGTGACTGAAGATATGGGACATTATATTCCTGCTTTTGGGGATTCCACCATAGAGACACCCAACCTCAGCCGGCTGGCAGCTGAAGGAATTCGATATCCAAATTTCTTTTCACCCTCCGGCGTGTGTGCACCCAGTAGGGCTGCCATTGCTACTGGCATGTATCCTTCCAGCATCGGAGCCAACCACATGCGAACAGGGTCTTATACAGAAGTTACCGGGCTACCAAGCTATGAGGCAGTTCCTCCACCTGAAACAAGAATGATGAGTGAGTGGCTGAGGTTAGATGGATACTACTGTACGAATAACGTAAAGGAAGACTATCAATTTAGCGCCCCCGTTACCGCATGGGATGAA
Organism: Marinoscillum sp.; assembly: GCA_043554545.1. Classification (GTDB taxonomy): domain Bacteria; phylum Bacteroidota; class Bacteroidia; order Cytophagales; family Cyclobacteriaceae; genus UBA7330. Next base: position 1,620,327 of record CP121337.1, on the reverse strand, counting down.
AGCAGTTATTATGCACATTACCGCAACAGGCAGGAAGGTCAACCTTTCTTCTCGATATTCAATTTCACTACCACCCATGAGTCAGGACTATTCGAACCCTATGGAGTTAGGAAAAATGAATTAAGGCACTACCAATCAGGCGATACCTCATTGGCGAAATCCTCATGGAATGGAAAGACGACTGGAGATGAGACACCCATTCATGTTTCAAAATCCATTCAGTTTAAGGTCCCGCCCTATTTAGTAGACAATGAAGTCACACAGCATGATATGTGGAAAGTCTATAACAACATCGCTGAGATGGATCGCCAATTAGGTGCCATTCTGGATCAATTGGAAGCAGATGGCTTAATGGATAATACCATTATTTTCTTTTATGCCGACCATGGCGGACCGCTGCCACGACAGAAACGACTGATCTATGACAGTGGATTAAAATCACCATTGATCGTCAGGTTTCCTGATAAAAGAGGTGCAGGATCCATCGATGATCAACTGGTCAACTTTATAGACCTGGCGCCTACTACACTTTCTCTTACGGGACAGGCTCCTAAAGAATATATGCAAGGTCAGGCATTCCTTGGCACTTTTACAGCAGAAAAAGAACGTCAATATGTTCATGCAGCAGCTGATCGTTTTGATGGCTTTACCGATGCCATCAGGGCAGTAAGAGATGACCGATTTAAATACATCCGAAACTATCGCCCTGAACAACCCTATTATTTGCCTGTTGTTTACCGCGAACAAATCCCTAGCATGAAAGAGCTCCTGAAACTGAAGGAGGCGGGTAAACTAAATGAATACCAAAGTCAATGGTTCAGAGCAACAAAAGATCCAGAAGAGTTATTTGATTGTATCAATGATCCCCATGAATTGAATAACCTGTTTGATAACCCTGCCTACAAGGGAAAAATAGTTGAGTTAAGAGCTGAAATGGATCGATGGCTCGCTGCAATTGGAGATCAGCCCAACCTCCCGGAGCGAACGCTTATCGACCAGCTCTGGCAGGGAAAGAATGAGCAACCACAGACTGCTGAACCAATTACTGAATTATCGGATGGAATGTTATCAATCAATTGTGAAACACCAGGGGCATCCATAGGCTACCAAATAGTAAAAGCTGAAATTGAACCATCAAACTGGAATGTCTACTCAGAACCAATAGCTGTGAGTTCAGATGCTAAAATTCTGGTTAAGGCACATCGTATCGGATACACGCCCAGCAATACCTCAAGTATTCTTCCCTGAAAATCATACAATGCGATGGCATAAAATTCGTTTATTCGTTACCTTACGGTTATATCCAATGAAATAAATCAGAATGAAAAAGCTATTTACCATTTTTATAATCATGCTTTTTTTTAGCTATCAATCAAAAGCTCAGCAAGCGCATCAATTCAAGCTGGATACCTCTTTACAAAACCTTCGTTCAACTTTTGATCTAAGAAATCCTCAGAAAAACCTTGATTACAACCCCTATGATTATAAGCGATTCAAGAAAGGTAGAGCATTGGCGGAAAAGGCCATAAAGATAAAATCGCAGAACGGGGGCAAGATCGCGCAGGGAAGTATGCCAAATTTTCAGCCGGAGGGTTTATATCCAATGCGGATATTTTACCCGGATAGTGTAACCAGATATTCTTTAATCATTATAAAAACTGATGAGGGATCAAATTAGCTATTAGCTCTCCACCAATCCGGTGATTTTACCAATCAATGGCTGATTTTTTTTACTGAAAAGATTTAACCCGCCACTACAGGATACTTTTAAATCAATATTTCCTCAATTTTATTGCATTAAAGTAAGTCCGCGGTGTTTAAAAATTGACATTAAGGCTTTAGGATTGGCTTTAAAGACATTATATTACCAAAAATAACTGACCAACATATGAAATTGAAATCCCTTGTCTATTCACCCCTACTACTAATTTTTCTGCTGTTTATATCTTCCTGTGAACAACAAGAACAACCCGAAAACCCGAAACTTGATAAATTAACCCTTCAACCTGGGTTCGTTGCTGAACATCTTTTCAGCCCATCAGAAAATGACATGGGTTCCTGGGTTTCAATGGCCTTTGATGATAAAGGAAGAATAATTGCCTCCGATCAATATGGCTCATTGTATCGAATTGAGGTGGCACCCATAGGATCAACCGAAGCTCCAAAAGTAGAGCGATTAAAATTTGATATTGAGGGTGCTGATGACTCCGTTTTAAAAATGGGACATGCACAAGGTTTGTTATGGGCCTTCAACAGTCTTTATGTAATGATCAATAACCGAGAGGATGAAGAATTCCCAAAACAAAGCGGACTCTACAGGCTACAAGATTTAAATAACAACGATCAATTTGATAAGATTACACTAATAAGACCCCTTAAAGGAAATGGTGAGCATGGACCGCACAGCGTAATCTTAAGTCCTGACGAAAAATCCTTGTATGTCATCTCAGGAAATCATACAGATGCTCCTGAGATGGATGCTTATCGATTACCAAAGGTTTGGCAACATGATAACCTGTTCCCAGCCCTTACAGATCCAAGAGGTCATGCAAGCTCCAGGTTAGCTCCTGGTGGTTGGATTGCAAAAATTGATCCAGAAGGAAAGCATTGGGAACTCATCAGTGCAGGCTACAGAAATCCCTTTGACATTGCATTTAACCAACAAGGAGACTTATTTACCTATGACTCTGATATGGAATGGGATTTGGGAATGCCCTGGTATCGTCCAACAAGAATTTGTCATGTAACCAGCGGTAGTGAGTATGGGTGGAGAACTGGAAATGGCAAATGGTCACCTGCCTACCCTGATAACTTACCTCCTATTTTAAATATTGGTCAGGGTTCACCAACAGGTGTTATCCATGGTAAATCAGCTAAGTTTCCTAGTGCCTATAAAGATGTAGTTTTTGCTTTTGATTGGAGCTTTGGAATTATCTATGCCATTCACTTAAAGCCTGAAGGATCTACCTACACAGGTACCAAAGAAGAGTTTTTATCTGGTATTCCTCTGCCTTTGACAGATGGGGTAATAGGGCCCGATGGGGCTATGTATTTCATGACCGGTGGACGTCGCCTAAGTTCTGACTTATACAGGGTTTACTATGGAGATACTGAATCATTGGACGATTCTTATACCGCACCTGCAGAGACTCCAGAACATAAATTAAGGGTTGAGTTGGAGCAGTATCATGGAGAGCCTCAGGAAGGAGCAGTAGATTTTGCATGGCAACACCTAAATAATGAAGATCGATTTATTCAATATGCTGCTCGAATTGCCGTAGAACACCAACCGGTGTCTAAATGGAAGACTAAAGTATTGCAAGAAAAAGATCCGGTAAGGTTGATTCAGGGAAGTCTGGCGTTGACAAGACAAGGAGATGAAAAAAACCAGACATCTATATTAAATGCCTTATTAGGCATCAATTACAATGGTTTAACAATAAATCAACAAATTGATTTGGCACGTGCAATTGAATTAAATCTGGCGAGATTCGGAAAACCGCAGAGGAACCTTACTGCAAAGATTAATGACTTCCTATCGCCTCAATATCCGAGTGACAACGATGTATTAAACTTTGAGTTAAGTAAAATACTTGCTTTTATAGAAGCACCTGGGGTTATTGAGAAGACCCTTACTCTTTTGGAATCTGAAACCAAGGGAGATGCCTCTGGTATGACCAATAATGCGACAGAGGGATCTGACCTTATACTCAGAAACCTACGCTATGGAATGAGTATTGCAAAGACACTAAAAAACATGCCTCCTGCGCAGCATACTTTCTATGGAATGGTATTAAGTGAGCTGGAAACTGGATGGACGCCTGAATTGCGTGAGCGTTATTTTAGCTGGTTTAAAACGGCCCTGGGTTTTCAAGCTGGCAACAGCTATATAGGTTATATCAACAATGCCAGAAAGACCGCACTTACACATGTGCCGGAAGATCGGCTAGCCTATTACAATGAATTATCCGGCGATGATTTGTTGAATGAAAGAGGAATTGGCATTGCTGAGGCTGTCAGTGCAAAAGGGCCAGGTAAAAATTGGAAGATTGAAGATGCATCTCAAATTTCAGAGCTTAGCAAGAGGAACCCAATACAAGGCAAAAACATGTTTATTGCTGCGAATTGTATCCTTTGTCATTCGGTTGATGGTAATGGAGGATCAAGTGGACCTGAACTAAGTCAATTGGGTACCAGGTTTTCCGTAGAAGATATATTGAGCTCAATCGTAGAACCTAGTAAAGTAATATCTGATCAATATGCATCATCGATTCTCGTCCTTAAAAATGGTCAGTCAATCGTAGGTCGGATTGTAAATGAAACTGACGAACTATATGAAGTTTCTCAGAATCCATTTGATCCGGATAATACTCGAAAAGTGCCTGCCAGCGAAGTGGTAAGAGTTGATGAATCCAAAGTTTCAGCGATGCCTCCCGGAACTATCAATGCACTTAACGAAGAGGAGCTTAAAGACTTGATGGCCTACCTGATTTCTGGTGGTAACCCAGAGAGTCCTGTATACAAATAGTTTGAAAAGGGGCTTTCATGCCCCACTCACTATGCTTCAATTGGAAATATTTTGTATATAATCAACCATGTCTCAAATGATCAATAAAACATACGTACCCCTCACCCTACTTAGTTTGATGTTCCTTATAATATCCGGCTGTAGTGATTCAAAAAGTTCAAATGATGCAAGTTCAGCTGATAAACCTGTAAGTCAGGGCGATGGCTTTGTCTCCATATTTGATGGTAACTCCCTCACGAACTGGTCGAGCGATGGGATCCATTGGGATGTGGAAAACGGTAATATCGTTGGAAGGGTAACTGAAGACACACCCTTAGAGGCAAACACCTTCTTGATCTATGAAGGTGGTGAATTATCAGATTTTGAACTTAAAGTTAATTTCAGAATCACAGAATCAGGTAATAGTGGCATACAATACCGAAGTGAGATGGTAGATGGAGTGCCCTATGGATTAAAGGGCTACCAGGCGGATATCGACGGCAGAGTACGGTATACTGGTCAGAACTATGAAGAGCGTAAACGAGCCACGTTGGCCTATAGAGGTCAGAAAGTGATTGTAAATAGTCAGGAAGATGCCAGCAAATCTGTAAGAGACAATGTACAGAGAAATGCCTGGCAGAGTACTCAGGTTGTCGACTCTCTGGGCGCAGCTGAAGAACTGAAAGCGAAAATCAAGTTTGAAGATTGGAATGAATGTCACTTGATCATCAAAGGAAACAGACTGCAACACTACATCAATGGCATATTGATGAGTGATGTTACAGATAATGATGCAGTGAATCGTAAAGCAACCGGACTACTTGGCTTCCAGGTTCATAAAGGACCTCCTATGAAAGTAGAATACAAGGATGTCCGTTTAAAAGTGTTATAAAAATGATCAAAATTGGATTTAATGTGCTTGCCTGGTCCGCAGGTGTCAATGATGAATTATTGCCGATACTTGATCGGTTAAAGGAAATTGGCTACGACGGAGCAGAATTTTTTGTAGGCGAGCCAGATGAAAAAGCATACAAACGAATAGGTGACCATGCCAAGAACATTGGCTTAGAAACCACCACCGTCACCGTATTATCAAAAGAAGAAAACCCGATCGATCCAGACAAAAAGGTCAGACAAAAAGGCCTGGACCGAATCAAATGGGTGATCGATCGTTCACATGACCTGAATGCACAGGTTCTTTGTGGCCCTTTCCATTCCGCTTTTGCTACCTTCCAGCAACACGCCCCTACTGAAGAGGAATATCAAAGAAGTGCTGAAGTATTAAGAGCAGCAGGTGACTATGCTTCAGAGGCCGGGATCATGCTTACCCCTGAAGCGCTGAATAGATTTGAATGCTATTTATGCAATACGGCAGCTCAATTGTCTCATCTGATTCAAGTAACAGATCATCCCAATGTTCAGGCGATGTATGATACGCATCATGCAAATATTGAAGAAAAGAGCATTGAGGAATCCATAGAAACAATAGCTCCCTATCTTAAACATTTTCACATCAGTGAAAATGATCGGGGCACCCCCGGAGCAGGACATGTACGTTGGGATGAATCCTTTTCAACCCTTGCAAAAATTAAGTATGAAGGTTGGTTAACTATCGAAGGTTTTACCCGTAATGATCCGGATTTCGCTAATGCCATCAACGTCTGGCGTGAATTTGCCGAACCATGGAAAATGGCCGAAAATGGACTTTCTTTCATTCAGGAAATGGCAAAGAAGCATTCCCTTTCATGAATGACAAAACCAACATAATAAGTCAAAAAGGATGGCAGGATAAAATTTCAAATCCTGCCCAGGTTGGAGGCATCGAAACTTCCATTCTTGACAATGGAGCAGGAAGAAATACCCGCATTGCCTGGATCAATACAGGTACCGGGCTAAGATATAAGGTAGTCCTGGACCGCAGCCTTGACATCGTTGATGCTTTCTTTAATCAACATAGCCTGGCCTGGCTCAGCCACGGGGGTATCACGCCACCAGAAGCTTCTGCAAGCAGTGGCATTGAATGGCTTAAATCATTTAGTGGAGGTTTAATCACCACCTGTGGGATGACGCATGTCGGGGGTCCGGAAGAAGATGAATTTGGCAGCCGGGGTTTGCACGATCAAATTAGCAATACACCTGCCACCATTGAATCCATCGTTCAGCCAGACCCATTACGAGGCAAAATGGATATGAGCATTACCGGTACCATGAAACAGACACAGGTATTCGGGAACCGACTGGAGCTGAGGCGCAAGATTTCAGGCACCCTGGGACAATCCGTAATCAGGATTGATGATGAGGTTATCAACGCCGGTAACCAGCCAGCACCACACATGTACCTATATCACATCAACTTCGGCTGGCCCCTTATTGATGAAGGCACTCAGCTGCTTTGGAATGGCACGTGCAAATCACGTGGTGGGGAAATGGATGATCAGATTTTCAACAACGACCATGATTTCAAGGCCTGTCAGCCGCCATTAGAAGCTCATCAGGGTTATGGTGAGGCCTGTGGGTTTGTTGATTTAACGCCTGATTCAAAAGGCATGGCACAGGCAGGTGTATACAATCCTGACTTAGGCTTTGCCTTAGCCATCAGGTACCCAAAGAAACAGTTACCCTGGCTTGCCAACTGGCAGCACTGGGGTAAAAAAGAATATGTGACCGCATTAGAGCCGGGGACACACCCGCCGATTGGACAGGCAACAGCACGCAAAGAAAAATCGCTCATTTTTCTGGAGCCAGGAGAATCCAGATCCTATAACCTGGAAATTGAGTTGTTGACCAACAAAGATCAAATACATACATTAATAGATAAAACAAAATAAATAAACCTAACAATTTACCTTTAAAAAACCATGGATAAAAGACTCGCAGAAGATGCATTGGAACAGGGAAAAGGAATCTTAAGGCTGGCCCCAAACTGGGTGCCCCGATCATTTTGTGTTCCAGGAAGAAGAATAAAATTACACCCGGATGATTACTATGTGCTTGGAGGCGTTCGTGGCGGTATCGATGAAAGATGGTTTTCTTCAACTACACCAGCTCAAAACGGTCCCCTTACCGGAAAGCATGAAGGACTTAGTCAGGTTGTGCTTAAAGATGGTGCTAAAGAAGTTCAGGTAACGCTAAGAGACGTGGTAGACACCATGAAAGGTGAAATCATTGGCGACAGACTCTGGAATGAGCATGAAAGCTGGCCGATGTACTCCAAGTTCTTTGACAACATGGGTCCCCTGCCCCACCATGTTCACCACAATGATGAGGATGCGGCAAAAATTGGACAGAAAGGTAAGCCCGAAGCCTACTACTTCCCACCACAGGTGAATAACCATGGAGGAGATTTTCCATATACTTTCTTCGGAATTACCCCTGGCACAACCAAAGAGCAAATCAGAGAGTGTCTCGTTAATTTTACGAAAGGAGACAATAAGATCACTAATTTCTCTTCCGCCTTCCGTCTGGAACCCGGTACAGGTTGGGACGTTCCTCCGGGAATGCTGCATGCACCAGGAAGTATGTGTACGTACGAACCACAAAAAGCCTCGGATGTATTCGCGATGTATCAGTCGCTGGTAAATGAAGCCATTATTCCAGAAGAGCTCCTATGGAACGGAACGCCTAAAGACCGAATGGGCGATTTCGATCAATTGATAGAAGTATTAGACTGGGAATTAAATACGGATCCAAACATGTTGGAGACACGTTTCATGAATCCAATTCCGATTAAGCCTGCTGCTGAGATGGAGGGGTACAGTGAATCATGGATTTGCTATCGATCCGATGCTTTCAGCGCCAAAGAACTGACGGTATTCCCCGGACAAACGGTTACCATCAAAGACAATGCTGCTTATGGCATGATCATGATGCAGGGACACGGTAAGATGGGTGTTTGGGAAGTAGAAACGCCTTCCATGATCCGATACGGTCAACTGACCAATGATGAATTTTTTGTAACTGAGAACGCTGCCAAGGCAGGTGTGAAAATCACCAATTATTCCGATTGTGATCCGATTGTGATGCTAAAACACTTCGGTCCTGAAAACCCGGATATGATTTTATAACTTTGGTAGGAACTAAATAATTGTTAAAACTTAAAAACTCAAACCATGAACAACTATCCCAAATTACATAATGCCACATGGCCAGGTATCGTAGGTAAAGGACCGGATTCTGAGCCTCCGATTCCTTTTGACAAAATGCTGGAGATGACTGCCGTCGCAGAAGTCGATGGTGTTAAGTTTGACGGAGTAGACCTTGGACTTCTTGATCCACATATCAATATTGAAGGATCAAAAGATGATTTTAAAAAGATCGCTGAAAAGATCGGAGGTTATGGCCTTAATGTCGGTAGCCTCGTGGCCCCTATCTGGGGTGGACCCACATTAGGAAGCGATGATGACCGAAAAACCTTTATTGAGATGGTCCGTAAAGCATGCGAATTTGCTAAAGTGATGCGTGAAGAAGGTGTTCGGTCCTATGGTGTTATCCGTATTGACTCCGCTTCAAGTCCTGACGTCTGGGCAGAAGACCCGGTCAATAACTCAAAACTCATCGTAAAAACATTTCAAGCTGCGTGTGACGTAGCTGCCGAATATGATGAAAAGCTAGCTGCTGAAGGTGAGATTTGTTGGGGAGGTATGCATAGCTGGAAAACAATGGTAGAGACATTAGAAGCTGTAGACAGACCAAATATGGGATTCCAGGCTGATATGGCTCACACCCTGTTATACCTATTAGGATATAACAAACCAGAGGACCGTATCCTGCCAGAAAATTTCGACTGGAGTGACCGGGCTACCTTAGAAGCTGGTCTCAAGAAAATCACTGATGCATTGCGTCCTTATACCATCGATTTTCATGTGGCACAAAATGATGGTACCGTACATGGTACTGGTTCACACGATAAGACAGGCCGTCATTGCCAGGCCACTGACCCTAACGGAAAGCTCGATGTTGTAAAAGATGCAGGTTTCTGGTTGCGTGATGGATCTGGTGAACTCACCAAAGCCTTCCAACACATGTGCTGGGATGGATGTATGTTTGACAATTCCGTAATGACTCAGCAAAAAACATGGAATGATATCCTGGCCATGATGATCAAGGTGCGTGAAGCACATGGATGGTCTGCCTGAGATATTACCGTATAATTTTTAATTGAGACAAAAAAAACAACAATGGACAAAAAAGAAATAAGAATTGGATTGATCGGATGTGGATTTATGGGACGTACCCATTCCAATGGTTACAATCGACTCAAAAACTTTTTTCCTGACATAAAAAATCAGCCCGTTTTAAAGGCCGTCTGCTCAAGAAGCAAAGACAAAGTTGAGGCCTTTGCTGAACAGTGGGGTTATGAGTCTACAGAAACAGACTGGAAAGCACTTATCGCAAGAGACGATATCGATGCAGTAGACATCTGTACGCCCAATGATACCCACGCAGAAATTGCAATTGCTGCTGCTGAAGCAGGAAAAATGATACTTTGTGAAAAGCCCCTTTCCCGAACACTGGAAGAAGGAGAGAAAATGGTAGAAGCGATAGAAAAAGCAGGTGTTAAAAACACCGTTTGGTATAACTACCGAAGAGTACCTGCTGTAACGTTAGCTAAACAGGTGATTGACTCTGGGAAACTAGGCCGTATCTTTCACTATCGGGCCAACTTTTTACAGGATTGGACCATCAGCCCGGATGTACCGCAAGGTGGCGCTGGTACCTGGAGACTGGATGCAGAAGCAGCTGGCTCTGGTGTGACTGGTGATTTACTTGCACACTGTATAGATACAGCGATGTGGCTGAATGGCGGAATCAAAGACGTTTCAGCGATGACTGAAACATTCGTGAAAGAACGCATGCACTCGGATAGTAATAAGATGCAAAAAGTAGGCATCGATGACGCTTGTATCTTCCACTGTCACTTCGACAATGGCTCCCTGGGTCAATTCGAATCTACCCGATATGCAAGAGGACATAAGGCACTCTATACTTTCGAAATAAATGGCGAAAACGCCTCTATCCGTTGGGATCTGCATGACATGAACAGGCTGGAGTATTTTGATCACAGTGATGATTCAATTGTTCGTGGATGGAGATCTATTCATGTAACAGACGGAGATCAGCCCTATATGGATAAGTGGTGGGTGCCAGGCCTTATCATTGGATACGAACATTCATTCATTCATCAGGTAGCTGATTTTTTCAAGTCTCTGGATGAAGACACACCTTGCTCCCCTACTTTTAGAGAAGCACTTCAAACGCAAAAAGTGTGTGAAATGGTACTGGAGTCTGCCAAATCAAAAAGCTGGAAAGACACCGGAGTAGAATGGTAAATTGAATATCCTGATATTATTAAAGCCCTGACCTTCATTGTTCAGGGCTTTTTATGTTTAAGCCAAATATCAATTATTGAATTTTGAATTACGTTTTCACATACATTCAATCAGAAAATATTTTTAATTAAACATTCCAACCAAATTAGTGATTAATAAGTCTATATACCTATCAGCTTAATAAGATCACATGCGATATTTTTTAATAAATGCATATTTTTAGATCATGAAATCATCAATTCAGAAGAATCATGAACTAATAAAATTGATGGTTTTGATCTCAGTCTTAGCTAGTTCTCTGCTTTTTGTAAGTTGCGAAGATGATGCGGAAGATTTACCTGAACCCATTGATGCAGCCTATGTAAGCATATACCATGGCGCTCCTGATACTAACGGGATCAATGTCCTGGTAAGCACTGGTCAGATCAATAATACCCCTTACAAATTCAAGGACTTCACCAACTACCTGCGGTTCTTTCCTGGTGACCGGAACATGAAATTCATTGATGCGATTACGGGTGTGGTGACGCTTGTGGATACGACTTTTACTTTTGTGGAATATGAAAGCTATTCCATTTTTTTAGCCAATACCTTAAAAAGCCTGGAAGCGGTCATTATTGAAGATAAGTTTCCCTTAAGTGTTGCTGACAAGGCGATGGTAAGGTTCATTCAGCTATCTCCAGACGCTGCTGAAATGGATGTGGTAGTAGATGAATTTGATCTCTTTTATTTGATAGACTTTAAAGAAGGAAGTGAGTTCAAGCCTGTAGACACTGGAAAATCTACTTTCGTTTTCAAGCAGTCGGTTGGAGAAAACACCTTGATCACTGCAGTTGATGTAGAGTTACAAAGTCAGCAGTACTATACCATCATCATGAATGGGTACAAAACCCCTCCTGCAGGCAATGCGAACAGCCTGAACGTTGAATTTATACGGCTATAATCAACCATTCATCAAACGCTCAAACAATTAAGTATCCGTTTTAAATTTAAGGCTTATTGATTTAGCTACAGAAAGGAACCAGACTTTCAGGTAACAACCTCATCAAATTTGTCAATCTTGTCTAATTCTGCAGCTCGCGAAAAGTGCCAAACCATGACCTCAAATCGCAGCAAAATAACCTTAGAACCACACTTGATAATTTACTGATTCATATTTATTCATTAGGTAGGTTATTTTTCTATTGAAATACTATATTTGCAATCCTTTAATAAATGCCTTTATAGAAAGACATTTTTTCAGTATCCGGAGAGGTGGGTGAGTGGCTGAAACCAGTAGTTTGCTAAACTGCCGTACGAGCAATCGTACCGGGGGTTCGAATCCCCCTCTCTCCGCTCTTTGATTTATTAGATAGAATGAATTGGGGGATGAGAACCCTTGGGTTCGAAACCGAAGGTTCACGAGGGGCAGTGCGGCATGCAAGTGTGTATGAGTAATCCCCCTCTCTCCGCTCTTTGATTTAGCAACTCTCAAAAGGATAGCTCAGCTAATCCTCAACGTTAGTTTTACCAATGGTCCGCTAGCTCTCCCGATCCCCGATAGCTATCGTGGGCGGAAGGATAGAGCAACTGCAGAAGGCAGTTGATTTAATAAAGATTACAATCATTCATATATGGAATGAATATTACCAGGTCCGCTAGCTCAACTGGATAGAGCAACTGCCTTCTAAGCAGTAGGTTCCGTGTTCGAATCCCGGGCGGATCACGAAGAGAGGAAAGCCTCCAGCATAAGCTGGGGGCTTTTTTATTTTAGACCGCTGAGAAAGCTTGCTTTCGAAAGGGGTTAAAATAAAAAAGTAGCAAATCCTTGATTTGCGTGGCTTTCCTCTCGGAATTCTGATGCAAACGGGATCGCGGTAGCAATCCCCTAGAGATCGACAAACAACTAAAATCACAAATGGGTAATATGATTACCTCATCTGCCGAATGGTAGCATTCGGCAGCACGAAAAGGATTCTAAGGATTCCAGTTCGTGAGAACACGTACCAAGGAGAGAGTAGCAATCCTGGATAGATCGTATTAATCAATTACTATTTCCTCAGATAAAGTGTTACCGGTTATTTCAAACCGACCTATTAATACCATATACCCATGTCGCATGGAAACATGCAACCGCACACAAAGTTTATGTCAAAGAAGTAAGAAGTAGGTTCCGTGGTGGAACGCCACCCCGGTCGATCCCCGACGGATCACGAAGAGAGCAGAATCCCTTTATGAAAGTGATGTGCTTTTGTGTTTTCAGTCCGAACCAAGCTTGCATGAACAAAAGTGACAAACAAAAAAGATTTAAAACCATAGGTTTTGGAAGGCTTTCCTCTCGGAATTCTGATGCAAACGGGATCGCGACAGCAATCCCCTAGAGATAGACAAACAACTAAAATCACAAATGGATAATATGATTACCTCATCTGCCGAATGGTAGCATTCGGCAGCACGAAAAGGTCACGGCATGAGATTCCCGCGCCTTCTCGTTCCTCAAAGACTCGGAATGACGGCGAAGGATCGGTTAGGGTCCGCTGGATAATCCTGGTTGGTGTCTCCACGAACCATTCTGGGAGACCCATGTCACATGCAGACATGCAACCGCACACAAAAACATACTTCAATCAAACAAAGTATCCCTCCTGAAATCAGCCTGAATCAATACTATACCCATAGTGTATCATGGGAGCATCGCCCAACTTAGTTTTATAGAATATTTGCCGGATAGCTCATCATAAACCGCCATCCTATATCTTTAGGCAAACATTCCATAAAACACGATATTATTAGCTACAATAGAAAAGAAGTCAATAATCCATAGAATTGAGAAGAGCTTATGTCAACTTATGGTAAAAAAAAATCTGGATTCTTACAGAGAATAGTTGACATTGGTGCTGATTATAACTCTTCTAGGACCGAAAACAGATATTTGCGTGTCACGAATATTGCATCCTTTTTAGGAGTGATTTATAACGCAATTTGGATACTAATTACCATTTTACTCACAGACACACTCGTGATTTATGGGAGCAATACTTTGTTGGGATTGATGTTTCTCATGGCGTTAATGTTCAATAGGAAAGGGTGGCGGGTCCTGGCTTCCATATGGCTTATTCTGGCATCTTATATGTCCGTTATCTTGTTTCTTTATTTGTTAGGGTATTCCTCAGGTGTTGCAGCCGTGTGTTTCCTGATTATCATCCTACCATACATGACTTTCCCTCGAAAGGCAAGGTATATTGCTCATGTCTTTAGCATGCTAGCTTGCCTGACATTGATTGCTACTGTAATATTTCAATCAAGTATACCAGCTCATTTTGACGGATTAGATCCTTACATATCACAAATAGTTAATATCAGCATTACTGCATTTATTTGCCTCATACTCATATCGAGTATGTCAGTTCTAATTGATAAATCAGAGGAATCTTTAATGGCTGAACAGAAAAAATCAGAGGATCTTCTGCAGAATATTCTACCAGCAAACATAATCAGGGACTTGAAAGAAAGCGGTACGACAATTCCTAAAAGACATCAGCATGTTACTGTCCTATTTACTGACTTTGAAGGCTTCACGGAGCTTGTAGAATCCATGTCGGCAATCACTTTGGTCAATGAGCTCAATGACATTTTTGGTCGATTCGATGAAATAATGGAAGAAGCGGAGGTTGAAAAGATTGAAACCATTGGAGATGCATATATGGCGGCAAGTGGCCTTGAAAAAGAAATGACAAATCATGCTACTAACTGCATTAGAGCAGCACAAATGATGTTATCTTACCTTGAGGAGAGAAATAAAAGCCATGAAATAATATGGAGAATGAGGATTGGCATACATTCAGGAACTGCAGTAGCAGGTGTTGTAGGCAAAAAGAAATTTGCATATGACCTTTTTGGAGATACGATAAATACCGCTAGCAGAATAGAATCCGCTGGTGAGGTAGGTAAAATCAATATATCTTCACCTACCTATGAACTGATTAAAAACGACTTTACATGTCATTCTCGTGGCAAGATCTTTGCAAAAGGAAAAGGGGAATTGGAAATGTATTTTGTAGAATAGACTGTAGCTTAGAAACTGTATTACGAATGCCACTCCGGAATCACACCATACACATACCTTTGTAGCCATTTAAAAGAAAAATCACTAAAATTGATTGAAAGTTCACAGAGGCCCTCATAAGGTATAGTACAAAATGAGCAACCACATACCCATATCATCATCCAATAAGTCAATTGTGGTTCTCCCTTTTGTGAATATGAGTGCCGACGCTGAGAACGAATACTTTAGCGATGGCATTACCGAAGAAATAATCAATGCCCTAACCACCGTGAAGGGCTTGAAAGTCATTGCCCGCACATCCTCTTTTGCCTTTAAGAATAAAAATATAGATGTACGAACTATTGGTGATCAGTTAGGAGTGCGTACAGTTTTGGAGGGGAGCGTCCGGAAAGCCAAAAACAGGGTTCGTATTACAGCGCAGTTGATAAGTACCGATGACGGCACTCACTTCTGGTCAAAAAATTTCGATCGGGATTTAGAGGACATATTCGCAATACAAGACGAAATAAGTTTACACATTGCTGATCAGATTCGAGAAAATTTTGGTCACCTCAACATTCAAGAACATTTAATTGAAGCACCAACTAAAAATATGGAGGCCTATGACCTTTATCTTAAAGGTCGTCATTATCACTTAATGTGGGATGGAGAAGGAATGGTAAATTCAATAGCGCTCTATGAACAATGTGTAACAACAGACCCTTCATTTGCTTTACCCTACTTTGGTTTGGTGTATAGTTATGCCATGTATGGATCATGGACAACGAATAAAAAATTATTACAGCTGTCAGAAGAATACCTTAATAAAGGTTTTGAGCTGGACAACCAATCCTATACAGGATATTTTGGTCAAGCAACCCTGCTTTTTTGGGGTCATTGGGATTTCATCAATGGGCAGAAGTTTTTTCTAAAAGCCATGGAACTTAATCCATCCTATACGGAAGCAGAAGAAGGTTTATGTGAATTGTACACAGCAATAGGTTATTTCGAAAAAGCATTATGGCATGCCGATAATATTCTAAAAATAAACCCTCTGTCTCCAAATCATTATTTCACCAAAGCGAATATTTATTATTTAAAAGAGGACTATACAAAAGCGCTGGAATGTATAGAGACCTCATTGAGCATCAACCCAGATTTCACACATCCCATTGGACTAAAACAACTGTGCTTAATTCTTACAAAAGATTACGAAAAACTAAATGACTTCTTAGATAAAACCCCTTTGGCGGAGCGACCAGAAGAGTGCCGAGTATTATACAAATTGGTAAATCCGGAAGATAAGATCGATGTTGATATCAGCAGGGTTACCTCAATGATAAAAAAAGAGATTGGGGAAGCGCTTTTTCCCTGGCAACTGTTTTTGATGGTCCATTTGGGAAAACACGAAATGGCATTGGACTTTTTGGAAGAAAACATCAATCTGCGTACTGGTCAAATCATAAACTTTATGAATATTCCGCTGCTTAAACCTTTGCACAGGCATAAGCGATTTCAGGATTTAGTACAAGCTGCTTTTCGAGTAGAACTATTGCCACCTAATCCTGAAATACAAATACAAATCACCCCTACTAAAGCCTTAATGTCAGATGCTGAAATCAACATAGCATTAGACATTATAGAAAAAGGAATGAAGGAAGAAAAGTGGTTTCTAAACCCATCTTTATCTTTAAGAGAATTTGCCGAAAACGTGAATATTAGCAGTAACAAGCTTTCCTGGTTGTTGAATGAACGAATTGGCCAAAACTTCAATGATTACATCAATAGTTTTCGTTTGGAGAACTTTAAAAAGAATGCCCTAGACCCTACCAACAGCCACCTTACCCTTTTAGCGATTGCTTATGAAAACGGTTTTAATTCTAAAACGGTTTTTAATGTCTTCTTTAAAAAAGCCGAAGGGATGACACCCAAAGCCTGGGTGAGGTCTAATCAAACTTAACCCGGGTTTAAAAAGTACCAAATCTCACTAATAAGTTCGGAATTTCATTTCAGAACGATTCGCCTTCATTTCCATTTCATCTTTGTGCTATCAATTAGATAAAACACAGTCACCGGATGCTGATTCATTTCTCCATTTCTAAATGAACTAAAGATAACGGAAAGGCATTTGTGACAATCGCAATTTTAAAAAAATCAACTACATGTATCATGAAAAATCTATTTACAATTCTTTTATTTTCTTGCACGCTTAGTGCTTTTGCTCAAACTGATTCAACAATGGTTAAAGAAACCGAAGTTGATTATAAGTGGAGGGTAAGTATGCCTTATATTGTGCCAGATGAGCTTATCTCTGGTTATAGCAATCGAACAAGTGTTCAAATGGTAGAATTACATGTAAAGCGCAACTTGGATAATAAGAACATCATTGGGGTAAAGTTTGCCACCTGGAGATTATTTCAACCCATGGGAATCACCTGGTGGGATGGTGTTGTCGATAAAATTGAGTCTGGAACTGAATATTACGATGGATTCTTAAGAGAAACAGGAATTGGTGTCACATACCAACGCATGCTATGGAAAGGGCTTTTTGCCTCTATTGAAGTGTTGCCGCAAATTCAAACCTATACCGATCTAGACGGTAATAAGATTAAAAATGGTTTTAAACTTTACAACTCGGTTCATTTAGGCTATCATTTCGCATTTGGTAAGAAAAAGCGGTTTTTCATAGAACCTCAGGTTCATGTCAATCAGTGGATGTTTGACAACAATTCTCCTGAAGGGTTTAAGGAGTTTGACGATAAATATGGAAACGTCTTTCTTTTTGAGCCGAACCTTTACTTAGGGTGGAAATTTTAAATTATGGTCTGACAAGTCAGGACTTACAATTCCTGGCTTGTCAGCTTATAAGTACAAAAGAATAAATCGCATGTCCAGCAAAAGGGAACGATATGAAATAACTCAGGCATTTGACCAATCCTGGACTTTTGAAGAAGCAATCGAATTAGGGGTAATATTTGGCATCTTACAATTTTTTTTGGCTCACAGCTCTGGGACTAGCGTTGTGGAGAAAAGCGAAGAATACTCACTAATAAAACCGCCTCTTGGAATTTTCAATTCACTACAATCGATCCTGGACAAGTTGCGATCATTGATAACAAATTATTAATACATTATACCTTTAACTATTTAACTATTCAATTTTAAACAAGAAATAAAAATGAAAAATCGATTCATTCTATTGACCTCAGTAGCTTTGTTGTTCATCCTTAGCTCGTGCGGGGTAAGCCATTCCATTATGTTGAACCTGAACCAGAGCACTACCCAGGTAAATCTTGGTAGTAATAATTTCAATGTGGTAGAAAAAGTCAGCGGTACCTCCGAGGTATCATATGTTCTAATCTTTGGTGGGCTTAACAAAAGGCGACTTTTCCAAGATGCCTACACGGCGATGGTAAAGGATGCTAACTTGACTGGGGCTAAGGCCCTGATAAATATAGTGACCGAAGAACATATTGGTGGGTTCCCTCCATTTTATACGAAACGAACACTCACGGTAAGTGCCAACGTGGTTGAGTTTACAGATTGACAACTAAACGGATAATGTCTTAGTTTGAAAGTATACGGCTACAAATTGCCTTATACAGTTACAAGTCAATACTATGTGGAAGTAATCTGCTAGGTACAGTAGATACGGCAAATTCTGGGAGTCCCAAGTCGCATGGAAGCATGCGACTACACACAAAATAGGTTTCCTTAGTCTGTGCGCCACAGACCAGGGGAATGACGATAGTGGTGTTACTCTCTTTTTGCAGGCCAAAATCTTTTTCCAATCAGAGTCTCCTGAAAGGGACTCTGATTCAAACTCCTTCACCAACTCACCCTATCGGTTGATCCATCTTGATTATTTAAGTATCCTCCCCCTCTCTTCAAAGAGAGGGAAATCTTTATTTACGGCACCATTAATAGTATCGTCATTGCGAGGAAGGAGGAACGACTGACAAAGCAATCTCATTTATTATGTGGAGAAACACAGCGGGTATACGGTCACGAGCATGAGATTCCCACGCCTTCTCGTTCCTCAAAGTCTCGGAATGACGGTGAAGGATCGGTTAGGGTCCTTTGGATAATACTGGTTCGTGTCTCCACGAACCATTCTGTGAGGCCTACGTCGCAAAGAAGCATGCATTTACACTCAGAAGATAGCAGAGTAGTGTATCACATTTAGGTGGATTTTTAGTCCGGGTAAAAAAAACACCGCAGGATGAATCCTACGGTGTACCAACCAGCTATGAGCAGTTTCAACCGAAACTGTTTCTTAAAAATCTTATCAATTTAGTGTTCAGGCGATGATCAACAAGAGATTAAGAACGGTGATTAATAAATTTTTCTAGCTCATGTATGTATATAATTATTTATACATTTTTTATAATAATACTTATATACACACTTAATCAAACCTCGTGCCAAAAATCACATTACGGAAAATAAATTATCGTATTGAGGGATGTTTCCAGCTGGCTAATTGCATGATGGTCGCATGGAAACATGTACCTGCACTCAAAATATTTAATTGCCGGAGCTTACTAGCCTTAATTCATCAAAACAAAAAGCAATCCGCCACCTCTACCGTCATTCCCGAGAGTCCCTCAGGACGAGTCGGGAATCTTCGTGCTACAAAGCATTCAAGTAATGATTTAGTTTTTCCCCAATCAGAGTCTCCTGAAAGGGACTCTGATTCAAACTCCTTCACCAACTCACCCTATCGGTTGATCCATTTTGATAATTTAAGTATCCTCCCCCTCTCTTCAAAGAGAGGGAAATCTTTATTTACGGCAGCATTAAAAGTATCGTCATTGCGAGGAAGTAGGAACGACTGACAAAGCAATCTCATTCATTATGTGGAGAAACAAAGAGGATATGTAAGGTCACGAGCATGAAATTCCCGCGCCTTCTCGTTCCTCAAAGTCTCGGAATGACGGTGAAGGGTCGGTTAGGGTCCGCTGGATAGCCCTCTCCTCCCATGGTTCGTGTCTCCACGAACCATTCTGTAAGACCTATGTCGCATGGAAGCATGCAACTGCACACAGATTTTTTACCTCCTGCCCTTCCCAATCAGTTTGACCATAATCACTACCCACAATGACGTAGGTCATTGTAAAATATGATTTTCTATTGCAATTTATTTCTCAAGATAATCCGCACAGAAATGAAAAATACGTTGTCAATTTTTACGATTTTTTGGAGTATTTTGATCAACACAAATACCCTATTTTCATTTGAACCCCCGGCTGATAAATTTAACACCAGTAACTCCATTAGCCTAAATAAGGAGTCAAATGAAGCGAATATGCCAGTACCACCTCCTCTTTCCGGAGTTTATTCCATTAGCACCACTGGTGACTACCAGACATTCAGCGCCGCCATTATAGATTTGATAGCCATAGGCGTGGATGATTCGGTAGTCTTTAGCGTCGCAGCAGGTACTTACAACGAACAGCTGACTATACCTGAGATAGCGGGAGTTTCTGATACCATTCCCATTGTCTTTCAATCAGCATCGGGTGAACGCACAGATGTGGTCCTATCATTTGCTTCAACATTGGAAAGTGAAAACTACACCCTGAAACTGGATGGGGCAGATCACATCGTATTTAAAAACATCACGCTAAAAGCCACCGGAGCTACCTATGCCCGGATTGTTGAGTTTGGCTCAGAAGCTAATGCCAACACGTTTGTGAACAACCAATTGATTGGGGTTATAAATACGTCGGAATTGGTTTACTCCAGCACCACCTATGATTCGAGTAACGTGTTTAGCAACAATGTCTTTCAGTATGGGATCAACGGCATTGACATGACATCCGGAAGGTTGACGGAAGAAGCACCTGGCATTTCGGTAACCGGAAACGAATTTATCGACCAAACAGGTATTGCAATCGCATTGATGTATTACGATCATCCCATTGTTACATCCAATTATATACATTCTGAATATGAGTGCAGAGGTATTCAACTGGATGCAGTAAGGAATAAAAATGAAATAGGAAACAATAGAATTTTATTATCCAATGGAGGTATCGGTATAGATGTGGAATCATCCGGGACGGGTGTAACAAACCTTATCTACAACAACTTCATCTATGTCAACGCTTCAACAGGTGGTAACCCGGATTATGGGATTGCCTTTTTTTATGGAAGTGATATTGGCGGGAAAGTAGTAAATAATACCGTACACATTACCGGTGACAATACATCCAGTGCCTGCTTATCTGCATCTGAGTTTGGCAGCTTTACTTTACAGAACAATAACCTGGTAAATAAGGCAAAAGGCTACGTCTATCACTATAACGGCTCAGGAATTACGCTTTATAGCGATTACAATAACCTGTTTACTAACGGTCTAAACATAACTCAGAGCACAACCGACCTGAACCAATGGCAATCCATTCACGAAAAGGACTTAAACTCTATTAGCGTTGATCCTTTTTTTCTGTCAGACACCGACTATATGGTACAGAATCCAATGCTAAATGGCTCAGGAACTCCCATAGCAGAGGTTACCCATGACATTGCAGCAGAGCTTCGGGATGAAACACATCCAGATATTGGAGTGGTTGAATTTACTCCCAGCCCGGTGCCCCTGCAAGGCACCTTCACCATCGGGGGAGGCTCTCCCGATTATGTCACAATCAATGAAGCAGTCAGAGATTTAACGATTAATGGCGTTTCAGGTGAGACCATTTTTGAAATTGCTTCAGGTACCTACAATGAACAAGTGGTATTTCAGGAGATCTCCGGGGCCTCCGAAACCAATACCATCACGTTCCAGTCAGCTACCGGGGATAGCACAGATGTGGTTATTTCCTACACGCCAAATACCACAAATGTATATACACTGCTTTTGGATGGAGCTGATTACTTCACTTTCAAGAATCTGTCTATTACCAATGCAGAAGAATGGGGAAGACCGGTAGAATTACGGGCGATGGCGACACACAACACCTTCGAAGGGAATAAGATTTACTCCCTGGCGCCGCCGACCCAAATTCTGGACGTTACATCAATCTATGATTATGCATTAATCTATGCTAAGGATAGCGGAGATAGCAGCAACCTGTTTACGGGCAACTACCTCACCAATGCAAGTATTGGCATTCTTCTCGAAAATTCGGGTTCCGAAAATAGAATTGAGCATAATGTGATGGACAGTATTAACTTCAAGGGCATCTATATGCGGGGTTCCATCAGTCCAGTGATCACAGGAAATAGCATCGATGTATCAAGTGATTTTAAGTATTGTAGTGGCATTAATTTATTCAGCTCCCATTCGGACGGAAATTCCTATGGACTGATCGCGAATAACATGATCCGCGTTACCGGTAATACTTCATATCTATATGGCATATTATTGTACACTTCAAGTGAATTAACTGTTGTGCATAATACCATCAAGATAAGTGGTCAGGAGAATTCCGAAGCCTTTCATGGAGATGGGAATCATTTCAATTTATTGAATAATATGTTAGTAGTTAGCGCAGGATCGTGGTCAGCAACGATAACTGACACTACCGGATGTTCGCTCGATTACAACCTTTATTCACATCCGAATGTCAGCTATGCCGGTCTTTATCTTTATTCAAAAACTGCCAACCTGGAACAATACGGTTATGACCTCCATTCATTTGTCCGGGAGCCGGAATTTTTGGCTGAAACCGACTTGCATACCCATGACCCCTGGATAAGCAATAGAGGTATCCCATTGGCCGAAGTAGCTGCAGATATTGATGGCGAATCACGTGATCCAGCACACCCCGACGTAGGTGCCGATGAGTACGAGGCCACACAGCTATTTGAGGGGTACTATTTGATTGGTTCCCAGGGCCATTTTCAGACTTTTACAGCGGCTGTAGACTCCATCATGCAAATAGGTGCCTATGATTCCGTTACTTTCTTTGTGGAATCCGGGGTATACAACGAGCAGTTTACCATTGGCGAAATACCCTACATCGCAGATAGCATCACGGTTACGTTTAAACCTGAAATACCCGGTGATACAGTCACGCTCGAGTTTAAAGGGTCAGAAAATGATAATTACCTGGTAAAGCTGGATGGAGCGGATTACATCACTTTTGAGGGAATTACCTTCAGAGCCCTTGACAGTACCTACTCCAATATCATTGAGATTACGAACGGAGCTATCTATAATAGAATACTTGACAATATATTTGTGGGTAGCAGTGAGTCAGGGTCCCTCATTTATTCCAGTGGCAGCCAGGATGATGAAAACTGGATCAAAGACAATGCATTTTATGAGGGCGCCTATGGAATCTATTTGGCTGGTGCGGGCAGCGGGAATAAAGCACAAGGGCTGGTCATTGATAAGAACTACTTCGAAAGCCAAAAAGCATCTTCCACTTACCTGGATTATCAATCGGGAGCTACTTTCAGTAACAACCAGGTTTTCCACCCTGAAATGATCGAAGACAAATGGGTCGGGGTATACGTCGCAAACAGTACGGGAACCAGTCTATTCAATAACGCTATTTCGTATACCGCCGATCAGCTTTCAGGAGGGATCGTATTGAGCGGCTCTGACCAAACGAACATCTTTTATAATTCGGTATACATAGCTGGTGAAGCGTCAGATAGCAGATGTGTAGACCTGGAAAACGGAAGCACCAATAATAGCATGATAAACAATGTGCTGGTCAATAATGCCGGAGGTATTGCGATGTATAACACCGATATTTCAAGTTTTACAAGTGACTATAATAACCTATACAGTAACGAAAAACTCATTTATACCACTGAGTGGTATAGTGACCTGGCCGCCTGGCAAGTAGCTAGCGGTAATGACCTACACTCCACCTCCGCCAACCCCCAATTTGTTTCACTTACGAATTTGCATTCAAAATCACCCTTACTCAATGGCACTGGCAATTGGATTGATGAAATTGCCCTGGACCAGGAAGGTAATAAAAGGGATAACCCCTACCCCGATTTGGGAGCATACGAGTTTTCTGAAGTGGAATTCTATCTGGGACCCGATTCAACAATTTGCAATAACACTTTCATGATGCTGGATGCAGGGTCGGGATACGATGCTTACAGCTGGAATACCGGAGCCGATACACAAACCATTGAAACAAGCCTTTCTGACAAGGCGGATACCTGGTACGGGGTTACGGTAACGATAAACGGCACTGCATATACTGACAGCGTTAAGGTAACGCATATAGGGCCTACTGTTAATTTAGGGGATACAACAGCCTTCTGTCCGGGTGAATCCATTACACTTATAGCCGGAAACGAAAGCAACAGCTACCTCTGGTCGACCGGAAGTATTGATCCGGGAATACTGGTAAATACACCCGGTGAATATACGGTCAAAGTAACCGATACTCAGGGGTGTTTTGAACACGATACCATTTACGTAATAGCATCCACTCCTCCTGATGTTGACCTGGGAGCGGACACTACCTTCTGCCCCGGGGGTCTCTTTACGCTGGATGCAGGAGCAGGTGACGAATATGCCTATATCTGGAGTGATGAGAGTTTCTCCCAATCAATTGAAGTTACCGACCCTGGTCACTATGAAGTAGTCGTATTCAATAAATATGGCTGCTCCAATTCAGACCAGATCAATCTCTCCCTGTCTGATTTACCTACTATAGATCTGGCAAATGAAATGTTTGTCTGTGAAGGAGGCGAAATCACAATAGATGCCGGATCCGGGTTCAATAGTTATATGTGGTCTGACGGAAGTCAGCAACAATCCCTCACCACCGCAGAGCCGGGGAAATACTACGTGACGGTCAGCAACACGGGCGGATGTTCCAATAGCGATACCGTCCTGGTGAAGACCTACGATCTGATCGTGGTTACCCTTAGCGGCGAAAACGATGAATTGTGGTGTGATTACGAAGGTGGAACCTCCTACACGTGGTACCTAAATGGAGTAGAGACGGATATCAACGGACCGACCTATTCCTCTACCCAGTCTGGTGAGTACCATGTTGATGTCGTTGATGAAAATGGATGTATCTCTTCCTCAAATACAGTGACAGTAACCTTATTAGGTGTTGAAAATACAGACCAGGTCTTCCATGTATATCCCAATCCCAGCAACGGATACATTACCATTCATTTTGAAGAGCCAACGGCTCAGGTCTCATTGGGCATTTACAGCATGGATGGCAAAAAGGTATATGGGCACACGATTCATGAAAAACTGATCATAGATCATCAGGTTGTTTTATTGGATCAACCAGCCGGCATTTACCTGCTCAAAGTTCATATTCAGGGCAAAACCTATACATATAAGATTTATTTGGGACAACAAGAGCTATAAGATTTATACAATGTCGCATGGAAACATGCGACTACACACAATTATTTGGTGCAATCAAACTCAGTATCGTCATTCAGAACGATACGTAAGGGAATGTCATTATATGGTCTGATATTAATCCACCACATACCTTTTATAGCTGTAGAGTTGAAGTGTGAGTGAAGAATCTTGTACTTATTATGTAGAAACACTGCGGGTATGCGGTCACGAGCATGAGATTCCCGCGCCTTCTCGTTCCTCAAAATCTCGGAATGACGGTGAAGGGTCGGTTAGGGTCCGCTGGATAGCCCTCTCCTCCAATGGTTCGTGTCTCCACGAACCATTGACAAATTACACGGTTCGTGAGGACACGAACCAAGGAGAAAACTTTATTTCATCATCCAGTCGCTCGGTTGCGCCGAGTGACCAAAACTATCCGAAGCCTTTCTCTATGGATTAATAAATAAAGCTGAGTCTAAGACTCAGGCTAATTGCCAATCCTTAGACCCCTTTGGGGGTCTAAGGATAGTGGGAGAAAGTGGGAGAAAGTTGGAAGGAATTTTATTGGTCTGAATATTTCGTGCTGCCGAATGCTACCATTCGGCACATGAGCTAGATTAGTATAGGTAGTCGAATATTTGATTCAAAAGAGTGTCTGGTGAGTACATCAACCAAGGTGATTGAATGACGGTGAATGTACTGTTTCCTTTTCGAAAGGCAGCTGCCAAATTTATTCAGCATTCACGCTTTTACGCAAAGCATACCTGCTGGCCTGATCCACCAACGCGAAGATTTGTTCGACTGGATTTCGTTTATCCGCCTTGGTATGTCCAACAACTTTTACCAATCGGAAGGCGAATGCATCCATCAATCGATAAAAATCCAGGTAAAGGTCTTGATTGCTGAGCGCACGACCTGATTGAGATTTAAACGCCCTTGATTCCAGTGTTGTTCTTCTTCCTGGCAATTCCATGATGTTCTGGGAATCTGTATAAACTGTGAGTTCATTCCTGAAAATACGCTCCTTTTCCAACGCATAAAGTAAAACCTGTAATTCCAATCTTGTGGAAGTGGTATTGATAAATTGGTGGGTAATGATCTTAGACTTATAGGCTTCCATGTCCATAGCCCATTCATTCAGCATCAAAAAAGATCCATAACCTACTTTGGTTTGTGGGTTTACGCTCCCATCTATGAATAGCATTTGATTGGTCATGCGGTTCTATTTCTTGTTCAGTGTCTTGTTGCAAATAAAAGAAATCCACCTATCAGTTGTCTGGCTGTGGTGAGTAACCATGACACTTAGGCCTACGGCGGGTAATGCAATAATTCAGCTTTGTCTTACAGGCGATCTGTATGGATGTGTTTGAGTATCTGTTGCCACATGTGCTATTGCAAAGTGCGATAAGAAGTTATTATTTCCAGACCCATGTCGTATGGAAACATGCGACTTCACACAGATATCCTATGTTTGAGTTCGAAGTTAAATTGAACAGATCCTTATTGTTCCTCCACAACACACACAAGATTCCTTCTCCTCCTGCCGTCGGATCGGAATGACGATACTTATTTTATTGGTCTCTGCTCTTCGACATGTTCTGAAGGGCATGTCGATGGTATAATGAATAGGAATCTTTTGATTCCGTCTGATTCTGTAATAGTGTCTTATTCCTCCTTAACCCTAACCATGACAAATTTAGAATCGTTGTTGCCACCGGTTGATGTTATTTCGAGCTTTCCATCAACAAGTTTGCAAACATGCTTTAACTCATTGTAGTCTAGTTGGAATTTATATTCAAATTCATCACCATTTATTTTGCCATTATAAATTTCCACTACTCCCGAATCATTATATAAAGTACCGGTAATTACTTCCCCTTTTACCTGGTAGTCTGCATAAAAAGTAAATGGGCCATTGTCTGTTTCAATGGTGGTAGTCCATTTGCCTTCAATCCCGGAAGCAAATAATACAGTTGAACAAAAAATTATCGCAAGGAAAGAAATGACGCTTTTTTTCATAATAATTATTTTTAAGCTTAAATAGCTAATTTGAAAGATTTATAGTGAATATAGTTGGTTTACAAGAACTATTCAATTCCGGTCAAATTAGTATAGCCTTCATCCAGTCGCTCGGTTGCGCCGAGTGACCAAAACTATCCGAAGCCTTTCTCTATGGATTAATAAATAAAGCTGAGTCTAAGACTCAGGCTAATTGCCAATCCTTAGACCCCTTCAGAAGTCTAAGGATAGTGGGAGTTATTATTTCCAAACCCATGTCGCATGGAAACATGTGACTTCACGCAAGGACCAATGTTTTGTAGCCAATCAGGATTAAATTTGTATCGCAATGATCCGATCCCAACCCAAATCAAGTTCGATGCTAGCTATCGGTTTGTTCCTCCTCGGAACCCTGGCAGTCGCTATATGGCTACTTGTAGCATTACTTCAAAATCCAGGTACTTTCTTTTGGGCCAAACTCATCCTCGCGCCTACGCTACTGGTGATCGCAATCATTGTCACCGTGAAAAGCTATACCTCAGCGGTGATCATTACCATAGGGAATAACAGGCTGACTTATCGACGCTACTTAGGCCCGGAGCACACTTACAAAATCACCAAGATCACCAACTGGCAGGAAGAAGTTGTCAAGCGTAAAAACAGTGAGTATCGACGGTTATCCATCCAATTGGTGGATCGTAGCAAAGTGCAACTCAGCAACCTGGAAAACAGCAACTACGAAAAGGTCGTTAACTACCTGAAAAAAAAGGTTAAGACATAAAAGGTAAGGAAAGCACATTCTCTCACTTTTTCCCTTCCGGCTACAAGGCCATAAGTTAGCCGTAACGATGAATCTCTGGTATTAAAGATTTTTGTCCAATTGGAGTATTCCCTCTTCCGCAGAGTCTCTTACAGAAGACGCTGCGGGGAATTAAGAAAAATGTGCACAGCGAATCCATAACAAACAAATCTCCGTCATTCTGAACACAGCGAAGCAGAGTGAAGAATCTCATACTTCGTAAGTAGTTGTTATGCTTATTCCTCCACAAAAATGAGGAGATTCTTCGCTACATCTTTAGGTGCTGCTATCTGTTTCTTTATACACACAGGTGAGCGTACCTACCAGGTATTTATGTTCTCCCTATTTCGCTCTGAAAGACGGTTACTGGGTTTGTTTTCGTCGGATCGGAATGACGAACACCCTCTTCTTAGCAGAGTCTCCGAAGGGACTCTGCGATCGCGTTACCTGGTGTGGAGTCGCATTTTACCATGTAACTTATATGATTGACTGGGGGAAGAAAATCAAACTCAGCATCGGCATTCAGAACGCCTTGCTTCGTCGAAGCGGCCCTCCACAAGGCCATACGCTGGCCGTAACGATGGGCCGCTGGTATTGAAGTGTTTGTCCAATTGGAGTATTCCCTCACTTGGGAAGAGAGGGTTTATTTGCTCGTAAATATTATCTGATTCGGAATTAGGGTGAGTTGGTAGACAGTTCCTGACAAGGGTATTTGCCCAATTTCTTACACTAATAATGTTTTCTACATTGAGCAATGTAAAGCAAATCATTTTCAACCCGATAGACGAGTCTATGCTCCTGTGTAATCCTTCTCGACCACCAACCAGATAGGTCATTCTTCAGCGCTTCAGGTTTTCCAATCCCTTCAAAAGGGGTTCTTTGGCATTGCCTGATAAGTTCATTTACCTTGCCTAACATCTTCTTATCATATTTTTGCCAGTATAAATAGTCTTCCCAGGCATGGGTTAGAAAAACAATCTGCATTAATTAGTGAGCTCCTTGATTTGACCACCACCCTTTTCAAATTCTTCCATGCTTTCTTTAAGCCTTTGGGCATTTTTTGGACTACTCAATAAATGCAACGTTTCCTGCATGCCATCATAATCCTCTTTTGAAAGCACAACAATGTCTTCTCCATTTGAGCGTGTTACAAATAAAGGAGACTTCGTATCAAAGACCTTATCCATAAATGCCTTTAGGTTTTGACGAAAGTTAGAATAAGTGGTTATTTCCATAAAAGTAAATATACAATAAACTGTACAATATTAAGTACAATGATTAAAACATATATTTGGTCTTAATAAATAAAACATCCAGTCGCTCGGTTACACCGAGTGACCCAAAACTATCTGTAGACATTCTCTACGGATTAATAAATAAAACTGAGTCTAAGACTCAGGCTATTACCAATCCTTAGACCCCTTCGGGGGTCTAAGGATAGTAGTAATCGGAATGACGAATACCCTCTTCCTAGCAGAGTCTCCAAAGGGACTCTGCGATTACGCTACCTTCCGTTTAGGAAAAATACCATCCGGGGTGGCAAAGGAATCTCATGCTTCGTAAGTAGTTGTTCTGCTTATTCCTCCACAACAATGAGGAGATTCTTCGCTACATCTTTAGGTGCAGCTATCTTGCTCCTTGTAAACATAGGTCAGCGTACCTACCAGGTATTTATGTTCTCCCTATTTCGTTCTGAAAGACGGTTACTGGGTTTGTTTTCGTCAGATAGGAATGACGAAGAGTCTCTTACAGAAGACGCTGCGGGGAATTAAGAAAAATGTGCACAGCGAATCCATAACAAACAAATCTCCGTCATTCTGAACACAGCGAAGCGGAGTGAAGAATCTCATGCTTCGTAAGTAGCTGTTATGCTTATTTCTTCCTAGCAGAGTCTCCGAAGGGACTCTGCGATTGCGCTACCTTATCTCCTCCTATACCATCACTGAAATGTAGCCAAGCAGGCTCATGCATCAAAAGGAAAGATTACCCATTAGCCAGTCAAATCGGTGTGTATAGCCATAATTATTCGACAATTAGATAAATTGCATTCATCTTTAAAGAATAACAAAAGTTAATAGTATGAAATGAGCATGTTTGAGAAACTCCAACCGAAGGATAAATATGAAGTCAAAAAGAACATCCTCAAGTGAAGATCCTCTATCATGCGAATTCCATGTGACCATTAAAAATTAATTACTATACACATGAAAAAGAGAGCGTTTTTGAAGACAGCAGGTGCATTAGCTTCCGTTACCTTGTTGCCGTCGTCGGTTTGGGCAATAGCTAAAAACGGTAAAATAAGAACAGCACATATAGGCGTTGGAGGAATGGGGGGAGCTGATCTCAAAGTTATCGCTTCCCATGACATGGTAGAGGTAACAGCCTTATGTGACGTCGACTCCAAGCGACTGGCTGCCGCGCAAAAATTGCATCCTGGAGCAAAAGCTTTCACCGATTACCGACGGCTTTTTGATGAGGTGGGAAAATCTATCGATGCAGTGATTGTATCCACCCCGGATCATACCCATGCGCCTGCTTCGATGAGGGCCATGGAAATGGGCAAGGCTGTTTATTGTCAAAAACCGCTGACGCATCATGTGTCTGAAGCACGGGCCATGAAAAAAATAGCGCAGGAGAAAAACCTCGTTACCCAAATGGGCATTCAAAAACATTCGAGTGACCCGTACTTAAGATCCGTTGTGCTGATTCAGCAGGGTCTCATTGGAAAAGTAAGCAGTGTTCGGGCGTGGTCGCCAAAAAACTGGGGCTTTGACGGACCTGCACCGATCGGCAGTGACCCTGTTCCGGAAAGCCTGGATTGGAACCTTTGGCTCGGAACCGCTCCGGAGCGGCCGTACAAAGAAGATTACTATCATCCTGCCAACTGGAGAAAATTATTGGATTATGGTTGCGGAACGCTGGGCGATATGGGGGTTCATATTTTCGATACCCCATATACGGCCTTAGGCCTGACGGTGCCAAAAACAGTCAATACCAGCTGCCGGGAATATACCGGGTTTGGACACCCTGAAAACAACGTAGTTACGTATGAGTTTCCAGGAACAAAATACACCACAGATGATTTTAAATGGGTTTGGTACGATGGGCCTGGAGCACCAGACAATCATGAGGATTTAGTTTTGCCAAATAATGACAAATTGCCGGGCCAGGGCGCCATATTTGTTGGCGAAAAGGGAACCTTACTCTTGCCTCATGTTGAATATCCAAAACTTATTGTGAATGGTAAATATGAAAAAATCAACTTTCCTGACATGGATTTGGTCAATCACTATCACCAGTTTATTGATGCCTGTCTGGGCAAGGATAAATGTAGTGCGCCATTCTCCTATGCAGCCGATCTGACAGAAGCGATCTTGCTAGGCGTTGTTGCCAATCGTTTCCCGAATCAGACCTTGCACTGGAACAGTAAGAAAGCAAAGTTCCAGGAGAAGGAAGCTAATAAGTACCTGAAAACGAAATATCGCAAGTTTTAAAGTTACGAAGTAAGGAAAAGTTATTCTCTTCCTAGCAGAGTCTCCGAAGGGACTCTGCGATTGCACTACCTTCCGTTTGGTGGGGACACCAACCGGGGCGGTAGACATTCCTCCAGAACAATGAGGAGATTCTTCGCTACATCTTTAGGTGCTGCTATCTTGTGCTTTATACACATAGGTGAGAATACCTACCAGGTATTTATGTTCTCCCTATTTCGCTCTGAAAGACGGTTATTGGGTTTATCCCGTGCAAAAAATCTCTCTTACAAGCAGAGTCTCCGAAGGGACTCTGCGATTGCGCTACCTTCCGTTTGGTGAGGACACCAACCGGGGTGGTAGTATTGACATTCCTCCACAACAATGAGGAGATTCTTCGCTACATCTTTAGGTGCTGCTATCTTGTGCTTTATACAAATAGGTGAGCGCACCTACCAGTTATTTATAGTCTTCCTATTTCGCTCTGAAAGACGGTTATTGGGTTTGTTGCGTGCAAAAAAACCGCTCTTCCTAGCAGAGTCTCCGAAGGGACTCTGCGATCGCGCTACCTTCCGTTTGGTGGGGACACCAACCGGGGTGGTAGAGTGAAGAAGGAATCTTTCTCCACAACCAAAACTATCCGTAGCGTTGCTCTACGGATTAATAAATAAAACTGAGTCTGTGACTCAGGGTGCTACCAATCCTTAGACCCCTTCAGAAGTCTAAGGATAGTAGTAATCTCTCTTCCTAGCAGAGTCTCCGAAGGGACTCTGCGATCGCGCTACCTTCCGTTTGGTGGGGACACCAACCGGGGCGGTAGTAGTTGTTATGCTTATTTCTCCACAAAAATGAGGAGATTCTTCGCTACATCTTTAGGTGCTGCTATCTTGTGCTTTATACACATAGGTGAGTGTACCTACCAGTTATTTATAGTCTTCCTATTTCGCTCTGAAAGACGGCTATTGGGTTTGTTTTCGTCGGATCGGAATGACGAACACCCTCTTCCTAGCAGAGTCTCCGAAGGGACTCCGCGATTGCGCTACCTTCCGTTTGGTGGGGACATCAACAGGGGTGGTAGGAACTGTCGTAAAGTCGGATTGTCCAATGTCCACACCAGACACGGTGATCTTTTCAGCAGCGGCTAACATATTTAGTTATCCGATGACTTTGAGTCGTCGGATAACCTAAATCTTCTCTTGATTACTTTGACTTTCCACCACTGTTTAGCTGTTTGGCGAGAAATCTATTGAAGCTTTTCATCACAATTAAATGCACCTCAGCCTGGGTGTAACGATAGATGAACCACGGTAAGGATGGGACGAACTCATGGATCGCAGCAATAATAAATCTGTTGTTAAGTACCGAACGAAATTCTAACCAACCGTGATCACCACGTTTTACAAGTTTACCACCCACGATAAAGAATAGCTTTCTTTCCTCATCACTACGGTCTTCTACATGTTTTAATTTCAGCAAATGAATGCCAAAAAGATGAAAAGTAATGTATTCGTTTTCAAGCTCTGCTTTTAAGATAAACCGAAAGAAGTTGGGCAGCCATTTGGGATAGGCATCCGCTACCCATGCTACAGACCTTTGAGCTGGATTCACTAAACGTTGTACACTTCGCACCGTATTTCTCTCCTCTTTAATGGTAGAGCCTCTATTCAAAATAGGTGCTTTATGGTTTAATGCCTTGTAAATACTTTCGTCAATGCCACATTTAGGGGCTGAAAAACGATAAGGTTGTTTACTTTTCACCTGCATATCATGCTTTAAGCTCTCGATCAAGGGAGATACAAATGTGGTGCTGCTATTAGAAAATAAGGCAACCCATAATTTCGAAAAACCAAGGTTAAAGAAGGGAACAGAAAAAATGAGCCTTCTTTTGTTCATCATGCGGGATGTTTTCTTCAATATGTCCATGTAAGACAAATGAGTCTTCCCGCCCACCTCAATGGCCTGGTGATACACCTCTTCATTGCCAAAGGTCTCTTCAAGCACCTTGAGCATATCATCAATATCTATGGGCTGCGAGGGCGACTTACACCACTGCGGACAGGCCATCACTGGGAGTCTTTTGACTAGCTTCTTGATAATATTGAAGGATGATCCTCCCGATCCAATGATTATTCCTGCTCTAATAGCCGTAACGGGTACTGTTCTGCTTGCGAGCGTTTGCTCTGTCTCATATCGACTTTGTAAATGGGTAGAATAATCATTGGTATCTTTCGGTAAAATACCCCCAACGAATACGATTTGCTTTAACCCACCTTCCTCAGCAGCTCTGCTGAAATTATCGGCAAGTAGTAGGTCAGTGTCTTCAAAACTGCCTTGATTCAGTCGCGTAGAAGGTTGCATAGAATGCACCAGATATAATCCGTAATCTGCACCTTTTAAGGCCTCCAGGGTGCTGGACCGTGAATAAAGGTCAACTGTTCGCCATTCAACATTGGGATATGCACTATCTTCAACAATACCTCTGGTAAGAGCAATGATGTGATATTTGTTATGATAATGATGAATAAACCAGCGGCCAATAAAGCCTGTGGCACCTGCTATCGCAATGGTTTTCATTACTACTAAAGCAGAAAGGAGATGGATTGTTGCAGATTACTTTATTTTAGGCAAGATCCTCACTTGAAAAACTGATAGTATGAACCAATAGATAATAAGCGTTTGAGACCTAAAATACAGGAGCCTTCGTAAGTAAAAACATGCAGGACTACGTTAAAAGACTTTGAACCAATGATGACCTTACAGAGTTCTAACTTTACATGGTAACTATCATTGGTTTAATCACTGCAGCCTCCTTCCTCTATTACGGACTGAATTGTCTAATTAGCATTAAGATGAAAGAAGAATTTGAACGCTTTGGGCTTGATTCACAACGAAAACTCACAGGAGTTCTACAATTGCTTGGCGCAACAGGATTAATCGTGGGCGTCTGGATTTCACCTTTTATAGGCCTTATGGCTGCCGCTGGATTGTCCTTGCTTATGCTGTTTGGGTTTGGTGTTCGTCTGAAACTTAGAGATGGACTGAAAGCTTCCATTCCTAGCTTTTTCTTCATGCTTGTCAACGCTTACCTGAGCTATCAGTTTTATCTGATTTTGTGAAGGTATGAACGCCGAAGCTATATGGCATAAATAGTCAAAGACAGCACCAAAAACAGTAGCGCCGGAAATGTTTTCTTGAATGAATCTCTTATCTTTAGGTGCATGCCGACTGCTCCTACCATCATCACAGCCATTCCCAACGCGCCAATAGTCTCTACAGCCGGATAATAAATAGAAATCAGCAAAAGCAAGCCAAATGTCACTTTAATTGTACCGACTAATACCATGACCCAACCAGGTAGCCCATAGACAGCAAATTCTTCCTTGATAGAGTTTGCATCACCGCCTCTGTAGGGTGTGGATTTATTTGCACGTAAGAGCCAAACATTAAAAATACTTAGGGCAATCACAACCTTTAAGGCGATTTCAAAATAATACATTTAGATATATTTTATAATTATAGTTATGAGATGTATACGTAGAATATGATTATTAGATGATTTTTTCTGGAATACTTTTATTTTGAACTTAGCGACTGAATAGGAAGTTTTTATCTGTTGCTTCCTTATTTCTGATTTGGTAAATACAGATCATCCTGCACTTGAATCCACTGCTATATTGAATATACCTTAATTGTTCCTCCACTTACCATGCGACTCATGTGATTGGCCGGGTACAGAAAAACAAACTCAGTATCGTCAGAATGAACAAAAGAACCTCACGTTTCGCAAGTAGTTGTTATTCTTATTTATCTACAGCATTGAGGAGATCTCTTCTCCTCCTTTCGTCGGATCGGAATGACGAATACGCTCTTCCTAGCAGAGTCTCCGAAGGGACTCTGCGATTGCGTTACTTCCGTTTGGTGGGGACACCAACCGGGGTGGTAACGATACTAAATTTTATAGTTTCGAATGTTTAGCCGTAGCGTAGGTATTAGGGGCCATGGGTGGATGTTGTTTATAAAGGAAGCTACATGGCTGTTTTAGAAGTACGCCAAAATGTGTTCCGCAGAGTCTCTTACAGAAGACTCTGCGGGGAATTAATTCTTATTTATCTACAGCATTGAGGAGATCCCTTCTCCTCATTACGTCGGATCGGAATGACGATACTCACTTCCTAGCAGAGTCTCCGAAGGGACTCTGCGATTGCACTACCTTCCGTTTGGTAAGGACACAAACCGGGGTGGTAACGATACTAAATTTTATAGTTCCGAATGTTTATTCTTGCATTAACGTCCGTTATTGCGTACGTTTACTATATGAAAACGTTATCAACAACAGACGCCAGGAAAAACATCTACAAATTAGTAGAACAGGCGAATGAAACGCATGAACCGATCCAAATCACTGGTAAGAAGAATAATGCTGTTTTAGTTGGTGAAGAGGATTGGCGTAACATACAAGAAACGCTGTATTTGACATCAATTCCCGGAATGCGAGAGTCTATCATTAAAGGCATGAACACTC
The DNA here is from genome assembly GCA_043554545.1 of Marinoscillum sp. GTDB lineage: Bacteria > Bacteroidota > Bacteroidia > Cytophagales > Cyclobacteriaceae > UBA7330. Next base: position 1,584,387 of record CP121337.1, on the reverse strand, counting down.
CAATAGCTGAGGCTTCTAAGAATTTGGATTGGTGAGCCAATTCACGCTGGTTTATACAAAGCAGGCTCAAAAAGACGCAAAAAACATATCATCCTCTGGTCTCAAGCCCAAAGTATTAAAGCTATTGGAAATTCTTGAGACAAACCCTTTTCAGGAATATCCTCCATTTGAAAAATTACAGGGAGACTTATTAGGCGCATACTCGCGTAGAATAAACATTCAACACCGAATAGTTTATCAGGTGCTAGACGAAGAGAAAACAGTCAAAGTAATTCGCATGTGGACACATTATGAATAATTTGATTTATACCAGCTGGCAAGGAAAGACAAACAAGCTCAGTATTGTCATTCCATGTTTCAGTACAAGGTTAAATTAAACCTATCCTAATTATTTCTCCACAACACATACAAGATTCCTTCTCCTCCTTTCGTCGGATCGGAATGACGATACTCACTTCCTAGCAGAGTCTCCGAAGGGACTCTGCGATTGCGTTACCTTCCGTTTGGTGGGGACACCAACCGAGGCAGTAGGGATTGTTCCGTGCAAAAAACCGCGCTTCCTAGCAGAGTCTCCGAAGGGACTCTGCGATTGCGCTGCCTTCCGTTTGGTGGGGAAACCAAACGGGGTGGTAGTATTGACATTCCTCCACAACAATGAGGAGATTCTTCGCTACATCATTGGATGCTGCTATCTTGCGCTTTATACACATAGGTCAGCGTTCCTACCAGTTATTTATGACCTCCCTTTTTCGCTCTGAAAGACGGTTATTGGGTTTGTTCCGTGCAAAAAAATGTGCACAGCGAATCCATAACAAACAAATCTCCGTCATCCTGCACACAGCGAAGCGGAGTGAAGAATCTCATGCTTCGTAAGTAGTTATGCTTATTTCTCCACAACCAAAACTATCCGTAGCGTTGCTCTACGGATTAATAAATAAAACTGAGTCTGTGACTCAGGCTGCCACCAGGTATTAGGGGCCAGGGGTGGATGTTGTTTATAAAGGAAGCCACATGGCTGTTTTAGAAGTACGCCAAAATGTGTTCCGCAGAGTCTCTTACAGAAGACTCTGCGGGGAATTAATTCTTATTTATCTACAGCATTGAGGAGATCCCTTCTCCTCATTACGTCGGATCGGAATGACGAATGCGCTCTTCCTAGCAGAGTCTCCGAAAGGACTCTGCGATTGCGCTACCTTCCGTTTGGAGCCAACACCAATAAACAGTAATCATTCACTTCTAAAAACCTTCGGTGAAGCACCCATCTTCTCCTTGAAAACCCTTGAAAAGTAAAACAGCGATTTAAAACCACATTTTTCAGCTACCTCCTGAATACTCAAGTCGCTGGATTTCAGGAGCCTGGCAGCATATTCCAACCGTTCCCTAATTAAAAAATATTGAGGAGCATAGCCAGTGCTGGCTTTGAAGGTCTTTCGGAAGTGGCTATAGCTCATACCTACCTGCTCAGCCATTTTCCTGAAATCAACCCCCTCTTTGAGGTTTTGCTTGATAGCACTAATCACACTTTCCAACATGTAATCTTCTTTAGGGCCTGGGAGTGCCTGGTATCCTGGCAAATCGATGTGCGCTGCCAACTGAAAAATAATTCCGGCAAGTATTTTACCAAAGCCTTCATTCCGCTTTTTTGTCAAATTAATCGCCTGATTAAAGAGGTAAATCACTTCGTCATGGTGCCCAATGTTACTCACCATAGAGTTACCATCCTGAAAAAGACTATCAGAGAGGTATTTATCCAAAACCGGACCATCAAAACCAATCCAATACTCCTCCCAACCCACTTTACTATCGGGACGGTAACGGTGCCAGTCGTTGGGATACAACCTGATCACATCACCAGGTAATATGTCTCTCTTTATACTGCTAGTCTCCAATTCTCCCCGACCTGTTGGGATATAGATAAAATAGCATCCGTCCAACTTTCTTCCTTGCTCCCAGGTAAATAGGTGACTCTCCGGATGGTTGGATGGAGGATAGGGATCCCCGGGACTGTACTGTTGATAGCCACAGGTAATCACCCTTAAGCCCCAGGATTCATGCGCATTAGATAAATATTTAAAGTAGTTCTCCAATAATCAAATAGTGCAAATATTTAAACAAAATGATCATTGGCTAATGTACTTCAAATCACTACATTTGAATAATTCATTTTGCTGAAAAGTGTTTAATATAAATTAATTGTCAGGAATTGTTAATCAACCAGATAATCAAAACATAAGCCGATAAATATTTAATGAAGTCAAAATCCCTAATAATCATCTCTGCCATTGTGGTAGCGATTGTCGCAGTGTATTCCGGCACACAATTGTTTAAGGGTCCGGAAATCAGTTACAATGCGCATATCCGCCCAATCATCAACAACAAATGCATCACCTGTCATGGTGGAGTCAAAAAAGCAGCAGGATTAAGCTTCTTGTTCAGAGAAGAAGCCCTGGGAGAAACGGAGTCGGGGCTCCCGGCCATTATTCCCGGTGATGCTAAAAACAGCGAATTAGTCAAGCGGATCCGGCACCATGATCCGGAACTGAGAATGCCTCTGGAAGCGGACCCTTTGCTGGAGGAAGAAATTGAACTTATTAGCCAGTGGATAGATGAAGGTGCAGCCTGGGAAGATCACTGGTCGTTTATTCCTCCTGATCCGAATATTGAACCCCCTACTGTATCAGGTGAGGCTAACAATGATATTGACCGGTTTGTTCTGGCAAAACTGAAGGAAAAAGAACTTGAATTTGCACCCAAAGCCAGCAAAGACGTCTTAATGAGAAGGGTGTATTTAGACTTAATCGGGCTACCTCCTACTCCCGAGGAGGCCAATGAATTTCTCAACAATGAAAGTGAAGATGCCTATGAGCAAATGGTTGATAAGCTGCTTGAGTCACCACAATACGGAGAAAAATGGGCCTCTATGTGGCTTGACCTGGCCAGGTATTCAGACACCAAAGGGTATGAGAAGGACCTGAACCGGAGCATCTGGAAGTACAGGGATTGGGTAATCAATGCCTTCAATGTTGACATGCCCTATGATCAGTTTACAGTAGAGCAGCTCGCCGGAGACCTCTTGCCAAACCCCACCAAAGAACAATTGATAGCGACCGCCTTTCATCGCAACACCATGGCCAATGATGAGGGAGGAACAGATAATGAAGAATTCAGAGTCGCAGCGGTATTGGAGCGGGTAGGCACAACCAGTGAGGTATGGCAAGGAACAACCATGGCATGCGTGCAGTGTCACAGTCACCCTTATGACCCCATCAGGCACAAGGAATTTTATAAGTTCATGGCCTTTTTCAATAACACCATAGACCGGGACATTTACAATGAGCAGCCCAAAGTATTTACCTATGAGGAAAAAGAAGCAGAAGAACTGACTGCTACCCTCGAATGGATCAAAGCAAATATTAAAGAAAAAGATGCCGCCATTTTACCAGACGCGGAGTTCCTTCATGAGCAGAAAACGTCTCTGCTATACGACCTGGATTATCGAAAGGTTGAGGCAGAGGAGTTTCAAGCCTCCAGTAAGCTAATTGAACTGATGGCTCCAAAGCAGGACATCATCTGGCAGGTGCAGGACAGCTCATGGATCATGTTTGAGGATGTAGACCTCACCGAAGTAAAAACAATTGGTTTCCAATGCGCCACGGCCATCTCTGGAGGATATATTGATGTGCGCCTGGATTCTCTTGATGGACGAAAAATTGGCAGTGTTGAGGTAACAACAACCGGGCAATGGAACAGATGGTCAGGCAGCAGGCCGGAACCAGCGCTGTGGAAAGAGTTTAAGACCAGAATCAGCCCGACTTCCGGAAAACACGATGTCTATTATATGTTCAGGCAGAACAAAGACCTTACCCAACACCTCTTCCACCTGGACTGGGTCTATTACCATGAAAAAGAACCATTGAGAGCGCAATACTCCACTGAGTTTAATCAACAACTGGTACACCTGACAAAGATAGAACCTGTAGAAACTCCGATAATGAGTGATTTACCTGAAGCAAAAAGTCGGACCACCCGAATCTTTGAAAGAGGTAACTGGATGACTCCGGGAGAAGAAGTCCAACCAGACATCCCTGAGATTTTTGGCGGATTGCCAGCAGATGCCCCAAAAAACAGGTTAGGATTGGCTCGTTGGCTGGTAGATCAGGAAAACCCACTTACTGCCCGCGTGGCTGTCAATCGAATATGGGAACAATTGTTCGGTTTTGGTATCATCGAGACGATGGAAGAGTTTGGTTCTCAGGGCAGTCCACCCGTCAACGCCGAGTTATTAGATTGGTTGGCGGTTCAATTTACGACTCAGTACGCGTGGAGCACGAAAACGCTACTTAAGGAACTGGTCATGTCAGCTGCCTATCAGCAAAGTTCTAATGCCTCACCCATAAAAATCGAGAAAGACCCCCGTAACCGGCTCCTTTCAAGAGGCCCGCGTGTTCGGTTAAGTGTAGAGCAGATCAGAGATCAAATATTAAGTGTAAGCGGATTGATCAGTCTGGAAATGTATGGACCAAGTATCATGCCTCCAAGACCTGACAACTATTCCCGTGGTTGGGGTAGCTGGGTTGTTTCGGAAGGAGATGAACAGTATCGTCGGTCAGTATACATATTTAACAAGCGAACCAGCCCCTACCCGATGCTCACAACCTTTGACGCGACCCCACGAAATGTATGTACCTCCAGAAGAATCCGCACCAACACACCTTTACAAGCACTTACGATGCTCAACGACACAGTCTTTTATATGGCAGCAGAGCAATTAGGCAAGTACATGGCAACAGTAGACCCGTCAGATGTGGAAGAATGCCTGGAAAAAGGGTATGAACGGGTAATGTTTAGAAAACCTGATGAGTTAAGGCTTTCTGCACTCAAAAAACTATATCAGGAAGCGCTGACGTATGAACAAGACAAGCAATTAATTCATGCAACTTCCTTAAAAGAGGACGATAGCCAGCGCATCATGGCATTTAGCCTGGTCGGCAATGCACTGCTTAACCTGGATGAATTTATGACTAAAAACTAGTATGTATGAGAAATGTCTATGAAGAGGCTCAGTTCAGATTAGCCAAGTACAACACACGACGTCATTTCCTAAAACAATGCATGTCCGGGCTCGGAGCAACGGCACTCGGGTCGCTCGCCGGGTGCAACCCGCTTACCGGATCGACATTGGGCAATACTACTGGTGGATCACTGGCTCCTCACTTTCCGGGAAAAGTAAAAAATGTCATCTTTTTGCACATGGCTGGTGCGCCTTCTCAGTTAGAGCTCTTCGAATACAAACCCGTCCTTAACCAACTCGATGGTCAGGACTGCCCACCTTCTCTGATGGAAGGAAATAAATTTGCCTTCTTAAAAGGAATCCCCAAGATGCTTGGGACGCAGGCCAACTTTAAGCAGCACGGGCAATCAGGAGCATATGTATCAGACTACCTTCCCCATTTTTCTGAGATGGTCGACGAGGTTACTTTCCTGAAAGCCATGCATACCGATGAGTTTAACCATGCGCCGGCACAGCTATTTATGCATACCGGATCACCGCGATTAGGAAGACCCAGCATGGGCTCCTGGGTATCTTACGGACTAGGGTCAGAAAATCAAAACCTCCCGGGATTTGTTGTCCTCGTCTCAGGAAGCGAACCCAGTGCGGGTAAGAGTGTCTATGGCAGCGGGTTTCTGCCCACCATACACCAGGGCGTACAATGTAGGTCTACAGGAGATCCTGTCCTCTACCTGTCTAACCCCGGGGACATGAACCCTGAATTGAGAAAACGCTCTATTGACATCATCAATGAGATCAATGAAAAGGAATATCAGGAATCTAATGACCCTGAGATTTTAACCAGAATCTCTCAGTATGAATTGGCTTACCGAATGCAAACATCGGTTCCCGAAGTCATGGACATCAAAGACGAGCCAGACTGGGTGCATGAAATGTATCAGACCGAGCCCGGAAAAAACTCTTTCGCCAACAATTGCCTGCTGGCCAGAAGGTTGGTAGAAAATGGCGTTCGGTTTGTTCAGCTGTTTGACAACCGATGGGATTCCCATGGTGCCGGACCCAATAACGGAGTAGATGGTGCATTGAAAAGATCATGTACCCAAATAGATCAGCCCATGAGTGCGCTGCTCAAAGACTTAAAGCAGAGAGGCCTGCTAGACGAAACACTGGTAGTTTGGGGTGGCGAATTTGGCCGAACACCGATGATGGAGGCACGCTCGGGAGCCGACTTTAAAGGAAGAGACCATAATGGTGCTGCCTTTACCATGTGGATGGCCGGAGGAGGCATCAAAAAAGGATTTACTTATGGTGAAACTGACGAAATCGGATTTGCCGGCGTAAGAGGCAGGGTGCATGTGCATGACTTACAGGCCACCATCCTACACCAGTTAGGATTTGATCACGAAAGGCTCACCTACCCATTTCAGGGAAGAGACTTTAGGTTGACGGATGTATCAGGCAAGGTTGTAAAAGATATTTTAGCCTAATGGAACAGCCCTCAGAACTCATCCTATTTTTCGGACGCTTTCATCCCCTGGTCCTTCACCTGCCCATTGGATTTTTGCTGCTGGCCTTTATTCTTGAATTACTTTCCCGTTTCAAAAAATTTGAAGCTTTTAAATCAGTTGTTGGCTTCGTACTCTCGCTGGGTATCATCTCGGCCATCATCTCGGCCATACTAGGTTTAATGCTCGCCCAGGGTGGTGGGTATGGCGAAGACCTTCTATCACTGCATCAATGGCTTGGCATAGCCACCTCATTAGTTGCCTGCATCGCACTGGTTATTCGTATGCAAGCAGTTAAAAACAACTCCCCCGTACTGGATAAGGCTTACCTTTCATTCATGGCGCTGATGACTGTCTTGCTCATGGGTACCGGCCATTACGGAGGTTCGCTTACACATGGCTCAGACTATCTCACTCAATATATGCCCAACACCCTCCGACGGGTGGCTGGGATGGATCCCCGACAGGAAAAGAAAAACATCCAGATAACCAACCTGCAAGAAGCAGATGTCTATCACGATGTTATTTTCCCAATCATTGACAACAATTGTACCTCCTGCCATAACCCGGATAAGAAGAAAGGTGAACTGATGATGCACACCACGGAGGCACTGATGGATGGTGGAGAAGATGGTCCTGTGCTGGTTGCCGGTAGTTCGGCTAAGAGCCATATGATCAAACGGCTGCTGCTGCCAGAAAGTGATGAAGAACATATGCCACCGGATGGAAAGCGGCCACTGTCCGATGAGCAGATTAAGTTACTCAGCTGGTGGATTGATGAAGGAGCACCTTTCAACAAGCAAATTGCTCAGGTAACCCTGAATCCGGACATTCAGAATATCCTGGATGCCCTGGTAGATCCAAATGCGCATAAAACCGCAGCGGAAATCTTACTAACCACAGCAGTTGCAGCAGCAGAAGAGCAAGTACTGGATCAGATAGAACAACAAGGCATCCAACTGTATAAGGTTGCCGATAATGTAAACTGGTTGCATGCCAGAATCGCTTTCAATCAAGTGGGAGACAGCCTGGTTCCTTTGCTAAAACCTGTTGCCCAGCAATTGGTCGCACTAAACATTGGCAATACGAATACTACAGATTACAGCCTGGCAGCTATTGCTGAATTTAAAAAACTGACCAGGTTGCATCTGGAAAATACACAAATTACCGATGCCGGGATCGAACACTTAACAGGATTAGATTATCTGGAATACCTCAACCTTTATGGAACCTCCATAACTGATGCAAGCATTGCACAACTTGAAAGGTTAAAGAATTTGCGTAAGGTTTATCTTTGGAAAACAGGTATCACCGAAGAAGGACTTACACAACTTCAGCAGTCCCTTCCTGATTTAGAAATCTCTTCAGGAGTAGACAAAGGCATGACTGAAAAGAAAACTGCTCAAACAGGCTCTGATAGCAATAATAAGCCTGAGCAGGTAGCAGTCAATTAAAGATCTTAATATAAGGATGTTGCGCCCCCAACCATGGTGGCGCAACGATAAGCCCTAATTTCTGGCAAAGAATAACCGGGTAATAAATATCCCCTGATCATCTCCTTTTCCGCCTACACTTTCTACTGCACTGGTAACAAAGGTGAGGATCCAGCCATCCGTCATCATTTCATTAATCTTGGCTGAGATAAGCGCATCATTAGAAGCTACGTTTTGAAAACTAATCCCAAACCCATTAAAAATATTTAGCAACTTGGTTTCTTCCAGGTTGTCAATCTTTGCTTCCTTTCTTTTGATCTTATTTTGATCAGAAGATTTTCCGTCGGTTCGCTCTGTAGTCAACTTAGCAGTAGTTACCTGCTCCTGGTGTTCAAGTATCCTAGATCTTCCAATGCCCACCGGATCTACATTTTCCACGATACTGATTACTTTCATTTCCTGAGCTGATACTTCCATAGAAATAACAAGCATACATACAATTACAATGATGTGTTTCATGATTCTTTATGTTTTAATGATTGTTGAAATATATGATTTTTATGCGGGCGTATGACCTCAGGAAAACAGAAGAAACTTACCAATTGCTCCTGTTGATTTGAACGTAATAAGCCCTCTAGGTCACTAATTAACAATTGATTTTCATCTCTTGTAGTGACCTGATCGGTTTCGCTAAAAATGGTTTCGTGATTTGTCTCAGCCTTCATATAATTACGGTTCATACCGCTAATAATTTGAGACAAAACTAGGCCCGACAGTAAAGTGCAACGTTCGGAATTCACCGTAATAGGTTCTGAATTATAATTACATACCTATTGTATCATGCATATAAGACATACCGACCTAAAAGGGGAACATGATTAAATAGAGAACCGCTATTTTCCCTGTATCTGATATAAGCTGTCTAACTCACTCCAGCGGACTTTCATGCTGTTCAGTTGTTCTTGGTTGGCCTTTTTCCATGATGGATCACCAAATTGGTAGAAGTTATCAGCCAGGTTATTCAGCTCAGTACGATCTTCCTCCATGTTATACAATTGCCACCTGCCATCTATGTCTGTGGAGATGACTGCTTTCCATTTGCCTTGTCTCAAGGCGTGATTTCCATTGTGACTAAAGTATAGCTCACGTTCAGCCTTACTATCTCCGGAAAAGAGCTCAACCAGGCTTTTCCCCGGCAGTGGAGGGGCTTTAATGCCATTCCGCTCAGCAAGTCTCTCTGTTCCGGCCAGATCCAGAAATGTAGGCAGGAAATCTATCACATGCCCCATGGAGTGCTCCAATCCACCAGCATCTTCGATACCGGCAGGCCAACGAGCGATCATAGGAGTTGAGATCCCTCCCTCATGCGTCCAGAATTTGTGCCTTCTAAAAGGTGTATTACTGGCTGTAGAAAAACCAGGGCCTAAACAGAGGTAGGTACCTTCACAACCCAACTCCATGTTATGGTCATGCCCTTCCCCTCGAATAATCTGTTCTGCACTGGCCCCATTATCAGAGAGAAACAAAACCAGGGTGTTTTCCTCTTCACCCATGGCCTTTAACTGTTTCAATATGCGTCCAATCTCCATGTCTATACGACCTACCATCGCCGCATGAATCGCCATCTTGGTTGCCTGCAGCTCCTTTTCAGTTTGAGTAAGCTGTTCCCAGGGTTTCGCCAGTCGCATTTCCCCTGGAATAGAATCTTTTAGCTGTGCATCAGGCCAGCTCCAGGGCGCTGTAACAAAGTATTCAAATGGGCTGTTTGCTCCTAGCTCAAAACCCAACGCCTTTTGCCGGTCATAGCGTTTATCCTTAAGTTCATTCCATCCATTAAGATAATCATCACGATATTTATCAATTTCTTCCTGAGGAGCCTGTAATGGAAAATGAGGAGTGATATAGGCTACATACAAAAAGAAGGGTGCGTCAGCTGTCGTTTCTTTGTGCTCTTCCAGAAACCTCACGGCATAGTCGGTGACTGCTGTGGTAGAATAATACTCAGAATCTTTGCCTATCGCCGGTAATTCCTGGTCATTCAAATAGTGTTTTTTAACTGAAAAATGGTTGTCATAGCTCATCAGGTGATAAGACTTATCAAACCCTCCCTTTGTGGTAATTCCACTCACATTCGGGACATGCCATTTACCCGTGTGATAACTTTGATAGCCAGCTTGCTTCAAATGATGAGGAATCAAATAGCCCCATTGAGGGAAATCCGCCCTTTTCCCGTCTGCATTTATCTGCTGTGGGTAATACCCGGAAAGTATAGATGAACGGGTTGGCCAGCAACGACCACAATTATAGAATTGTGTAAATCGCAAACCCTCATCGGCCATTTTATTTAATACAGGTGTCTTTATCTCACCTCCATAGCACCCAAGATCTGAATACCCAAGGTCGTCCGCCATGATGACGATGATGTTCGGTTGATTAGACTGCGCCGCCAGGTAAAAGGGGGCCGTGAGCAGAATCATCAAAATTAAGGGTAATGTATTGCCTGATTTTTTCATTTTAACAGATGGTCATTTGTTGTTTTGCTATACATAAAGGTCTGTATACCAGCAAGGTAAATAAATACAATGATTAAGTAAAACCAGCCTTAGTCTTACAGGAATACAAAGTAGTGGTAAGACTATGGTAAACTCAGTAGCTTTGCATCAAAAGCAAGCATTTGATTCCTGTAGGTAAGTACAACGAACTGGAAATTGTCAGGTCCACTGACAATGGGTTATATCTCAAAGATCCCTTTGGAGAGGAAGTACTCCTGCCCAACAAATACTGTCCTGAAAAATATGAGTTTGGTGATCAAATCAAAGTCTTCGTTTACCTGGATCACGAAGCCCGAAAAGTGGCTACTACCCTAACCCCTAAAATTCTGCTTAATGAATTTGCCTTGCTCCAGGTCAAAATGATTACTGAAGTGGGGGCCTTTTTGGATTGGGGAATGGAAAAAGACCTGTTTGTCCCATTTGGTGAGCAGGAGCAGCGCATGCAGGAAGGAGCATGGTATGTAGTGCAACTTTCTCTTGATCCACAAACCTCTCGCTTATTTGCCAGCAGCCGGGTGGAAGAAAGACTGGATGAGCGACCTAGCGGGATTGATATCGGGCAAGAGGTTGACCTAATGGTCTATCGGGAGACAGATTTAGGCTATCCTGTAATTATTGACAACCTATTTGATGGCCTGGTCTATAAAAATGAAGTTTTTAAGCCAATCAAAACCGGTGATAAGCTTACTGGATATGTCAAGAAAATCAGAGAAGATGATAAAATTGATATCTCCATCCAACCCATAGGGTATACCAATTTCAATGATGTGAATGTGGATCTTGTGTACCAAAAACTCATCGAAAACAATGGGTCTCTACCCCTGGGAGACAAAAGTGATGCAGAAAAAATCTATGCCACTTTCGGGATCAGTAAAAAGGCCTACAAAAGGGCGATTGGAGCACTTTACAAAAAGAAGAAAATCCTCATCACAGGGGATGGGATTACTTTGACAACAAAAAAATGAAGGTTGCTGTAGTCGGTGGCGGTGCAGCTGGCTTTTTTGCGGCCTTGGCTGTCAAAGAAAATCATCCCGCTGCACAGGTTACCATCTTAGAAAAGACCAACCAGTTACTGGCCAAAGTCAAGGTATCAGGAGGTGGAAGGTGTAATGTAACCAATGGCTGCAAGTCAATTGCAGAACTCTGTAAAGCGTACCCGAGAGGCGGCCAGAAATTAAAGAAGCTCTTTCCTGTCTTCAATACGCAACACACCATTGCCTGGTTTGAGTCACGAGGTGTTCCACTAATTGAAGAACCCGACGGCCGGATGTTCCCAAAATCTCAGTCGTCACAATCCATCATCGACTGTTTTCTGCACGAAGTGGGAAAACATCAGGTCCATATCAAATTACAACACGGAGTTACTGCTATCACCGCTGCGGGAAATCAATTGAAACTAAGTTTTGCCAAAGAGCAGCCGGACGCAGTATTTGATAAGGTCATTATCACTTCCGGAGGATCAGCCAAAGTAAGTGGGTTTGATTGGTTAAAAGACCTGGGTCACCAGATCGAGACGCCTGTTCCCTCTTTGTTTACATTCAACATCCCCAATGATCCTGTCAAAGCTTTGATGGGGGTAGTAGCTCCTGCAGCTTTGGTCAGCATTCAAGGAACAAAACTAAAGTCTTCAGGCCCGCTTTTGATTACGCATTGGGGTATGAGTGGTCCTGCCATCTTAAAGTTATCTGCCTTTGGTGCAAGAGCACTCGCTCAAAAAGATTACCGGTTTAAATTTCAGGTAAATTGGACTGGGGAGATCAATCAACAAATAGTCGTAGATCAATTAAACGCTATCATCCTCGAACATCCAAAAAAGCTACTCTCTAGTGTAAAACCTTTTTCGTTTCCCGATCGGTTATGGGCCTACCTTCTGAAAAAGGTTTCGTTAGACGCTTCCAAAAAATGGGGGGAAACAGGAAAGAAAGACCTGAATAAACTAACGAATATGATGACCAATGACATTTATGCGGCTTCGGGAAAAACCACCTTCAAAGAAGAGTTCGTTACCTGTGGAGGCATAAGTCTGGACAGTATCGACCTCAATACCATGCAGAGTACGGCATGCAAAAACCTGTACTTTGCTGGTGAAGTTTTGGATATTGACGCCATCACCGGAGGATACAATTTCCAGGCTGCCTGGACGACTGGGTTTGTCGCAGGGAAGCTTGGATAAACGCAATGCTACCTTGCATTCTTCCCCAGGTAGTCCCTCAACGCCTGAAAGCTTTGTAAAAACTCCCTGATATCCTTAGAGTTGTAGAAGTCTTTGCCTCCCATCCCATACTGATCCTGCCATTCAATACTCACTTTTGCCTCTTTAATTCTTAAATCTTTTGTTTCCATCCTGATTACATCTACTACTGAATAATACCTTTTAAAATAGAAAAACTTTATTTTCTCGTCATCCGGGACGCTCAATCCATGCTGCTTACAAAGCTGTTCAATACATTGCTTGAAGTACATCAGCGCTGCTCCTCCTCCATCGATCTTCTCCCATTCATTCATGAATGCTAATATAGTTAGTTATTAACTAATATTATTAGCTTATTATGGATAAATATTCAGTAATTATTTAAAGACATGTTCACCTTTAGTTTATATCCTATATAATCGTATTTCCTATTCATCTTATATCATAAGCATGATGACACCTATTTATAAATACCCCATGGAGAAAAGTCTTGTGTTTTTATTGTTGATCCTATGCTTTATCTCTTCCTATGCGCAGGAAGAGCGACTCCTGGGAGAAGCCATCCCAAACCATTCTGCAGATAACATTGGGACCTTTGATTTTCCGGGGGTTAGTTGCACACCTATTGGCATTGCCTATCTGTCTAACACCTCCTATCCGGATTTATTTATCGGGTCAGACAGGTGGTACCCGGGCTACTACTATTATCCATTCAAAAAGATTTCAAAAGATGGGGTACCCGTCTTTTCAAAACCCAAAGCTTTCAAAGCACCTGTTGATCATGCAAGTCCCGGATGTATGCTTCAGGAAAAAGACAAAATCTATGGCTTTTGGTATCATGAAGACAAGATTTTGATGAGTGTCTTCAACCAGCAGTCATTTACTTTTGAAGTAACAGATGAAATAGCCCTCCAATTACCCCGTAACCCAGGAGCCATGTTTGTGGAACGAAACAAATCCGGTGATTTTTCATTTGTATTCTCGATCAGTGACGGCCGAACCACAAGGGCCCCGGGCAGTGGAAGGAGTGCCGACTACATACCTTACAGTCCATCGGGTGTTTACAATGGAGAAGTCTCCCATTCTTACTTATACCAGGCGACTATTTCTGCAGGTTTTAGTACTGTCAAAAGCATGCCTGTCAAAGCCTCAATTGGTGAAGTAAATGTACGTTCCGGCCACAAAAACATTACGAAAACAACTTTTAATGACAATCAGGTTGGATTCATCACCGGTTCGAGGTTTGGCAACCTAAACTTTCACCAATTAAGCGCAGAAGACAAGATCATCAATGAAGGGATTACCGTTGGAGAAAACCTGATCACCTTAAGACACCCGGTGGTCAATGCAACTCCCCTTGCCTACCCTGGTTCAGACGGCAAACTAACAGACCTGATTGTATCCGGAGAAGGTGGAATCTATTTCTACAAATATGTAAAGTATTCAAAGGAAAGAAATGCTCCGATCTATAAAACACCTAAATCCTTGCTGGCACATCAGGCACAACTCAAAGGAGGCTCGTTGGTAGTCCCTACCATGGTAGATTGGGATGGCGATGGGTTGATGGATATCGTTTCTGGAAATTCAAGGGGACAGGTCTTATTTTTCAAAAACGTGGGCAGTCAGAAATCACCAAAATTCATCTCAGGTGAGGCCTTAACGGCAGAAGGGCATGAGATTCACATCCAGCCAGGGTATGGAGAAAACATTCAGGGACCGGGAGAAGCCCGCTGGGGATATACCTGCCCGAATGTGGTGGACTGGAACATGGATGGACTTTACGACATTGTCATGGGAGATAGCAGAGGAAAACATTCAGTCTTTCTTAATACAGGAACCAAAGAGGAGCCAAAACTGGCAAAAGAACACCCCTTATACCTGGAAGGTTTAGACCTGCACGGTACCTGGAGATGCAAGCCGGGAGTGGCCAAAATAGGCGATAGAATGGCCTATGTAACACTTGATGATGATGATGAATTCCACTTATACTGGCAACTGGATGCATATAACCTCCAGGAGGGCTTCAAACTCAGACTTGAAGATGGTCAACCCATAAAAGGAAATTTCCTGAAAGCCGGGGGCACAGGGAGATTAAAGTTTAATGTCCTGGATTGGGACCTTGACGGAACCATGGACTTAATTGTGGGCACGCCCAGACATGGTTGTGTACCCAATCCCGAGCATGGCTTACCCTGGACGTACGAAAAGCAAAGACCGGGTTCAGCGGTACTATTCTTAAAGAATGTGGGTACTGATTCCGAACCCGTATATCAATTCCCAAAATTGCTCAAATACAAAGAAGAACCTATTTTCCTGGGTCAACATTCATGCGCTCCTACCTCATGGTATGTTGGTAACTCAAAGGAACCAAGCTTACTCATCGGTAGAGAGAATGGGATGTTTTACTTCTTTGACAGAAAACTTATTAGTTGGTAGCCTTTGAATGGATAATAACGACAGATTCATGAAAATTGTGACTGAGGGTTTCCTGTCTTTCTAAAATTTTTCCTTAATTGCAGCAATATCCCAACCAATACCTACTTAATGAAGTCTATTTTTGCTGGCGTTATCCTCTTGCTTTTGATAAATACCTATGGATCCGCCTGCAATTGTAAAAGTCCACTTCTGGAGAAAGAGATCGCCCTTACGCAAAACATCTTTCTGGCAACTGTACTTAGCAAAGAACAAATCATTGTCAGAACAGAAAGAGGTTCAGCTCATCAATTATTCAGAACGACATTAGCTGTCAGCGAAACGTTTAAAGGAGTGACGGCAGATACCGTTAAAGTTCTTTCCAGAACCTCAGATTGTGCTTTTGAATTTGATATCGACTCTGCTTACATCGTCTTTGCGAGCAAGCACCCAAGGTATATGCAGCTTTTTACCTCTCCCTGCCAAAGAACTGCGCTGACATCTCAATCCAAGAAATTAATCAGGCAATTAAATAAAGTAAAAAACCAGATTGATCAACTCCATAAACTGGATTCGGAAGAGCTTTATGTAAAACTCTGGAAGAATGAAATATTTGATAGAGTTGACGACCCTCCCAAACTATCGATGAGCTTCGATGAAGCGAAGGACTATGTCACCGCTCATTTAAAACCTTGCGAAATTGTATTTGAACCGAAGAATAAACATGACAGTCTAATCATTGAAAGCCCTTCTTTTGAAGCAGCAAGCAGAAGATTTACGGTTGTATTTGAAGTCGACACCAGTGGACACATCATCAATCCATGTATTGAGAGTAATTGGCATGCAGGAATGCCACTAAAAGATGATGCAATGCAATGCAAGCAAAACGCCATCGAATTGGTCCAACATATGCCGGCTTTGTATCCCGCAGAAATAAGAAACATTAAGGTTAGGTCAGTTGACAAGTTTGTAGTTGACTACAGCCTGGTAATGGATAATTAATAATTACAAGCTTACTCCAGTCCAATACATACTCACGCTGGACAAAATTATCAAAGAAGTGGATAAAGCCCTGGTGTGAGTTACCGTAATCTTACCTGAAAAAATGAATAGCTTGATTTTCACGCAGTTATATCTCCAGTAGGTCACTTCATTTAATCCATTGCTGGTAGTTTTTTGAGAGTTTAGTATTAGAAACCCCCAACAAGTAGCCAAACAACAGATAGATATAAATAAGGGTGAGCCTTGTGGTCCCATTCTCCTTAAACCTCCTACTTGAGGTCGTTACCTCGGCAGGCATCACGATACCTGATGAAACGTTTGCTAACCTGTTTCCTAGATCTGTGTCCTCAAAGACTTTCATTTTCGTATTGAACCCACCTATAGAAAAGTAAATTTCCTTTTTCACAAATAGACTCTGATCTCCAAAAGTGTAAAAACGCCAATTGTATCTGGTAAACCACGCGATGAGTCGCAACAACCAATGAGGATCATCAAATTGTAACCGAAATTTTCCCCAGGACCTTTTGTGATTTATCGATGCTACAATGTGCTTATCAAAGCATTCGGGAGGAAAGGTATCTGCATGTAAAAAATACAAGACATCTCCAATTGCGTTTCTCGCACCTTCATGCATCTGTATACTTCTGCCTCGATACTTTGACTCAACAACCTTAGCGCCCGCCCTTTTCGCTTCAGATAAGGTTAGGTCCTCGCTACCACCATCTACAACAATAACCTCCTCGATATAACCATATTGACAGTCATAAAGATGTTTCACCAACTTTGAAATATTCAACTGCTCATTGAAGGTGGGAATGATGATACTGATCTTTGTGCCTGTTGGAATTGCCACTGTAGCGCTGTAAAACAACAAGTTTACTTCATTTAATCAACTACTAAAACACTAATCATCTGGCATAAAGCAACTGTATCATTAAAAAACGTTAATGGATTCATTTTAAGTCTTGCCCTTAGGTTGCAGTTCATTAATTTTGGCTACGAATGAAATGGGCATATGACATAGGTGTGTTTGAAATAGTGGCGATTCTCGCATTTCTTGTTTTCTATGCTTTTTACTTATTTCGGCTTCTGAGAATTAAAAATGCGATGGGTACTTCTATCCGAAGAGCCGTCCTGAAACTATCGCTACGCAGCATTTATATGTTTCTCCTAATCGTTGCCTTACTGGGACCATCCTTTGGAGAGACGACGCGGGAAGTAAAATCGATCGGAAAAGACTTGTTTATTTGCATTGACCTTTCAGAATCTATGAATGCGGTGGACATCCAACCCTCACGACTTGAAAAGGTAAAATTTGAATTAAAGAACATTGCAGAAGCCTTCAGTTCAGATCGGATTGGGTTAATTATGTTTTCTAATGAAGCTTTTATGCAATGCCCCCTCACCTATGACAACAATGCGTTGACACTCTTTATCCAATCGCTGAATACAGACCTGGTCCCCAGTACAGGAACGGACTTTGGGCCTCCATTAAAAATGGCGCTTGACAAATTAAATGATGAGAAACAAACACAGGCAAAACAAACGTCAAAGATCATCATCCTGATTAGTGATGGTGAAGATTTTGGAGAAGAAACAGAAGAAGTCAGTAACGAAGTGGAAAGTACCGGGATCAAATTGTTTGCTTTGGGTGTTGGTACTGCTAGGGGCAGTAAAATCCCAACCCGTCGAGGCTTCAAAAAAGACAGGTCTGGTGAAGATGTAATTAGCCAATTAAATGAGACATCACTTAAGAAGTTGGCAGCTAATACAGGAGGTAAATACTTTGAAATCAATGACTCACAGAATGATGTGTCACGCATGATCAACTCAATCAATGACATTGAAGGTGAGTTGAGAGATGCGAAGACGATGGATGCCAAGGCAAACAAGTATTTCTACTTCTTAGGCGCTGCATTATTGCTGCTGTTCCTTGACTTAATAATCAATGTAAAGGTGATCAAGATATGAAAGCATTAGCACTTACCCTATTAATCATTTTTGCTCCTGACCCGATTGATATTAGCAGGATCAATAAAACGAAAAAAGCTGCTGAATCTGCGTATTTAGCTGGTAACTATGAGACAGCCGCTGCTAAGTACAAAATACTAACCGATAGCATGGGCGTCAGTGAGGACGAAGTATTTCTTAACATGGCCCATAGCTACTTTCATCTCAATGACTCCGCAAACTCAACAAGTGCATACAATCAGCTGATTAGCTCTTCCAATAAAGAAATCAAGTCAATTGCTTACCAGCAGCTGGGTGTCATGGCTAAAAATAACCAACTCCTTGAAGAAGCTGAATCGATGCTGAAGTCCTCTTTACGTGCCAACCCGCTGAACCAGGAAGCCAGGTATGATTATGAGGTGGTAAAAAAGCTGCTCCAAAAACAAAACGAACAAAAGCAGGACAACCAGGACAATCAAAACCAGGAAGAGAATAAAGACCAAAACGAAGAAAATCAGGATCAGGAAAAACAAGACCAGGAAAACCAGGATCAGCAAGATCAACAGGATCAGGATTCAGAATCTGATCAGGAAAACGAGGAGCAGCAGCAGAATCAGGAAAATGAAGAAGGAAAAGAAGGAGAACAACAGGAAGAAGAGGAATCCGGAAAACCTAACGAAGAGAATAAAGAGAGTGAACAACCCGGAACTAAAGAAAAGCTGGAGGAAATGAATATTTCAGAGGAAAAAGCACAAATGATTCTGGAGGCCATGAAAAACAACGAATTTCAATATATCCAGCAACGAAAGCGAAAACCTACGCAACAGCAGGATCCAAGCAAGCCTGACTGGTAAAAGTCAATATTATGAAAGAAGTCTATATTGTTTCAATCGTTAGAACACCGATCGGAAGTTTTGGTGGCAGTCTGTCTTCTTTCTCTGCTACCGCATTAGGCAGCATGGCTATTAGAGGCGCACTAGATCAAAAAAGCATCCCTGCCAAAGAGATTGAGGAAGTCTTCATGGGCAATGTAGTTTCTGCAAACCTTGGGCAAGCTCCTGCACGTCAGGCAGCCATAGGGGCAGGGATCGGTTATCATGTACCATGTTCTACCATAAACAAGGTATGTGCCTCTGGTATGAAGGCAGCTATGTTCGGCGCTCAATCAATCATGCTGGGTGCTAATGAGGTTGTGGTCGCTGGTGGGATGGAAAGCATGAGTAATATCCCCTATTACATCCCTAAAGCAAGGTATGGATATAAGTATGGGCATGGCCAATTGATAGACGGGTTGATGCACGATGGACTATGGGAAGTATACAATGGGTTTCCGATGGGTAGCTGCGCAGACCATACAGCTAAGGAAATGGGCATCTCCCGAGAAGAGCAGGATGCGTATGCCATTAATTCCTACAAGCGGGCTGCAACTTCCACAGAAAATGGTGACTTTAAAGACGAAATTGTGCCCGTAGAGATTCCCCAAAGAAAAGGTGACCCCTTAGTCATGGATACAGATGAAGAATATAAAAATGTGTTTTTCGAGAAAATTCCATCACTCAAACCTGTCTTCAACAAGGATGGGACAGTTACTGCGGCCAATGCTTCTACGATCAATGATGGTGCTTCGGCCATGGTTTTGATGGGTAAAGAGAAAATGGACGCTTTAGGATTAAAACCTGTTGCCAAAATACTTGGTTTTGCCGATGCTGCCCAGGACCCTGTCTGGTTTACCACCTCCCCTTCTCTGGCAATACCCAAAGCACTTAAAAATGCAGGTATTCAAGCTGAAGATGTAGATTTCTATGAAATAAACGAGGCTTTTTCTGTAGTGGCAATCGCAAACAACAGGACCTTGAAATTAGACCCTGATAAAGTCAATGTATTAGGTGGCGCAGTCGCGCTTGGACATCCCCTTGGAGCTTCAGGTGCTAGAATCATGACCACACTCAGCAATGTGCTCAACAAAAGAAAAGGCGAAATTGGTGTAGCTGGAATATGCAATGGTGGTGGTGGTGCTTCTGCCATCGTCATCCAGATAACATAATTTCTTCGGAAATATCTCGTTTATTTGTGTTGTGTTATGAAATAGATTCCAGTTCACTGGTTATAAAAATCTATGTGTTATATAAAAACAGGTCTACTACTTTTCTTATCATTATTTTGTCTGTCAGTGTCAGCGCAGACACCTATCCATACCTATTATCCTGATGGAAGTATCAAGGAGACCTACAGCATTCTGAATAATGACAGTTCTCAGGTACATGGTGATTACAAAATGTTTAGCCCATCTGGGGAAGTAATTATCGAGGGCCAATACGAAAACGGTAAACGTCAGGGTGAATTCCTCAACCGCTATGAAGACGGATCCACCCAAAGAACAACTCACTACAAAAACGGTCTTAAAGAGGGCATTACGAAGGTATTTGCTCCAAATGGCTTACTCATACAGGAAGCCTTATTTCTCAATGATACACTGACCGGATCACTAAAAACTTATAATGAATCCGGAGAACTAAAAGCAGAAACCACATTCAATCATGGAAAACCGGAGGGATGGGTAGTCTCCTACTATCCAAATGACAACAAAAAGGAGGAAACATTTTACAAGGGAGGAAAACCCAACGGACCAACGCGTGAGTACTATGAAAATGGAAATATTAAACTGGAGGCAGAACTGGTCAATGGTTTATTGGAAGGAGCCTATAAAACCTATTTCCCGAGTGGTCAACTCGAAATGGAGGTAGTCAACGAAAGGGGTGCACGAAACGGGTCTGTAAAGTACTATTATGAAAATGGGATGCTTAGATCAAGAGGTATCTATGTGAATGGTGGGCTGGATGGTACTTTCGAAGTGTTTTTTGAGGATGGATCCAAAAAAGCAACCATACCCTATAAAGATGGATCACGCGAAGGAAAAAGCGTCGAATATCATTCCAATGGCAAAATCAAGACTACTGGCACCTACAGTAACTATGGTATGGATGCCAAAATCCAGGAATTTAATGAAAAAGGCACACTGGTGATGGAAAAATCAATTAGAAACGAGCTCCCCCATGGGAATTGGAAAACCTATAATGACAAAGGGCATTTAACACTGGTTGAGCCATTCGAAGATGGTAAACTCCATGGTGTGCGGATGGTATATGAGGATAAAAAGCTAATCAAAGAAGAAGCGTATGCCTTCGGCAACAAAGCAGGAAAAGCCATAGATTATTTCCCTAATGAAAAGCCGGAAGTTATCGCTAACTGGAAGCTTAATTGGCTTCAGGGATTATACACCAGATATCTTAAGAACGGCGAAAAGGAATACGAGGGAGCCTACCACCGAAACAAACGCCATGGCGACTGGACATACTATGATAAGAAAGGAGTGCCTGAACTAATTGAAGTGTATGAGCATGGCAACCTGATCGAGACCAAAGAATTATAACTACTCAATTCAAAAAACCCATTTAATACATTGTGGCCATGTTTGAGAAGGATTTACGCTTTCCTTTTCTTTAACTCCGGTTATTTTATAGTTTAGGGCTAAATTTAACCACATGAAATTAACAACCAGATTCCAGCTTTCTACGATGATGTTTCTCCAGTACTGTGCCTGGGGAGCATGGTATGGTCAAATGAGTAAATACATGACCAATGAGTTGGGAGCTACTGGCGATCAGGTAGGTCAGGCCTATGCAGCCTTTTCGATCGCAATGATAGCTGCACCCTTTTTTGTTGGGATACTTGCAGACCGGTTGTTTTCTGCTCAAAAAGTAATGGGTTGGCTAAACCTTGCTGGTGCTGCTGTCTTGTTCTGGTTGATACAAGTCGATGATCCCAACACTTTTTTCTGGGTGATTCTGTTGTACTGTTTCACTTTCACGCCTACTATTTCGCTGGCCATTTCCATTTCCATGCAACAGATGAAAAGCCCTGAAAAGGAATTTCCTTCTATTCGGGTACTAGGAACCATCGCCTGGATTGTAATTGCCAATGTTGTTGGGTTCATGGGCATCGGAGGTGATGTAATGATATTTGAGTTCACCATCTGGTTTTCTATTGTATTGGGTATTTTCTCTTTCTTTTTACCTAAAACGCCACCATCATCAGATGGCCCTATCTCTTTCGGACAAATTCTGGGAAAAGATGCCTTGGTCCTACTCAAAGACAAAGCCTATCTCATCTTTTTCATTTCGTCGATTATCATATGTATCCCATTGGCCTTCTACTATACCTGGGCAAACCCAGCACTTACAGATGCTTATATATTCTCATTCCCGGATGCTGATCCTACGGGTTTTAAAATAGAAAACATCATGTCACTTGGGCAGGTTTCTGAAGTACTATTCATGCTAATTCTACCGTTTCTATATGTTCGGTTAGGCATCAAAAAAATCATTATTATTGGACTCATTGCCTGGATTGCCCGGTTTGCTTTCTTTGGTTTTGGCAATGCAGACAGCCTGGTTTGGATGTTTTATATCGCCATACTGCTACATGGTATCTGCTATGATTTCTTTTTCGTCTCAGGACAAATCTATACCGATGCCAAGGCGGGGCCTAAAATCAAATCTCAGGCAATAGGTTTAATTACCCTGGCTACTTATGGGATCGGGATGTTTATCGGGTCATTGGTATCCGGCTGGGTAAAAGATGCATATACTGTAGAAGAGGTAACCAGCTGGCTGGGTGTGTGGTTAGTGCCTGCCTATATATGTGCTGGAGTACTGATTTTCGTGGCCATTTTCTTCCATGAAAAGAAGAAAGACAAAGTAATTGTCTAAACTGATTTTATGATTGTTTAATAACTACAATAGTTACTTAAAATCATGAGTTAGATACTGAGGGAATTTCAGCAGTTTTGTTCATAAGTCACGGCATAACGTTGGAACTCCAATTAAGCAAAATTCCTATTTCTTGATCCTGTTTGGAGATGGTAAAGCTTTCAAGTTGTTTTTTACGGCTGACTTAAGTCAATTGCCTAAACCTAATTTGATATTTCTTGTTAGTTAAAAAAACTATCATCGCACTCATTGGAGATTATTAGTTACAGACGTATTCCTAAATCTAATTACCTTTGCTTTCCATGTTTGAAGGGATAAAATTCACAGACTTTAAATTTAAAGGACAGGAACAAAAATACCAGGGCAAAGTCCGGGACGTATACACCATAAATGATCAGTTGGTAATGGTGGCTACAGATAGGATATCTGCATTTGATGTGGTATTACCTCGAGCCATTCCATACAAAGGACAAGTGCTCAACCAAATAGCTGCCCTGTTTCTAGAAAAAACAAAAGATATTGTTCCAAATTGGGTATTGAGTGTGCCTGATCCAAATGTAACCATTGGAAAAAAATGCAGCCCCTTCCCTGTCGAAATGGTCATCAGAGGATACCTCTCAGGCCATGCTTCTCGAGAATACAGAGATGGAAAAAGAACGTTATGTGGAGAAAGTCTTCCAGAAGGGTTAAAAGAAAATGATCAACTCCCGACCCCTTTGATCACCCCTACCACAAAAGCACACGAAGGGCATGATGAAGACATATCAAAAGAGGAAATTTTAAAACAAGGCCTTGTAAGTGAAGCTGATTATGCTAAACTTGAATCTTATACATTCCAGCTATTCGAACGCGGTACAAAATTAGCAGCGGAACAAGGACTGATTCTGGTAGACACGAAATATGAATTTGGGAAAATTGGAGATGAGATCCTACTTATTGATGAGATTCACACCCCCGATAGCTCCAGATACTTTTATGCAGATGGATATCAGGAAAGACAAAATAAAGGTGAAGAACAAAAGCAACTTTCCAAAGAATTTGTACGTCGTTGGCTCATCGCCAATGGTTTTCAAGGAAAAGATGGGCAGAAAGTTCCGGAAATGGATGATGCATTTGTTCAATCCGTATCAGATAGGTACATTGAGTTATACGAAAAAATCACTGGCAATAAATTCACAAAGGCAGATAGTCAGGACGTACTTGAACGCGTCAAAAACAACATAGAAAAATCGATAAAATCATGAAATTTTCAATAGATAGACAAGAGCATTACACCATACTAACGATAGACGAAGAGAAACTGGATTCATCAGTTGCTCCAGAAGTAAAATCCGAATTCGTGACCCTTCAGGCAGAAGGTGTGATTCGTGTGATCCTAAGTTTGGAAAAGGTAAAATATTCTGATTCTTCAGGATTAAGTGCATTGTTGGTAGGGAATAGAATTTTTACAGAAAAAGGAGATTTCATTTTGTACGGTGTAAACGAGCACGTGATGAAATTGATCAATATCAGCCAATTGGATAAAGTCATTAACATACTCCCAACAAAAGAGGAGGCAGTTGATGCCATATTCATGAATGAAATTGAGAAGGGCCTCAGAGAAGAAGGCAAATCTGAATAACTGGCTAGTTGGCGCTTGAGCTTCAAATATTAGGGTCAAATTCTGCTGCTTTTGCGCATAACAGACATCATACTGCACAGATCTTAAGAATTCAGGACAAGTACTTTCTTATTGATTGTGGTGAAGGAACGCAGCTTTTACTTAAAAGATTTAAGATTAAGCTAGCGCGGATACAAACGATATTCATTTCTCATTTGCATGGTGATCATTACTATGGACTCATGGGTCTTCTGAGCACTTTACATCTGTACGGGAAAAAATCAGATGTTCACATATATGGTCCTCCCGGATTGCTGGAAATCATTAGTATACAACTTAAGTATTCTTCTACTTTTCTAAGCTATGATTTAAAATTTCATGAATGGACACCGAATGTGCAGGAGCAAATTTATGATGATACTCAATTGACCGTTGAGACCATTCCACTGGACCACCGCATCCCCTGTTCTGGCTTCCTGTTTCAGGAAAAGCCAAAAAAAAGAGGACTATTACGGGATAAGATTCCTGACTTACTCACTCCATTAGAGATTCTTGACTTAAAACTTGGAAAGGATATTTATGATAAAGAGGGAAACATTAAATATCGGTCAGAAGAAGTCACAATCCCACCGAAAAAACCTTACAGCTACGCTTATTGCAGTGATACAAGGCTGATACCAGGGCTCGAAGAAAGGATTAAAGGTGTAGACCTTGTCTACCATGAATCTACTTTCATGGAAGACATGAAAGAAAGAGCAAATTATACCTACCATACCACGGCAGCTCAGGCGGCAGCGCTGGCAAAAAAAGCCAACATAGGCAAGCTTCTATTGGGTCACTTCTCCACCCGTTACAAAGACCTAAGACCCATGCTTAAAGAAGCTAGAGATATCTTTGAAAATACCGAACTAGCTGAAGAAGGGAAAAGGTTCCTGATTAACCATTAAAATCATCCGGGTGGAACAGTCAAAAAAACAAAACCTATTTATCATTTTATGCGCAATCTTTCTCACCAATGCCATTTTGGCCGAGATGATTGGGATCAAGATTTTCAGTGCTGAAGCCACCCTGGGTTTACCACCTGCAAACATCCCTTTACTAGGAGATTTTGTGTTAGATTTTAACCTGACGGCAGGAGTAATCATATGGCCGGTAGTCTTCATTACTACTGACATCATCAACGAGTATTTTGGAAAGAAAGGTGTTCGAAAGATCAGCTATCTCGCAGCCGCATGTATTGCTTTTGCATTTCTGGTCATATACGTCATTACCTTACTTCCACCTGCCGAGTTTTGGATTAATGTCAACAACCAGGACCCTGACGGGAACCCTTTTAATATTAACTACGCTTTTAAAACAATTTTTACGCAGGGACTTGGGATCATTGTTGGCTCACTCTTCGCCTTTTTGATTGGCCAATTACTGGATGTTTTTATTTTTCAAAGATTGCGTAGGATAACTGGTGAAAAGATGATTTGGCTGAGAGCTACCGGAAGCACCCTGGTTTCGCAATTCATTGACAGTTTTGTTGTACTGTTTATCGCCTTCTATTTACTGGCCCCACAAAATAGTCAGTGGTCTATGACACAGATACTCTCAGTAGGTGCCATCAATTACATCTACAAATTTTTTGTAGCTATTTTCCTCACACCATTGATCTACCTTGGCCATTATCTGATTGACCAATACCTTGGGGAAAGCCTTTCAAAGGATATGCAAGAAGAAGCTGCTGCGTCCAGCGAAGGATTCTTTTAACCGGATTCGTTCGTTAACTCAAGAACAATATCTCTAAACTCGGCTAACATGCCTGCAGTTGCCCCCCAGACTATTTTGTTACCAAGATCAAAATAGGGTGAGTCAAGCGTAATGTTGTTACCAACTACAATATCTGTCCGCTTCACATTTACATCGCTGATCAAGTCATCTAGCCCTACATCAACCACTTCATCAACTTCTATTTCATCTGGTAGATATTTGGGGATTTCAGGATAAAAACCAATAACAGGAAGCACCAGGTGATTACTTGCAGCAACAGAAAAAGAACTTAAAGATCCAATCACCTCTGTTTTTACTGCCTCAATGCCTATTTCTTCCTCTGCTTCCCGAAGTGCTGTCCGAAACAGATGTACATCTTCTTTTTCCTTTTTCCCACCAGGGAGAGAAATCTGCCCGCCATGCGGACCATCATACCTGGGGCGTTGTATCAGTGGAAACCTTAATTTGCCCTCCTTTTCATATAAAAGAATAAGTACCGCGCCTTCTCTTGGGTTTTTCGGATCTGGAAAGCGCATACCTCCACCGTTTTTTAAAAGCGGCCTCATATACTGATGAGAAGCTTCCCCTGGCAGAGAAAGGGTAAGCCTATTTCTCAACTTTACAATAAATTTTGCAGTCATTGTTATCAAAAATATCTATTTATTTTTTCTGAGAATAATTATATTGCCTGTAGACCCATTCATGGAAAGCATACCTCCATATATCAACCTCGTTTTTGTTGCAACCACTCTTGCCGCCTATGGCATTGTACTTTATGCTTTAAAGGTGTCATTCCCCGCTAAAAACAGAAAAACACCCAATTTTATTGGTGTATTGTTGCTTCTGTGGCTCGCCACTACAGCAAGCCTGGCCTATGATGAGTTTTTCCTCGATTATTCATTTAAACCACCAAAACTTTTGCTCTTTGTTGGGGCATTTACCCTGATCATTCTTTCAAGCTTCTTTTTTAAATCATCCAGAAAAGTGCTGAAAGCAATGCCGATTACAAGTTTAACATACCTACATATCATAAGAGTTCCTGTTGAAATCGTTCTTTGGTGGTTATTCCTGCAGGGAATGGTACCTGAAGACATGACTTTTGAAGGAATGAATTACGACATGTTATCCGGAATTACTGCGCCATTTGCAGCCCTCTTTTTAGTAGGTCAAAAAACCAGAAGTCGAATTGGAGCTGTAATTTGGAATCTTGCGGCCATTGGGCTGTTGATCAATGTGGTAGCTAGAGCTATCATGGCCACGCCCTATTTCTTCGACTCAAATAGATTTGATCTCCCTAACCTCGCGGTGATGTATTCTCCTTATATATGGCTGCCCGCATTTATTGTACCTATCGTACTCATGGCCCACCTTATATCGCTCTATCAACTATTTACTGAAGAAAAGCCTTAAAAGCTATCTGCAAAATTTTGAGGCAAGCGTCTCTGATTTAATTTCTTTTTGCTTCATCCCTTCCGCCCAATATTCACAAGCTTCACTTTTTTTGTCCTGTTCGTAATAAGCCTGCCCCAGATAGGAATATATTTCATCAAGAAATTTATCTCTGGAAAGTGCTTCTTCAAATAATCTGATAGCCTCCCTGTTATTTCCTTTTCTTAAATGATAAATACCCTTATTCCTATAAGCCCAGGCGTTCGTGGGATCTGCCAGAATACTCTTATTAATGTCTAAAAGCGCAGTTTCAAGCGAATCCATAAATAAATAGACATACCCACGGTTATTCAAAAAATAGGGTTCTCTTGGTACAATCTTAAGTGCCTGATTCAGTGCACCAAGTGCCAGTGAGTACTCCCCCTGCGCTACAAATACCTGACTGAGCGTATTGTAAGCGTTGGCCTCGTTAGGATTCTGCTTCAAGACATATTTTAGCCAGTACACTGAAGAATCCAGCTTATTTTGAAAATACAATAAGGTCGCAAAATTTACATAGGTTTCTGAGTTCGTTGAGTCTAATTGAATGGCTTTTCGAAAGCTAACTTTTCCTTGTTCGTATTCTTTTAACTTAGTCAGCAGTAAACCTTTATAGAAATGAATGTAAGCTGAATCGGCATAATTCTTTTCTAATTGAATCAAGTCCTGAAAGGCATCGTCAATCCGACCCACCTCCTCCAAGGCATAAATGCGGTTGAAGATTGCATCGTCGTATGTACCGTCAATTTCAATGGCCCTGTTGTAATCCAGGATTGCCTCGTGAGGACGGCCATCCTCGACCTTGGCAACACCGCGGTTATTATAGGCAGAGGCAAAATTGGGATCCGCATTAATTGATTGGGTATAAAGATTGATTGCTTCGTCATAATCTTTATTGGAAAGGGCTTCATTTCCTAATAAAAAGAAACGGTTTTTACTGGTTTCACTCCCCGGACTACACCCTGTCATCAGCATGACCTGAACTGTAATACCAAAAAAAATAAACCTATATAAAGTGCAGGTAGAAGAAAGAAATTTAATCACAGACTAAAAAGGTTTTTCATAGTCTTTCTGAAATTCTTCCCAGGAAGTATCCGTATAAAGATCCTCTCCAAAATATTTCAAGATAGGGGCCATGTCATCCGCTTTCATATATCCGGCAATTGGCTGAATAATTCTAAACTCTTCATCCATAAATACCGTGGTTGGATAGCTTAATTTATTATTGGTCAAGGCAACAGCCAACTCATGTACACCTCTCCTTCCACTTGCGACATACTTAAAGGTATGGTCGCTAAATTCTATGTCCTCTTTTTGTTCAGCATTGAATTTAACAGCATAATAATTTTTATTGATGTAATCAATCATATACTCGTTGCTGTAAACACCGGCATCCATTTTTTTACACCAGCCACACCAGTCTGTATAAATGTCGATCAATAATTTTCTGGGTTCTTTCTTTGATAGTGCAACTGCTTCTTCAAAAGAATACCATTTAATCTCCTGTGCTTCAGAAAGGTAAGAGATGCTAAACAAGATCGAAAAAATAAAAATAGCCTTCTTCATAATTGTTAAAATTACTTAAAGATAAACGTTGACCCAAGCTGTATAGTTTCAATCTTGCAAAAAGGGTGCCTGGACGACTATTTCAGGAAATAACTTTTCCCTTTGAACACTTTGTCGGTCACAGTGCTATCATTGAATACTTCATGCTCATTTAAGTCTGAGCTTAAGTTATTTGAAGCATCAAGTGAAAGTGAAATATTGTCCTGGTTTGAAAATTCATAGGTCACCTTTAGCAAGGGGCTTTCCATCGATTTAGCAAAATCAGTGCTGGTAACCAGGCTTAAACCACTTAAGTAACTGCTTACGGAGGCAGAATCTGCAGGCACCCCATCTACAAACCAGACATTTTCAGACTTTGTCATAGTGAATGCACTGTCTGGGAATTCGAAAGAAATACGCGTGAGAGAATCCTTTTTCAATCTCAATAGTTCATTGTTCCTATACCCATTTGGATCTTTACTCACACTCATGCCCATAAAATTGTTGGCGATATAAGTGTCCTGGTCATCGGTTAACCGAACATACGAATAAAAGTTACGTTGTCCCTCAACACCAAACCTTCCGATTACGATATCCAACACGTTGCTATTTCCCTGATATACTTTAACATTTGTTCCGGAGTCATCTACCTGAAAGTCAGGCCATTTTTCCTCAGATCTGGAAGCAATTCTGGTAGGTTCTATCGTGGTAAGTGTTGATAGCATCGCATTAACATTAGCCGAATTCGCCGGCTTTACGGAACCATCTTTCAACTGAACACTCCAGTTATCAGGCCCACCGCTCAAAACGGTAGTGTTTCCTCCACTTGTAATTTCAACTTTGGTCACCTGATCTTTATCAAAGTTTACCAATTCTTCTTTGAACGATTTACTTCTGCTCTTACCTCCAAAAAAACTGATGCCTAAGTATACCAGAACCAGCGCAACAAGTACACCCAGCAATAAAAAAGTATTCTTACTTTTCATCATACCATTTATCAATTAAAGTTCCCCTGCATCCACCGCTGACGCTTGCGGTTACTCTGAGATTTCCTTACAAATGCATAAATTAATATGAGTAATACCGGAGCCAGCACATTACCATATTTCAGCAAGTTTCGTGTTCCGTCCTCAATTTGATCAAGCGGACGGTTGGTGATTCCTTTGGTTCTTAAGTCAATCAAACCGGTATCGTCAGAAAGCCAATCTACAGCATTAGCCGCAAGACTCACATTATCCTGATTAATCTGTTGAGGTTGCTGGCCAGTTCCATTCACACAGAAACTACCATTAGAAACCAATACCAGCTTCCCTAATCCTCCACCAACTCCCTCCAGGCCTGCTGCCAAAATTTGAGGATCAGCTGTAAAGTCATTTTGTGTCCATTTTTTCTGAATATCAATATAAGCAGGTGGCTCCACAACATCCGTGTTGTCAGAAGAGTAAATAAGTGGTATCTGAGAACTGGCCGTATCAGTACTGTTGAATGAAATACTGGAGGCAAACTGGAATACCACTGACTCTAAACCTCCAGTGATCGGATGATCTTCAAAGTCTGAGACGATCGGGAAATAAGGAAACTCCACCTGACTATTGATTGTAAAAAATCCCTGACGCTGTTGAATAGTTACTGAGGCACAGTTTGCATCCACGACAAAGTTACTTTTCAAATCAAGTCCTTTACTGGAAAGCCAGCTTTGGATCCCTATTTTTCCAGAAGAAGAAAACATTCCCTGTTGCATATCCCCTTGTACTGCTGAGTATCCTACAAGTATTCCTCCACCCTGATTAAGGTATTGATCCAACTTGCGGAATTCAATGGGATTTATGGTATCGTTTACGCCCATCCATATCAATGACCGGTAGTATCCCGGGATTTGAGTGCTATCTGAGATGTAAAATGGCTCTACGTCATATAAAACAGACAGTTGCTCCATGAGCTGTGGAAATGCCTGAAGAGGGGGTGCTCCATAGCCTTGTATCAAGCCAACCTTTGGCTTATCCAGGATGGAAATCTTCTTAATTGCAGTTGTAAGATTATATTCCATAGCAGTTCCAGGCTGTATCAAAGGAATAACCTCTGTACGATCATCCATTTTAAGTACCGCTCCCAGATAGGCCCGCATCTGCTGTACTTTATCACTTTCTGTCACGTTGATCATCACCGGTCTTACCCCTTGCTGCTGAGCCTCCTGCTCTAATTCTTCATTCTCATTAGGGCTCACAAACTCATAAACTACATTTCCACCAGACTGATTCTCGTACTCAATCAATTGATCTTCGAAATCCTGCTTAGTTTTCAATAACTGTGCTGGTAGGTCCTCAGAAAAGTACGCTTTAACGGTAACCACTCCATCCAGATCTTTAACCACATTCTTGGTCGCCTCACTAAATGTATAGCGATTGTCTTCTGTAAAATCCAGTCTAAAGTAAAGCTGATTAGAAATTAGGTTTGCTACTATTATGATAGCAACAATAACCAACAGCTGTAAAATGATATTTCCCTTTTTCATCATACTTGATAAATCATTTTTAGGATTGCCAGTTACGTTTCGAAAGCATTACCTGTGAGGAAAAAATCCCCAGAATTATTATGCTAAAAAAGAATATTAGATCCCTGCTGTCTACCACTCCCCTGCTAATAGATTCAAAATGAGTACTCATGCTTAGATAGTTGAATAATGATCCTAACCACCCAGTGAATGAGCTGCCGATAACATCAAATAAGAGCTGGAAGAAGATCCCAACAAATAAGGCCACCAGAAAAGCCACAATCTGATTCTGTGTTAAACTACTTGAAAACAAGCCAATACTGATATAACTGGCAGCCAATAGTAATAGTCCAAAATACCCTCCAATTACGGCTCCATCATCAATATTTCCTATTTGTGAAATCGTGATATAATAGGGCAGCGTGCAGACCAATGCAATTAAGACCAGCAGGAAACATGCGAGGAATTTACCCCACACAATTTGCGTGTCAGAAACTGCCTTGGTAATTAATAATTCTATCGTTCCTGCTTTATTTTCCTCCGCCAACATTCTCATCGTAATTGCCGGTATGAAGAAAAAAAGTGACCAGAAGGCAATACCAAAAAAGATTTGCATGCTTGCCTGACCAGAAACAAAGACATTGGTACCTACCAACCAGGTAAAAGTTCCACTCAGCCCTAGAAACAAGATTATCATTACGTAAGCAATGAGAGAATCAAAAAAAGAGGACAATTCACGTTTCGCTATAATCCATACCTTTTCCATAGCTACTTATTTAGTCAATTGATGGAATACATCTTCCAGCCTGGTCTCCAGACCGGTCATTTCCATGAGATACCATTTATTTTTAACACAGAGATCAAATACTTCCTTCCTGGAGGAAGCATCAGGTTTGCTTTGCACCTGAAACCACCCTGCTTTATTTTCAATTGCAGTTACTTTTTCTACAGAAGCCAGCTTGAGAATGGCCTTTTCCAATTTTTCGTCATCTCCTTCAATATGAACCTTCAATAATTCCTGACCTTGTGCCTGATCTCTGAGAGTTTCAGATGTTCCATCCGCCACTATTCTACCCTTGTTAATGATCAGGATTCGATCACAGGTGGCTTCTACTTCAGAAAGTATATGAGAGCTAAGAATTACGGTCTTTTCCTTACCTAGCTCTTTAATTAATTTCCGAATTTCAACTATTTGATTCGGGTCTAAACCTGTGGTTGGCTCATCCAGAATTAAAATCTCCGGATCATGAATCATGGCCTGCGCCAACCCAACCCGCTGCCGATATCCTTTTGACAATTCATGGATGTTTTTATGCTTTTCTCTATCAAGACCACATTTTTCAATCATCTTGCCAACACTTGCAGGGATATCCTTCTTAGGAACTCCTTGAATTTCTGCCGTGAATTTCAGGTATTCCACAATGGGCATATCCGTATATAATGGGTTGTTTTCAGGGAGGTAACCAATCTTCCGCTTGATAATATCACTGTCTTTATGAATGGAATATTCATCAAGCCTAACATCACCATCTGTAGGAGCCATGAAACATGTAATGATCTTCATGGCAGTACTTTTTCCTGCTCCATTCGGCCCCAAAAAACCTACAACTTCACCTGTCTTGATTTCAAATGAAACATCATTGACCGCTTTCTGATCTCCGTACTTTTTTGTGAGGTTCTCAACTACGATTGACATAATTGTCAGGGTTTATTCATGCAATGCTATATGGCTGCAATTATAATTAGACTCATTTTGAATTTCAAGGGGACAGGATGGTTAAAAAAAGTTAAAAACTCTAGATAAGAGAACATATACCCATGATTTCATTTAAAAAAATCAATCACTTTAAGGCGCTCCAAAATGGTTCTTAATATAAACCCTACTCAAATGACAATCAATCGGGCCTACTAAATTTGCTCACGCAGTATTTTACTGTATTTTTGAAAAATATCCTTAATTAATGGCCTTGGATTTTAATCAAATCAAAAATAAACAAAGAATATTTATCGGTGGGAATAGCGGTACTGATGAAATCGTAAATATTATCTCCCACTGTCTTAATTACCTCAACAAGCCTTTTAGTCTGCTTAAAAATGGCTCTGGTGATATCACTGATGCTCCATTGGTGATTTTTAATGGGTTGAATGAAATAAACCCAAAAACCAACCAGGCACACTTTCATGACATAAAACCTCACATTGGGCTGTTTCACAAAATTGTAGAGCCTGTACCCACATCTTACAACTCTTTTGAGGATTTTATCAATCAATACGAAATACTTGCAGACAGCCTTCCAAAGGCGGGCTCATTTTTGTATTATCAAAGCGACAATGTCTCACTTATGATTGGTAAAAAAGAGCGGGCTGACATTAAAAACATTGAATATACCAAGCTGAAAAATAAAAGGATTGATGATAACACGCTATTGCTGGAGTTTAAGTCTGGCGAAGAATTATCTTTTCAGATAAATCGAAAAGGCTTCCCCGGAGAAGTCGCAGCAGCTTTGAATATTTTAGATCGGCTATCCATCAAAGAAAAACAAATGCTAAAATCATTTAAAACATATCAGCCTGGTGTTTGAACTGAAATTAAAAAATCCCTTAGTTGTATTTGACCTCGAAGCAACAGGTACAAAAATATCTGAGGATCGAATTGTTGAAATCGCGTTAATCAAGTTAATGCCTGATGGTTCTAAAGAAGAAAGAACAAGAAAAATCAACCCTACCATACCTATCCCGGTTGAAACCAGCTTAATACATGGCATTTATGATGAGGACGTAAAAGATGAGCCTACATTTAAGCAAGTGGCCAAATCATTATCAGATTTTCTGGAAGGATGCGACCTCGCCGGATTTAATATATTAAAATATGACATCCCCCTACTTGCCGAGGAGTTTTTACGTGCAAATATTGAATTTGATATAGCGGGCAGGAAACTCATTGATGCACAGAAGATTTTTCACCTGATGGAAAAACGAAATCTTTCCTCTGCATACAAGTTTTACTGCAAAAAAGATCTTATCGACGCCCATAGTGCTGTTGCTGATACACAAGCGACCTATGAGGTACTTGCCGCTCAAATTGAAAAATATGAAGGCATGGAAGTAACAGACCTGTTGGGAAATAAATTGGGGGATATTGTCAATGATGTCGATAAGTTGCATGAGCTAACTAATAGTAACATGGTTGATCTTGCCGGCAGAATGGTCTTCAATAGCGAAGGAAAAGAGGTGTTCAATTTTGGTAAACACAAAGGGAAAGAAGTCAGTGAAATCTTAGCCAAAGAGCCAAGTTTTTATGACTGGATGATGAGGGGTGACTTCCCATTAGATACAAAAAGAAAATTAACTCAAATCAGATTAAGAAATTTTGGTTAATTTAAGAGTAACAGTAAAATATTTGTCCTAACAATTAATAAATAACATTTTCTATGGCTAAAACGATCATTGTTTCAAATCGACTTCCTGTTAAGATTGAAGAGAAAAATGGAGACTATGCGTTTAAGCCAAGTGAGGGTGGATTGGCAACCGGTCTGGGCTCTATCTATAAGAAAGGAGGGAATATATGGATTGGTTGGCCAGGAATGGCAGTGGCAAATACAGAAAAGAGACGTTCGATAACCAAGCAACTGGCAGATGAAAACATGCGTCCTGTATTTCTTACTCCTACTGAGATTGAAGAGTATTACGAAGGTTTTAGTAATGAAACACTGTGGCCCAATTTTCACTACTTCAATCAGTATACAGAGTACGACGACAACTTATGGAAGGCCTATCAAAAAGTAAATAAGAAATTTGCAAAAGAAATACAAAGTGTTCTTGAGCCTGATGATACAGTCTGGATACATGACTATCAATTATTGCTTTTACCGCAAATGATCAGGGAATCAGCACCTAAGGCAAGCATTGGTTTTTTCTTACACATCCCCTTCCCTTCTTATGAATCCTTTCGTATGCTTCCATGGAGAAGAGAAATTCTCGAAGGCATGCTTGGTTCCGATTTGTTGGGATTTCATACCTATGACGATATGAGGCACTTCCTGTCGTCTGTAAACAGACTGGCTGGGATTGGGAATTCCAATGGACGAATCAACGTCAATAACCGAATTGTCATGGCAGATGCCCTGCCAATGGGTATAGATTATGATAAATATGCTCAGGCTGCAGCTTCCCCGGAAACCTTAGCACGTGAGGTAAGATACCGAACGTCAGTAGGTAGTTCAAGGTTGATATTATCTATTGACCGGTTGGACTACTCCAAAGGAATTCCACAAAGACTCAAGGCTTTTGAACTATTCCTGAAGACATATCCCGAATATAGGGAGAAAGTATCATTGCTTATGGTTGTTGTTCCATCAAGAGATCAGGTGGGTAAGTACAAGGAATTGAAAGAGGAGATAGATCTGCTTGTAGGTAGGATAAATGGTCAATATGCACGGCTTAACTGGACACCAATTCATTATTTTTATCGTTCTTTTCCGCTCCCTGCCCTGTCCGCTTTTTATCGAATGGCCGAAGTAGCACTTGTCACCCCAATGAGAGATGGTATGAACCTGGTCTGTAAGGAATTTATTGCCTCCAAATTAGATCAAAAAGGTGTACTTATCTTAAGTGAGATGGCAGGCTCTTCCAAAGAGCTTTCTGATGCACTGCTAATCAATCCAAATGATATAAATGAATTGGTCCAAGCCTTAAAGAAAGCTTTATCCATGCCCGAAAAGCATCAGGTTCAGCATATGGCTGTCATGCAGAAGTCACTGAAACGATACAACATCCATCATTGGGTAAGCCTCTTTATGGAACGCCTTGAGTACATTAAAACCGAACAGAAATCACTTGAAACTAAACTGGTAGATGATGATATCCTCAATGATATCAAACGTGATTACGACCAGGCGAAGAAACGACTCATCTTTCTGGATTATGATGGAACACTCGTTGGTTTCAACAGTAACCCGGATCTCACCAAACCTGATAGACAACTCACAAAAATCCTAACGAAGCTTACCGCGGACGAAAAAAACAAAGTAGTTGTTATCAGTGGAAGAGGAAGAAATACCTTAGAAAATTGGTTGAAGCCGTTCAATTTGGACATCATCGCAGAGCATGGAATCTGGCTGAAAGAAGGTAAAAAGGAATGGAGAACCATTACCCAGCTTACTGATACCTGGAAAGACGAATTCATGACTGTTTTAGAAGGTTATGTTGATCGAACACCTGGAAGTTTTGTAGAACGCAAAGATTATTCACTCGTATGGCACTACCGCAAAGTAGAGACTGGTTTAGGTGAGGCCAGAACAAGGGAACTTACCAGTCACTTGAAATACATCGCAAATGACAAGAACCTCAAGGTACTCGAAGGTAACAAAGTAGTTGAAATTAAAAACTCAGAGGTAGATAAAGGAAAAGCAGCTAAGGATTGGCTTAGAAAGTATAATGCAAACTTTATCATGGCATGCGGCGATGACTGGACCGATGAGGACACATTCAAAGTCATGCCATCAGAAGCCTATACGATTAAAGTAGGAAGCACTTCATCAGCAGCTAAATACCGGGTAACAGACTTTGAAGAAATCCGTAGTCTATTATCTAGCCTGGTTTAATCCTAATACAGAAAGTTTGGCTTATCTATTTTTATTGCAATCCTGTGTGCTGCATTCAGCAGACCTACATGGCTATAAGCTTGAGGAAAGTTTCCCCACATGCTTCCATCATTTTCATTTACATCCTCTGATAGCAGTCCTAAATGATTTGAATGTGAGATAACATTCTCAAAGTATTTGATTGCCTCATCTACCCTACCCACGCAAGCCAATGCCTCTATATACCAAAAAGCGCATATAAGAAATGTTGTTTCTGGCTCACCAAAATCATCCTGGTGCTTATATCTGTAAAAGAGCCCGTTTTTGGCATGTAGCTCTTTTTCCATTGCTTTCAGGTGATCTTTTGCAGCATCCGTATTACCATCCAGGTATTTCATCATTATCAACTGCAGAGTACTGGCATCCATGCGGTCTACACCAACCGCCTGAGAATATCCTTTCTTTTGTGGAACATAGCATTTTTCAATCATCTCCGCCGCCCGCTTTCTTAGATGACTTGCCTTTTCTCCCATCTTCTGATCTTTGATCACTCCAGCAATTTTAACCGCTGCGCTGCTACCTGCCCAATGAAAAAGATACGTGTAGCAATGATGCTGCTTCAGGTTTCGAAATTCCCACAACCCGGCATCGGCTTCATCAAAAGTCTTTTCAATCATGTCGAGTGTTTTCACTACCAACTCTGTAGAATCAAAACGCTCGGTGAAAATAATTCGTTTGTCAGAATACAATGGCAATAATGAAACCAATACCTGTCCATACACATCATTTTGAATATGTGTATATGCTTCATTCCCTACCCTAACTGGCTTATTTCCTTGATATCCCTCCAAAGGAATCTCAACCTCATCCAGGTATTTTTTACCTGTAATTCCATAAAGTGGCTGATATCGCTCGGCTTCTTCGATTGTCGTGTTAAGGATATAATGAAAATACTTTTCTGACTCTTCAAAGTGACCAATACTGTTGAAAGCATTAAGGGTATAGTATGTATCTCTCATCCAACAATAACGATAATCCCAGTTTCTTGTACTACCTGGAGACTCAGGTAAACTTGTAGTTGCAGCAGCAATTATTGCTCCTGTATCTTCGTATTGATGGATCTTTAAAGTGAGCGCCGACCTAATCGCCTCACGTTGATAGAAATTAACAATGTGAGCGGTCTTGATCCAGTTGCGCCAGTAACTCTTAGTCTTGTTCAGAAACAGCTCAGCTGTCTCCTCCAGGCCTGCCTCCAAGGGAGGGCCATAAGTAAGCACCATGTACTTATTTTCATTTAAGACAAACCCCTGCTCATCAGCTACATAATTTAAAGGTATGTTAGTTGTCAACCTCACATGAGCGCCTAAACCAAGAAACCTAATATGATTACTACCCATACTGCTTTCCGGATCGATCTTACCATACTCACCTTTTGGTTTGCACTTGACAACAATCCTGGGGTTGCCTTTCAAACGTTCAATCTTTCTAATCAGCATGAGTGGCTTGTAGTACCTGTCTGTCTGATAGAACCTGGGAGCAAAATCAGTCACCCGATACATTCCTCCTTCTGTTTCAACCTCCGTGCATAGGATGTTAGTATTTTCAATATAATACTGCTTGTTACTTACCTGATTATTATTTATAGGATTGATTGAAAACTCACCACCTTTATCATTGTCTAACAATCCACCAAAAATGAAGCTGCTATCAAACCTGGGCCAGCACATCCAGGAAATATTTGTATTCTTATTAATGTGTGCTATAAAGGCGCAGTTTCCGATAACGCCATAATCGTAAGTATGTCTCATATGAATGTTTTGAAAAGAAATTCAAATAAAAGCTATTATTTTAAAAAGAACACGATTTTTATAGCAAAAAACCATCTTTGCTCTTGAATATTTTATAATTCCTTGAAAATTTACAAATTGAGCTGTTTGTAAGCAGTTTTGAATATTACTTAGGTTTAAAAAGTTAACCATCACTTTACTTATATTTGGTCTGTTGGTAAACAAACACTATGATCGTCAACATTTCTAAGAATAATCAGCTAAAAATTCTAATTGGGATTGTTAGCGCCTTCCTTATATATTTTGTGCTAATCAGTCTACTGATTTATGTAGAAAAAGATAGCAAACAAGCAACAATCGTTGATTATCCAAACGCTATCTGGTATTCACTTACAACACTTACCACTGTTGGCTATGGAGATCTGGTACCAGCTACTATTTTTGGAAGGGTTATTGGATATATTTTCAT
The DNA here is from genome assembly GCA_043554545.1 of Marinoscillum sp. Taxonomy (GTDB): domain Bacteria; phylum Bacteroidota; class Bacteroidia; order Cytophagales; family Cyclobacteriaceae; genus UBA7330. The sequence continues at coordinate 1,544,905 of CP121337.1, read as the reverse complement.
CATAACAAGCATAGGAGTATATGGAATATTCATTGGGCAAATAACAAATCTTATGGCAACTATAAAGGAAGAAAAACACCTGGGACACAATGGAACTAAAATGAGTGGGCATGCAGTCATCATCGGTTGGAACGATTTTGGTAAAATGGTACTCGATCAACTCATAAATGTAGGAAGAGATGTTGCTGTTGTAACTGATGATCGGGAAGATATTTCCTTCATTCGAGAAAAATATAGCGCTAAAAGTGTTTTTGTTCTCTATTCTGAGATAAACAACCATGAATTCCTTAAGAAGGTAAATATTAGCTCTTCTCATATTGTATTTGTTAACCTGAAAACTGATACCGAAAAACTGGTCTACATCCTGAATATGAAAAAGATCTTTCCCGAATTAGAATATGTACTAACACTTGATAACGGAGATCTTAAGAATACTTTTCTTGCCGCAGGTGTTACTAATACCATTTCAAAATTTGAGATCTCATCCAAGTTATTGGCCTCTTACATGTTTGAGCCGGATGTAGCTACCTACAGCGAGGATATTATGTCAGTTGCAAAAGAAGATGCAGACTATGACATGAAACAAATCAGAGTGATAAGCACTAACCCCTACGTTGGAAAGCCCTACCAGGAAGTGTTTTTTGACCTGAAAACCAAGTACAATGGGGTACTTGTGGGTATAACTAAAAAAGATAAGTTTGGAAAAAAGCGATTGTTGAAGAATCCTTTGGGTGACCTAAGGATCAGTGTAGGCGACTACCTGATAATCATCATGAATGGTAAAGCTTTCAAACTAATTAAAAAGGTTTTCGGTGTTGACGAGGGTCAAATCAATATTAAAAGTAATGATGTATGAAGAAGCTAGATCTATTCTTTATTTTGGTAGTGTTAGCGATGATGGCCTTATATTCTACTTCTTGTGAAAACAAAGACATCAATGAAGGAGAGCAATTTAAACCCAGGGAAATCCATGAGGACATTGTCTTCCATTTTGACACCATTATTGTTGATGGTATTGAATACCTCATTTTAGAAAAAGATAATAACAATCCGCACGAAGGTTTTGGCTTCATGGCATTTCGCGCTAACAAATTGGTAGAAAAACAAGATACCGTACTTGCCTATCTTAAAACAATCAGGGATTACCAGCTACAAATTCTATTCAATTTGACTGGTACATCTATGGATGAACTTGCAGATCAAGATAAAGCGTTATTAAATAATTACCTTGACCAGCAAAAACAGGAACTAAATAGCCTTGAAAAGAATGAATTTCAAAACCAAATTGATAACTAGCCCCTACTTACCGAAATGAGATTTCAATTCCTTGAGTGAGATAGAAATCTGCGTGTCAATCTCAGGTGAATTAACAATATCTTTGGCCTTTTTAACCGCGTCAACCAATTCATCTTTATCCTTGAATACCTCATCCAGAATATTACAATCAAAAATTAAGGACAATAAAATAACGAAAGCAGGTGATGGTTTCGCATCCTTAAAAACAATTACCTTCAAACCATTCCTGATCTCCTGTTCAAACCCATAATTTGCATTGTCAAGTCGTTCAGAAAGTGGAATCCACATCAGTTTAGTTGCTTCCTTCTTCAAGATACCTCGCTGAATCAATAATTCATTTAAGTCATGCTGGATGTCTTTAAAGTGGTGAGCAAGATGCTCAACCGTATCAATAAAATCACCGCCAGTTTTTAACTTTTTCAGAACATTATCCAAAATACCATTGCCTGTTCCAGTAGACTCTAATACCGTTATTTTACTATTGATTAATTGTACCTTTTTTAATAGGTGCAACTCAAGTATACAAGCACTTATAAGTGCGGGAACAATCGTTTTCTCTGCTGCAGATAGCAATCTCCCTTCTTCATCATCCATTGCTATCAAATACAATCCCTCTGCGATACTTAATTTCATAATATTTCTTACTTTCCTTTTTGTCCTATAATTATTATTTCAACAACGCTTTAATCGTTAAGCCCTGAACCAAAATTGAAAAAACTACGATACAGTAGGTCACAAAAAGTATAATATCCTTTGTGACCACGTCAATCGTATCAATTTTCGCCAAAGATAATGCTAATGCAACAGAAATTCCTCCACGAAGGCCTCCCCAAGTTAATATTTGAATAGTTTTCGGTTCAAAAGTTCTAAATGTCTTCATAATAGTAATCGGAATTGACACTCCAATAAACCTCGCAGTCAACACAATCACGATTCCGGCAGCGCCCACGATCAAATTGCCAATTTCAAAAGAATGTACAATTACGATCATTTCAAGTCCAATGAGAATGAATAGTATCGCATTTAATGCTTCATCCAACAAGTGCCAGAACTTAAATACATATTCACCGGTTGCATTGGCAAGTTTCTCATCTCTACCCTGGTTACCAATAAAAAGCCCCATAACAACCATCGCTAAAGGAGCTGATACATGTATGATTTCGGCAAATCTTCCGCCTACCATAACCAGTGTGAGTGTGACTAATACCTCGAGCTCGGTATGCTCATTGTCAATAAAATCAAGCAATCTGAATCCTAAATATCCCAACAACGCACCCATCAAGACTCCCCCTATCACTTCCTGACCAAACAGAAGTCCTACCTCAGCAGCTTCAAAGTTTTCCATTCCAGATTTTGCTATCCCAAGAATTGTTAAGAAAACCACAACGCCTACACCATCATTAAACAGTGACTCTCCTGCAATTTTGATCTCCAGGTTTTTGGCAATACCAAATTGCTTAACAAGTGAAAGGACAGCAATAGGGTCCGTGGGTGAAATTAATGCTCCAAAAAGGAAACAGTAGATCATATCTATCGGATAGCCCAAATAGGGGAAAATGTAATACACCAACATGCCCACTACAAATGTGGAAATCAAGGTGCTTCCTATGGCCAAAATAAGCACAGGCAACCTTTCCTCCATTAGTTTACCAAGATCTGTGGAAAGTGCTCCTGCAAAAAGCAAAAAGTTCAACATCACATTTAATAAGACCTCCTGAAAGTCAAACTCTTCAATGATGTGTTCTGCCCCTGACGTAATAGAAGGAAATACAAACCCGAGGGCGAGAATAGCGACTGACATCATTAACGCAATGGCCATCAGTCCAATTGTTGATGGAAGCTTGAGTACAGTGATATTAATCAATGTAAAGGCAGCCGCCAGAAATATCAGAAGTGTGATTAGATCAAGAATACTCATTTGGTGAAGGTAGCGGTTTAAAATTCTTAGGTTAACTAGGATTCTAAATTAAATCGAAAAACATAAAAAACACATGGATTGATATTTATTGTTGCATATTTTGTTAGTGTCCCTATATTTAATTTTGTTGATATCACCTTTATGACCAAACACAGCCTACGTAATCACATCTTTATGGCGATCATAGCCATGGTACTGATCATAACATGTAGTTGTCAAATTACGCAGCAGTTAAGTGTCACCCGGACCATAAAAAAATCAGAAATACTCTCTGACCACTTTATCGGGTTTTGTCTTTACGACCCTGCTGAAGACACCTATCTGTATCAAAAAAACGCCAACCTAAACTTCACACCCGCTTCAAACATGAAGATATTGACAGCCTTGACCTGTCTTCAAACATTCGGTGATTCTCTCCCATCCTTTTCCTACCAGGAATCAGGAGACTCATTATTTATTCAACCATTTGGTGACCCTTCTTTTTTAAATCCCATATTTCAAGAACAACCAGTATTATCATTCTTGAAGACAAAAAGTCATCTTTTTATTAAAAACATTGAAACTCCATTAAGTGCATTTGGTCCTGGCTGGGCATGGGATGATTTTCAATATAACTTTCAGCCAGAAAGAAGTTGGTTCCCCATCTATGGCAACATGATCAGAATCGCTAAAAGAAGCGACAGTTTGACCGTCTCACCAGAATTCTTTAAAGGATATACACAGATCAATTACGGGGAGAAACCAGAAAACTATATCAGTAGAGATCTTAAATATAACCTTTTCAATGTCTGGGCAGAAAACGAAAGCTCCTCTTTTGAGCGGGACATACCATTTGATTATAGCGAGGAGCTGTTAATAAGGCTGTTAGCAGATACCCTAAACAGGGAAGTCATGAAAACAGATAGAATTTTGAGGCCAGGCAATATGTTTTATAATCAAAGTACATTTAATGTGGTGTCCTACATGATGCAAGCGAGTGACAACTTTCTCGCAGAACAACTACTCATTCAAGCTGCACTTAGAAAAGGGTATGACAACATAGATCAATTTAGGGAATTAAAGCTTCAGGAATGGTCATCCTTCAATCAAAATGCTATCCAATGGCATGATGGGTCTGGACTCTCCAGGTATAACCTAATCACACCGCTCAGCCTTGTTAACATACTCAATGAGATTTATAAAACTGAAAGTTGGGCAACGATCAAAGGAATCTTTCCTGCTGGAGGCCAATCGGGCACATTAAGAAATTGGTATGCCAGCGACCCTCCCTTTATTTATGCTAAAACAGGCACGCTGTCTAACAATCACAACCTAAGTGGTTATCTCATCACATCGAGTGGGAAAACACTTATATTCAGCCTGATGAATAACAACTATGTGGTTCCGGTATCAGAAGTAAAAAAGGAAATGGATTTCCTCCTAAGAAAGGTCAGAAAGATGTACTAATTATCTCGAAAGTCAGATAGAATACCTCCTGTTAAACGCATGAGTGAAACTTTCGCATCAACCAAAAAATAGAGTGAGTTCAACTCCTGAATAGCTGCGGTAAGGTAATTATTTTGTACGGTACGATAATCAAATGAATTGATCGTTCCATTTCTGAATTTTTCTTCTGAAATCCTAAGATTTATCTCCGCACCCTCCTTTTTCCTACGGTTAATCTGATACAATTGATTTCGGGTTTTATATTGGTCAAAGGCTTGAGAAAGAGATAGAGTCAAGTTGGTTTTAAGACTTTCTATCTGAATCTCCCCAATATCTTCCTGAATGATGGCATTTTTGATTGCCCGGTTTACACGACCTCCATCAAATAGATTAAAGGAAACCGTGAAATTAGCAAAATAAGTAGCTGTCTTTGATACCAAAGGTTCGGGAGGGTTCTGATAATTGGTGTTTGGCCCTGAGTATTCGGCATTTGTTAAGTCCGAAATGTTTCGATTCCATTGAAAGCCACCATTCAATGATACACTCGGGTACCTACCTGTCGATTGCAATCTTGTTTGACTCTCCAGTATCGATTGCGAGATAAATATTGATTTCAAGTCAATGTTTTCTGAAAACATAGCTCCCTCAAGGTCTTCATATTGATAATCAATATCTTCATAGACCAAACTGTCTGTTAGCTGATAATCCTCGTTTATGTCCTTTTCTGCCAGCAATGAATTGAGCATCCTTACTGCATTTCTATAAACCAATACCTGATTGATATAATTAGCGGAGTCCGTGAGATAATTATTTTCCTCTAGCAAAACATCTGAAGAAACCACGCTACCAATATCGTATTTAGTTTTGATGTAGTCATATTTCTGGCTGCTCAATTGGAGTTGTTTTTGGAATTCACTTACACGTTCTTTTTCCAGAACCGCAATGTAATAGCCCAAAACAATCGCCTGGATCGTATTGGAAATAACCACCTCAGCATTTTGTGAAGATTGCTCCTGTATCTTTTCCAGTATTCGTTTACTAATTATGGCTCTTCCTCCTTGAAAAATGTTCCAGCTTGCGGCTACTGAAGGATTCACAGAAAAAGACCGCTGATCTTTCAGTTCAAATCCATCAAACAATTGCCCTCCAAAAAACTGATTGTCTGACTGCTGATTCCTGATGTTGTTATTGCTGTTAACATTGAGCGAAATAGAAGGTAAAAATCCAGCTGCTCCCAGGGTATTGTTGTTTTTTGCAATCAACACATTTTTGTCAATTGTCTGGATTCCATAATTTCTTTCCAGCCCCAGCTGTATAGCATCTGACAGAGACAGCGGTTCCTGGGCATAACTTAATAAAGAATAGCCCAGCAGCAGGTAAGTATAAGTGATCAGTTTCAGCATATTAGCAGTTTAATAGGAACCAGAGAGAAGATTCTTGAGGTGAACCAAAGTTCTTCTCACCCTCATTCCTCCTCGTGTTTTAATTATTGGTACTATTTCACCCTGATCATTGTGATATACCAATGAAAGTTCATGATCGGTTTCAAGTAGACCTAATTTGCTGTCATGCACAAGAATGCTATCTACAAAAACATCACTTCTCTTCTTGATCATCAGACCTGAATTGTTTTTTACGATTTCAAAACCTGAAAACTCAAAGTATCTGGAAATACTTCGAACCACTAATAAGATACCAATAAGCATGACTAATGATGAAGTAACAGCTACCACTGCAGGTACAACAGATACTCCATTTTCATACATAAATAACCACTTCGGCAGAGCAAAATAAGCCATACCTGATAACAAGGCGCCTATCAAAATACCTATAACATCAATAAAATAGAAAAGCGGCAGACGTGTGACTTTAATACTAGCCTTATCCTGGATAACCTTAAACCCCAAATATTTCAGGTAGCTGAATGAGGCAATCGAAGCATCCTCATTTTCAATCTGACTTTTCAATTCACCAATTTCATTCTGATAATTCTTAATGAAAAAATCATCAGATTGGATCACTTCATGTAATGATTTTTTGGCATTATAATTTAAGGAATTACGATTCCTTAAAAGATCAACTAATTCCGGTTGTTCCTTCTTTTCAAAAATTTTATTATACAACATCTATCTTCAAATTATGCAGCCTGAGATCCTTTATCCATTTTATCAAGACGTTCTTCGTCCACCATAGCTCGCTCCACCTCTTCCCTGATTGACCGTTCACCACTCCATAACCACATAACCCACCTTTTTAGGTCATTGTACATCAATATCATAACAGGGAAAAAAGTTAATATGATTACTGTCCCAATAAGCACCCCATAGGCAACCGAAATAGCCATGGGAACCAGAAATTGAGAATAAAAATTAGTTTCATTAATCAGTGGATACAAACCGCAAACAGTTGTGACGGATGTCAACATGATCGGTCTAAACCTTGCAATACCTGCTTCATATGCTGCTTCCTGAACCGTTCTGCCTTCATCCTTGACTAGTGAGTTAAACTTGGAAAGGAACACGACTGCGTCATTTATAATGACTCCCGATAAGGCTACCATTCCCCACACACTCAACAAAGAAACCGGGAGATCTCTTCCGCTGACAAATGCCTCAATTCCATGTCCAAATACGGCACAGGTCCAACCTAGTGGTATAATCGCTATGATTAAAAATGCCTGACCAAAGGATCGGAAGGTAATCATCAGCAAGAAAATAATAATCACAAATGCACCTCCAAAAAATAAGAATATTTCCTCACCGGCTCTTGATCTTTCTTTTGCTTGTCCGCCATAGCTTACATTTACAGAAGGAAATTTGGCTTTTAATGCTGGGATGATATCATCTTCAATTTTCTGTAAGATAGGCGGCACCTCAGCATATGGATCTTCCAAATCAGCCTCTATCGTAACTGCTCTTGAAGTATTAAAGTGTTTAATCCCTGAAACCCCTCTTTCAATCTTATATTCGGCTACCTGTGGCAATGGAAATTCGTTTCCGTTGGTGGTTTTAATTTTTACATCTTCCACCTGCCCGATATTTTTTCTGTCTTCTTTGGGATATCTCACCCAGACTCTCATTTCATCATTTCCCTTCATAAACCTTTGCACTTCCTCTCCAAAAAAGCCCTGTCTCATTTGAGAAGTAATATCGCTGGTATTTAAGCCTAAAAAATAAGCTTCTGACCTTAGGTCAAAGAGCATTTCCTTTCTACCTACAGGCACATTATCAGTAATCTCCTTTAGCTCAGCTACCTTACCCAATTCTAACTTTAGATATTCCTTTGCATTATTTAATTCCTGGTAATTTTTACCCAAGAGAAGAACTGAAACAGGTCTGCCCCACCTACCTCTTCCACCTCCTACGGTAAATCGCTCTGCTTCCGGAACCGGACCGATCTCTTTTGAAATCCTGCTTACCAAATCAAATTGGTTAATCCCAAATTTATCCAGATCGTCGTAATCCACTTCAATGGTACCAGTATGAGAACCACTCTCATCCTCTGATGTCTGTCCCACATCAGTCATGGTGTACTCGATGATATTTTCATCGACCTCAAGCTCCTTTTTGAATTGGTCATTGACCCTCCATACCGCGTCATCAAATCGTTTGAGGTATGCCTCAACCTTCTGCTCCCCCTCACCTGGTTTGAAAGCAATATCGATACTTAACCTGGTAAAGGCCAATTGAGGGAAATAAGTGTATTTAATAAAACCTCCCTGCACAAGTCCGATCACAATCAAAATAAAAGCTACAATACCTGCCGTCGAAATTGCCCGGTATTTCATGGTATAACGCAAGGCCGTACCATAAATATTTACTCTAACATAGTCAATAAACCCATTCAACCTCTTCCGGATATGATAACTTCTGGTGTCTTCCTTTTTTATACTCAGCACCTTCCGACTTGCCAGGTGCGCAGGCAGCACGAAAAAGGCTTCCAGTAAAGAAAAACCCAAACTGAAGATTACCACAATCCCCATGTCCCTATAAAACTGGAAACTACCTGTTAATAGAAGAAGTGGTGTGAATGCCACCATCGTAGTAGTTACCGAAGTAAATACAGCCGGCAATACTTCCATTGTACCCTTGATGGCAGCCTGAACAGGATTCTTAGACTTTTCAAAATGGGAGAAAATATTTTCAGCAATCACAATCCCATCATCTACCAGAATACCAATGACCAGGATCATTCCAAACAGGGAGATAGAATTGATGGTTAAGCCGAAAAATGTTCCGATAATAAACATACCCAGGAATGATGAAGGGATTCCCCATGCTACCCAGAATGAAAGCCTTAAGCTCAGAAACAACCCTAAAGCGACAACAACCAAAATGAGTCCTATTACACCATTTGTGGTAAGCAGCTCCAAACGTTCGTTTAACCTGGATAAGTAATCTCTTGTTATGATTAGCTCTACGGCATCATTAGAGGCATTAAATTGGTCGACATATTCCAATACAACGGGAACTATATGTTCCAGGTCTTCAGTCTCGAGGTAACTAACATTAAGTAATACGGCTTTCTTACCATTAAGTAGCCCTTTGAATGGTTGATCTACAAATTGTTCATTTATCGTCGCAATATCACGTAACAAAATCTTACTTCCATCTGAATTGCTTCTTACAACGACTTCTCCAATGAGCTCTGCCTCTGTTTCTTTGGCTCTTGACCGGATAAGAATCTCTTCGGTAGAAGACTTTATCGATCCTGCAGATAGATCCCTATTGTTAGCTCTTACGGCAGCAGCCACTTCATCAAAACTGATATTGTATCTCCTTAATGTCTCTTCTGGAACCTCAATAGAAATTTCCAATGGAGGATAGCCAGATATACTGACTTGACTTACGCTGCCAGTTGCTAAAAGGTCTCGCTCTATGCCTTCTGCATAGTTCTTCAAAACTTTTAGGCTCACATCTCCATTTAAAGCCATTCTGACTGCCGTCGTCCTTCTTTTTACCTTGTAAATTCGAGGTTTATCAGCCCCGGCAGGGAACGAAGAAATCCCATCTAAGGCATTTTTTACTTCTGTATAAATTTCATCAATATCAAAATTTTCCAGGGTCAATATCGAAACCGTAGCACTGTTTTCACTTGAGTTTGATGTAAGCTCATCAATACCAGGGATCGCATAGATGGCTTCCTCAATTTTGGCGGTAACCCCTTCTTCCATTTCTTCCGGAGAAGCCCCTGGATAAGAAACAGAAATTGCAATATTTCTATCATCACGGAGAGGAAAGTAAGACTTCCTCGTATTCATTAACGCTACAATTCCACCAATTAAGGTAATGGCAATAATGATATTTGCCAAAATTGGAAACTTAACAAAATATTCTACGAGCCCTTTTAAACCATTCATAGCCTTGGATTATTACTAATTAACAGAAGTACCAGGTTGACGTTCGCTAAGTTTGGTTTCTTTACTACCCTTTCGCTCCAGGTCAATATCCCGATCACTTAGTTTATATGCTTTCATGTTATTATGCGCATTAATTAATGGTTCTACGACAAGGTCCTCCCCTACGGCTAACCCTGAAATCACTGCGTTTTCTTCCATCAAACGATGAACCGTTACCTCCTTGACCTTAAGCAGTGAATCTTCAATCACAAAGACTTCGTTTCCATTATAGAGAATATTTCTAGGGATTTCCAGCCCGTCATTAATAGTTCGGGCCGGTATTGCTGCTTCTATGAACTGGCCATCATAAATCTTGCCTCCTGAAGGATCTATCGTAAGATAGACATCAATTGACTGGGTGTTCTCATTTATATAATCACTAACTCTGGCCACACTACCATTCCAGGTTTGTTGTGTCTCCCCTGAATAGATAGTCGCTTCAGCGCCTAGCTGTATCCAGGGAATATCTCTTGTCTCTACAGCTACTTTTAGTTCATGATAACCCTTCTTCATTATCCGACCAATTCTGGTGCCTGCGTTCACATATGCTCCTGTTTCCATCACCACTTCTGTGATACTTCCGTCAAAGGGAGCGTAATACCAGTGCTTTTTTAAGCGTTCTTCAGCGCTCTTGATCGAATAAAAAGTGGAATAAATACCCTTAGTCGCTAAGAAGGTCTTCTCCTTTTCTGATTTTGAAGGTGGCAACGGCGGCAAATCCTTTGTAATCTCCAACATGGAAAAATAGTTTTTCCATAATTCATAAGACTCCGCATAATCTATCTTTAAATCTGGTAAAATAGCAGCTATGTCCCTGAGAAAATTACTTTTTTGAGATTTCAAAATAAGACTAGGCTCTGTGGAATCAATGTAGTAGAGAAGATCACCAGCTTTAAAGTTTTGCCCTGCTTTCAATCGTGCCTTTCCTTGATGCATGCGGCCAGGTACTTCTGAAAGTAAATCCAGAGATTGTGCGGTTTGCACCCTTCCATAAGCAATTACATAAGATAGGATATCCTGATATTTTACCGCTTGTGTTTCAACATACTTTTTTACTTCAACAGCTTGCCTGATTTTAGGCTCTTCTTTAAGGCTACTTAAAAATGCCATTAGGAAATAGGAACCAACAAGAATTAGGACTACAATGATTGCAATCAGTAAGGGTCTTTTGTTCATTTGTAATTACTAAGTAGGTAAAGGTCAAAAACTTTAAACGGTTCTTTTCGTTTTTAGAACAGGAGTTAAATTAAGATTAATTAATTCACGGTATTGGTATTTCTTAATCTATACCTCCCCAATTTTATGAATCAATTCTGAGGGGATTTTGAAGTCCAAAATTATATTTATTTGGATTTAACTTGATCATTTTAGCACCTATCAATAATATGAGTAACCTAAGTAATTTAACTCGAGTACTTTAATACAAAACAGATGACGGGAAAAATCAAAAAGACTGAAGCAGAATGGAGGGAATCGTTAAGTCCAGAACAATATGAAGTTCTCAGGAAAAAGGGTACCGAGAGAGCCTGGACAGGCGCATTACTTGAAAACAAAAAATCAGGTATTTATGAATGTGGTGCTTGTGGAAACCCATTATTCGAGTCCTCTACAAAATTTGATTCAGGTAGTGGATGGCCCAGTTTTTTTGAGCCCATCCAAAAAGATGCTGTTTTATACCAAAAAGACACTTCTCATGGTATGATCAGAACAGAAGCAGTGTGTGGGAAATGTGGTAGCCACCTGGGACATATTTTCAATGATGGTCCCAAACCAACTGGCGAGAGATTCTGCATCAACTCTATTTCATTGAAATTTGAAGAAAAGAAAAATTAATTATTTCTTTAATAGTTAAGGAATAACAATATTTACATCTTGACGATCACCACTAGCTTTTCTTATGTATAATGTTGTTATCATCGGTGGAGGAATAGTAGGTCTTGCCTCTGCCTTAAAAATAAAAGAAGCCAATCCTAAATTGCGTGTAGCTGTTCTTGAAAAAGAATCAAAACTTGCCCAACACCAAACTGGTCATAACAGCGGCGTAATACACTCAGGTTTATACTATAAGCCCGGTAGTCTTAAGGCTAAAAACTGTATTGAAGGCTATAATAAACTCGTGCGCTTTTGTGAAGAAGAAGAAATACCATTTGAGCTATGTGGTAAAATTGTAGTTGCCACCAATGAATCCCAGTTGGAAACCCTTCAAATGCTTACTGAGCGGGGAAAACAAAACGGACTGAAAGGGCTGAAAGAGCTAAACCAGGATCAATTAAGGGAATATGAGCCTCATGTCAATGGGTTGAAAGGTATTTTCGTCCCTCAAACAGGAATTATTGACTACACAGAGGTAGCCATGAAATATGTTGAGAAAATCAAACACTTTGATGGACAGATATACACGGGCAACAAGGTCACCAGCATTACCCAGGAAAAAGGGTTTATCCAGGTACATACACCTTCACAAACTTTAATTACACGTCTCGTAATAAACTGTTCAGGCTTATACTCTGATAAAGTAGCAAAACTGACGGGAATGGCGGTCAATTATAAAATCATTCCTTTCCGTGGTGAGTATTTTAAATTAAAAAAGGAAAAAGAGCACCTGGTAAATAACCTGATTTACCCTGTACCTGATCCTAACTTTCCTTTCCTCGGCGTACACTTTACCCGCATGATCCATGGAGGCATTGAGGCCGGGCCCAATGCCGTACTGGCATACAGTCGGGAAGGCTACAGTAAGACCAAAATCAAGCCTGGAGAATTTTTCGAAAGTATCCGATATAAAGGATTTCAAAAAGTGATCGGAAAATACTGGAAAACTGGAATGGGAGAACTTTATCGTTCCTACTCAAAAAACGCATTTACCAAAGCATTACAGGAGCTATTGCCTGAGATTACCAGCAATGACCTGGAACCAGGAGGCGCAGGTGTTCGTGCCCAGGCCTGTGATAAAGATGGAGGTTTAATCGATGACTTTTTGATCATGGAATCAGAGAAAGTGATTAATATTGGTAACGCACCTTCGCCGGCAGCCACCTCCTCACTCTCTATCGGAGAACATGTAGCAGGATTGGCCCTGGAGCGATTTAAATAATAATCGCATGGTCCTACATGGAGTGCTAGTGCGTCTCCATATAGTTGACAAGATCTATGATGTGTGTTGTGTTGTTGTAGTCTACTTTATGGTCTTTATTGTAAGTTTTATAAAGATCTTTTTTCTCCTTGTAGAAATTCTTAAGATTTTGTTTGCTGTCAAACTGATTGAGTTGTCCATCCTTCTTAATCCAATATTCTATATAGGGTTCAATCTCGTAATTACTGGGTAATTTTAATTGATAAAGTGTATTATCTCCAGCAAGACTGGAGTACGAGGTAATTGCTGTGGTCTGTGACGTACTCCCATACCCAGAAGGTCTCCCACCACGATTTAGTTTGCATCGATATTCTGCGAATAGCGTATAATCGGCATCTGTCAATAATTCAACAAACTTCTCATTGATCGTGACAAATTTTCTGTTTGCTACAAAAATGGTATCTACCAATTGACTTTCAGCTTTCCCAAAAGCCAACTTTATCCCACGCTTTTCAAATAGCATTTCTTCACTGATGGTATTGTAGTTAATCGAAACCTCATTCTTAGTGCCATTTTTCATCAGGACTGTTCCATTCTCAAATTCAGGAAAGACATAATGAGAAATTTCTTGCGGGCTTTGTTGAGCATAGGTCATATGGAATGTGAGCCCTATCAACAAGAAACAAAATAACTGGAGGTTTTTACTCATACTTCCAAAAGTATGAGAATTAAAGATAATTAACCAATCTATTAGAATTAGCTAATGAATTCCTGATTATACCAGGTATGAAAAAAGTGAATGAGTGGATCGTAACTAGAAAAATCTATCTTCAAAAAACTGCCCTTCAAAAGGAGTGATGGTATAACTAAAGGTCACCTCATGAGTCCCAAAGTTTGACGTAATCAGGTTATTGGTGGGTAATTCGAACGTGTAACCAATTCGATACTTATCCTGAAGTTCAATTTGTCCAAAAAAACCAACACTGGAAAAATCTCTAATTAATGCCCCTCCCCATAGATCTGAGGAAAAAAAATAAGTCCCGGAAACATCAACCGACACTTTATTTTCAAGCACCCGAATCAATGTCTGGACTTTAGTGTCAAAGGAACGTACAGTTGTGAATCTGTATCCGCCCGAAATATAATAATGTCGCTGATATCTGCCATTGTCCTGAAAGACCGGATCCGGAGCATCCTCACTTAATATTCGTGGTATGGAGAGTCCAATGAAATAGTCAAACCGCTGAATCATAATCCCAACTCCAAAATTTGGAAAAGCGTAGGAAGGTATAAAATCATCCAGCACCGGATCATCTAATACTTCAGGGTCTAACTTGCTTAAGTCATTACCCACCTGCGTGACTCCTCCCTGCAGCCCAAACCCAATGGTTGTCATGTGTGAACGAATAAAATAGGAACCTGAAGCAACCACCTCATTGCTGTTACGAATACCAATCCTGTCATTCATCATTCGGAGTCCTACCCCTCCTGAATTTCCAATATTAGACATAACCGTGGCGGTATTGGTGAATGGAGAACCTGCCAGACCAAACCATTGGGCGCGTGAATTCATGGCAAATGTGATGTTCTTGTAAACACCTGCATAAGCAGGGTTGATCATGTACTGATTAAAATGATACTGTGCATAGAGCGGGTCCAACTGAGCATTGGCCTTAAAAACTACCATTAATATCAATATGGAAAGAAGCCCTTTCATCTCATTAACTCGAAAAAGCCACTACTCAGTTTATCCGCACCTGATTTTATCACATAATAAAAGGTGCCTTCCGTCAGGTCATTCTTATCAAACACATTGTTCTTACCTCTAAATACCTTTTCCTGGTTGTCATATCCTTCCTGCTCAAATACTTTAGTACCCCACCTGTCATAGATCACCACCTGACACTCCGGATAAGCATCAATATTTTGTATGAACAGAAAATCATTCTTACCATCATCATTGGGGCTTATCAAATTCAATACTTTAATCGGAGGCTTTTCTGAGGCTATATACTTTCGCCCATAGGTGAAATAGGGCAAGGATAGAGGATGTAGCAGGTCATTTGTCACAGATCCTAAATTCGTGGATCCACTAACAGAGTCCTGATATAGACTTCTAATGGCTCCGTTCAGTCCATTAGCCTCCACCACAATGGCATTTTCGATACTTTGAAGGAAATCAGCACCTTCTACCCTTAGCTCGACATTAAATAACGCTTCACTTTCATCCATTACCCAGTGAATTGGAGCTATTTCGGCGACCGTGTTGGCCAATGGCCCGGAGAGTGGCGATTCTACCGCTTTTATTCCTATGGAGGTTTCTTCGGATGATAAGTGATCAATCGATACCGGCATAAAATAGTTTGGTGTGCCTATTGGGAAAGTTTGATCTCCGGTCATGATAAGGCGCCCGATTACATAATCGTCTGGCTGCCTAATAATACTTCCTGACGGATTTATTTCCAGGCTAAAGCCATCTGCCACGGTCAACTTGCTGCCATTCAATTCCAATTGATCCACTGCCAAATCTGCATTCAGGGTCTTATCCGCACCCGATAATCTAAGGTTCTGGATATAGGTCTGGTCATTGATTAGCTGATCCAGGGATCCGTTCATGTCAATGACTCCGGCTCCACTGGTTTGATAGACCCCCGTATTTACCCAATTACCTCCTACCACCAGCTGACCGGCATTTAAGAGATTCCCGCTGTTGATAAAGTTCTCATTGACCTTTAAAATGGCTCCTTCTGTCACAGCCATCGGGATACCTGTGTTATTGAAACTTTGAGCAAAAGCCACAACAGGAATAATTAATAATATGTATAATAAGTATTTCATTATTTTGGTGCTGCAGGAGATCCTACTCCAGCCATTGGAACCCATGCCTTAAAACCAGTAGTATCATCTTGAATGTACATAAGTGTTAATGTTCCGCCTCTATTTATTTGAAGAGGCACCGCTCCAGGAAGAAACAGGTTACTTCCTCCAGCACTGTTATCAAAATCTAACCTTCCAGAACCAATATTTACAAAAACAATCTCCTGACCATTAATTCCATCCTCAATAGCGGTAAGCGTGAAGATATCCGCAGCATTGATATAGACGTTTTTAGCTGACTTATAAATGTCTCTTCTTAAAACTGAACTTCCTATATCAGTTGGAGTCAAGGTAACAGAAAGATGTATGGTGTTAAGTGCTTTGGCATGTCCGCCATATTCAACGAAATTTCCAATTACATCAGAACCTTCACTCCAAGGGGTACTACCTGTATTATCTACTCCATCAGCGAATCCTGCAGGTTTGCCTGTCACTTCAGCCCACGATACACCATCTTTCACTGAAGCCAGTACAGTGGGGTCAGCCTCTGTAGTTATATCATCACTGGCATCCATGTCCCATCCACTGAAGTTTATTGAAGTGGAGGATGCATCATTCGTTAATGATAGAATATTTGAAGCGTATTGTAACTCTTGAAACTCATTGGATGGATCAGCATCTGCATCATCAACAAAATCTGGTCCGACTTGCCAACCACCATCAATAGGAGCATACTTCAGTACAGCTCCTTCATCGCCGGGTGAGACTGGAACTGAAGCAAGTAAATCTGTATTGTCACGGTATACTGACAAATCAATGGTTGATGCCGAGGCATTATTGGTGATTGATAGGAGATCAGTACTTATCTGTAAATCCTGAATTTCATTGGAAGGATTACTATCTAAATCATTTACCGCATCATCAGCTGCTACCCATACCCCACTCTGATACTTGGCAATTTGACCTTCAGATACTAAAATCCCTGCCAATACATCCGTATTATCCCGATATACTGATAAATCAATGGTTGATGCTGAGACATTATTGGTGATTGATAGGAGATCAGTACTTATCTGTAAATCCTGAATTTCATTGGAAGGATTACTATCTAAATCATTTACCGCATCATCAGCTGCTACCCACACCCCACTCTGAAACTTGGCAATTTGACCTTCAGATACTAAAATCCCTGCCAGCACATCTGTATTGTCCCGATATACTGATAAATCAATGGTTGATGCCGAGGCATTATTGGTGATTGATAGGAGATCAGTACTTATCTGTAAATCCTGAATTTCATTGTTAGGGTCACTATCTGAATCATTTACCGCATCATCAGCCGCTATCCATACCCCACTCTGATACTTGGCTATTTGACCTTCAGATACCAAAATTCCAGCCAGCAAATCTGTATTGTCCAAATAAGGAGTCAGGTCAATGGTTGTATTGTCCGGATCTCCTGTGAGGGTAATCTGATCACCAGAAAACTGAAGGTCCTGTTCATCCGTGTTGGTTCCTGAGTAGGAAGCAAGATTTATTTGTGTTGGACTGCCTAACCCTGTGATTGTTAAAATATTACTGGTCAGGTTTAAGTCTTGTAATTCATTGGCTGGGTCTGCATCTAAATCATTCACCTCATCAGCTGCTGCTACCCAATTATTTGCATCGTTAAATTTCAAAACTTGTCCAATGCCCGCTGTTGCGGGTAATTCCAACTCATTTGTAGCATCTGTATCCCCATCAGCTGTTTGATCAGCACCAGCCACCCAATTGGTCCCATCAAAAATGAGTACTTCACCTGTACCCGCTGTAACAGGAAGTTCAAGCTCATTGGTTGGATCATTATCTGCATCGTCTACTTCGTCCGAGCCTGCTGCCCATGCTGCGCCATCATACTTCAATACTTCTCCGGTACCTGCAGTTGACGGAAGTTCAATTTCATTTGTTGGATCACTGTCTGCATCATCCACCTGATCTGCTGCAGCCACCCAGTTACCGCTCTGGTACGAAAGAATATTTCCTTCTGAAGCTAAAATACCAGCCAACAGATCCGTATTATCTAAGTACGGGGTCAAATCAATAACCGTATTATCAGGATCACCAGTTAAAGATATTTGATCACTCGCAAATTGAAGGTCCTGTTCATCCGTATTAACCCCCAGGTATGCGGATAGATCTACTTGTGTAGGATTTCCAAGGCCAGTTATTGTTAAAACATCTCCTGTCAGACTCAAATCTTGAAGTTCATTCGCCGGGTCGTTGTCTGCATCATCCACATCATCTACCCCATCCGAAAAGGCTCCCGGGACATTTAGCAGATCCGCCCAATCACCGGAAAAGTCATCACTGGCATCCGTATCCCCTGTGTTTTCAATTACCCCATTGGAAATACTTAGTCCTGCACCAGCCTGAAGTGAAGAACCAACGGCCTCCCAATGATCAGATAGCCAGAAGAAAAATTGATTAAGATCCGAATCATAGACCATCATCCCATTCTCACTGATTGAAAGTTGATTTGAAAAGGTATTTCGTTGACTCGTCGTCAATTTTGGCACGAGAAGTCCCTGATCGCTATTGGGAGCTACCAGGTGTAAGACTGCATTTTGATTAGGTGTTTGGGTGCCTATTCCGACTGACCCTTGCTGTGCAAAAGCGGTAACACCAAGCAATAAGTTTATAATAACAAATACTTTTTTCATGACGGTGATAGTGTTATCAAGAAAATACCAGAATTTCTCTTTTAAGTACAAATACCAAGGCAGGTATGTAAAATTAATACGATAATTGTTAAAAGGAAAACAATGAATTAGAAAATTCGATCGATTGAATTTTGCTCTAGAAAAGGGGAAAAAATATAACTAAGGGTAATTTCATGTGTCCCATAGTTAGTAAAAATCAAATTATTGGTGGGTAACTCAAAGGAGTAGCCGGCAGAGAAGTTCTTGTCAAACTTAATTTTTCCAAAAAGGCTAATTCCGTAGTAATCCTTGAGCATTGCTCCAGCCCACAAAAAATCCGTGATAAAATAAGTTCCTGCCAGGTCAAAGGAGACCCGGTCTCCCAAAACCCTAACTAACGTTTGTAGTTTGGTGTCCTTAGACCTAAACATGGTAAATCGATATCCTGTTGATAGGTAGATGTGCCGTCGGTACCTCGGGTCATTTAATGCAGCTGTTGTACTTCTGGTTTCCAATAGCCTTGGGATACTCAATGCGAAGAAGTAATCAAACCGATGGATGACCATACCTATACCAAAGTTTGGTTGATAGCTGTTGGGAATGAAGCTTTCTAATTCCGGATCATTCAAAACTTTCGGATTCAGTTTACCCAGATCATTTGTGATACTGGTTACCCCTCCTTGTAATCCAACACCAAACTTCACGAAATGAGAATTGATGAAGTATGAGGCCGAAGCCATAATTTCCGTATTGTTGTGAACCCCAACCTGATCATTCATGACCTTTAAGCCAATACCAGAGTGATCAGAAAGACTGCTTTCCATCGTTAAGGTATTGGTAAATGGGGCGCCCTCGATCCCAAACCATTGAGCCCTGGAGTTAAATGAAACAGCACTGCTTTCATATAACCCACCAAAAGCAGGATTAATCAGGAATTGATTGAAATGATATTGGGTATATTGTGGTTCAAGCTGTGCCTGCAAATCTGTGGTAACGAAGAAATAGAAGAATGACCATATGATAATCCAGCCTTTCATCTGACCAATTCGATGAATCCAGTTGCAAGTGTTTCAGCTCCTGACGCAACTACATAGAAGTAAGACCCCTCTTCCAGCTTACGGCTTGCTCCTTCTGTACACTCTCCAATAAATTGTATTTTGTTATTATCATAACCTGCTACTTCGTATAATTTCAGTCCCCACCGATCATAGATGGAAACCTTGTTATCCGGATACGCCTCAATATTTTCTATCAACAAAAAATCATTGTATCCATCATTATTGGGACTTAGTAAGTTCAGCACGTTGATAGAAGGCTTCTCCCCTTCTCCATATTTTTTTGCCACTGTGAGAAATGGACCCCTGGCATTTTCAGTAGTCACTGCTCCTCCAACAATAGATCCGGAATATTGGATACTTCCTGCATCTCTAATAACATCATTTAATTTTTGAGCCTCTCCTACTCTGGCATTTTTGATTTTCTGAAGGAATTTTGCATCCTGAAAGTTTAGCGTAATACTGGCACCCTTATAGGCTTCGGGTGTTATCAATTGCCAGTAGTAATCAGCAACTGTCGAAATGGTGTTATCAATTTTAGGACTTAGTAGACCTGGTTTTACGACAACTCCAATTTGTAAGACCTCATCCTGTGGTAGTTTTAACCGAATAGGTAACATTTTTTCTGGCGTGCCGATTGGAAAGGTTATGTCATTTCCTGTCATGAAAAGAGCACCTATTACCCTGTCCCCACTTTGATAGTGAAGTGTAGCCCCTTCTTCGATGTATACCGCAGACCCACTGGGAACAAAAACCTGTGCCTCTTCCATTTCCATGCTGCCACTGACCAATAGGTTTTCAGAGATATGTTTTCTTCCATTGCTGAAAATAACATGTTTCATTGGCAAGTTTCCCTGACTTATGTATTGCAGATCGCTGCCATTAAAATTGACAGACCCTAGTTCATCCCTGTAAACGCCAGTATTTACCCAGTTTCCTGATACCAACAAAGCTCCTTCATTGTGGATTTGCCCCCTGTTGATCAGGCTGCTTTTCACACTAACCAAAACGCCATTGGTCATGTGTAAGCCAACATTCTTGAGGTGAAAATCCTGAGCACTCAAAAGCCCTGGTAATAAGATCAATATGGCAATTAATCGCTTCATCTACTTACCGGGATGATTTTGAAACTGAAACTTCCATCCAGCCATCGAAGAATGTTCCACTGGATTGATCGATAAAGTAAGACAGGTGGATGGTGCTGCCCTGTGTTAGGGCATGCGCATTTGCAGACAGATAAATATTTCCATTAAGTCCATCAATGTTTAATGTGCCCGGTCCAATCACCATGAGAATAAGCTCCTGACCATTAATGCCTTTTTCGATGTTACGTAGTATCGTGCCATCGCCTGGAATAACGGGCAGAATCTTGTGATAATTAATCATCGCACTGGTAATTCTACCTGTCGTACCTATCAGGTCAGCCTCTTTCAAATGGATAGGGTTTGGCCTGGAGATCATGTTATTTGCCACTCCATAATTACCCAGGTAGTTGATATTCGTATTATTATTCTCTTCAATCCATGGGGTTGCATTATCTAACTCAGAAAGATCCCAGATTTGATCTCCTGAAGGATGTGTCAATGTTAGGCGTTTACTGGCAGATGTGTAAGTAAGGTTTTGAAGCTCGTTGGTCGGATTAGAATCGCTATCATTTACCAGAGAAGTAAGGTCTACGTCATGATTAATCCCTGATTCAACTATTCTCAAGGTATTGCCTGCTTGAATAGAGACTAACGAAATCAATTCGTTGGTAGCACTGGCGTCCGCATCATCTACCTGATCACCATCAGCCAGGTCAGCAGGCACACCTGTGAGGCTTGTAAACTGTCCATCAAAATCGTCACTCGCATCATTGTCCCAACCTGAGAAATTAAGGCTGGTTCCTGATACGTCTCCCGAAAGTGTCAACACCTCTCCATTCAGTTCCAGTGATTGTATTTCATTGAGTGGGTCAGCATCTGCATCATCAACCTGATCACCATCGGCCAGGTCAGCAGGTACACCTGTGAGGCTTGTAAACTGCCCATCAAAATCGTCACTCGCATCATTGTCCCAACCTGAGAAATTAAGGCTGGTTCCTGATACGTCTCCCGATAGTGTCAACACCTCTCCATTCAGTTCCAGTGATTGTATTTCATTGAGTGGGTCAGCATCTGCATCATCAACCTGATCACCATCGGCCAGGTCAGCAGGTACACCTGTGAGGCTTGTAAACTGCCCATCAAAATCGTCACTCGCATCATTGTCCCAACCAGACATATCAAGACGGGTTCCTGATGCATCACCAGAAAGCGTCAACACCTCTCCATTTAGTTCCAGTGATTGTATTTCATTGAGTGGGTCAGCATCTGCATCATCTACCTGATCACCATCAGCCAAGCTAGCAGGAACACCTGACAGGCTTGTGAACTGCCCATCAAAATCATCGGAGACATTTGAGTCATACCCTGAAAAATCTATGATAGAACCATCCGGATCATTGGATAAGGAAAGCTTTCCATTCGTGAAAATTAAATCCTGGTTGTCACTTCCGGAAAGTACATCAAGGTCAATAACCGATGCGTCATCATTATTTGTGATACTCAATAAATTACCATTGAGTGATAAATCCTGAATTTCATTTAATGGATCGGCATCTGCATCATTTACTTCATCGATACCATCAAGAAAACTTGTAGGTACGCCTTCCAAATCATTCCAATTATTTGATACCAAACCAGTAAGGTTGATCGTACTACCTCCGGACAATTTCAGCTCTTTGGTATTGGGATCATATTGTAAGGACTGATTACCTGAAGAAAGGGTCTGCCATTGGGTATCCTGCCAGAAATAAAAAGCCTTTTCTGTGACATCGAAAACCAATAGCCCATTCTCCGCTACACTCAGTTCACTTGTAAAAGAAGTGGCCGTTCTTTGATTAGTAGTCACTGTCGGAATGAGTAATCCCTGGTTACTTTCTGGTGACACCAGGTGAAGTATCGCATTGGGATTGGGGTCTTCTATGCCAATACCTACAGATCCATTTTGCTGACTCCATAGCGTTGTTGACAATAAAAAGCCCACCAAAAAAACACATGATACCCTTATGGATTTCATTTAGATTATAGCTGGTTGATAAAACAATCCGTTCAGGTGGTGGATTATATTATTTGTCTCTAAAAGTATAGATATTCTTATGAGAAATGAAAACAATTTTGAATAAAATTCATTTAAGCTTTAATTAACATTACTGATTTAACTACCTGATTGATTGTATTTTATCCAATTTTTATAAATTGATTTTGAACCTTTATGTGCTGAATTTTCGTTCTAAGCATTATTATCTTAGCATTTTCTCATTTTAACCGTTATGAAACAAATCCAAATTATATTTTTTGCAATAATGACCACTATCTATTTTCCTTCCTGTGCCCAAAATGCCAGCAATGAAAAAAAATCTCCGATTTCTGATATAGAGAAGATTGAGATCTCAGAGAAGGAGTGGAAAGAAAAGTTAACAGATGAGGAGTACGAAGTGCTACGGATGAAAGGAACTGAACGGGCTTTTAGCGGACAGTATTGGGACAACAAAAAGGACGGGGTATACACCTGCGCTGCCTGTCAACTTCCTTTATTTGATTCCAAAACTAAATACCGCTCTGGAACAGGTTGGCCAAGTTTTTACAAACCGATCAATGAAGTGAATGTAGCTGAGGAAGATGATACCGCCTATGGGATGGTAAGAACGGAAGTCTTATGTGCAAGATGTGGAGGTCATCTAGGTCATGTATTTCCTGACGGTCCTAAACCTACCAACCTTCGATATTGCCTGAATTCGGTATCACTCAATTTTGTTGAAGAGGAAGCTGAAAACCCTTAATTGTTTGGAGTTCCGTCATCTACCCAGCACGCAATCAAATCAATTTGACTTTGTGTTAGTTTTTCATCGGGTGGCATGGTGCCATTCTGAGTAGATGACCTAATCGTTGATGCCTGACTTTGTACGGTTAAAAAAGAAGACCAGTCTGGAATTACAGGATCACTGCCATGACAATCGGTAATGTTACAGTGGGTGTCAATGATGGGTTTTACCTGTTGAGCATAGCTCACCCCACTGACCACTTCAACTCGTTGAGAAGTAATACAACCTGCTGCATCTTTTACAGTAACCGTGTAAGTACCGCCTGAAACCCCATCGAATACATTTGAACCTTCAAATACCCCTGTACCTACCCGATAAGTATAGTCCCCGGTTCCGCCAGACGCGGTCACGGTAATGGTTCCCTCGTCAGTTCCGCAACCTCCAGTTGTAGTCTCAACAACAAAACTCAAGTCACTCTCATCATTCCCTACAGTAGCACTCACTTCCTTTGCGCATCCTTTCTGATCCATTACAGTAATGATGAATGATCCACTTGAAAGATCGGTAAATACAGGTGATGCTTGAAAATCAACACCATCTATGGAATACAGATAAATACCATCACCTCCAGAAGCGCTAACCTCTATGCTTCCTTCAGGCGCACACCCAGCGTTAACTACGCCAACTACCTCCAGAGATGGGCCTGAGATATCACAATCAATTTCCTCAACAACATTTTTATTACAAGAGCTGATCGTCGATACTGAACCAATGATGGTCAGGAAGAAAAATAACCTTAAGGGATTTTCGCAAAACAAGACCCGATAAAAAATGCTTGGGCTCATGTACCTAAATTACTGAAATGCTAATAATTAAAAAAGTTATCATCAGTTCTTACAACCTCCCATGTATGATCTGACATGAGCCTGACATGAGCAATAAACCTTTCAAACGGATTACTCCTTCCCCACTCTTCTGGACTCACCATGGTGAGCACGTCCTCTCCATTCTTTCTTTGAAAAAGATAATAATCTTTTTGAAATACCGGTTCAAAACCCATATCAGCGAGGTAAATGCGTTCAGAGATCGCAATTCTCTTCTTGAGGTACTTAGCCTGCTCCACCAACGTTTGCATCTGTTCATGCAACTGCCTGAACTGTCTGTCAGTTTGGTCATGCATGGCAGTCACTGCGTTTCCTTTTATTCTGCCTTTATCTTCCGGTTTGATTATGGCACTTCCTACCGTATGGGCATAAGTAATTAAACCAGGTAGATCTGTGATTTTGTCTTTGGCTTCCTCCAGATCTATTTTGTCTACGTCTATCTTTCTTACTTTACTCACCAGACTCAATTCGTTCTTTAAGGTTCTTTTTGGCCCCGGGCCAGGTAGTTCGCTGACTGATATCGATGCTTATAATGATGATCACTATGAGAAAAATTGCAGCTATGATGAAAAAAATACGCTTTGATCTTTTCATATCCGTAAAGAGAACGACAAATTTGAGCAATAGTTTATAAAAAATTGGATTATGAATATCGAAGGAAGAATAATTGAAATATCTGACACCCAAAATGTCACTGACAAATTCAAAAAAAGAGAGTTTGTCGTAGAGTATGCTGAAAATCCGCAGTATCCAGAATTCATCAAGTTTGAACTGATTCAAGCAAACTGTGAACAGCTGAATGAATTTAAGGTAGATGATCAGGTAAATATTTCCTTCAATCTGAAAGGCAGGAAATGGACAGATCCGAAAGGCGTAGTAAAATATTTTAACAGCTTACAGGCATGGAGGATAGAAGGCTCAAAGAACCAGGCGTATGGACAAGACCAGGCACCACCCGCACCAACGGAAAATCAGGATTGGATAAAAAGTGACTCGGCTGAGGATGATGATCTGCCATTTTGAAAAGTCATCTTCAAATTGAACCTACAATCAATATTCCCGTACAATCATGCACACTTTGGTATACTCCAGAATGAAAATTGTATGGCTATTGATTTATCATGTTAAGATTACAGACTTCACTTTCTGACATTTCAATATTTGGAATCGTTCTCCTGTTGATTTTTGGGTGTGACGCAACCAATAAAAAGGATCGTCCTTCACCCCTAAGAATAGACAGTACCGAGGTTGCAAATGTTTCGTTGAAGATTACTTACAGCAGTCCAGCTGTAAGAGATCGGCAAATATGGGGTGGATTAGAACCTTATGAAAAAGTTTGGAGAATCGGGGCAAACAAGGCCACGTTTATTGAAGTTTCTGATTCTATAGAAATTGCTGGAAAAGCGCTGCCAAAAGGAAAATATTCAGTTTTTGCAGTGACGGATACTACGGAGTGGACAATTATATTTAATGAGCAGTGGGACCAATGGGGCGCTTATGATTATCACCCTTCTCAAGACTTATTTAGGCTGGAGGTGACACCTCACCAGTTAGACTCATTACATGAACGGCTTGATTTTAAATTCAAAAACAATGAATTGCAATTCAGGTGGGAATACCTGGGCTTTGAACTCCCTATCACATTGCCCGCATCACGTCAGTAACCAGCCGAATCATCAGCCTGCTTAGCTGATCAATGGTGTCGTTACAACCACTCAACATAAATCGCTTCCTCATGTCCATAGGGTCAATAAATCCAATGTATACATCTTCGTTTTCTTTCCAAACAAGGATTTTCAGCGGAAGATCCAAAGCAGTTGTTTGCTGACACATAA
The DNA here is from genome assembly GCA_043554545.1 of Marinoscillum sp. GTDB lineage: Bacteria > Bacteroidota > Bacteroidia > Cytophagales > Cyclobacteriaceae > UBA7330. The sequence continues at coordinate 1,518,682 of CP121337.1, read as the reverse complement.
TTAATTGTCTTGTTAATTCAGGATCTTCAAACATGATGATTTTAGTGGGCTGTATTTCAACACCGAGCTCAACAACAACTTTTTGATAGGAGATGGTATCCTGAAAAACAAGACCATTATCTTTTATCATATTGACCAGTGCATCAGCGGTCATTTCTACTGACTGCTTACTTTTATAAATAGTCAAGTCCTGACAAAAGACCGTTGATATGGAAAACAAGAATCCAATAAATAGAATATTTTTATAAATCATCGGGCGGTAAACTTATGCTAAGGAAAAAAAAATAAAGTAGTTTGAAAAGGCTTTTGTCGTATTTCGCTGAAAATAGGAATTCTACGATGCCTGTAACTTTCTCCCTCATTCAGTATTAATCATCTTTTGTTGGGTATAATTTAAATACTCTGTACTTTTCAACATTAAAATTGGTTAAGCTTCATTAATGGATTATCTCAAAAGTTACAGAAACGTTTTCGACCAGAATATTATACTTCTCTTCAAGGGAGAATTAAACTTTGATCTGGTCACCTCTATGATCTCTACCCTGGGAGTACGGCTTAATTTATCGGAAGACAGCAATACCATTACCCGCAAGTTCTACAATATTGCTACAGAATGTATACAAAACCTTTTTTATCAGTTAGAGGAAACGAATATTAATGATAAAACTGAAGCTTTTGATTCCAAATCAGCGCTCATCATGGTCGCTGCCAGAAAAAAATTCTTTAGCATTCAAACAGGAAATTACCTACCTGCAGCAAAATCAAAAGATTTAAAAAAGCGCCTCGAAGAAATCAGCGATCTTCCAATGGATGACCTCAGAGAACTCTATAAAAAACTAATGTCAGATGAAGACTTTGTAAAAAAGGGCACCCTGGGACTTGGGTTTATTGATATCGCCAGAAAAGCTGGTGATGAAAAGCTCAGGTATCGATTCCAGGAAGTTAATGATAAAGTCGATTTTTTTACCTTCCAGATCCGTATTCCACGACATCAATAGTTCCTGAAAGATTATTAACTGAAAATATAATTACTGATGCTCTCCACGCAGTAATTGTAAATGATCCATGGATTCATTAAAATGCAGCCTCGACTAATATAAGCAACATGGATTTTTCAACCCTAGACATCATTGTGTTTGTGACTTATTGCCTCACCATCGTAGGCATAGGATTATATGTTTCGCGAGATAAAAAGGGGCATCAAAAAAGTGCTGAGGACTATTTTCTGGCAGGTAAATCTCTTCCCTGGTGGGCCATTGGTGCTTCCCTAATAGCGGCAAATATTTCTGCAGAGCAGTTTATTGGCATGTCAGGATCTGGATTCGCCATCGGTTTAGCCATTGCTTCATATGAATGGATGGCCGCACTCACCTTGCTTATTGTCGGTAAATTCTTTCTTCCCATTTTTATTGAGAAAAAACTTTATACCATTCCGGAGTTTATTGAGAAAAGATACAGCACCAACCTTAAAACCATCTTAGCGGTATTCTGGATTGCGCTATTCGTATTTGTAAACCTTACTTCAGTCCTCTATTTAGGATCTAAAGCACTTGATACGATCATTGGTGTGGGTGACGGTTCGTTGATGGTGACCAGCATCATCGGGTTAGCCTTGTTTGCTGCTGCCTATTCACTCTGGGGAGGACTTTCAGCGGTTGCCTGGACCGACGTGGTTCAGGTGGTCTTACTCGTCATTGGTGGTCTGGTTACCACATTTATCGCCCTGGACCATGTAGCTCCAGATGGAGGCGGCATCATTGCCGGCTTTAAATATATCTATGAGGTTGTACCGGAAAAATTTTCCATGATCCTTGCAAAAGGAGAAATCATCACACCGAATGGCAAAGATGCCTGGTGGGATTTGCCAGGACTTGCCGTATTGATAGGTGGTATGTGGGTAGCCAACCTGTATTATTGGGGATTTAACCAGTACATCATCCAAAGAACATTAGCAGCTAAGAATCTGGCCGAATCTCAAAAAGGGATTGCCTTTGCAGCTTTCCTGAAACTGATTATTCCACTAATCGTCGTGATTCCTGGAATCATCGCTTATGTATTAAATTCCAATGAAGCTGGTGAACTCACCAAAGCGGCCATGGACCCAGCCTTTTATACGGGTGATGGAAGTATCACCAATGACAATGCAGCACCCTGGTTAATCAAAAGCTTTGTTCCTGTTGGGCTGAAAGGCCTGGTACTTGCGGCCCTTGCTGCAGCCATCGTCTCTTCGCTTGCTTCTATGCTCAACTCGACAGCTACCATTTTTACAATGGATATCTATAAACCTTATATCAATAAAACTGCCACTGACAAACAAATTGTAAATACAGGAAGACTCACAGCCACTGTAGCATTAATTGTTGCAGTCCTTATCGCACCACAACTCGGTAACCTGGGGCAGGCCTTTCAGTTTATTCAGGAATACACAGGGGTAGTTAGCCCCGGAATTCTTGCCGTATTCCTCACAGGTCTATTCTGGAAGAAATCGACTAACAATGGTGCCATTTGGGGTGTTATCCTATCTATTCCGATCGCCATGTACTTTAAAGTAGCTCCTAATGAATGGTCGGATGCTTCCATTTTCGTAACGCTCCCATTCCTACACCAGATGATGATTACATGTATTGCATCAATTGCAATCATCTTGTTGATCAGTCACATTGAGGGTAAAGGAGTGGACAGCGAAAAGGGCATCAACCTGAGTCGTAAGCTATTTGAAACAACACCAAGTTTTAATATCAGCGCCACGATAATCATCCTTATCCTGGTCGTATTATATGCACTTTTCTGGTAAACGATGGCAATTAATGATTCCCGAGAAAAATTAAGAAAGCAAATACTTAGTAAGTCTAAGTTTTGGGTATACCTGGTCACCTCGCTGCCTATGGGTTGGATTGCGGGTCTACGCGTAAGCGCATTAGATGACACCACTTGTGTAACTTCTGTACCATTCAGGTGGTGGACTAAAAACCCATTCAAATCCATGTATTTTGCCGTGCAGAGCATGGCTGCCGAGTTATCTACTGCTGCCTTTTGTCTCTTAGCTGTTCAGGGCCACCAACCTTCTGTTGCCTTTATCATCGTTGACATGAAAGCAAAATTTGTAAAGAAAGCTACTCGCCGGGTATACTTTACCAGTGAGGATGGGCAAAAGGCTTTTGTTGCGGTAACCCAGTGCATCAAAGAAAAAAATGCCCAGCAGGCCACCCTCAAAACAGTGGGTAAGATGAAAGACGGGACTGTTGTAGCTGAATTCGAGTTTACCTGGTCTTTTAAGCAACGAAGTTGAAATCACAGATCCTTTAGCAATTTATTTGCAGGAGCCTTTTTGATAACTGCTGTGATCTCTTCAATGGCATCATCCATTACACCAAACTCTTTATTCTGATTTTGCTGTGGAAGGTTATCCAGCCCTATTTGCTCCAGCTTTGCAAGGACCGTGGCGATGTCTATCTTATTGATATCCAGGCCAGGCACAAACAATTCATCATCATCACTTTTTACCCTAAGTATCAACCCGGAGTTTTCCAACTCATTGAGAACTTCCCGCACAAAACGATGAGGCACAATCAGTTCACCCGACAACTTTTCAAAAGATATTGGGCCTTGCATTTTTTCAAAATGGACAATGATCCTCTTCATCACGAGTAGTGTCAGCTTTCTTCGCGTCCGCATATTGATGTGTAATTCTTCATTGTCATAGGACCAGGAGGATACGTTCTGAATAGCGAATGCCAGTTCGGCTCCAAACAAGAGCACCATCCAACTAAGCTGGAGCCATATCAGGAAGAGTGGTAGCGCTGCAAAGGTCCCGTAAATGGCATTGTACTTGGAAAGAAACACTTGTCCCTCGATCCAACCTAATTGCAATAGCTGATAAATCGTTCCGCCAATAATTCCAGCAATTAAAGCGGCCTTTATTTTCACCGGTGCATTCGGAAAAACAATGTACACCAGGAACAAAAGAAACCAGATCAGTGTATAGGGAATGAGCTTAATCAAAAAGAGGATACCTGGCTTTAAAAATCCAAGAAAGCCAATACTTTCCGTAAGACTTTCCATCTGTCCGGTAATAAAAACTGTTACCGTTCCTGAAAGAATGAGAATAATCGGACCCAGGAATATAACTGACATATAATCTGTCAACATTCTTTTCAAGGACCTACCCTTTTCGGTTGCCCATATATCATTAAATGCCAGCTCGATGTTGTTAAGTAGGCGTGCGACAGCATAGAGTAAAAAAACTGAACTGATTCCCGAAATCAAACCGCCATTGGCCGTAGTTAGCATTTGATTGGAAAATGTCATGATATAGTCAAGTACCTCCCCTTGTCCTGAGAGATATAATTCTAACTCATCCATCAGATACTTCTCTAATCCAAATGCAGTCGCAATGCCGTAAGCCATAGCAACAACAGGAACCACAGAAAGCAGAGAAAAATAAGTAAGTGCAGAGGCTTTCTCCGGGCATTTATCCTTCTGAAACTCTGAGAAGGTGATCATGAGGATTCTCAACTGTCGGTAAAGAATAGCTTTGCCTTTTGGTAAAGATTTTACCTTGACCTTCCAGAGATCTACCTGAAGAAATTTCCTGAATGCTGCTATTTTCTTGATCACGGCGACCAAATTAATCAAAGAAGCAGAAACCTATGCCGATAAAACTCAATAACTGAATTTCAAACGTAGATAAACCAGTTTACTTTGGGCTTTATATGCTTCTCCCATCGCATCAGAAAAGAACAATTGACTGATCAAGTCCAGATCTAGGTTGGAGGTGATTGAGTAGGTGACAAAAGGATTGATAAACAAAGATACATCCGATGGAAAGAGTATGGTTGAAAGTCCCACATTCACCAAAGGGTGTATGGGATAATTACCTTGCAAAAAGGTGGACCATGTATAGGGAGAAACGGATCGGATATCCAGGTTACTGCTTGTATTGACCAGAAAAAGATTGGGAGACTCCCCCCCATAGCTATTGTACAAGCCGGATGCATTTAGATATAAGGAATTGCCAAACAGATAATCCACGGAGATTGAAGCCAAAAAACCATCGTTTTCATTGATGTCCAGACTATTCAGGTATGTTAATTCTCCTTTAAAACCTGCATTCCAGATATTCCCGGCCCATCCCGTGCCTAGCACCATGTTATTTTTCATTAAGCCACCCATAAACTGGATGTCATAATTCCATTGGTTGATTTGATATTTAAAGGCAGTGGTCAGGTCTTCAAAATCTTCAGTCATCTTGATCGCAAACTCCATCTCTGATGCATACCCTGTATATTTCTTTATGCGTAAGGCATCGCTACCCGGTCGTTCTTCATAGTCAAAATCAAAAAAGGAATAGGCATTGAAGATGTCATTGGGGTTCCACGCAAGGTTCATCCCCCAGTTGATTCGTTGCCTACCCAGTGTCACCTCCCAGTCATCTTTGTTCCATTCAAAATAGACCCGGTCTATCATGGTATGTATGACAAGGTCATTGGTATTGACCGGCATCCAGGACAGATCGAAATAGTCATTGTTTACATCGATAAGTTCACCATAGAATGGAAACAGGCTGACCAAGTCGCCAAAAAAGATCCTGTTTCTAAACTCCAGTTTTCCTGTGAGATGTTGTGTCGGATACCAGGCCAGGTTGACCCGGTTGTGAATCAGGTTGTCTATCAGGGTGGAGTCATCTCCGGCAAAGTTGAAAGTGGCCATGTCTTTTACATATCCACCTACCATAAATTTAGGCTCCTCATTATCCTGCGCAGACAACACCAATGGAAGCATTAATACCCATATCATCAACAGGTGTTTCATCTCAATTCGTCGCTGATGATGTGACCATCTTCCAGGGTCACTATGCGTCTCGCTTTATCAATCACTCTTTGGTCATGGGTGCTAAAAACAAACGTAGCCCCCTCCTCTTTATTCATCCTAGCCATGATATCCAATAGGTCTGAGGTAGAATGAGAATCCAGGTTTGCAGTTGGTTCATCAGCGAGGATAAACTGTGGCTTTGATGCCAAGGCCCTGGCTACAGCGACTCTTTGCTGTTGTCCACCTGAAAGTTGTGAGGGCCTTTGACCTGCTTTATCGGATATACCCATCTGGGTTAGCAATTCCAGCGCCCTTTCATCACGCTCCTTTTTGGCCTTCTTTTGCAAAAGCATGATAAACTCTACATTCTCCTGGGTGGTCAATACCGGGATCAGGTTATATGCCTGAAATACAAAACCAATGTTATTTAAACGAAAATCGATCATCTCACTGTCGCTCAAGCTAGTGATATTGGTCCCAGCTAAAATCACTTCCCCGGTAGTGGGGTAATCAAGTCCTCCTAAAATATTGAGTAAAGTGGTCTTTCCACAACCTGAAGGTCCTACAATGGCGGTAAACTCCCCTCCCTGTATCTCCAGGTCTATTTGGTTCAATGCGTTCACCGGTACCACAGTTGAGTTATAGACCTTAGTTATATTTTTAGCTTGAATGATACTCATAATCAGTGCTGTTAATGTTCTCTAAATTTTATGTAATGCTTCGACTGGCCTCAATCTGATTGCCTTTAGTGCCGGGTATATGGCTCCAATAAAAGCTGTGACAGATACACCAGCTGTTACAGCCAGGTACACGGAATCAGAAACATAGGGATACAGCATAGAATCATACCCAAAAGACTCCAGCCCTTCCGAATAAGCTGTCAGGTCCACTCCCGTACTCCGAAAATGACCAATGGTCAGCCAACCCATAAAAAGACCTATTGGTGCACCGATTATACCCAAAAACATGGTTTCAATAAGGATCATAGCAAAGACTCTTGCCTTCGTCATACCCACAGCCATCAGCATGCCAAGCTCCTTCATTCTTTCCAATACAGCCATCAACATCGTATTGACAATTCCAAAGACCAACGCAATCAGTACGATCGTCATGATCACGTACATCATGCTTCCATACATCTCTTGCATGTAAGCAAGCTGTGGAGCAATCTCTTTCCAGGTCTCAATCAGATCTCCGGCATATTGGTTCTGATACTTTTGAACAATTAGCTGTTCTTCTACCTGCGCTTCGGTCAGCACAGCTACCTCATGGACTTCACCTGGCAAACCAAGGATCCGATTCAAATCTTCCTGCAGGACAAAAGCCGAACCTTCACTCAAGCTAATCGAAGAACTGTTGATGATACCCGCCACCCGAAAAGACGCCGCTGTAATGTTACCATTTGCATCATTAAACGTGAGTACTACTTTACTTTTAACGCCCACCCCCAGATCTTCTGCCAACTTCTTACCAATCAACACTGGATTTCTCTTTATTCCTTCAAAATATTCACCAGTTGATATCAACCCATCAAGTCCTGTAACAATTGATTCATTCTCTTTTTCAATCCCGAGTATGCGAACACCTGAAGCTTTCCTGGGAGAGGAGATCATGCCACTCACCAGACTCCTGGTTGTTACCCCGGATACACCTTCCCATGACCTTATCATCGCTGCTTTATCCAGACCGTCATCGAGATAAAAATTTACATCAAAATCCTTTTTGAATTGTGGATGATGGATCTGAATATTCGAGGTCTCGTGGTTGATGGCGTTGGCCATATAGCTAACGATAAAGCCATTCATGAAACCAGCACCAAAAATCATCGCCCATATGCCTAGAATAATAGAGCCTACAACAACTAAACTTCTCAGCTTGCTTCTCCAAATATTTCGCCAGGCTATTTTTATTAACATTATCATCTTATTCTGTATTTAGGCTTCACGCATTGCTTTAACAGGTTTCAACCGGCGGATCACGATTAAAGGATAGAGCGCCAGGATAAGGGCCATCAGAAAAATCGCCCAGGCCTGATTGTAAAAAAGCGCAGGCTGTAAAGAGAAAAAGTAAGCTGGCTCTACACCGAAATTTTCAATCATGGCTGCTGCATCTCCTGTGAAATAGATGGGGTGGAAAAAGTAGTATATCAAAAAAGGCAAACTAATCGAAACTCCTGCCAACACGCCCATGCTCGACATGATGGCCATCTCTAAAAATATCACGATTTGCATTGTATATCGATGCATACCAATGGACAACATGACCCCAAACTCGTACATTCGTTCTGCTGTCATCATCAGAAATGTGCCGAACATCCCAAAACCAATCACAGCGTATAAAATCCAAATCATAACCTTTGCACTGATGTTATCAATTTCAATACCCTGTACCAGTTCCGGCATCAACTCCTTCCACCCCATTACTTCATATGTTTCCAAATCAATACCTGATTTAATCTCACTGACAATCCTTTCTACGTGATCCGCTTTATCAATCACCAGCGAAAGACTCGTTAACTGGTCCCCAACAGCATATAGCCATTGCGCCTCCTTGAGCGATAGGTATATTGTTTGGTTGTTTTGTTCAGGGACTGGAAATTTCATGATTCCCTTTATGGGGTATATACCTACAGCATTTGCTCCGTGATATCCTTGTCCGATCAAAACAATCGTATCCCCAATCCCAATCTTTAAGTAATCAGCTAACCCCATTGCGACCATCGCACCATCGTCTGCTTGAGTCAGATAATCACCCTCTACAAGCTTATCTTTCACCCTTGTAAGCTGGTCCTCTTTCTCTGGATCAATACCTAAGACCATAGCTCCTTTCGTTTTTTGCTGATAGGAAGCAAGCGCAAACGACTCCACCCTTGGAACTACCGACAACACGCCTGGTACCGACTCAACCTCCTCAAGCAATTGCTGATCGTAAGAAAAGCTATTGTCTATGGTCTTGCCCTCCCAATATCCCTGATCATGGATTTGGATGTATCCGGTAAAAAACCGTGCGGCTGTTTCGATCATGCGCTCATAGGAACCTAACTGCATGGAACGCATCACACATGCCAGGAGTACAGCAAAAGTGATCGACCCTATTGTGATAAAGCTTCTTCTCTTGTTGCGCCAAATATTTCGCCAGGCTAATGTTAGATACATGGGTGTTTAGGTTTTAGGTTTAGCAGCTACTTATTTGATATAGGTCTACTTTGTGCCATTTCATTAATTCCATGAAAATTCTCATCTATCAACTTTCTTCTTTATCCTCGTCTATCTTATTCTTTTCATGTTCTGAATACTAAAAAACTGCGTTTCAAGGTCCAGATCAAAATTCATATTCTCATATAGGATCACTGTTTTTTGATCAGGATTTTCAGCTGGGATCATTTCCAATTTAGCGGGTATACGCCTCCCTCCAAGATCCCTGATGTCTGACAGCACCATGGTATTTACCAGGTATCCATCTTCATCGTAGTACCTAAAAAGCAATTGTATGTAGTCTTTCTTGCTGATAAAAGCTTCGATCCGGCCCCATACGACAGCAGATTCTTCTGTAGGGATCAATTCGATTTTCCAGGAGTCCATCCCATTGATCGTTGTATCCTTGACGATGCTTTGGGTATAATCATCCACGATGGAGGACTCCTTGACCAGGTCGTCATTTGTAAAGTCAGATCCCATCCAGGACTGCATCATCATACTGGGTGGCATTTTGATTACCCGGTTGATGGTTGGTTGCCAGTTCCACAATTCCTTTTCCCTTTTTAGAAATGCAGCACCTTCATCACGTGCTGGCGCAGTGATCAAAACCAGGCTATGCTCAGTCCCCTTAGCCCAACTCTTCATTGCTATTTCTCTTGTCCACTCCGGCCGTACAATCTTCATTTTCATCTCTGCGTAATTCGTTTGTCCCTGCATTTTTTGGTTGGCACGGTCAATGATCTCTCTGGCAGTTTGCCCGTATACCGATACTGACGACCATATGAAAATCAACATCAGCACCATAAACCGTTCGAATACTTTATAGCTATTCATTTGTGTTTTCTTTTTGATGAGCAATACCTTTCAATTAACATTTCCTCCATTTCATTGAGTGGGTAATCTTGTTTCAATACGAGGTATTGAATTCCGATCCCATCAAACAAAGTCGCAAGTATCCTTGCTTCGGTTCGATGATTTGGAAAATTTATTTTCTTCAGCAAATCTTCCAACATGCTTAAATACTCAGTCATCTTGGTTTTTGCCAAATCATGAATAAAGTCAAATTGGTCTATCTGCAGTACCAGACTAAGCAGTAGTCTATTTTGCTTTTCATTCTCCCTCAGCCACTTAAATGCCATGCTGATCATCGTTTCAAGTGACTCTTCCAGATCCCCGGAAAGTGACTGTTGCATCATCTCCTCCCCTTCTTTCGAAAGATCAAGAATCATGGCTTTCAGTAAGGCTTCTTTACTTTCAAAGTAGTTATATATCAACCCTTTGGAAACGCCTGCGCATTCAGCAATCTGAGCGATGGTAGTAGCATTATAACCGATCGTACCAAATAACTCCAAAGAGGCATCCATGATCTTCCTGGACGAGGACGCTCTTATGTTTTCAAATTGTGCTTTTGATCTAGGACTCATATATTGACTGAACGTTTAGTCAATTATAAAAGTTTCAATATTTAGCGGTTATTATCCTTGCAAGAAAACATTAATTGTTAGATTTTAATGATGGTTCCTGCAATGTGACGAGTACCATCATCAATATTGAAGTAGTAGACGACTAGCACATGGTCCTGGTCCAGTTGAACTGGCCATGTATAACCAATATCAGTACCCCCACCATCAGACCGCAAAACAAATTCCTTGACTGACTTAAAATTTGTGCATTCGGCATTTAGGATACGAGCCCTGATTCCATAGGGTTTGTGACGATATCCATAGGTCAACAAGACGCGATCGTCAGGAAGTTTAAGGGCATTGATTGGATGTCCTTGAAATCCCATAGGCTCCCATTCAAATGATTTACCGCCATCTGTGGAGCGAGCGATACATGCCTGATCGTTCATTCCTGAGGTTCTTAAAAAGCCTACAATATCTCCTTTAGGTGTTTCATAAACAGATGCCTCATTGAAAGCCGCATCACCATCTTTTGCTACCAGGCTCATATACTGCCAGGTCAATCCTTTATCTGTGGACTTCAGTAAATGATTAGATGTCCTTTTAGTACTATCACTGGCAGCTACAATCCAATAGACATCTCCATTCTTACCTTCATACAATCCTCCCCGATTGTAGGCTGGAACCGGTTGTCCCAGTGCATTGAAATTAATATCCACAGGTACGTGGGGAGGATATATCGGCTTCTCCCAGGTATGACCACCATCCATCGACCTTAAAAGATATCCGCCTAGAAAAACTACTTCATCCTTAACTAAAGTATAGGGTTTCTTCATATTTTCAAGTCCTTTTGGACGGACAAACGCCCATCCATAACTGGTACACAATATGGTACCATCTTTTAGTTGCAGCATACAAGGGTCCTGAGATCCACCAAACGGATGCGCATATAGGAGTTCAGGTTCCTGCGTCCAATGCGCTCCATCCTTAGACCTCACCATTACCAAATAGCTATTGGGATCTACATGATTGGTACTTGCTTCACTAAAGACCTGTCGATCAGGAGCTCGTCTAAACGCTACCAAAAATTCGCCGTCTGGGCGTTTTACAATAGAAGGGAAGGAGGAATAAAACATTGGATCCTGATAGATCACGATGTCCTTTACTTTTTGTATCTCTGGCTTTGCTTTTTGTGAAAAACAAGTATATCCGATGGAAGCAAGTATTAATGTTATATAAGTGTATTTCATAATCTTTTTAATAATACAAAAATTGGTGCTGAACTGATGTTCTATCCCTAATCCATTTTCTCAACAATGGGCAAAAAAAAATCATCCCATAAAATTCATGGGATGATTTAATATAGTTGATAACTTTAATTAATCGGCAGCTGCATCAGCTTTACGCTTACGTACCCAAAAGAACAAGATGGTAAATAACACGATCAATATGGCAGGAAATGCAATCATGCTCTGCAAAGTGTCCTGACCAGCAGCCAGTTCTAAAGCATCACCTTCAAGTCCAGCTGCAGCGGCTTCTTCCCTTGCACTGTCAATCCAGCTACCAATTACGGGTTGCCAGATGGAGGTAGAGAACATTCCAACTGCACCTAAGATTGACATACCGAAGGCACCACTTAGTGGAATTTTCTCAGCAATGAAACCAATCATGTTCGGCCAGAAATAAGTTACTCCCATAGCAAAAAAGACTGCAGCTACATAAGCCATAGGTCCGGTTTGCGTACTAAACAAAAAGATTCCAATCGCTGCAAATACAGCTGATCCCAGAAGTACACCTGTCTGATCAAATTTATGAACAAAGTCTCCACCAAAATATCTTCCTACTGCCATCAATCCAGTAACTAGCGCTAAGATCACCATCGGCTCTGCTCCACTTTTCGCCATAATGATTCCAGTCCATTGTTGTGGTCCGAATTCTGATATGGCAGTTAAGCTCATACATACAGCCATGAAGATGAACAGTGGAGAGAAAATAGCTTTAAAATTCGCTCCTAATGAAGCGACCTCTTTTGCAGGTTTAGGGAAGTCTTGTCCCCAAAACAGGTAGGCATAGATCACAGTAGGTACCATGATAATCCATATTTGTAATTCCCATCCAAGATTCATATTGGTCATAAAAAGGGAAATCAAAGCACCAATTACAATACCTCCCGGAAACCACATGTGAAACCTGTTTAGCAGGGTGTTCATTGTTTTACCTGTGTAGGCATCCGCAATCATAGGGTTACAAGCAGCTTCAGTACAGCCGTTTCCAATACCAATAAGCAGTGTTGAAATTAATAAACCTGTATATCCACCGGAGTAGATAGTCATAATAATACCCAGGGTATGAGCGAAAAATGCAAACTGCATGATCACTTTAGGACCAATCTTACTGTAGAGCAGGCCTCCTACGATCATTGAGATAGGAAAGCCCAGGAACCACATCTGATTAATAAAACCCAACTGAGTTGCAGAGAGATTAAATGTTTCTCCGAGTTGTGGAAGTATTCCCGCTCGGATACTGAAAGAAAGTGCAGTTGTAATCAGGGCAAAACAACTACCATAAAAAAGTCTTTTACTGTTGTCTGTATTCATTTTCGTATCGGTTAATTTTGGTTAGATGGCGTCTAAAATAGTCATTTTTAGGATATATACCATAAGGGTGTATCATGCTCTTGACCAATCTGTTGTATTTTGATTGAAAAGAAGGAACAATATACTTTGTCTGACTTGCCAAACACTAATCCAAAAGATATTGTCTGAAAGGCCATCACTACAATGGCTGCTCGCCAGGTAACGGCGTGCGTGCCTCTGATATGATTTCCTGCATTTCCTTCACTACCTCTGGCTGATTTGCTGCCAGGTCATTTTCCTCATAGGGATCCTCCTTCAAATTATAAATCTCCATGGGTTTATCTACTTCCAGGTAAGCTTTCCAGTCACCCTTTCTTACGGCCTGAGAAAACAACGCCTGATCTCTTCCTTTGGTAAACTCAAAATACAAATAATCATGTTGGGACTGCTCACCATTTCCTAAGAGTGTAGGTATAAAAGAAATCCCATCTGATTGTTCCGGTACCTGCTGCCCCACCAGCTCCGACATCGTAGGTAATACATCCCAAAATGCACTGATGTGATCAGAGGTTGATCCTGCTTTGATCTTTGATGGCCATCTCGCCATCATGGGCGTTCGTATCCCACCCTCATGCATGTCACGTTTCATCCCTCTCAGGTTACCTGTAGAATTCCAGAAGTCCGGGTCGTGACCTCCTTCACGGTGTGCCCCGTTGTCACTGGCAAAAATGATCAGCGTATTATCATCAATACCCAAATTTTTTAGTTGATCCAGGATCGTTCCGATCTCATTGTCCAGGTTTTCCATCATCGCTGCAAATCCTGCGATGGGGTTTTGAACATCCGGGCAATCTTCCGGACCGGCCCGATACTTGCCTATCACATCATCAAACTCCGGGAATTTCTTTCTCCACTTTTCATGCAGGTCTTTTGGCGCATGCATGGCAGCATGCGGGACAGCTGTTGGGATATAACAGAAGAATGGCTTTCCGGACTTCGCCTGCTCTTCAATAAAAGCCCGGGCACCGTCCATGATGATGTCATGTACAAAGGTTCCCGAATCCAATGACACTTCATTTCCATCCTTGACATAAGTCGAAGGATAGTAAGTATGAGCAATGGTTTGACTTTTCCAGCCTGTGAATGTATCAAAACCATGTGACAACGGGTTTTTATCTCCTTGTTCATTGGTCTGTCCCAGTCCCCATTTACCAAAGGCGCCCGTAGCATACCCGGCGTTTTTAAATACTTCAGGTAGGACTGTCATTTTGGGATCAAGTTTCGACATATCAGGACCTGCGTTTCCACGCAGATAAATATGTCCTGGATCCTGCCCAGTCATTAGCACGGCTCTCGAAGGACTACAAACGGTATTGCCAGAATAGTGATTGGTAAACTTCATCCCTTCCGATGCCAGCCGATCGATATTAGGTGTTTGAAACTTTGTTTGGCCATTGCAGCTGAGATCGCCGTATCCGAGGTCATCAGCCAGAATGTAAATGACATTGGGGGGTTGTGCTTTTTCTTCCTCTCCACAGGAAAACAGCATGAATCCTACCAGAATGATTGTATATATGAGGTATTTCTGTTGCATTGATCGTTGTTTATTTTTAATGAGTCTAAAAATAGCAATTTTTAAACACTCAACACCATTAGTTGTCTGGCTGTGGAATGTCCATAAGCATTTAAGCCTCCTAAAGTCTTGCCGGATATTTCCATCCGGCTAATTAAAATTTAGCTAAGTAATACCATAGATCCATGCCGTATGGAAATATGCGACCGTACACAATTATAAACCAATCAACATCCATTCAGCACTGTTTCCTGCATGACCATCCATCGTATCCTCAAAGTTAGTAGTGTGACGCAGAGGACGATGGAATAGGATTGAATGATATGATGATGGATATACACCAATTCCTGCTTAAAATCAGTCCATTAGACGACATATGATCTGTCTTTCCGTATCATGTTTTTTAGATTTGTATCCATTATGAATAAAGCCATTTATGTCGCAACAATAGAACCCTACAGCGGGAAATCAACTGTCGTCCTGGGTATGATGAGAGGTCTCAAAGGAAAAATGGCCCGTATCGGCTATTTCCGACCGATCATCGATGACCCGGAAGACGGTGAACGCGATAACCACATCCAAACTGTCAACCAGTTTTTTGACCTTGGAATGAAGTACGAGGACACGTATGCGTTCACCCATAGCCAGGTGACTGACCTGCAGAATCAGGGCAAAGAATTGGAAGTCATCGAAGAAATTATTGAGAAATTTAAATCCTTTGAGGATCAGTATGATTTTGTGGTGGTAGAAGGAACAGACTTTTCCGATGAAGGAGGTATCTCGGAGTTTGACATCAACATTACACTGGCTAAAAACCTGGGCATTCCGGCCATACTTATTGCCAGCGGTCGGGATAAGGCTTCTGCTGAGCTGCTTGGCCAATTGAAATTGGCTTACCAAACGTTTGTCAAGAAAGGCGTAAAAACCTTGTCTGTATTCGCCAATAAAGTTGCTGATGAAGAATTTGAAAAAGTATCTGAGCTTATGAGTAAAAGTTTTCCACCCAAGCTCCACACCTACGCGATTCCGATGGTTACCACCCTGGGAGCCCCGACACTTAAAGAGCTGGTGGAAGAGTTGAATGGTAAGGTCCTTTTTGGAGAAGCTTTTTTAAGCAACCAGGCCTTTGGATTTGCCGTTGGCGCTATGCAACTGCGGAATTTCCTTCCTAAACTCAAGAAACAATCATTGGTTGTCACTCCCGGTGACCGTGCAGACATCATCCTGGGTACGCTACAAGCCAATATATCAGGGAATTATCCTAAGATCTCAGGGATTATTCTCACTGGTGGTATTACCCCCGAAGAACCAATTATGAAGCTTATTGATGGACTAAGCGAAATTGTCCCCATCATTGCGGTAGAGACAGGTACATTTAAAACGACTAACCTGGTAGGTTCCATTAAACCCCAAATTCACCCGGATAGTACGCATAAGATCAATGCAGCGATTACGGTTTTTGAAAAATATGCCAACATTGAAGATCTCACCGACCAACTTATTACCTACGAGTCTAAGGGAATGACCCCTTCGATGTTTCAATACAACCTGCTCAAAAAGGCCCGTAAACAACGAGAACACATTGTGCTTCCTGAAGCCACAGACGATCGGATCCTATGGGCTGTTGAGCGATTGGTACACACAAATGTATTGGATATTACCCTTTTGGGACCACGAAAAGAGATTGAAGATAAAGTCCGGCAGCTACACATACCTTTAAACCTGGATATGGTCAACATAATCAACCCGACTGAAAGTCCGGATTTTGAAGACTACGTAAATACCTTTTTCGAATTGCGTAAACACAAAAACATCACCCTTCAAATGGCACGTGATAGCATGGCTGATGTCTCTTATTTTGGCACCATGATGATATACAAGGGCCATGCTGATGGAATGGTTTCTGGCGCTGTTCATACCACACAGCACACCATAAGACCTGCCCTTCAATTTATCAAAACCAAACCGGGCATGAACATTGTCTCTTCTGTATTCTTCATGTGTCTGGCTGACCGGGTATCTGTTTTTGGGGATTGTGCTATCAATCCCAATCCCAATGCGGAGGAGTTAGCCCAGATCGCGATTTCATCGGCGGATACCAGCAAAAGTTTCGGGATTGAACCCAAGGTGGCCATGCTATCCTATTCATCCGGTGCTTCCGGAAAAGGTGCCGATGTGGAGATCGTAAGAGAGGCAACGGAAATTGTCAAGTCCAAACGCCCCGACCTGAAAATCGAAGGCCCCATACAATACGACGCTGCTGTTGACGAACGCATCGGTAAGAGCAAAATGCCTACTTCTGAAGTGGCAGGTCAGGCCAGTGTTTTCATCTTTCCTGACCTTAATACAGGAAATAACACTTACAAAGCGGTCCAACGTGAAACTGGTGCGGTTGCTATTGGCCCCATGTTGCAGGGACTCAATAAGCCCGTGAATGACCTCAGTAGAGGATGTACGGTTGAGGACGTATTTAATACAGTAATTATTACAGCAATTCAGGCACAAACCGAGCCATCATGAAGATTTTAGTATTGAATTCCGGAAGCTCTTCTATCAAATTTCAGCTTATTGAAATGCCGGAAGGCCAGGTAATTTGTACAGGGCTGGTAGAACGCATCGGCCTGGATCAGTCACAGGTCCATTTCAAGACCACAGACCATAGCTACTCAGAAACGGTATCTATCCCTGACCATGAAAAGGGGTTAACGGTGGTTGCGGATTGGTTAATGGACAAAGAAAAAGGCGTCATCCACAGTACAGATGAAATCGAGGCGGTTGGTCATCGGGTGGTGCATGGAGGTAGCTCCTTTTCGAAAACTTCCGAGATCAATTCAGAAGTAAAACAGGAAATCAAGAACCTCTTCAGTCTCGCTCCCCTCCATAATCCGGCCAACTATTCAGGTATCGAAGTGTCAGAAAAAGTCTTTAAAAAGGCAAAGCAGGTGGCCGTATTTGATACTGCTTTTCATCAATCGATTCCGGAGCGTGCCCACCGTTATGCCATTGGTGATCACTTATACACCAGGGAGCACATCCGGTTATACGGATTTCATGGCACCAGCCACAAGTATGTGTCTGAAAAGGCCATTGACTACCTTAATAAGCAAGATGCCAAAATTATTACGCTTCACCTGGGCAATGGATGCAGCGCTACTGCCATACAGCATGGAAAAAGCATAGACCACTCGCTGGGATTCGGCCCCATGACTGGCCTGCTGATGGGTACACGTTCAGGAGACATCGACCCTTCCCTCATATTTTACCTGGTAGATCAGGCCGGCTATTCTCTGGATGAGGTGAGTACCCTTTTGCAGAAGAAAAGTGGACTCATGGGGCTTACCGGATTGAGTGATGTAAGAGAAATCGATCAAAAAGCTAAGTCAGGTGATTTGCGTTGTCAGCTGGCGCTGGACATGATGACCTATCGGATCAAAAAATACATCGGTTCTTATGCTGCCGCCATGAATGGCCTGGACGCGATCGTATTTACCGGAGGCATCGGAGAAAATTCCGTGACAGTTCGCAAGCTGACCTGTAGCGATATGGATTTCTTTGGCATCTTACTGGATGAAAATAAAAATAAAGAACGAGCTGATGGAATACTGGAAATCAATGCTGCAACATCACGTGTAAAGCTTCTGGTCATTCCTACCAACGAGGAACTGGAGATCGCGAAGCAAACGAGTGATTTAATTTTAGGAGTGTAAAGTGTTACCAGTTGTTTCCATCTGGCTAATTAAAGGTTAGTTATTATGTAGCTTTTTTCTGGACCATGTCCATGGAAATATGCGACCGCACGCAAAGATTGTGGGCTCATCCCATTAGTTGGTATCAACACCAACCATTGATAGAACATACCTCCCAAAAGACACTAAACGCACGCAAATAATTGCATTATTCTTATACGCTTGTTTAAAGTCCTCCCAACGTGCGTTCAGTCTCCGTCCAGTCTCCGTTCACACTTCCTTTACACTCCCTAGTCAGTCGTTTAATTGTACTTAAATAATATGAAGCTGCTAACCGTCCGGGACCCACTCCACTAGTGCAAGCATCCGCTTGTGCTTTACTTTAATCAATAATCCTTTCCTTTTTTAAATCTTTGACTTCGTCAGGATTGAATCCAAACTCTTCTCATATCTCAGTGGCAACCATCAGCATGTTAATCATTTAATAATTATTTCTTACATTTCGTTTGGTGAGGACCTGTTGGTCAGCCAGACACCAACCGGGGTAATTACACCAGGCTAACCCAGGGTTAGCACACAAAAATATTTTTAACGTAAACTCGAACTTACATTAAGATTTAAAAAATAACATCATGAAGAGATTAGCACAACTATTAATGCTAATTGCATTTGTTTATTCAGCACCTGCACAAACGCCGGCTGAGTTTGTAAATGCTAAAGGCTTTGGCGCTAAAGCCGATGGTCAGACCGACGATACCAAAGCCATACAAAAAGCACTGAATGCTGCTGTAAAAAAAGGCGGTGTTTGTTTTTTGCCGGCAGGTATTTACCGTCTGAATAGTGAATTGGTAGTTCCGAAAGGAGTTACCCTAAAAGGCGTGGGCGAAACAACTCCCCATCCCTTAACACCAACAGGAACAGTTTTAAATATTTACGGAGGAAAAGGAGATGTTAATGCAGCTCCGGCTATTACGCTAAAGTGGAATGCCTCGGTAAAAAATATAATAATTAACTATCCGGAACAGCAGCTTCCCGACGTTATCCCATATCCATGGACAATTCAAATTGATGGTCAAATGTGCCAGGTGATTGATGTAACCATGACCAACCCTTACATGGCAATTGATGCCGGTTCAAAAGGTAACGAGCTCCATTTCATAAGAAACGTATATGCCTGCCCATTAAAAGTTGGTGTTTATGTTGACCAGTGTACCGATGTAGGGCGACTGGAGAATGTACATTTTAACCCAAATTTTTGGAAACGATCTACCCTGAAATCCAAATTGCCTGAAATTCCTGAAGGGTATAGCGGTGGCAGAGAAGGCTATTTGAATAGTTTATTGCTTACCTACCTTCAGGAAAATTTGGTGGGTTTTAAAATAGGTAAAACCGACTGGGAATACATTACCAATTGTTTTGTGATTTTTGCCAAAGAAGGTTTCCTGTTCGATGATTTTGGACATGGTCCGGGCAATGCCTTGGTTACTCAATCAGGATCGGATGTTGGTCCGGTTGCCGTTCAGGTAAATGAGGTGCAAAGACATTCCGGTGTTCAGTTTACCAATTGCCAGTTTATGTCGACCGTAAAAATTGGTCCTAAAAATGAAGGTCCCGTGAAAATTTCTAATAGTGGGTTTTGGATAATTGAGCAAACCCTTGAACAAGTGGTGAATGAAGGTTCCGGGACAGTAATCCTGAATGCCTGTCATTTTAGCGACTGGGATATTCCAAATTCAGGAGCTCCCTGTATCAGGGCGGGCAACGGACGATTAATTGTGAGTAACTGTGAGTTCAGCAGGCCATGGACAAGAAGCTTATATGCCAAGAAAAAAGCCATATTACTTGAAAAAGATTTTGTGTCAGGTATTATAACAGCCAATCTGTTTCATAACGATTCTATTGATAATAATTCAAATGGAAATGTATCTCTTTCCGCCAATGTTTTCGAAGATTACAGCGAAAAGATTGCCATTAGTAAGGTGTCGCTTAAAGATTTCTGTAGTAAATACGGGTTGAATGTGGGAAATACAATCGGTGTATTAATCAATAACGGGATTCCTGCAAAAGCCGATATGACAATAGGAGAGATTACAAAACCGAATAATATTAGCCCTATGGATTTATACAAAATGATATCGGGTCAGTAACTATAGGGGCAAGGTTCTTTGTGAAATTATAAGGTGGTACTATTTTGAAATAGAATTGATAAAACAAAACCCCACTAGCGCAAGCATCCGCTTGTGCTTTATCCCCACCTCATACTCGTTTTCGATCCCCTCAGAGTCACGGTACAGACTCTGAGTATACTGGTGGATAGTGAAGCAAGAATCATTGTTTCTCCACAACACACGCAAGATTACTTCTCCTCCTACCGTCGGATCGGAATGACGATACTTTAGCTGTGTTTTAGTGCTGCTGAATGCTACCATTCGGCACATGAGGTAAATTGTGCTTGAGGTCGGTGTTGTCACAGATCTTAATTCTATGCGTATATTTTAAGATGGAAAATGACGGTATTATTTTTTTTCACATCGACTTGTTTAAGCTGGCAGCCTCTTTTATTAGACGATCAAAGAAAGCAGATCATTCTTAATAGCTTAAAGTTTTTAGTCGAAGATAACCGCATCTGGCTCTATGGTTTTGTCATCATGCCTAATCACATTCATCTGCTATGGAGAAAGCAAGAAAAATGGATCAAAAAAGACATTCAACAAATGTTCTTAAAGTTTACAGCTCAACAATTGAAATTTCTTTTGATTGCTCAAGATCTGAATAATGAACTCTCTAAATATAGAAGTACCCAGGGTGATCGGGCTTATCATTTTTGGGAAAGAAGGCCTTTTAAAGCTGAAATGTATAATAGGCACGTTGCCTATCAGAAGATTGATTACATACATTACAATCCAGTAAAGGCAGGATTGTGTGATTTTCCTGAAGATTACTGGTTTTCCTCGGCCCGATTTTATGAGCTCAATCAGGATGATTTTGGTATTCTAACCCACTTGACTGAGCATTTATGAAAGTCTCTGTTTACGTCGGTGACAACACCGAAATAAAGCAAAATTGCCTTTCAAGGATAGCAAGGTAGTACTTCACATTTAAGCCGAATTTTAGTCTGCATAAAAAAACACCGCAGGATAAATCCCACGGTGTACCAACCAGCTATGAGCAGTTTCAACCGAAACTGTTATCTTAAAATTCTTTATCAAGTGAATTTGCAGATGACGACCAATAAAAAATCAATAATGGTGCTTAGTCTACTTTTCTTTTGTTTAGGCATTAATATAATTATTTATATATTTTTTATAATAATATTTATAATTTTAATTAGTCAAATCTCGTGCCAGAAATTGTATAGTGGGAAAATAATTTTAAATATTATTTTTTTCAACGTGGGTTTTTGGATCCCCTCAGAGTCACGGTACGGACTCTGAGTATACTGATCGATAGTGAAGCTAGAATCATTGTTTCTCCACAACACACGAAAGATTACTTCTCCTCCTACCGTCGGATCGGAATGACGATACTTTAGCTGTGTTTTAGTGCTGCCGAATGCTACCATTCGGCACATGAGGTAAATAGTATAAGTAGTGGTGTATTCTGTTTCTGTCTGTGACAACAGAAAGCAAAATCAGAGTCCCTTCGGTGACCCTGATTGGTTTAAAGCAGGCAATCCCTCAGTTAGTAAAAATCAACTGAATTGGAGGTATTGTCAAAGTTGGATATATTGATCCTATGAACGATCGCAGAACACTTCTCCTACTAACCGCTTTTTACTTGTTGGTTTTCGGCTGCAGCCAATCCTCACAAAAGGGTGATCAAAATGCTGATTCCTCAACTCCATCCACCACTAATAATCAAACTGCACCATTCCCGGATGAACTCGTGAACTTTAAACCATTTGCTGAAAACCCCATTTTCACTGGCACTCAGTCTGATACATGGGATCAAAATATTCGTGAACGGGGATACATCCTGAAAGAAGGGGAGATATACCACATGTGGTATACAGGCCACACCAAATGGGACTTATTATCCCTGGGCTATGCGACCTCCAATGATGGGATCAATTGGGAAAGGTATTCCGATAAACCTATATTCGATGAAAGCTGGACGGAAGACATGATGGTATTGAAAGTCGACAGCATCTATTACATGTTTGCTGAAGGTAAAGGTGATATCGCTCATTATCTCACTTCTACTGATCGCATTAACTGGAAGGATCACGGCTCGCTGGATATTCGGAAGGTAGACGGATCGCCAATAAGCAAAGGACCTTATGGCACACCCACCGCATGGTTTGAAGATAATACCTGGTATTTATTCTATGAACGTGGTGACCTGGGGATCTGGCTGGCAACCTCCTCTGACCTGAAGCAATGGACCAACGTGCAGGATGACCCGGTGATTGCCATGGGACCAGAACCTTATGATCGCTATGGTTTGGCCGTCAATCAAATCTACAAATATGATGGCTGGTACTACGCCTATTATCATGGAACTGGTTTTGAAGATTGGCATGAATGGAGCACCAGTGTGGCAGCCTCCAAAGACCTTATTCATTGGACCAAATATCTCGGGAACCCAATCATGGAGGAAAACAAGTCAAGTGGGATCATTGTCAAAGAAGCTGACCACTTTCGATTATATACCATGCACAATCAGGTCGCTTTGCATTTTTCAGGGGTTGATCATTAAAAACAGATACAATGAAAATTATTATTTCCTATATCTTACTTCTGACGCTCGCAACAGCCTGTGAATCGCCATTAGCAAAACGCATTGAAATCCGAGGCATCTATGGCAACCCCAAACCCTTCTGGGATAAGGGGATCAAGCTCAATGAGCTAGGAATCAATTCCATCTTCGTTCATAGTGGATCCATAGACAGTACTATGATTTCAAGGGCACAAGCTGAAGGAATATCCGTATTTGCGGAGTTTGCTACCTTGAACGGAAAAAACTATGTGGATAAACACCCTGAAGCCTGGCCCATCAATGACCAGGGAGAAAAGGCACAGGCAGCCTCCTGGTTTATGGGGGTATGCCCAACAGAACCCGGGTTCCGTCAATACCGGTTTGATCAGCTAAGGACTTTACTGACTAAATATGACCTGAAGGGAATTTGGATGGATTACGTTCACTGGCATGCACAATTTGAGGAACCTGAGCCCATCCTTCCCGAGACTTGCTTTTGTGATCATTGTCTGGCAACGTTTTCACAAGAGACAGGAATCAACCTCCCGGATGGAAACACGAGACTTAAAGCAAAATGGATACTGGAAAATCACAATACGTCCTGGAGAAGCTGGAGGTGTGAGGTGATCTACGATTGGACAGTAGCGATAAAAGGTATCATGAAAGAGATCAATCCTGATGCCTTACTGGGATTGTATCATTGTCCATGGAATGACCAGGAATTTGATAGCGCGAGGTATCGCATTTTAGGATTAGATTATGACCTGCTGAAAAAAACAGTTGACGTTTTCTCACCTATGGTCTATCATGGGAGAATGGGCAGGGAGCCTGAGTGGGTAGGTAAAAACATCCAGTGGTTCAGTGATCGGTTGAACATTAACGACGCTGAATTTCCAAAAATTTGGCCGATCGTGCAGGCTTATAATGATCCGGAAATTGTTTCTACCAAAGACTTTGAAACGGTGATGATGGGTGGGCTATCCGCTGAATCTACAGGCGTCATGATGTTTACCACTTATGCAGTGGCTGAGGATGAAGAAAAGACAGCTGTCATGAAGAAGCTTTATACGGACCTCATGAAAGGGACTGAGGTCAAATAACCTGTATTTATGGGGACGATTTAGGTGCTTCAGGTCGGTGACCACATCGTTCTGAATTGTATCATTTCTTACTTCCGTTAGGTGAGGACACCAACCATTGACATCTGAAACAGAAGCAAGTTCCTACAGCTGATAATCCCGCCTCCTGGCTTCAATGGTCCAGTACTCCTTCACCTTTTTATCTTTGACAATTCCAGCCTGCTCATGTAAAGCCACCGTTGGGCAAATATGCCAAGGGATACCTCCAATCAGATCTCCTATCTCCCAGTTCGAGGCCGCCGATGTTTTGATCACCATGTGTTCCTCACTGTAAGTGGCAATGGTTGCATCAGGAACCTGTGGGAAGTACACCGGCATTTCGTCCATCTCTGAGGCCACGGCCTTATACCCAACATCCAGGCAAAGCAGGTCATCACCGGGTTTACTGACCACCCTGGTCATCAGTACAGCAGCATATAACATTTTCAAATCAGGAACTTGCGAGGCATACCCGTAATCCCACAGCAAGGTAGTTCCTGGAGAAAGTTGTCGCTCTGGGTATTGTGCATGTATCGGAAAGGTAATGCTACCTCCACAGATGATTTCCTGTTCTGATGTCTCCAATACAGCTATTAACTTATCTACTTCCTTGAATGACTCATCCGCGATCTGCTTTCTGGCATCCGGATCGGGATTGTGGATGTGACCATCGTAAATATGCAACCCCCGAAATTTAAACAGGTCACCAAGTTGCCCTATGAGCGTTGCTGCCTTTTCAGGAGCGATACCTGTTCGATGCATACCTACATCCAGGTCTATAAAGACATCTACCTGGGTATTTTTGACTGACTTCCATTGTACGATCTGACTTTCATGATCAATCAAAGTGGAGAATTGCGTCTCCGGATATTGATCAGAAAGTTGGATAAACTTCTTTTGATTGGGCCCAACAAGCGGATAGGAAATCAGGACATCCTTCACCCCACTTTTGGCTAGCATTTCTGCTTCCACCAGGGTCGCACACTTAAATTTTTGAATGCCTGATTTTAGTTGCATATCCACGATTTCGTGGCATTTATAAGTCTTTACATGCGGTCGGAGCCGATCAGCAGAACCGCCAATTTTGATCATTGCTTCGATGTTCCGTTGAATCCGATCAGGATAAAATAACAAGGCAGGACTAAGCACCTTATCAGGGTTTGTTATTTCAAACCATTCGCTCATCAATTTAACTCAAAAATAGCTTCTATCTCAACCGCAATATTTCCGGGAAGCACCATGCCCACGGCACTTCTGGCTCCTTTTCCCAAATCATCGCCCATGACCTCTACCATGAGCTCACTGAAACCATTGATCACCTGGGGATGTTCGAAAAAATCTGGTTCACCGTTGACCATGCCAAGGGTCTTAACCAGGCGCTTGACCTTATTTAGGTCCCCGATTTGGGATTTAATGGTAGCAAGCATGGTTAACCCCACTTGCCTGGCAGCGAGATAGCCTTCTTCAGTACTGAGGTCAGAACCAACCTTGCCTTTGATCAATGAAGCATCATTTCTAACAGGTCCTTGACCAGAAACATAGAGCATTTTGTCTATGACGATAACTGGTTTATATACCCCACCCAGAGGTGGTGCAGGAGGTAATTTAAGACCTAATTCTTTGATTTTTTCTTCTAAACTCATGCGTTAAACAATCAGATTTAATAATAAAACACCAATTACTCCAACTACTGAAACCGTGGTTTCCATCAGTGTCCATGACATCAGGGTTTCTTTGATACTCACGTTGAAATATTCTTTAAACAGCCAAAAACCTCCGTCGTTGATATGTGAGCAGGTAATACTTCCTGCTCCGGTGGCCAGCACCAATAATTCCGGTGCTACGCCCGATGTTGCTACCAGTGGCTGAATAATGCTTGCCGTTGTTAAAGCCGCTACAGTCGCCGAGCCAACACTTATTCTAATCAATGAAGCAATTAACCAGGCCAAAATAATGGGTGACAGCCCAAGACCACCCAACACCTCTCCCATTCGGTCACTGATCTCTGTAGCTATCATGATTTGCTTAAAAGCACCCGCTCCCGCAATGATTAACAACAGCATGGCAATACCTGATATCGATGACGAAAAGGTATTCATTACATCTTTTATGCTCCTCCCGGTCTTAATACCTAAGAAGTAAGCAGCCACAAGCACAGCAATCAACATCGCAATCGCAGGATTACCAATCGCTTCAATGATGATATTTTCACCAACCAAAGCCAGAATTAAAGAAGAACCGCCAATCAAAATTACGGGGAGTAAGGCTACCACCAGACAGGTCAACAAAGAGGGCACCTTGTATCGATCATTGATTTCTACCACATATTCCTTGAGTAAGGTTGGCTGGATGCTCTTCATCGCACCTGAAAGCAGGAATTTCGCAGCTGTAATTGCCGGGATACCCACGATCATGCCGTAGATGAGTGTGAGGCCTAAATCAGCCCCATAAACAGCAGCAATGGCTGTCGGCGCCGGATGTGGTGGCAAAAAGCCATGCGTAACAGATAGCGAAGCTAACATGGGCAGGCCAACATAGAGCAATGGAAGCCCTGTATTTGCCGCTATAGCAATGACTAAAGGCACCAAAATCACAAACCCTACGTCGTAGAACATGGGTATACCTACAATGAAACCTGTGACTATAAGAGAAAACTGAATATTCTTAATCCCAAACCGCTGTACCAGGCTATTGGTGATTTTATTTGCTCCACCACTTTCAGCCACCAGCTTTCCTAACATAGCTCCAAACCCCAGAATTATAACCAGTGATCCGAGTGTATTACCAATGCCCGTTTCGATAGCAGTGACCGCATCTGAGACAGAGAGACCACTAACCACGCCCACAAAAAGGCAAACCAACATAAAGGAGATAAATGCGTCCAGTTTGATGACCGCAATGAGCAGTATCAATAAAATAATTCCTATAATTATTGGAGCAAATTCCATGTGGTAAGTTTAGGAGAATTAAAATTCAATATGAAAGAATAACCAGAAAGATATACTCCTCTTTTGACATATCTGGCTATCGCAAAGTGATCAAACGCCACAATCTTTCAAGTGGGCTAATGGCTAAATCAACCAAAAGGCACAGTCGGATGTATGAAGCCATTTTTGCCTACTTCGAAAAATAGTGCTGCTAAAAGCGCTGGATCATTCCTCT
Organism: Marinoscillum sp.; assembly: GCA_043554545.1. Taxonomy (GTDB): domain Bacteria; phylum Bacteroidota; class Bacteroidia; order Cytophagales; family Cyclobacteriaceae; genus UBA7330. Next base: position 1,491,458 of record CP121337.1, on the reverse strand, counting down.
CATTCCAAACCGAGTCTCCTGACGTAGGAAGGGACTCGGCGCATTGAATAACGCTCCATCATCAAGTACATCAAATCAAAAAAAGCAGTGTTACCAATCGAAGTGTCCTCTTCGAAAGACACTGCTGAGAAGAGAAGCCATTTTTGCCCGCTGCTAAAAGTGTCGGATCATTCCTCTCTTTCCAAGCCGAGTCTCCCGACGTAGGAAGGGACTCGGCGCATTGAATAACGCTCCATGATCAAGTACATCAAATCAAAAAAAGCAGTGTTACCAATCGAAGTGTCCTTTTCGAGAGACACTGCTGAGAAGAGGAGCCATTTTTGCCTGCTACTAGAAGTGTCGGATCATTCCTCTCTTTCCAAGCCGAGTCTCCTGACGTAGGAAGGGACTCGGCGCATTGAATAACGCTCCATGATCAAGTACATCAAATCAAAAAAAGCAGTGTTACCAATCGAAGTGTCCTTTTCGAGAGACACTGCTGAGAAGAGGAGCCATTTTTGCCTGCTACTAGAAGTGTCGGATCATTCCTCCGCATTATTCTTCTCAAAATCCTGACGCGCATCCTCTTCATCGTCCATCTCTGGCCCCTGCTCTATTTTTCTCCAATCGATGGTCTTATGGTATTTCTTCATGGATAACTCCGCATCATATATTCTTTCATCATGGCGCTCCAGCGTATAGGGTGTATAGTCAGGTTCATCGGTGAAAAAATCCTGCAAAAGCGAACCCGTCAAATCAAAGTGATTGACGTAGGGAATATTCAGGATGTTATAGATGGTTTTAAGGATTGCTCCAAAATTCGCATGCGTATGAGAAACATACCCTCGCTTTATATACGGACCCGCCATCATCAATACCGAACGGTGTGCATCAATGTGATCAACCCCTCCCTGTGGATCATCTTCGGTAATGATAACCAGCATGTTCTTCCAATATTTGGTTCTGGACAGGAAGTGTAAGACCCTCCCAACTGCCAGGTCATTATCAACCATGTATGATTGCCTAAAGGGATAACCTTCCTCTGGGTCAGGACTGGTACCGTGATCATTGGGAATCATCATCGTAATAAAGGGAGGCATATCATCATTGCTGTCAATCCACATTTTCGTGAATTCTTTTTCGAACTGATCCATTCGGTATTGATCAGGTATGTTCATGTTGTAACCAGCATAATTATGACTGGTTCTTGTAAAAAGAGCGTTCTGCATTGGAATCATGACGCCGTGCGCGGCCCCGGTGTTCACATCGTACCAATCTTCCCTTTCATGACCACTTTCATTCGCCTGACCAAAATTGTAAAATTCAATACCCTGCCTTTCCAGCGCTTCCCATAGCCCACCTATCTCTGCATAATCTTCCGGATCAACACTACCAATGGTTTTCGGGAAACGACGGCCTTCAGCCTTGGAAAATGGCATAGCTGTTTTTGTAGTGTTAGCATTTGATTCTACCCATTCGTTTGGTATCACTCCAACCAGCCAGTGGTGTCCGTGAACGGATGCATCACTGTCGCAATAGAAATTATCAGAATAAGCAAATTGTTTAGCTGCTTTGATATGGTTTGGCGAAATCCTAAGGTCTGGAAAGTCCGCTTGCATTGAATCAGGTAACGTGTAAGTGTTATTTACACCATACCTGGCCAATGTACTATCTCCCGCACCTTCTTTTAACTGACCAAAAATCTCATCATATGTCCTGTTTTCTTTTGTGATGTAAACAATATGTTTGATCGGACTTTCTCTCAGTCCCGGCAATGGTGGCAGTGGATTTTTACCATCATCCTCAACCAAAGTTTCCCTGAAAGTATTGTCAATAGATTGCCGGGTATAGGTGGCAAGTTGTTCATCTCCCGGAACTTTTACCTTTTGGAAGCTTCCCAATTGAATACGGCTGACAGAGTTACCCTGAATAGGCATCACAAAATCAGTTCCGCCATTAGGTCCCGCCCCCCAGCCTCTGCAGGTAATGATGTAAAGGAAATCTTCCTCATTGGACAATTCAACCCTCGTCGGTCCCCAGCCTGAAGGGATCAAGCCTTTGGTGGTTTTGGATGGTATGTCGATGACCGCAACTGCATTAAACCCTAATAAGGCCACATACAAAGTCTTCTCATCTTTAGACATGGTAATACCAAAGGGTAACAAACCTCTCACTTTGTCAATGCGCGGATCTACCTGAATAGGAATATGACCCACAATTTCCTGCGTGGTATAATCAATAATTGCGATGTTATCATTCGTGGCATTCGTTACATAGGCAAATTGCTTTCCCACCGCAATCGAATTAGGACTGGCTCCTCCTACCACTTCAGCATCTTCCACCGTCTCTCCGATCAGATAGCCGGGCTTAAATTTATTGATGACGCTGTTCTTATCCAGGTCAACCGTAAACACACTCATTGCATCCGGATGATTTGGGCTTCCTAACCCTGGAATTACTTTGCCTTCCACGATGGTCCCGTCTCTGGATTCCGGAGTATTTTCCCCGTAAGCATGATGTGAAATTCTTAAATCATCATAGTTCTCTGGTGTTGCCCCTTCTACCAGTGGATAAGAGTAAACACCAACATTGGCCACGAAAGCTTGTTTTTTATCAGGACTCAATGCTACACCAAATGGCTGACGACCAACTTTAATGGATGCAGTAAGCTTTTTCGCAGTGAGATCAACGCGAACCAACCTGAAATTTGCCCTATCCAGTACCAATAGCTCATTTTTTTCAGGGTTAAGTAACAGGTCGGAAGTAAAGCTATCCTGATAGTCCTCCCCGTTAACCATACCATTCAATGAAATGGCATCAATCTTCTTTAATTTTTCTGTATCATAAATAACAATATCACCCTTGTCACCACCGCTTAAATAAGCATATCTGGAATCCACTGAGAAGGCTACCCCCAAAAATGATCCTCTGGTCAACGGAGATGGGATTTTCCCATCGTAGCTAGGTACCCGCTGTGCACTCAGGTCTTCAAGATCCAGTATGGTAATCACTCCATCATGTAAGGTCAACGCTTTCTTCCCATCAGGAGAAACTGCCATCCCATAGGGATCATTGGTTATAGGCAGAAATTCTCCTGCAAGCGTTACATAACGACCACTCGGCAGTACGGTGATTCCTTCCTTGTCAATTGTACAAAATTGATCTTTCCCCGGCACCTGTAGTACCTGAACTTGCTTGGTCTGATCGCTGCAATCAATAAATAAGAAGCAAACAATAGCTCCTAATAATACCTTATAATCCATCTGTTTTTTAAAATCTATTGTGGTAAATAAACCAAATCGCTGGCACTATTCATCAATATTAATCATGAAATTCTTGCCATATGTAGAAATGATTGCACAGGCTTGAGACTTCCCCGTATCGAATATCTGCTCGGTCTTATCATTCCACTGACTATAAGGTATTGCAGTAATACGAATTTCATTTAGTGATAGTAATTAATCAAATAATTTCAGTATTTAATACAACGCATGCATAGAAAAATAATCTGTTGAAAATATTTTAATACCTTAGAAGGTTCACCTGAAAGATTCAATAAAGAATGTCAAAGCAATACATAGATCTAGAAACCCTAAAATATCTTATTTACCAGGTACACAACCTACAAGGTGTACTTGAGCAGGAAAGGTACGCTGAGCATGACCTTTCGTCAATTGATCTCTTACTAAATAGTATCGAAGACTTTTCAGACAAAGAACTCTTTCCATATTTCCGTGAAATGGATGCAGCGGCAGTTTACTTCAAAGACAATGAAATTGTCGTTCACCCGCAGGTAAAAAAGTATGTGAAACAAGGAGGTGAAATGGACTTAATATCCGCGGTTTTCGATTTTGAAACAGGCGGTCTTCAAATGCCCCATATGGTGGTCAATGCGGTCGCTTATATTCAGGAAGCAGCCAATAATCACTTGCCCGGTTATATCACATTGACTCAGGGGGCTGCAGATTTGATCGTGCACTTTGGCAACGAATCGCTTAAGAACACCTATGTACCAAAAATGCTATCAGGAGATTGGGGTGGCACCATGTGTCTTACAGAGCCTCAAGCCGGTAGTTCGTTGTCTGATATTGTTACCACGGCTGTCCCTGATGGGGAAAAATACAGAATCAAAGGTCAGAAGATTTTTATCTCTGGAGGTGACTATCAGGGAGCTGAAAATATTATTCATCTATTATTGGCACGCATTGAAGGGGCACCTGCCGGGACAAAAGGAATCTCCCTCTTTGTGGTACCAAAAAGCAGACCTGATGATCAAGGAGACCTTGTATCTAATGATGTGACCACCTTGGGTGATTTCCAAAAAATGGGTCAAAAAGGTTATTGCACCACACACCTGGCTTTTGGAGATAAGGGTGATTGTGAAGGGTACCTTGTTGGAGAGCCTAACCAAGGGTTAAAATATATGTTCCTCATGATGAATGGAGCAAGGATAGCGGTGGGTCGAGGTGCAGCAGCAATTGCTATGGCCGCCTACCGGGCTTCTCTTGGTTACGCCAAGGAAAGACCACAGGGCAGAGACCTTACAAGTACTGGTAAAAAAGATGTTTCCCAGGATCAGACGTTGATCATCAACCACCCGGACGTTAAGCGAATGCTCTTGATTCAGAAGGTAGTCACCGAAGGAAGCCTGAGCCTGATCCTGTTGGCTTCCAAGTATCAGGACCTTTCTATAACACACGTAGATGCTGCTGAAAGAGAAAAATATCACCTGTTGCTAGAATTACTCACACCGATCACCAAAACCTACCCATCAGAAATGGGTGCGCATTCAGTAAGTCAGGGTGTTCAGGTATTGGGAGGCTATGGATTTTGTTCTGATTTTATCCTACAACAATACTTTAGGGATATCCGGATATTTCCTATCTACGAAGGCACTACGGGTATTCAGTCACTTGACCTTTTAGGCAGGAAAATCCTCATGAAGGATGGAAAGCCTCTCAAGTTACTGTTCGCAGAAATTTCAAAGACCATAAAATCTGCCAATGAATTCAGTGAGCTTTCAGACTATGCCAAAACGCTAGAAACGAAACTCGCATTAATAGAGAAGGTCATTCAGTTTTTAATGCCCTTTGCACTCAAGGGTGATTACAAACGCTTTCTTTCTGATGCCACTGTTTTTATGGAGTTTTTTGGAAACATTATTATCGGATGGTTGTGGCTGCAAATCGCGACAGATGCTCATACGCAATTACGTTCTGGTAACACCCATTATTCAGCTGAATTCTATCAGAGTAAAATACATGCCATGAAATTCTATTTCAAATATGAGCTTGCTAAAACAAATTCATTGGCAGAGATATTGGTCAATACCGAAGTCTTAACCGTAGCTGATGATACCAGCACCCTTTAATTAATTGGCATATATTCGAATAAATCAAACGAATGAAAACCTCACCAAATAACAAGTAATAGCATATGGCAGCAATCACATCTAAATTTGACCTGAGTGGCAAAGTGGCAGTTATCACAGGATCCAGCAAGGGAATCGGAAAATCCATTGCCAAAGGTCTGGCAGAAAGCGGAGCAAAAGTAGTCGTAAGCAGTCGCAAGCAAGAGGCCATCGATGAAGTCGTGTCAGAATTCCGATCAGAAAACCTTGAAGCATCCGGAATCGCCTGTCACGTAGGGGATGCTGAACAAAGGAAATCGCTCATTGAAAAAACCGTTGAGCAATATGGACGCATAGACATCCTGGTAAACAACGCGGCAATCAATCCCTATTACGGACCTATTGAAGGTTCTGATGAGGCAGTCTTTGATAAAATCATGGATGTAAATGTGAAAGCACCCTGGTTGCTTTCCAACCTGGCATTACCTTATATGAAAGAACAAGGAAGTGGCAGCATCATCAATATATCGTCTGTGGAAGGATTGCACCCAGGGTTTGGTTTAGGTCTATACAGTGCCACCAAATCTGCTTTGATCATGCTCACAAAGAATCAGGCCAAAGAATGGGGCCGTTACGGGATACGGGTAAACGTATTGTGCCCCGGGCTCATCAAAACAAAATTTAGTGAAGGCCTTTGGTCAGATGAAAAAATGGTGACAGGCTTCACAAAAGCACTACCCCTGGGACGCATCGCCGCTCCTGATGAAATGGCTGGTGTGATCATGCTCCTGGCATCTGATGCCGGGTCATACATGACTGGTGGCGTCTATGTTGCTGATGGTGGTTACCTAATTTCAGGTTAACTTTTGAATGTTAAATCTGCAGAGATATGAATTTTGAATACTCAGATAAGTCAATCGAATTACAGCAAAAACTAAAGCTTTTTATTGATCAAAATATACACCCGGTAATGGTGGAGGTTGAGTCATTCCATCGCGACCCTTCAAATGAATGGAAAGTATGGCCTGGTCTCGAAAACTTAAAGGAAGAGGCCCGGACTGCAGGACTATGGAATTTATTCCTCCCTAAAGTCTATGGAGATTTAAGCCCTGGCCTAACTAATCTGGAGTATGCACCGCTGGCAGAGATCATGGGTAGAATCCCCTGGTCTCCTGAGGTATTCAACTGCAACGCACCGGACACTGGTAACATGGAAGTGCTTGCGAAATATGGAAATGCGGAACAACAGGCCAAATGGCTGAACCCACTGATGAAAGGGGATATTCGATCTACCTTCTTGATGACAGAGCCGGATGTTGCCTCCTCAGATGCCACTAACATAGAAACTGCAATTATTGCAGATGGCGATGACTATATAATAACAGGGAAAAAATGGTGGTCTTCCGGTGCCATGGATCCCCGATGCAAAATTGCCATTGTCATGGGAAAAACAGATTTTGATGCTCCCAGACACGAGCAACAGAGCATGGTCCTGGTTCCCATGGACACACTGGGGTTAAGTATTGAGCGTTCATTAAGTGTTTTTGGATATAATGACTCACCAGAAGGACATGCTGAGATCACCTTGAATGAAGTTAGAGTCCCTAAATCAAACCTGTTATTGGGGGAAGGCAGAGGTTTTGAGATTGCTCAGGGAAGATTGGGGCCCGGTAGAATTCATCATTGTATGCGGTTGATAGGAATGGCGCAGTGTGCTTTAGAACTAATGGCTAAAAGAGTCGCTGAACGCAGTGTCTTCGGAAGAGCCTTGGATACCTATAGCAGCATCCGTCAGGATATTGCCCGCTCTCAATGTGAGATCGAACAAGCCAGGCTTTTGGTATTATCTGCCGCTGATAAAATGGATCGGGTAGGAAATAAAGAAGCCAAAGACCTAATCTCCATGATTAAAATAGTTGCCCCAAACATGGCATTGAAAGTGATTGACCGGGCCATTCAAATAATGGGTGGTAAAGGTGTAAGTAGTGACACGCCGTTAGCCTATTTTTATGCTTCAGCGAGGACATTAAGGTTAGCAGACGGTCCTGACGAGGTACACATGAGTCAACTTGGAAAAGCCATTGTGAAGAAATACAAGCATTTGTAAGGATGACAGAGAAATCACTTACAAGTCCGGTTAGAAAAGGTGAAGAGCTAAATACAGACAAGCTAAAAAGTTTTCTGGCTACTCATGGGCTGATTAAGGATCAAAAAAGGCCGGTAAGTGTTAGTCAATTCAATAACGGCTATTCTAACCTCACGTATCTTTTAAAAATTGAAGAAAAAGAATATGTGCTTAGACGCCCGCCATTTTCAGCTCCCAAAAGGGGACACGATATGGGCAGAGAGTACAAAGTGTTGCACCATTTGCACCAGGTATTCAGTAAATCACCTGAGGCTTACCAGTATTGTGAAGACACCGAAATTCTTGGAGTACCCTTTTACCTGATGGAGCGGATCAAAGGCATCATCCTCACTGAAAAAGAAGCCAGACAACGAAAAATCAAACCTGATGAGCTTAAGGTTATCGCCAATACCTGGCTGGACACTTTCGTGGAGTTTCATCAGGTAGACTATAAGGCCTCGGGGCTGGAATCCCTGGGCAAGCCAGAAGGATATGTCGCACGGCAGGTAACCAACTGGGGTAAGCAATACTTGGCAGCAGCAACTGAAGATATTCCTGCAGCCTTAAAAGTTATGGCCTGGATGGAAGACCATCAACCTTTAAATTATCAACACAGCTTAATCCACAATGATTACAAGTATGACAACATTGTCTTTGCTGATGATAAATGGAGGCAAGTTGCCGCCATCTTGGATTGGGAGATGTGTACACTTGGAGACCCGCTTATGGATCTGGGAACCTCCCTTGGCTATTGGACTACCTCCGATGATGCGGACTTCATGAAAGATGGACTCCCCTCACCTACTTTATTGAAAGGCAATCCATCCAGAACAGAAATCGTACATCAGTATGCCCTAAAAAGCGGCAGAAACATTGATCACCTGACGTTTTATTTTGTCTATGGTCTTTTTAAGATTGCAGTTATTGCCCAGCAAATCTATTTCCGATATAAACACGGTCATACAACTGATCCCAGGTTTGCTCAACTGAATAAGGTTTCCGCATTGTGTTGCAATACAGCCTTGCAGGCTATCCAGAAAAACAAAATAGATCATTTGTATTGATAGGAAATGAGTAAAGGTCATTCAAAACATAAGAACATATGGAACTGAAGTATAAAGTGGTAATGATCACGGGCTCCGGCAGTGGCATTGGGGCAGCAACAGCTACTTTGATGGCGGCGCATGGAGCAACTGTTATCGCCTCAGACATTGATATCAACAGTGCCGAGCAGGTTGTTAAGGATATCAAAAAATCAGGAGGAACAGCGACTGCGCTTAAACTGGATGTTACAGACTTTCAGGAAGTGGAGCAATCAATCACAGATGTGGTTAATGAATATTCCAGAATAGATGTCATGGTGAATAACGCCGGTATTGGAGGCAAAGAGCAACATAAGACGGCCGAGCATACATTAACTGATTGGCAAAACGTAATAGCAGTCAACCAGACAGGTGTTTTCCATTGCATGAAAGTAGCCCTTCAAAAGATGATGATACAGGGTTATGGCAGCATCGTCAATGTTGCTTCTCTGGCAGGGCTAAAACCTTCTGGCTATAACCTGGCCTACAGCGCCAGTAAATATGCTGTGGTAGGCATGACCAAATCTGCCGCTTTAGAATATGGACGAAAAAACATCAGAATCAATGCGGTTTGTCCTGGATACACTAATTCAGCGCTATTGGATCAGCTAATATCCAGCAGACCTAACATGGAAGATACCCTCAAGCGATTAATCCCCATGGATAGGTTTGGGGAAGCCGCTGAGATTGCGGAAGCCATTTTTTGGCTCGCCTCAGAAAAATCAAAATATATCACAGGACAAACAATCACCATCGACGGTGGAACCTCACTTCAATAACTTATGAACAAACAACTCAAATTTATCAAAAGACCCAATGGAGAAGCTGATGCCTCTACCTGGTCCTTAGAGAACAATGCCATTCCTGAAATTAAAGAAGGAGAAATGCTTATCAGGCAACATTTTGTCTCATTGGACCCTGCCATGCGGGGCTGGATGAATGATGCAAAATCCTATATAGAACCCATGGAGTTAGGTTCTGTCATGCGTGCTGGTTCTGTTGGGGAAGTGATCGAATCCAACAACCCCAAATTCAGCACAGGGCAATTTGTAGCCGGCTATGGTGGGGTTCAGCAATACGCAGTTTCAGATGGAAAAGGATGGTACACGGTCGATCCAAAATTAGCACCCCTCGCTACTTATATTGGTACACTCGGTATGCCTGGCATGACTGCTTACTTTGGAATCCTTGAAGTGGGTAAAGCCAAAGAAGGCGATGTAGTACTTGTTTCTGCTGCTGCTGGTGCAGTAGGAAGTGTGGTAGGCCAGATAGCTAAAATCAAAGGCTGTAAAGTCATCGGCATTGCAGGTGGTGAGCATAAATGTAAGTACATCGTAGATGAACTGGGATTTGATGCTGCCATTGATTACAAGCAGGAAGACGTTAGAAAACGCGTAAAAGAAACGTGCCCAAAAGGAATAGATGTCTATTTTGACAACGTTGGTGGTGACCAGTTAGATATTGCACTATCCAGGCTGCGAATGCACGCCCGCATTGTTATTTGTGGTGCTATTTCACAATACAATAAAAGCAAAGTAAAAGGACCAGACAACTACCTTTCACTGCTAGTCAACAGAGCAACCATGCAGGGCATGGTTGTTTTCGATTGGGCAAACAGATACAAAGAAGCTGCACAGGTCATGGGTACGTGGCTAGCTGAAGGCAGACTCAAAACCAGGGAAGATATCTATGAAGGCATTGAGCATTTCCCGGAAACGTATAACCGACTTTTCACCGGAGACAAGCTAGGAAAATTGGTTCTAAAAGTCATAGAAGATTAAGATATTATGAAAGCCATCAGATGCAATGTGTACGGTCCACCTTCCACACTCACGCTGGAAGAAATGAAGCCCTTAAAGCCAAAGGAAAATGAAGTCGTGGTCCAGGTAAAAGCCTGTGGCATCAATTTTCCTGATACACTCATTATCCAGGGGTTATATCAATTTAAACCCGAGCTGCCCTTTACCCCTGGAAGTGATATTTCAGGGATCGTAAAAGAAGTTGGTGATCACGTAAAACACCTAAAAAAAGGAGATGCTGTTTTTGGGTTTGTCCCTTTTGGTGCGCTCGCTGAAGAGGTAGTAGTGCCCTCAAACGCTTGCTTCCAGAAACCCAGGGAAATGGACTTTCAGGTAGCTGCTTCCTTTATGATGGCGTATGGAACCTCCTATCATGCTTTGAAAGATCGTGCTAAACTACAGGAAGGAGAAACATTATTGGTGTTGGGTGCATCAGGTGGAGTAGGCCTCGCCGCAGTAGAGTTGGGGAAATTAATGGGTGCGAAAGTTATTGCTGCCGCTTCTTCGGAGGAGAAATTGGCTTTATGCAAAGAATACGGTGCTGACCTCACCATCAACTATACGAAAGATGATTTAAAATCCACCATCAAGGAACTAACAAATAACAAAGGCGTAGACGTCATCTATGATCCCGTCGGTGGGGAATACTCTGAGGCAGCTTTCAGGGGCATGGCCTGGAATGGCAGGTTACTTGTTGTCGGCTTTACCACCGGAACAATTCCTAAGATTCCTTTAAATCTACCCCTATTGAAAGGAGCTTCGATTGTCGGGGTGTTCTGGGGAGGGTTTGCGATGGGAAACCCCAAAGCGAACATGAACAACATTAAAGATTTGATGGAATGGCACAAAGCAGGTAAGCTAAAACCACACATCCACAAGGTTTATGAGCTAAAGGATACAGCAAAAGCCCTCGAGGAGATGATGGATAGAAAAGTAAAAGGAAAACTCGTAATACAGATATAAAACACAAAACAAAATGAATATGAGATTAAAAGACAAGATAGCGATTGTTACCGGTGGTTCCAGAGGAATCGGACAAGCGGTGTCTGAGCTCTTCGCAAAAGAGGGAGCCACGGTAATTATTGTAGACCTGCTTCTACAGGGACAAAAAGTATCTGACGATATCAACGCTCAGGGTGGTAAATCAGAATTTCACGCTGTTTCCGTCACAGATAAGTCAGCGATAGAAGGACTTTTCGCCAAAATCAATGACAAATATGGTCGAATTGATATCCTTATCAATAATGCCGGAATCACCAGAGACCGGACCTTAGAAAAGATGACTGAAGAGGAATGGGATGCTGTCATTAATGTAAACCTTAAGGGGGTGTTTCTATGTACACAGGCTGTTGCTGGATACATGAAATCTAATAAATATGGCAGAATCGTAAGTGCAGCTTCAAATGTCGGATTGCGTGGCAATTTCGGTCAGACCAATTATTCAGCGACCAAAGCAGGTGTAATTGGGATGACCAAAACATGGACCGTTGAGTTGGGTAAATATGGCATTACAGCCAATGCCATTGCACCCGGCTTTACCATGACTGACATGGTCAATAAGATACCGGATAATCATTTTGAAGCCATCAAGGCCGGTATTCCTTTGAAGACTGTTGCCGAACCTATTGATATCGCTTATGGCTATCTTTACTTAGCTTCTGATGAAGCCCGGTTTGTATCTGGTATTTGTTTAACAATTGATGGAGGTACTGCCCGATAATGAGTGACATCGCTAAACTAGAAATAGAAAATTTCGAGGCATTCAGGAAACTGGAAGGTACTGAATTCCCAGCCGGAGATTGGCTCACGGTTACGCAGGAGATGATCAATGATTTTGCCAATGCTACCATGGATTTTCAATGGATTCATGTAGATGTAGATAAAGCAAATAAGTACTCCCCTTTCAAGAAGCCGGTGGCTCATGGTTTTATGTCTGTTTCACTCCTCTCTAAGCTGATTGGTGATGCAGTCCGGGTAAAGTCCTCAAAAATGGGGGTTAATTATGGATTGAATAAGGTGCGATTCCCCAGTCCTGTGTTAGTAGGTAGCAAAGTTCGCTTATCAGGCAGCTTCGTTAAGATAGAAGATTATGACAAAAATGGACTGAAAATCACCTGGAATTGCATTGTGGAGATCGAAGGGAAAGAGAAACCTGCCTGTGTAGCAGAGTTTATCAGCCTGATGTTTGAATAATCTAGCGCGGAAGTTTCTTCCGCGCGGTTTACGTCAATTCAATCAAGTTTTACAACCCTCCCCTCTTCAGCGGAGACATAAGCTGAATAAATCACGTTAACTACGTCCACAGCTAAGTCAATTCCCGCCAGGGGTTCACGGTCATCCCGAATGGCTTGAATAAAATCTGTGATCTCCTGAGAAAACCCCCTGAACCAATCTTCATCGGCACTTGGCCTGTTCCATCCGGCTTTGGTCTCCAGTTTCTCTGTGAAATATTCATCCTCAAAGGTGGAAGGATCTACAGCGTAGGTCTCTATGGTATCATTTGATGTCATATTGGCCTTTATCACTCCATCGGTCATATATGCCGTTACCCGGGTATTCAACCCCCCAAGCCCAACATCACTTACCATCACAGTTGCGCGCGATCCATCATCAAACCGAATCGTAAGATTGGCCCAATCCTCCACATCTACCGGATCAGAGCTAATCCATTGGTGTGCGTTTGCTTTTTTAGCCCGTTCCGAAGCTTCCGTATGAATCAGGTCTGCCACATCAGCCATTACCGAAACTGGTCTGATGGGTCGGCCAAGCCTATGCTTACCTTCCCATTGTTTCAGGTGCAAGCATGCTCCCACTGAGTGCGCACCCATGCGTAGCAAAGCTCCTCCACCGGTAGACTTCCATTCACGACTAAACACCGAATTAGAGCCTGAATGGTTCTCTTCTGCACGGACTTCCAAAACCGAACCTTTGGATGCTGTTATTAGGTTTCGCATCTTATTAATGGGTGGGGCATAAACCCAATTTTCACCGTAACAAAACTTAACTCCATTTTTCCTTACGACCTCACGGACAGCCTCAGCATTTTTTCTGGCACCTTCCTGCATTTTTGACCGGCGTACATGATGACCGATTGGTTCAGGATCACCAGGCTCGCCAAAGTATCCGGTAAGCGGTTTTTCCATAATGATATGCTTCCCTGCATTCGCCGCCTTTATAGCAATCTCATGGTGTGTGGACGGTGGCGTACAGACATCAATGATATCAATATCTGCGCTCGAGAGGAGCTCATCAATATTATCTGTCGCAAAAGAGATACCAATGTCCTTTGCATATTTTTTTGCGCTGTCGATCGTAAGTGAGCAGACACCCCTGATTTCTACTAAACCAGGAGGGAGTTTTGAAAAATTTGCATGATGCATGCGTGCACCATACCTCGCACCAACCATACCAATACCAAGTGTTTTCATATCGTTTTATATTATTCTGGTTCTAATTAATCCAATATCCACAAAAAGTGGTGATCTCCGTCACTATCAGGACCAATAACCTCTAAAATATTTATTTTGACCGACTCGCCAAAAAAACATAATCAGATCATAGCATAATCATAGGAACGAAAATTCTTAAATCAATATATTTGAAGTTGCTTATCAAAAAAGCATAACAGTCTTAATCCTTTATCTTGAATTTATGTCCACCATCAGATCTCGTATTTTAATCCTAATTGGTTTTGTCATCCTTGTCAGTTGCGACAAAGACAATTCGTCTTCCACGGAAGACGTTGCAGAACTTGAAAATTATTTTACTCCGGAAGGATTTGATTCAAATAATAATGGTACCGACAGTACCACTTTGATCATTGAAAATATTGCAGGACCTGAAATCGTTCCTAGCCCATCCTGTTTGGCAGCTTTACCTACCGGTGAAGTTTTCGTAGGAGTAGATATGATGGGCTCCCTTGGTAAAAAGCCCGGAAAAGGAAGTATCGTAAAACTGATAGACAGCGATAATGACGGAGTGTATGAGGAGCACATAACATTCACTAAGGTGGATAACCCGCGTGGGATCATGGCTGTTGGAGATCAGGTATTTGTCTTACATACGGTGTTCAGTGAAACCACTGGTGCAGCAGACAGAATGGACCTCGTAGTATTTGAAGACAAAGATCAGGATGGAGTGGCAGACGGTCCTTCAAGCCCGCTGATTGAGAACCTGAGCTCGCAACAACCACTTAAAGGTAGAGGTACTGACCATGCAACCAACGGAATCCGGATGGGTATTGATGGGTGGATCTATATTGCCGTTGGCGACTTTGGCTTTCATGAAGCCGTTGATCGATCCGGAAAGAAATTAACCATGCTGGGTGGAGGAATAGTTAGGGTAAGGCCTGATGGCACCGAAATGGAGGTTTACACCCATGGAACCCGTAACATCTACGATGTAGCCATCGACCCGTTCATGAACATATACACCCGTGGGAATACCAATGATGGTGGCGGCTGGAACATTCGTTTTATTCATTATTTGCAAAGTGGAGAATATGGATACCCAATGCTTTTCAAAAATTTCACAGATGAAATCATTCCTGCCCTGGTTGATGTAGGAGGAGGATCAGGTACAGGAAGTTATTTTATGGATGACGACCGGTGGCCTGTTGCTTATAACCATGTTCCGATGATGGCAGATTGGGGAAGAAGTGAATTATTTATTCATCGGGTAACCATGGATGGTCCAAGTTTTATTCAGGAAGAAGAAAAATTTATTGAGCTTTCGCAGATCACCGATATAGATCTGGACGGTTCAGGCAGAATGTTTCTGGCAGCCTGGGATGGTGCCGGATATCGGGGAAGTCCTGATAAAGGCTACGTGGTCAAGGTCATTCCAAAGGGTTGGACTTATGAAGCGTTTCCTGACTTAAAGGCCTCCTCTATTGATGAATTAGGAGGATTGTTGAAGAAAAGGAGTTCAGTTGCCCGTTTTCATGCCCAGCAGGAACTACTGAAAAGGCCTGCGAAGGAAGCTTCGGAAATGGCTTTAACTGTGGCAAAAGATAAAAGCCTACCACTGGAGGTGCGAGTGGCCGGTGTATATACCTATGCCCAGGCCACTTGCGAAAATGGTGTGGATGCTTTATTGAAATTAGCTGAAGAAGATAAAATGCGTGAGTTTGCCTTGCGTGCATTAGCCGATAGAAAAACATGTATAAAGTCTGTTCCATTAGACCCATTTATCAATTCTGTAAATGATGCCAATCCTAGGGTAAGGGCAGCAGCCATCGTAGCATTGGGCAGGCTTGGTAAAAAAGAAGCAGCTGAGACCCTATTATCGATAAATGTACCTGCGTCTGCTAAACCCCCGGCTCAAGGCATAGAAGGACCACACGCCACTCCAAACTCAGCGATTATTTTACCTCACCTGGCTGTTAGGTCACTGGCAGCATTGAATGCGGTGGATGCCTCTCTGGCAGCGATTAAAAGTAATCCTAAACTGGCACTTTGGACCTTACGCTATTTACATGACAGAAAAACTGTAGATGGCCTAATTCAAGCATATAAATCCAGCGAAAATCAGGAGATAAAAACCGAAATATTAAATACACTTTCCAGGTTATATATGAAGGAAGCTCCCTATGATGCGAGTTGGTGGTGGGGAACCAGACCGGATACACATGGCCCCTACTATAAAGGCATCACCTGGGAATCTTCGGAAACCATTGAAGCTTTTCTTGTGAAAGAATCTAAAGAATCAGGCCTCTCTAACAATTTTTTCTCTTACATGAATGACCGAAACAGAATGGGCATTCCGGCATTAGGAACACTGACAGAGGAAGTGGCCGAAAAAGAAATAAGTGTTGATTGGCAGCGAATCAAAAACCAAAAAGGACAGGTAGGAAAATCCTCTATAGAAGATGTAATCCTGGCCATGGCCGAGATTAAAGGTGATGTGAATAAGGGTAAGGAGTTATTCACTAACCAGGGATGTATCGCCTGCCACAGCATAGAGAAAGGTCAGGTAATGAAAGGGCCGTTTATGGGTCAAATCGGTTCAATTATGAACAGAGACCAGATTACGGAGTCCATTCTAAAACCAAATGCATCGATCTCACAGGGGTTTGCCTCATTCATAATCGAAACAAAAGAAGATGTATCATATATGGGCTTTATTACTGCAGAATCTGCAGAATCGCTCACGATCAGAGACATTACCGGAAAGGCAACCAAAATAGCTAAAAAGGATATCAAGCGTCGTGAAGAAATGGAAAACTCTATGATGCCTTCCGGGCTTGCTGGTTCACTTTCTTTCGAGGAACTGGCTTCTCTGGTCAGTTATCTGGAGCAACAGAAATAGTATTTGTCCACAGGTGTTCTTGATGGCTCAAATGGTCTCAATATCTGCAGTCGGATGGTAGCATCCGACTTGACATGTATAAGCATTGAGTCAGACCGAATAAAAGATTCTATTTCAGTGCAATTGGAGTCTGCGTTTGTTTCAGGTTATGAATCGTATTCTGAACACTACCCTTTAATGGAACATTATCTGTACCCATCAAGTCATAATCAATGGTCATGACATCGGTTTCAGCAATATCTGGTAACGTGAGCTTGATGACCTTACCATCCTTGCTCACATTCACCTGAGCGATCTCAAGTGTCTTGATGTCGTATCTGTCTGAACCATATTTACTACTTCTGACAAGCCTCCAGGTCTGAACTTTAAAGTTTGCCGAATCCAATCCATCAGTACTGATCGATCTTGGGAATGTGAGTTCAACCCCATCAGTCTGCGCACTAAGACCAATAGGAACGGTCAAAGGCTTACCTGTATACCGTATTCGATAGAGCCCTCCTCCTCTAATGGTTTGGGTAGTACCCCAGGCCGACATCCCACAAGCATATAATTGTTGATCCTGGGGATTAAATCTTCCTCTCATGATGCCAGTAAATACTTTAATGCCTGGTAAATCTATAACTCCAGCCTGTCGTTGTCCATTAACTTCCTCATGTAAAACCAGTTGTATCTTACCAAAACCATAGGAAAAGCTTAACAAAGCCCCATTTAGCGGCCCCCACTTTTCACTATCCACCCACATGAGTTCTGACGGCGATCGATCATATTTCATATCTATCCAAACCGCCGGTGGCTCCATCGCGGCTCTTGATGTATCTTTTGGAGGATCATAACCCCACATGTTTCCGTAGAACTTACCTTCTCCTTTCACCCAGTTAACCCGGTTCATCGGGTTCCAGTACCCTTGCTGATCCGTCACCAAAAAGCTTCCATCAGGATTGATACAAACTCCATTGGCCGCCCTAAAACCGGTCGCAATAACCTTCGATCGAGATCCATCTTTACTTACCTTGATCAAGGTGCCATGCTGAGGTATTAATGATTCACGTGCATGACGACCACTTTTCGCATAGTAAAAGTTACCCTCCTCATCTGTTTGGAGACCCATGGCAAACTCATGGAAATGATCCGTGACCTGATGGTCATGATTGAAACTTTCATAGAAATCTGTCTCTCCATCGCCATTTAAATCCTGAAGTCTGACCAGTTGATCTCTGCAAGTGACATATATTTTTTCATCCTCAATTTTGATTCCCAGGGGTTGAAACATTCCGGATGCTATCCGTTTCCAGGACAAAGTGTTTTCTCCCTTAGTAAGGCCTGTGATGATCCACACATCACCATCAGTGGTACAAACGGCTGCTACATTGGGATCTTCGAAAAAGTCAATACCGCTTAACTTCATGCGGGACTTCCATGGGTTATCGAACGGTGGTGTCAATTTATCAATTGCAAACTGACTGCTATCTGATCCCACTTCAATTATGGTTTTGATAGGTTCAGGATAATGAGCTTGCCCTCCTTTGGTATACTTAGCCAATGATTCCGGCCCATTAGATGTTTTTACAATTTCCGCCAATCCACTGACATCCTCATTGGCAATGAAGAGCTTAATGTTAACTGGAATACCCTTACTCACCTTAAGTACCTTGTAATCACCTTCCTGAACGATGCTTGCACCTTCTCCAGACAATAACACTTGAGTTTCAGCTTTGGCTAAACGCATTTTCAATGAGCGTGAAGAAGGACTGATATTAAGTGTCCTCGTAAATACAGTTTGGTTATCCTGACTGACCATTCCCAACAGTTCCAATACATCCGCATTGCCGATACTGTAAGAAATAATGACTTTATCGTCGTAGTGATAAAGCCCTTTGTAGTTTGCCCATTTCTTTGGCAATGGTCCAAAATACCGTCCATCACGTGCCTGGAAGCGTGGCTCCTCAAACAGTCCGGTTGCAGGGTTTGCCCACCCTGCTCCTACAGGTGTTTCAAAGTGAAGTTTCCCGATGTTTCTAGGGTAGATATTGTGTTTGTCATTAAGCAGAATTCCATTCCAGTCTATGAAACCTTCGCCAGTCCAGCCTCCTGCTACACGCATCACATCATGATCAAAAATCATCCAGGCCTTGCCTTCAGACACACCACCTGTGCCAGGATCGAGACGGATGGCAATTCCTTTATAAGCAAAATTGTTTTTCAGGTAATCCTCATCAGCAAGTGGTGCAGGTCCGGGAGAACGGTAGCGTTCGATCCCTGTCTCTTCGTCTGCCAACTCATAGGTGTTGATGAAAAAGTTGCCATAGTCCATGTCCGACCAGGGATGATATGGCTTTACTTCCGGACCAAAAGAAACACCCTCAGGTAATTGAGCGAGGTAATCTGTAGTTACTTCAAAATACTGAGTTTCGTTGTCTTTTTCAACAAACTTCTTACGGATATATTCAATTACATCATATTTTTCCCGTGGCGTCAACGTCATTTGTGGCGGCATAGCACCGTACCCCCTGGTAATCGTTTGATACAGAGAATAAGGATCATTTCCTGCTTTGAATGCACCACTCCAAAACTTCAAGGAAGCAGGTATGGAGCCTTCTGCATCCTGATTTCCATGGCAATTGATGCAATTGGCATTATAAATTCTTTCCCCTCGCCTGTAAACTTCTCTATCTTCTCTTTGAATTAATCCGGCATGGTCCAGGTTTTTTTCTGAATCAGGAAGATCAGTAAGCGCCAAGGTATAGGTAATGTCATTGTCGCCATTTGATACTGGTGGAGTACAATTATTAAGGAAAATTGCCAAAAAAAGGATTGCAAGAATTGAGTAACAATGTTTCATTCTGATCAAATTAAAATAGTTATACAATGAATATAACGCATGTTATCTATGATATAATAATAACCATAAAATAGTATATATCATCCATAAAATAATACATGCAGTGCTATTAAATAAATACGGTGATGAAAAAGATTCTTTGTGATAAAAAAGCCAAATCATTGAACAGAGACTGCTGTGATAAGAAGGACACCATTACTTAGTATTCAATAGCTCTAATAGCAGTATTTATTCAATAATTTCTATTTCATTATTCAACGATAAGAGCTCAGCAATGAAGCTTTCATTCGTTTTTGGGCTGATATAAATATCATCATATTTATTGTAGGTGATGATTAACCCGCTTCTGGCTGTTGCTGGCTTTATTCCTACCAATAACACCTTTCCTTTGATGATTTTTGATTTCTGACTGATTTCGATTGCCCCCTTAATTGGTCCTTGTCGGTATTTGAGATGTGTCCTGCTAAGTTCATATTGGGTATCAAATAATATCCATAATAAGAAGCCAACGAACATAAAATATAAGACCATTAACCACTTACCACTGGAAATGCCAATAATGGCCACAATTGTAAGAAAAAGACTAATTCCTATTATTATCATCGAAAAAAATGTGTCTTTTCTACTTTTAAACTTCATCAGTTACATGACTTATCCTTTCAAATTTACCATGATTCTCAGGATCAGTTAAAGTGATCTACCCGATCATTACTTTTCCTATTATATAGAAATTACTAACTAATGTAGCTCAATTGAAAACTTAATGCCTGGTTAAGTGTTACCCTTGTTTAGGATTACATATCCGTTAGTTTTAATCAAGGAATTATTTCCATTGAGCAATGGATCTTCATTTCCGTTGCCCTGTACGATTATTACAACATAGCTACCAATTGATGTATGGCCGCTAGATACTAACCCGATTCAGGAGTTTTATACTGACGCTTTGCCTAATTCATTAATCTGCAACCCGTCTCTTACTAAAAAGAGCCTAACATGACTTTATTGACAATGGGTGTAATTGGTACATCCAGGAAAAAAGACGAAAGACGCGTTCCTATTCACCCAGTGCATATAATCAGATTACCTGAAATCATAAGAAAGCAACTCATTTTCGAGAAAGGATATGGAAAACCATTCAATATAGAAGATCAGGAATTAAGGGAATTAACTGGTGGCGTGGCTCCACGTGAAGACATACTTAATGACATCGGATCAGCCATCATTGCCAAGCCCGTATGGGCTGACTTAGAAGATATAAAAGAAGAAGGTTTAATCTGGGGGTACCCTCATTGCGCTCAACAAAAGGAAATCACACAAAAAGCCATTGATAAAAAACTGACTTTGATTGCTTTTGAAGATATGCATGCCTGGTATCCCAGTGGTCATGTTGGTAGGCACACCTTTTACAAAAACAACGAGATGGCTGGCTATTGTGCAGTAAAACATGCACTACAGCTCAAAGGTATCGATGGCCATTATGGTAATCAAAGAAAGGTAATTATCTTCAGTTTTGGAGCCGTTAGCAGAGGCGCAATCTACGCGCTTAAGGCTCATGGTTTCAGAGACATCACCATTTGTATTCAAAGACCCGACCATGAGGTGAGAGAAGAAATACTAGATGTGAACTATGTCCGAATCAAGAAGGGAAAGACGAATGAACCACGGCTACTTGTTGTAGAGCATGATGGGACGGAACGCTCTCTGCTGGACTTGTTCAGCGAATCGGAAATAATTATCAATGGTACTTTTCAAGACACTGATGACCCAATTAATTATGTGAATGAGGATGAAAAATCCTGCCTAAGATCAGGCAGTTTAGTCATAGATGTAAGCTGCGATGAAGGAATGGGTTTTTATTTTGCCAAGCCTACCACTTTTAAACACCCCATGTTCACAGTAGATAAAATAGACTATTATGCTGTAGATCATACCCCAAGTTATCTCTGGGAAAGTGCCTCAAGATCCATTTCAGAAGCATTGATCGGACATATCCCGTCTATGATAAGTGGACGAACCAACTGGCAAGAGAACAAGACCATTTATAATGCTATCAACATTGATCATGGTGTCATTTTGAAAGATGCGATTCTCAGGTTTCAGAACAGAAGAACTACCTACCCGCACTTATTAAATGGTTTAGAACCAACTTCACCTGGATCTACAATCAAAAACATGGCTTAATTTCAATAGATAAAAATCTCAGAATTATTTCCTGATATCAGAAAAGCGCATGAGAAATAAAATCGTTTATAAGATTAGTTGTCCTCAATCCTGACAATAATCTTATCCACTTCCTCGATCAGGAGATCAAGCGTAGAGGAGTATTCTTCTTGGCTCTGATTTTCCTGACCAAATAGGCTATCCATTCGATCTACGAGACGAGTCTCCGAAGCCAATTGAGCAGAGTCCTCTTTAACGTTTGGATTGTGAAAGACGAGGGCATTTTTAATATGTAATTGAGCGTATTTTAGCGCCAATTTGGCCTCATGTATCTGATTGGATTTTGAATATTTTTCTGCTACTTCTAGTTCAGCATGAGCCAAATTCCCTAGTGCATATTCAAATGCTGTAAGTAGCTCCTCAGACGGTACAGAATCCCTGACAATTTTTCGATGAACAGCTTCAAGCTTTTGAATGGTTTCCTCCAAACGTTCAAAACTCTCATCATCCACATCATTCTCTAATCTCCATATGGATTGAATGGCTTGTTCAATGCTATAAGCACTTTTGTCATGTCGGTGCATAGCCTCATATTC
This sequence comes from Marinoscillum sp., assembly GCA_043554545.1. GTDB lineage: Bacteria > Bacteroidota > Bacteroidia > Cytophagales > Cyclobacteriaceae > UBA7330. The sequence goes on along the minus strand of CP121337.1, from coordinate 1,469,219 downwards.
TTTAGCTTCTAACAAATAATCATCTGGGTCAGCAGCTGTGTCATGGAGTGTCGGATGTTGCTTAATGCTTTTTTCTTCCTTATTCCAAAAATATAGGATTGCATAAAAGGCACCAACAATGGCTATTAGGATGATGTATTTCTTCTTCATTACTTAATATCTGACAATTTACTCCAAAAATGGCATTTTATGCCCTCATCTTGCTCCACATAGTTCGTTAAAAATGGTTGAATGGTAATCCATAATGGAAATCATTGATATAAATGCACAAGCGCATTAAAGTTCAATTACTGGCGCCCCATCAAGAATACACACTAAGAGTTAACTAAAGCAATTGTGATGCAGCTCATAACTGCATAAACACCACCGCAAAATACTAGACATAGTCACCAAGTCCCACTTCATTAATCGCACCATGACTTGCATGGACTACAGCCTTTCCATCTTTAATAACCAGTAGCTGTGGAGATTGATGCATTACATTAAATAATTTTGCAACCTCATTCGAAACTTCACGGTAACTCAGTAAATCAAGGTAATATAAATCAAGGTCTTGATCGGTTACCTCATAAACACTTGCAAATCTATTCATCACCATGCGACTGATGCTACAGCTTGTGGAATGTTTGAATATCACCTGCGTTTTGGTTTTTGATAAGTCTGAAATCTGCTTTAACTGTTGCTGATCATTCAACGGAATCCAGGGGACCTGTTTCTCTTCTTTAGGTTCAGATGAATTACCAAATATTTTATTTAAAATGCTCATTTAACACGTATTTTTAGTTTTTATCAAAGCTCATAACCTGGCTTATAATTCCAGTATGATTTTGAGGGCGTTTTCCAGTTAACACACAACCAAACCAAATCGTTTAATCCTGAATACTTTTTTAATGAACACTGCACTCATCAGTGGCTAATTGTTTTATTGAATAATGGTTTGATCAATTTTAAAATCACCTTCATCAGCAATAGACCACTTGCAAATAACACAAGAACTCCATTGGCATAAGCCATCGTTACATGGTCCTTATTAACAAACAAAAGACAAAAGGGCATGAGTATTAAAGTCGCCCAAAAATAGGGTTCAAAACCAATTTTATTGCTCATTAGATTTATTTCATGAGCTTCGATAAGCTTCTCTGATAATAAAATATTTTTCGCTTCATCTACTTGATTCTTTTTAAGAATAAGTACTCGATCTTTTTGAAGACCAGATTCGGTATAATTAATCAGTACGATCGCATTAAATAGTTTCCTTTGGATCTTTATGCTATCAATGTTTTCTGAGTGAATTAATGAGGTGCCTGAGGTAAATAGCATGGTGTAAAATGCAAAGACTAAGAACCCAAACGAAAAAGCTCCTGCATGAATTGCCATTGCAATCATTCCCTGGTTATAAAAAATGATTGCTAAAGTAGAGAATAATGGTATAGAAACTAAAAACACCATCAATGATTTAAATACGTTATTCACCGATCTACTATAATCTCCAACTAAATCATTGGCAGCTGAAGTTTTACTAAACAACAACTTGTTATTCCGAATATGTAAATATTCATATTTGGCCTTGAATATGACACTTGGTATCTCTTTTTCAATATTCCGGTCAATCAATTCATCAAGTGTGACCGCTAATGCCCTGGAGATTCTTTTAAGCGTTTCCCCTGATGGACTTGTCTCTCCATTTTCAACTCTTTGGATGGTTCTTAAGGATAGTCCAGAGTTTCTGGATAACTCTTCTTGAGATAAAGCATTGCTAATTCTCAATTCCCTTACACGATGAGCCAAATTTTTAATTTCCACTATTAACTTGTTTTATATAGTAAAAATAGCTCAAATCTGATCTTCTCGACGCAATCTCTTAACGTCTTCTTTACGTCAATGCTAATAAAAATCCAGCAGGTTAGTTCTTTATATGCTTTTTGAGTTTCATTCAAACTTAAAAAGTTGATTATATAAACCCTATCATTCTAAAAGGAATACCTTCGATCATTAAAATATATCCTTCATCTTCTCGTCCTTAAATCAAAGCAGCGTTAATTAGTTGTCATTTATCATAATTTTTGCTCAATTGAAGATGAATACTTTAACCATAACAATGAGCCAGGCCAAAGCCGACCATATCGAAAGAACTGTAAGAGATGAGCGTGAAAAGTTATTAAACTTTATCAGGCAATCTGTAAACAGTAAAGATGAGGCAGAAGACATCGTACAGGATGTATTCTATCAGTTTGTGGTTGGCTATGACGATATTAGGTCGTTGGATCAGGTAACCGGATGGCTCTTTCGGGTAGCCAGAAATAAAATCATAGACGCATTTCGAAAGAAGAAGCCACAAAATTTTTCCTCCTTGTTGACTCAATCAAAGGATGGCGAAGACCAACCATTGATGTTGGAGGATATCCTTCCAGATACCAATAGTTTACCCGGAGAGGATCTTCTAAAAGATATGGTCTGGGAAAAAATTGAGGAAACGCTAGCAAAAATGCCAGCTAAACAACGGGATGTCTTTGTATGGCATGAATTTGAGCAAAAGAGCTTCAAAGACATGGAAAAACTAACAGGTGAGACAATTAACACCTTGATATCTCGAAAAAGATATGCCGTATTAACGCTGAGAGAGGCGTTGTCGGAGCTGTATGTAGAAATGTTTAATAATGAATAAGATGAAAGGAATTTGGTTTGCAAAAATGGCACTGATGGTAGCCCTTTTCTTTACCATCATGAGTGGGGTAGTTATGTATTTGTGGAACTGGTTATTCCCGACCCTCTTCAATTTGCCTCTCATTACCTTCTGGCAAGCTGCAGGACTGCTCTTGTTCAGCAAGATTATCTTCGGGTTTGGTAAAAAGGGAGGTTCACCGTATGGCGGACCCAATTGGAAGCATAAATGGAGTAATCTATCTGAAGAACAGAAAAATCAGTGGAAAGAAAAGTTAAAAGAAAAATGGTGTCAGTCTCCGCAAGAGACTGAAAAGGAAAAACAAGAAGACGCTATTTCTTAACGCTTACATGCATTAGCAGTCCAATAATGGCTATCAGTAAACCAAAGAATTCTCTGGACTCCTCGATGTAAGGCTTCTCCTTATACATCGCACCGAATAGCTCCTCTTTGTTAGGTTGTGTTAGGTATTCAAGAATACTAGGAATATAAACGGACGCATATACAATCAAAAGCACCATCAAGATCCAAATAATCCTTCTGCTATAATAGATATCTATCAGCCTTAAAAAAGACACAAGAAATACTGACCCATATATTGTTACCCACAAAACCGGATCAGGATCGTTCAGCTGAAAATAGGCAAAAAGACCAAAAAGAGCTGATGTTATTGCACTGATTACTTTGACATTCATAATTTGAGGTGTTTAAAATTCCATTCGGTATGTAAGTATTGGGATCAGCCCCAATTGAGTTTGTTGTTCTCGTTGCCCGGTAAAGCCATCATAGTAGGTATAAGCATCATTCTCATTATTAGAAATATTCTGAAGGTCCAGAGAGATGGAGGTTGTTCGATTACCCAGATACCTGGTCCATTGCACCCTTAAATCCACTCTGTAATAGTCCGAATTTGTGGTGCTTGGTGGTCCAATCAAACCCGACTCTACAACTGGGTCCATCAACCCACCTTGATAAATCACTTTTGCATTGAGTCCAAGAGATCGCTTTACTGGCTTATTCTCAAAAAACCACTCTTTACCTGCCGATGCATTTATATTCTTTTTCAGGTTAAAACGATTAGGCTGATCATCTCCCCAGGTAGAATCAAAGAAACTTGCGCCAAAATTCATATACCAATTATCAACAAATGTCCTTGTACCCATCACTGACACCCCATAAGACCTGGCTGTGGAGGATGCTCCAAAACCTGTTGCATTTATATTGATATCAGGGAAATCATAATAAAACCCTTCAATATTGTAGTTCCATTTTTTATTGCTCAGATGATACCCCGCTGTATATCTCAAAGACTGTATAAAGTCATAAGGCTGAAGCGTAGCATAGTAATCTCCCCCAGCCTGCGAATAGATAAAATAGTAATTGGTAGGATTTAGTAATTGAGAATATAAGCCTGCCGACAGATAGATCTCACTATTTGGTCCGGTATAAAACGTTAGTTTGCCCCGGGGGTCAACTTTTTGATCGTCCAAACTACTAGTATTGTAGTTAACACCCAGATCTAAATGTAAAACATCAAGTAAAGGGAACGAGACATTTAAATAGGGATTGAAATAGCTATAGCCAATATCTTCAGCAGCATCTACAAATCCAATGATAAAGGGAGATGACCCTGTAAAAGTCCCCGATACTTCGCTGAAGTAGTCAAATTGGTATACATTAAATAATGACCCAACCGTCAACTGACCGGACCCAACTTTGAAATCATACTGGCCATTGAATGAATAAATCGTGCTTTTATTCTCACTGTCGTTTTCTGCTTCAATGGTTTGATTTTGATCGTAAAAGTTTTGCTCTCGGCGATTGTTGGAAGACGATATTGCTGCAGAGAATTTCAATTGTCCACTGCCAACCTGATAGTTAAGCTTTGTTCCAACTGCTCCCATCTTTCCATTATAATAGATATCTGACCGATCCTTTTGAACTTCAGATTCATCTAAGAGTTTCGCGTCGAAATTATTGAAATTGAGCCCTCCAATACCGAAAAAGGAAATATTACCCTTTTCCCCTAGTGGCTTATTGACATTAAATGACAAATCCTGAAAGCCTATAGATTCACCACCAAAGTCCACACCCATTGCTGCCAATAGTCCGGTAAATGAATAACGGTAATTAATGATATAGCTGGCATCTCCATTTTCTGAGAAAGGACCCTCCGCAGAAAAATCAAACCCAATAAGAGAGGCTTGTGCAGTATATTGTCTTTCACGTTTATTGCCTTTTCTCAAGTGCATGTCAAAAATTCCTCCCACACTATTTCCATAGGTAGCAGCAAAACCACTATACAGAAAAGCTGAATTATCCAGCATTTGTGCACTTAGAATATTTACTCCTCCACCGGTAGAGGAAGGTTGGTCACTGAATGTCCCCGCATTAGATAAATGGTTCGGGTTGACAATCTCCACATCTTCCAGTCTCCAGACGTTATAATTAGGAGAAATTCCCCGTACCGAAATTCGATTGTTTTGGTCATTTGCAACTGCCACATCTGGAGAGATGGTTACAAGTCTGGCAGGATCGTAGTATGTAGCAGCAAATCGATTAATCTGTTCTTCAGAAATGGTCATACGACCAATTTCACTCAACCCTTGGGGTTCTGTAATGACTATCTCTTCTAGCCCGGTAAAATCACGCGATAATAAAATATCAGTGGTTGTAACTTTTCCATTTTTAACCCATATATCATAAACTTTCGCATGCTTATAACCCACATACGATACGGATATTAAATGTCTACCAGAAGTCACTTCACTGAAGGAATAATCACCGCTTTGATCTGTCACCGACAGCGAGGTACTATCATCAAGTACTACATTGGCTCCTACCAATGGCTCCCCATCAATGTCATCACGAACAGAGCCAGTAATTTGCTGTGACAAACCCACTAAACTTGCTAAAGTCATGAGGGTGAAAAAACATATACTTTTCAACATTTGTTAAAGGATTTTTTTAACCCCTTTATAAGATATTTGAATGCTATTCATTGGATTATCAGAGCGGTCTTGCTCCACAAAAAAGTATTTCAATCCAGCGATGTTAGCACGCTTAAAAATTTCATTGTAATCAATAACTCCCGTTCCCACCTCAGCAAATCCTCGCTCAGGAGTATCTGCCATATCCTTTACATGCCATAATGGAAATCTCGAAGGATACTTCTTAATGAATTCGATCGGATCTAGACCAGCCTTGGATACCCAATAAAGATCGGATTCAAAATTAACAACATCACGGTTGGTAATATTTAATAAGATATCCATTCCTGTAGTCCCTCCCAGGTCCTTAAACTCAAAATCATGGTTGTGATACACCAGCTTGATGCCGGCTTTTTTACATATCGCACCTTTTTCGTTCAAATCGTCGGCAAGTTTCTTATAGCCATCTGCATTCCGATAAGTATCTCCTATCCAGGGTACAACCAGAAATTCCTGTCTGGAAACATTCATTGCCTCCAAAATCTGATCCAGGCTTTTCATGATAGGATCAATTCCAATGTGTGAAGAAACGACATTGAGCCCAAGGTCCTTGGTAACCTTACGATACTCAGAAGCCGGCATCCCATAAAACTTCCCATTATCATAAGAAGCTGTTTCAAGAACTTTATATCCGATTTCTGATACCTTTTTAAGGGTACCTTTCGCATCCTTTTTCATGGCATCCCTCACTGTATAGAGTTGTAACCCGGGGCTGAATTTCACAGCATTGGAAAAAGCGCTTGGCATGACTAGCAAAGACCCCGTGGCCAAAGTAGTGTATCGCAGAAAATCTCTTCTATTGTATTTCATCTTGAGTTAAGTCAGGTACAAATTCAAAATTTCGTATGCTAAATAATTGTTGATCAGAATCAGTATTTTCAAATACAAAATAAATATCGCTCTTTTCATTGATGGGATCAATGCCGATGAAGAGTTTTTCATTTGGGAATGATTCTTCGGATGGGATAACATGCATTCCTATTTGTTTGCCTTTCTGATTATTTAACCTAACAGATACTTTTCCCACACCAATTCTTCTAAAATTGATAGTGACTCCAGCGATATCAGTCAGGTCGATATCCTTAAATCCCACAAAACTTCCATCAAAAATATTGTCGATATAATCAGATTCATTATCACGTCTAAGTTTGACATTATTTGTAGAATCAAAGGATACTGCTTCGATTCTTGTTGACCTCAACCAAAAATCATTTTGACGTACAATTGAGCTTATGTGGCCATTTCCCTGATCCTGATAAGTCGCAGAAAAATTAAAACTTCCTCCATCCTTGTTGCAAATGAAATTTCCTATTAATGGAATGGAAGAACCTTCTTTAAGTGAGAGAATGTAATTAACTAGCTTACTGGCATCCTCCTTTGATAAGTCAGGATGTGCAGCCATTGCATTTTCTCCCCATACACCACCACCTCCATTAATGATTTTGCTGATTAAATACTGCTGATTTTTAACCGTATTTGGATACTTCTCAGTAACACTTACATAGCTGGGTCCAATCGAGGTGCCATCAATCTGATGACAGCCCTTACAATCCAGAGAATTCATCAATTTTTTGCCTGATGTGATTGGCGATTGATGTCCCAGTACCTCAGCTTTATCAAAAGATTGAAAGTGATTAATGGTAAACGCAACTTCTTCTGGAGAAATCCCATTCTTCAGGCTACCATCTTCCGTATCAACTACTTCTACCTGATAGTTCACCACTCGATTATTCCAGAAAAATGTCTGGTTTCCCCTGATGTTGATATTCACTTCAGGAGCCGTATTCCCAACTGTTACGGTAAATTGCTTTCTTACTATATGTCCCTTTGGATCTTTGATGAGCAACTCAGGATAATATATTCCCTGTTTCTCAAATGTGTAGGTAAGTGTATTGCCAGAGAATTTCTGATCATCCACTTCCCAGCTAAAATACAGGTTGTCATCATCATAATCATAGGAAGCACTGGCATCAAAAGTTACTTCCAAAGGTTCTTTACCTTCCAATGCGGTTGTTTCAACTTCCAAGACAGGTGGTCTGTTGCCTCTGATATAATTGATCCTTGAGAGCGTTGCATCCTCATTTTGTGAAAACCATCCACTTCCATATTCCAGAAAATACAATCGTCCATCATCTCCATATTCAAAATCAATGGGGTTATGAAAAGTGGTGTTTGGCATAAGCCTGTACCAATCTTCAATTTTACCTTCAGCTGACATATCCAGAAAGAATAAATGACCACGCATCCAGTCGTAGTACATGGCCCTGCCGTTGAAGAATTTGGGAAACCTCGCATCACCAACATATTCGCTTTGATAATACACGGGGCCAGACATGGCATTTCTCGAGCCGTTCCCTAGCATGGGGAATTCATCAAAAGAAGCATATGGATAATAAATCAATGCTGGTCTGGAGGGGGGTAATTGTTTTATTCCTGTATTATTTGGGGAATCATTTACCGGACTTTCGGGATCAAAGTCAGGACCCGATATTCCGGTTGCAAAGTTATGATCCCTGTAAGTTTTGTTAGCTCCGACAAAATAAGGCCACCCGTAATATCCAGCAGTCTTAGCCAAATTAAACTCATCATATCCCCTGGTCCCTCTTGATTCCACATTTTCACGTGCATCAGGACCCACATCTCCCCAATAAAGCCATCCTTTCTTCTGGTCAACCCCGATACGGTAAGGGTTTCTACAACCCATCACAAATATCTCAGCTCTTGTCAATGGATCTTCATCCTCAAACAAATTACCTTCCGGAATTGCATATGTCCCATTTGCCAATGGCTTTATGCGCAGAATTTTTCCTCTAAGATCATTGGTATTTCCCGAAGAACCCTGTGCATCCCAAGGGGCTCGGCCTGGCCTTTCATCAATTGGACCGAAACCTTCTGAAGCAAATGGGTTGGTATCATCTCCTGTCGATAAATAAAGCAAACCATCGCCACCAAATTGAATTGATCCACCTGTGTGGCAACACTCATCTCTTTGAGTCTTTACCTCAAGCATTAAAATTTCATCTCTCAACCCTGATTCAGTAAACCTAAACCGGGAAAGGTTTTGTTTAGCCTCTTCCCCGACTGGAGAATAATACAGATATAACCAGCGATTATTTTCAAAATCAGGATCTAGCGCAAGTCCCATCAAGCCATCTTCAAATTTGGTATGAACGGGTATTTTATCCAATTGAGATTTGTCTCCGGATTCAGGATCAAATAAAATCACCTCCCCTTTCCTTTGAATGAACAGGATTCTACCATCAGGTAATACATCTAACTCAGTGGGCTCATCCAAATTTGTTAGAAACACTTCCTTTGAAAATCGATTCTCTTCCGGAACTTCCATTTCCGAAATCAGATCAGGCTTTTGGGAGGGACTACAAGCAATAATCCCTGCCAAAGCAGTCAGCATTAAAATCTTCTGCACAATAACTTTCCTCTCAAATAATTAAAAGACGATTAATCAATACCCAGTATTTTGCGATTCGTGGCGTCATCTGGCTTGGCACCCGCAAAGTCATCAAATGCTTTTTCTGTCACCTGAATAATATGATCAGCAATAAATCCGGAGCCTTCTTCAGCTCCTTGCTGAGGTGATTTGATACAGCACTCCCACTCCAGTACTGCCCATCCATCATAGCCATACTGACTCAGTTTGCTAAAGATACCAGCAAAATCAACCTGACCGTCACCTAGTGAACGGAATCTGCCCGGTCGGTCTATCCAACCCTGAAAACCACCATATACACCGGATTTTCCTGTTGGGTTAAACTCAGCATCCTTGACATGGAACATTCTGATTTTTTCGTGATAGAAATCAATGAACTGTAAATAATCTAATTGTTGAAGTACGTAGTGACTTGGGTCATAAAGGATGTTAACGGCAGCATGATTTCCTGTTGCTTCCAAAAACATCTCATAGGTAATGCCATCATGCAAATCTTCTCCGGGGTGAAGCTCATAGCATACGTCAACGCCTTGATCTTTACAATGATCCAGTATAGGCATCCATTTCTTAGCCAACTCTTTAAATCCAGCTTCTACTAATCCCGCAGGGCGTTGTGGCCATGGGTACATGGTATGCCATAGCAATGCACCTGAGAAGCTAGCCATTACATTAATTCCCAAGTGAGCACTGGCAGTAGCAGCCGCTTTTACCTGTCCAGCTGCCCATTCTGCTCTTGCTGCCGGATTGCCTTTCTTGCTATCAGGAGCAAAAGCGTCAAACATAATATCATAGGCAGGATGAGCCGCCACTAATTGTCCTTGCAGGTGAGTTGCAAACTCCGTCAACTCAAGGCCAGCCTCGTTCACGATACCTTTGATCTCCTGCGCATAGTCTTTACTTGCTGCAGCTTTTTCAATGTCTACCAGTCTGCCATCCCATGCTGGTATCTGAACGCCTGCATAGCCGATTTCTTTGGCCCATTTACAAATACTTTTCAGGTCATTGAAAGGGGCTACATCATCAGCAAATTGTGCGAGAAAGATCGCTGGTCCTTTAATTGTCTTCATGGTTATGTTTTTTGAATTAATTCGTTATTACAAAATATTTACCCAAACTTGTCCTTTTCTGCTGGACTCCAATACCCCCTCAATAAACTTCATGCCTCTTACCCCATCATGGACCGTTGGGAATGCTCCATTTTTATAAGGTTTCTTGCGGATAGCTAAAGCAGTTCCTTTATAGATGTTACCCATGGCATCAAATAATCCCTCAGGGTGACCAGGCGCAATTTTTGTGCTCTCTGCAGCAAATTCTGTATTGTAAGGGTGACCTGGCTTTAATATTTGCACAGGTTTACCTTCCTGAAAATAAGTTAGATATGTAGGGTCTTCCTGAACCCACTTCAATCCTCCTTTATCTCCGTATACCGCAATGGTAATGTTGTTTTCCTCACCTGTGGCAATTTGGCTGGCCCTTACCAGACCTTTGACTCCATTCTTCAGTCTAATCAGTGCAGTGCCATCCACATCCAATGGATTGTCATCATACATAGTGTCCAAATCAGCCAGAACACTCTCCACTTCAATTCCGGTGGTGTATTCAATCATGTTGAAGGCATGTACCCCAATATCCCCAAAGCATGAGCTTTGTCCTGACTTGGCAGGATCCAGTCTCCACACAGAACTTCTTTGTGATTTGTCGTGAATAATTGGATTGATCCAGCCCTGATAATATTGGGCATCTACTTTTTGTACCTTTCCAATGGCTCCATCCGCAATCATTTGCTTCATCTGTCTGGCCATCGGGTATCCTGTATAAGTATGGGTCAGACAGAATACTACTTTATGCTTCTCCACCAGCTTTTCTAAATCAATGGCTTCTGCAGCGGTAATGGTCATAGGTTTTTCACAGATCACATGAAAACCAGCTTCAACAAGCTTTTTAGCCATTCCATAATGAAGAAAATTAGGTGTGAGTACGGATACAGCTTCAATACGCTGGTCAGCAGGAAGGGCCAACTCTTTAGCGATGAAAGTATCAATGTCTGGGTATGACCTGCTGATGTCAAGCTCCAGATGTTCTGCGAACCTTTTCCCTTCTTCGTAATTGGCATCAAATACACCCCCGACCAGGTTGTAATCTTCAAACATGTAAGAGGCTATTCTATGTACCACACCGATGAATGAGTTAAAACCCCCACCAATTAATCCAAGTTTAATTCTTCTTTGACTCATGGTTATTTATTGTGTTTTTGTGAATCGAAAACTGAACTGACTGTCGAACTTAAAGAATAAAATCCAACCCATCTTCGTAAAAATACCGGATGTGGGTAATAGTCCAAAAGACTATTTGATAAAATTTATCGATTTTGACCCTGTATGATCCAATAGTAAATTATCAACCATTTAGCCATCCGACGTCTAATTTGAAATATTGATGACTGGATCAAATAATCTTTAAGTTTTCTTCAAATAATGACCCCGATTCATCTGAAATTGGAAACATGTAAATTAGCTTTTGATCCCTACTCCCTTTTCGATTTAGGAAGTAAAAGCTTTCTAAGGTCACTTGTTTTTTTTTATTGCATACGTTTTGAAATCCTCTGCGTCTTTGTAGCATAAATTAACCCAACATTGGTTTAAAACTATTCCAGACAAAATTTTTCAATCAGATCTTTATACTCTGGATACTTCCTCAACATCTCCTCTTTACTTAGCATCCTGAAGTCTTCAAAATCAAAACCAGGACTGACCACACAACCCATTAGCACATAATCTTCCTTATTGATCACTTCTGCAGCAAACTGACTTCCTGCTGGAATTATTACCTGCAGAGCGCCATCTTCCTCAGGACTAAGCTTTTGTGCTACATATCTACCTTGTTCAAACCTGTGAATCAAGGCCCCTGCTCCATCATGAAAATACCACAGTTCGTCCGATTCGAGTTCATGAAAATGCGAAAGATCCTTTCCTTCCAATAAGAAATAAATGCTAGTGGTCAAGTTGCGCTCTTTCCCATGGGTTGGGTGATCTACCTGTGCTTCACTTCGATATACCTCTTTAAAGTAGCCCCCCTCCGGATGAGGCTCAAGATTTAACCGTTCAATCCAATAGGCCGCACTTTTCACAACAATTTGGCAGCCAGAACGGTCTCTCGCTTTACTCTATAGAACTCTTTGTGAATATTAAATGGAGGTTCCCCGTTCGGATGTAGTTCCACAAAGGTCCCATCTTCTTTCATCTCATAGGAATTGACGTTATCCTTCAGGTTGAAGCACAAAATATTGATGGCTTGCTGTTTCAATAATGGATCTTTGATGTTAAATACGGATTCTAATCTGCGATCAAAACTTCTGACCATGATATCTGCACTACCAGAGTATATCCTGGAATCACCATTATTATGGAAGTAAAAAATCCGGGAGTGCTCCAGGTATTCTCCTACTATCGACTTCACCTTGATATTTTCACTTAACCCTACCCTGCCAGGTCTCAGACAGCAGATTCCCCTTACGATCAGTTTAATCTCCACTCCGGCGCTTGAAGCTGAGTATAGTGCGTTTATGGTCTCTGTATCCTGCAATGAATTCATTTTCATGACAATACCCGCTTTCAAACCTTTTTTGGCATTGTCTTCTTCTTGCTTTATCAATTCAATAAGCCTGTTACGCATATCTCGAGGAGCCGTGATAAGGTATTCATAGCTATCTGGCACAGAGTGACCGGTAATTACATTGAAAAACTCCTGAACATCATTGGCATAGCTTTCGTCCGTGCTCATGAGTCCCATATCGGTATAAAGCCTGGCGGTATCTTCATTGTAGTTACCAGAAGCCATGTGTACAAAGCGCTTTACCCGGTCTTTTTCCCGTCTGACGATCAACAATAGCTTGGTATGGGTTTTCAAGGTTCCAACTCCATAAATGACAAAGCATCCTGCTTTTTGTAACCGTTGTGCCTGCCTCATGTTGTTTTCTTCATCGAAGCGGGCCTTGACCTCGAAGAGGACTGAGACATGCTTCCCATTTTCTACGGCAGTCAACAAAGCATTAACTACCCTGGAGTCCTTGGCTAGCCGGTAAATGGTCAATTTTATAGAAAGAACCTGAGCATCTTCAGCCGCCTGTTCCAGCAGGTCAATCAATGGTTCGAAACTGTTGTAGGGATGATGTAAGAGGATGTCCCGATCTTTAAGTATTTTAAACATGTCCTGACCTTCGTATTCAGCCATACTGATGGGTGGAACCTGCTTAGGTGAGGGAGGTTTATACTCATTAAAAGCTTCATGCCTGACGATCTGCCAAAGACCTGTATAATCCATCAAAGCATTTTCATCTATGATGATCAGGTTATCATCCCCTATCTCGTATTTTGATTTGAGCTGCTTAATTAACCACTTATCATAGGTAGATTCTACTTCCAGCCTTACAACCCTTCCTGTCTTTCTGGTCTTGAGCTTCTTTTTCATCTCCTCCAGGAGATTGGCTTCGATGTCTTCTGTATCTTCTAGTGTGAAATCCCCATTTCGTGTCACCCGGAACAAGGTAGAGGATACAATTTCTACATTTTTAAAAATCTCGTCGATATGTTCTCTCACGACTTCTTCGATAGGAACAAAAATCTTTTTGTCTTTTCGGTCCATCTCGAAAAATCTGGGCAGATTTTGAGGAATCTGGATAAAAGACATCTTCTTCTTTTCCTTTTTCTCCTGCGTCTTAGTTACAACACCGAAAATCAGGATGTTGTTCATTAAGATTGGGAAAGTATGATAAGAATCATACACCATGGGTGTAAGCGTAGGGAATACAATCTTGCCGAAATAATTGGTTACCCGCTCTTTTTCCTTCTTATGTAAACGGGCATATCCGAGAATACTAAAATTGTGCTTACTGAATTCCGGGATCAGATGCTCTACGTAATGCTTATTTTGAAGCGCAGAAAAAGCTTTGTAATTCTCAAAAAGCTTCTCCTTAAATGGAATGAGTCGTAAGCCGGAATTATCAATTCTTTCTTTGTTATAATCTATGTAGTTGTACAAACTACCAATCCGAATCATGAAAAACTCATCAGCATTAGAGTCTGTAATGGCTAGAAATTTTAATTTATCAAACAGATTCCTGCCTTCTTTCATAGATTGATCCAACACCCGGTAATTGAACTGAAGCCAGCTCAGGTCACGACTGATTAAATCGCTTTCATAGATTAAGTGAGTGTTCTTTTCGATCATCTTTAAAGGTTTCTTAAGAATAAAAAAAGCCCCGGTTACTCAGGGCTCAAAAATAATATATTTTGATTGAGACTTAAACAAGTTTCATCTCGCCAAGTACATTATTCATATTCCTTACAGCTTCAGCGCTTTTATTGAATTTCTCCTGCTCTTCATCGCTCAACTTATATTCAACGATTTTCTCAATCCCATTCTTGCCTACCACAACAGGAACTCCGATACAGATATCTTTTTGTCCGTACTCTCCATCCAGGTAAACGCAGCAAGGAAACAGTTTTTTCTGGTCTCTTACGATGCTTTCTACTAAAAATGCTCCAGCAGCTCCAGGCGCATACCAGGCAGAAGTTCCGATAAGTTTGGTTAGCGTTGCTCCACCAACCATCGTTTCCTGCACTACACTATCCTGTTGTTCTTTGGATAAAAAGTTAGTTACAGGCGTACTGTTGTAAGTCGCGTGATTAATCAAAGGAATCATGGTGGTATCACCGTGACCTCCAATAACAACCCCTTGCAGATCATTAGGCGAACAAGGTATCGCCTGACTCAATCTGTATTTAAAACGACTACTATCAAGGATACCTCCCATCCCTATGATTCGCTCTTTTGGTAAACCACTGGCTTTTGCTGACAAATAAGTCATCGTATCCATTGGATTACTAATTACGATTATAATAGTATTTGGACTGTATTTAAGAATGTTTTCAGTAACAGACTTGACAATCCCGGCATTGGTGCCAATAAGTTCTTCTCTTGTCATACCAGGCTTTCTAGGTAAACCAGAAGTGATCACCACAACACTCGAATCTGCAGTTACTGAGTAGTCATTGGTAGACCCGATAATCTTGGTGTCAAAGCCATTCAATGTGGCTGTTTGCATCATATCCATGGCCTTGCCTTCAGCAAGTCCCTCTTTGATATCCACGATAACCAGTTCTTCGGCTAACTCTTTGCGAGCGATATTTTCAGCACATGTGGCACCAACTGCACCGGCACCTACAACTGTTACTTTCATAGTTTTAATAATTAGTTTGAAGAAAATAATTCAGGCAAATCGATTTTCCCTGCGATTTGGGTTAGTTTCTAAAATCGTTGCTTATTTCTCAAAGCTACACCCTGTCGGGTGAATTAGAAAGAAAATAGTGTACTTAAAAGTTAGATTCTGAATAAACAGTATTCAAATCAAA
This sequence comes from Marinoscillum sp., assembly GCA_043554545.1. Classification (GTDB taxonomy): domain Bacteria; phylum Bacteroidota; class Bacteroidia; order Cytophagales; family Cyclobacteriaceae; genus UBA7330. The sequence goes on along the minus strand of CP121337.1, from coordinate 1,453,709 downwards.
AAATCCAACCGAGGAACGGTAAACTTTAAATAGTCTGGTCACGTAATCGTTATATGTCTCAGCGAATTTTGTCATTATTTTTGCCTTAATGACCGGATGATCAAGCATAACTTCTTCCAGGTTAACTTTTGGGATCACATAGATGTCTGCGGAGTCCGTTTCCACAATGGATGAATAAGTCCGCTTCGTCTCCGGCAGGATGGCGTTATCTCCAAATAACCCACCACTTCTTAGCGTCATTAACTTTTCAAAGCCATCAGCAAGGTCCAGTTTTAGTCCGACAATTCCTGACTTGATTAGATAGATGGCATGACTGGGATCCCCAGTAAAAAATACAACCTCGTCCCTTTTGTACTTCCGCTCATAGAGATAAGGCAATAGATGAATTAGTTCTTCATCTTCCAGGCTCTCGAACAACTTAGCCTTTCTTAAGAAACTAAAAAGAAACTTCTCTTTTTCAGTAAATGACTTTTTGAAAATCTTAAACATTTTCCTGGAATTGAATTCTTAACATCTTCTGAGTTTTTTCAGTCACCTTAAACCTATCATCAATCCGGTGGCTTACTACCCAAACTATTTCCTCTTCAGAACGGATGATCAACACATCTCTTTTCAATGTTAGTGGAATTTTAGAATCAATCATAAAGTCACTCACCTTTTTTTTACCCTTCATACCCAATGGATAAAAGATATCGCCTTCCTGCCAACCCGTAACTTTTAATTGTTTCATTTGATCAAAATCAACAAAAGCAATGCTTGAGTCATTCTGATTGTCAATTGTGTTTCCCTTGAGAACTTCCGTAGATAAAACATGGTTTTGAATAGAAACGCTCCCTGGAACATTTAACTTTTCATTGACCTCCATATCTTCCTTGTGGAGCCTGATAACCAAAAGATCACGATCTACATTTAACTCATATGATTCGGAAAAGAATAATTTACCTTTCGCACCACTCAAAATGACTTCATAAATATCCCTTACCTGACTAAAAGAAAAAGCATAATGCCTTAGGGCTTCCATAAGAATGGACCTTGGATTATGAAATTCATTCATCCAGGAGAGCTCCATTGTAATTACTTGACGATCTGTTTTGAGATGCACTCTTTTGATCTCTTCAGTTTTCTGAGTCAGTAGATCCTGGGCATCTGTGACTCTCTGAGAAACACTTCTAAAAGAATTGAGCAAACCAGGATTAATGCTTTTTAGGACAGGGATAACCTCATGACGTATTTTGTTTCTCTGATACTTCGTTTGCTCATTGGATAGATCTTCTCTCCATTTGATTTTATGCTCTTTTGCATAAGCCAAAATGTCTGCCTTTTCTGCGAATAACATTGGCCTGATGACGTCCCCAAGCATCGGTGCGATCCCCACCAACCCTCTCAGCCCCGTTCCTTTTGAGAAATTAAAGAGTGCAGTCTCCAAGCTATCGTCCAGGTGATGAGCAGTTGCTATTTTATGATACTTTTTAGCATTTAAAATTTCGTCAAAAAAATGGTACCGGAAAGTCCGTGCAGCCATCTGTACTGATGCTTTGCCCTGAAAAATTTCCTTGGGTGCTTTTTTTATAAAACAATCGATGTCATTTTGTTCACACCAACTTTTTACCAACTGTTCATCTTTATTACTATCCTCACCCCTTAATCCATAATTTATATGTGCTATGGCAAAGGAATAAGGAGATTTCTTAAAAAGATCAGCCATCACCATAGAATCCACTCCGCCACTTATGGCAACGATTACCTGCTCTTTCCTGGCAATTAATTGATGTTGTTTTATAAATGCTAAAAAATACTCAAGCATACTATTCACCATATCTGACGTTTGTCTTTTAGCTTTGCGAAGTCAAAATGAAGTTACTGCAATATTCGATATTATTTTTCTTTCTGTTTGGGCTATCCTCTGTGATAGAAGCCCAGGAGAAGAAAAAAATCCAGTACCAGGCAGATTCCTTATTCTTCAATAAGAAGAATGGTGAGGCATATCGGAAGCTTAAAGACAATGTGGTGTTTAAGCAAAAAAGCACCACTGTGTACTGTGATAGCTCTTTTTTCTATCCTGCCAGAAATGTAATGGAAGCTTATGGAAGGGTTAGAATAGTGGACGATTCGGTTGTGATTACTTCCCGCCAACTTTTCTATGACGGCAATGAAAGGAAAGCCCGACTCAGAAACAATGTTGTCTATACGAGGGGAGAAAGAAAGCTTTACACAGACTTTTTAGATTATGACCTGGAGACAGAAGTGGCAGAATACTTCAATAATGGAAGATTGGTAGATACCACCAATACATTGACCAGTGAAATTGGATACTTCCACGCTCAGGAGAACTATGCGCTATTCTGGAAGAATGTAATACTTACTGCCCCCGAATATGTATTAGAGTCAGATACCCTGCGGTATAATACCCTCACCAAAGTTGCCTACACCTATGGCCCTACCGAAATCACCTCTAATGATGGCACTATTTTACATTCTCAGGCAAGCGAATTCAAAACCATTATTGATCAAAGCCAATTTGTATCTGGTAGTGTAGAAACGAAAGACTACACCTTATTTGGGGATAACCTATTCTTTGATGACTTGCGGAAATACTACAAGGCTATTGGTAATGTCAAAATGATCGCTAAAGAAAAAGATATCATTATCACGGGTGATGAAGGATTCTATGATAAACAAAATGGAATTAGTAAGGTATTTGGTAACCCCTTGATGAAGAGAATATTGAATGCTGATACTACTTATATCTCGCCAGACACCTTTCGCATAGTCGCAGATACTTTTTATGTGGCAGCTGACACCATGGTCTCAGTAGAAAGTGAATATGATTCAGCAAAAAGAATTCTTGCCTACAAAGAGGTACAAATTTACAAAGAGGGGCTTCAGGGCATAGCGGACTCCGTTTCCTATTTCCTCGCTGACTCCGTCATCTATTTATATCATGATCCTGTCATGTGGAATGAACAGAATCAAATAGAAGCTGATACCATCTACCTTGAAATATCTAATAACGAAATCAAGGCAATGCACATGATTGCTAATGCTTTTCTGGCCCAAGAGGATACCATTACCAACTACAACCAGATAAAAGGGAGAAATATGGTTGCTGATTTTGAAGCAAACCAAATCAAAATCATTGATGTGGATGGAAATGGTGAATTATTGTACTACGCACTTGAAGAAGGAGACTCTTCAGTTATGGGATTAAATAAACTCTATACAAGTAGGATGAGGATGCGTTTCCAGAATAAAAAACTGATCAACTTTTCTGCATATGGTAAACCTGATGCCCGGTTCATCCCTCCTCATGAATTAACAGCTGAAATTCAAAAACTAGATGGTTTTGACTGGCGGATATTGGAACGACCAGCCCTTTTTGATATTGCACCTTATCTGGATTCACTGATTCTTTCACCATCAAATGAACTTATCATAACGAATCAACCGTTAGAAGAGGATGAAGTAATTCCAATTGATAGAGAATCAAGAGAATTGCCACCACAGATAAAATCTCCAAAACCATCACAAATTTTGTTAAAAAAGGAATAAGCTATTGAGCAATACTTTACGATACTTTTTAGTTGTTAGTTCAATAAGCTAAGTTTGCGTCCAGTTTCTAAAAAATGAGTCAAAAATTCATCGTTAATCTTCTAATAATTGGGTTCATCTTTTTTTCCAGTGGATGTAAGTTCCGGAAAATTCAGAAGAGCACTGACTGGAAAGTCAAATATGAGGCCGCCGTCAATTATTACAACGAAAAAGACTATTACCATGCAAATGTGTTATTTGAGGAGATCATCCCACTTATCCGTGGTACTGAAGAAGCTGAATTAGCTAATTACTATTACGCCTATACTTATTACTATCAGAAGCAATATCTACTGAGTTCCCATTATTTCAAAGCTTTCACTGATATCTATGGAAGGAGTGAATACGCCATGGAATCTGCGTATATGAGGGCTTATTCACTATACCTTCAATCGCCAGAAGCTAGTCTTGATCAGACAAGCACATATGAAGCAATGACTGCACTTCAAAACTTCATCAACAAGTACCCATATGAAGAGCTGTCAGAAAAGGCTGACACCCTGATTCAGGAGTTAAGGGTAAAACTGGAAACCAAAGATTACGAAAAAGTTAAACTCTTCTTCAATCTAAGAAAATCAAGGTTTGGAGGATACGCTGCTGCGCTAACTACTGCTGAGAGCTTTCATTTTAACTATCCCGACTCTAAGTATAATGAGGAAATCAGGTATTTAGAAGTAGTAGCTGCCTTTGAATACGCAGCTAATAGTTTCCGCTCAAAACAGGAGGAACGGTATAGAGATACGGTCGAAAGATACCAATCATTAATCGACAATTATCCGGAAAGTAAGTACATCAAAGAAGTTGAAAGGTTTTATGAGGAAAGCATCGAACAATTAGCTACCTTTGCAAACCAAAATTAGCATACATAATTTTTAAGGAAGATCGCATATGGCAACGAGTGCATCATTAATCACAAGAAATAACGAAGAAATCTCAAGACCAACAGGGAATATTTATGATTCTTTAGTAGTGATTTCTAGAAGAGCAAGACAAATCAGTGCTCAACAAAAAGAAGAGTTGAATTCCAAATTAGCTGAATTCGCTTCCTCTGTAGATAATTTGGAGGAAATTTTTGAAAACAGAGAACAAATTGAGATCTCAAAGTTCTACGAGAGAATGCCAAAGCCTTCTACCGTAGCTGTCGAAGAATTTCTAGAAGGTAAGATCACATTCAGAACACCTGAAGTCGAAGATCAGGAATCTTAAAATCCGCCCAATGTTGGCTGGAAAAAAAATTTTATTAGCGGTTTGTGGCTCTATTGCAGCATACAAAGCCGCTTTTTTTGTTAGGTTACTTGTGAAGGAAGGTGCAGAAGTCAAAGTAATCATGACCTCCAGCGCAAAAGACTTTATCACTCCCCTGACATTAGCTACCTTATCAAAAAACCCAGTTTCCAGCGACTTCGTAAAAAACAATCAGGGTGAATGGACCAATCATGTGGAGTTAGGCCTTTGGGCTGACCTAATGATTGTTGCACCTTTAAGTGCAAATACTTTGTCTAAAATGGCAAATGGACAGTCCGATTCCTTACTAATTGCCACCTACCTTTCGGCCCGTTGCCCGGTCATGGTATCCCCGGCGATGGATCTTGACATGTATCAGCATCCTGCCACAAAAGAAAACCTGAATAAGCTTAGTGAATATGGCAATATCGTCATTGAAGCAAAAGAAGGTGAACTTGCCAGTGGACTTCACGGAGTTGGCCGAATGGCTGAACCGGAAGAATTATTGTCCGGGATCCAGGATTTCTTTAAAAAAAAAGAAACGTTAAAGGGTAAGAAGATACTCATTACATCGGGGCCCACACATGAGGCATTCGACCCCGTCCGGTTTATTGGTAATCATTCTACCGGTAAAATGGGTAAAGCCATTGCGTTGGCTTGTGCAGAAAGAGGTGCGGAAGTGCAGATGGTTTCTGGGCCCGTTTACAGCCTCCCTACTCACCCAAATATCAAAGTAACTTCCATTGTTTCAGCTGATGAATTGCTCGAAGCATCTAAAAAAGTCTTTACGAATGTAGACATTGCTATATTTACTGCAGCTGTAGTGGATTTTCGACCAGGAAATAAATCTCAAACCAAGATCAAAAAAGATAAGGGAGATCATTCACTTAACCTGGTACCAAATCCTGATATTGCGATGGAGTTGGGTAAGATCAAAAAGGAAGGACAGGTTACAGTTGGTTTTGCTTTAGAAACAAATGATGAAGAAAAACATGCAAGAGCCAAACTTGAAAAAAAGAATCTGGACCTCATTGTACTGAATTCCTTAAACCATGAAGGGGCTGGGTTTTCTCATGATACCAACAAGGTAACTATCTTTAGCAAGGATAATAAAAAATTTAGTTTTGAGTTAAAGAGTAAAACACAAGTTGCAGAAGATCTGATGGAACTCTTAGAATCGCTGGATCAATGAAAAAGGTACTCCTATTTGCAGCACTTGTCTATACCCAAATCTCTTTGGGGCAGGAATTAAATTGTCGAGTGATCATCAATGCCGACCAGGTGCAAACCACTGAACGAAGTATTTTCAATGACATGGAGACTGCTTTTGCGCAGTTTCTAAATGACCGTAAATGGACCAATGATGAATACCTTCCTGAAGAAAGGATCAATTGCAATTTCATTCTGACACTTGATCCCAATGAGACCCAGCCTGGTACCGGAAAATTTGGTGCATCGGTTCAGATCCTGTCTTCCAGACCCGTTTACGGAACCGATTATGAAACCGTAGTTTTTAATTTTGCTGATAGAGACTGGGTATTTGAATATTTCCAGTCTCAGCCTCTTCAATTTAATGAAAATGCCTTTCTTAATAACATCACCTCACTCCTGGCCTATTACGCGTATGTCATCATTGGCGTAGATTATGATACTTTTAGTGACATGGCAGGGACTCGGTATTTCCAGCTTGCCAATCAGATAGTTATCAATGCCCAACAGTCTGGATACCCCGGATGGCAGCAATTTAACAGCATCCGTAACAGATATTGGTTGACAGAAAATTTCCTCAGTACCACTTTTGAACCTGTAAGGAAAGGCTATTATACCTATCACATGAAAGGGCTGGATATCTTTATGGACAAACCAGATGAAGCCAGAAGTAATGTGTTAACGAGCTTAAAAGGGCTAAGGGTAGCCAATCAGTCCAGGCCAAGGTCAATACTTACCATTACATTCCTCGATGCCAAGGCAGAAGAAATCACTCAGATATTTAATGAAGGTAACCCTTCCGTACAACGACAAGCCTATGAAATACTATCGGCCCTGGATCCTAGTCGCAGTGAAACCTTTAAAACAATTATTGAGTAGAAAATGTCAAAAAAACTGCTTAGGGTAAACTTTGACCAGTTGGACACTTGTATTAAAAACAAGGTTTGGCTAAGCCTTGTATTGGAAGACGGTTCTGTTTACTTTGTTCTTCCAGTCAAACTTGTCGCCAATGTTTTAAAGGTCAAAAATAAGATGGACAAAAAGATGAACGTTCTTTTGACGCAAATTGATGAAATTTGGGCCGACGTAAAAGTCTCCTGAATTTATGATCAAATCTCTATCCATAGCTAACTATGCACTTATCCAGCATTTGGAAATGCAACCTGCCAATGGGTTGAATATCATCACAGGCGAAACAGGGGCTGGAAAATCAATCATGTTGGGTGCTGTGGGCCTGCTATTGGGCAATAGGGCTGATATTAAAGCATTATACGCTTCAAATGAAAAATGTGTAGTTGAAGGCATGTTCAGCATCAAAGACTATCCGCTAAAACACATATTTGACGAAGAGGATCTGGATTATGAAGATGAGACAATCATACGCAGAGAGATTAATCCATCAGGTAAGTCAAGGGCTTTTGTAAACGACACTCCTGTCACCTTAGACGTGCTCAAAAGAATCGGTGAGCAACTCATGGATATTCATTCTCAGCATGAAGGGCTTCAGTTGGGACAAAACATGTACCAGTTAGAAACACTGGACCTTTATGCAGGAAATGAACATTTGAGAACGGCCTATCTGGATAAATTTGAAAGTTATATAACCCACCAAAAAGCCTATGAAGAATTAGTGTCTTTTTCTCAAAACAACGAAAAAGAATCAGATTATAACCAGTTTCTCTTAAATGAGTTGGAGGAAGCCAATCTTGATCCTGACGAAAAGAAAGCACTTGAGGATGAATCACAATTACTGGAACATGCTGAAGAAATCAAAACGAACCTGATCAGCATCAGGCAATCGTTGGAGGAAGATGAATTCTCTGTGAGTCAGCAATTTCAGCAATGTCTATCCATGCTATCGTCCCTCAAAAATTATTCTAAAGACCTAGAGGAATTGTATGAAAGACTGTATAGCTGTATGGTTGAAGTCAGGGATATTGGAAATGAAATCAGTCGGGAAGAAGCTTCCATTGAATTTGACCCTGAAAGAACACAAATCGTAAAAGATCGTCTTGACCTGATCTTTCGTTTAGAATCAAAACACAAGGTTAATAACGTCAAAGATTTAGTTGACATTAAAGAACTTCTATCTAGACAGTTAGAATCAGTACTAAACCTTGATGAGAAAATAGCCCATGCAAAGCAGCAGCTTGAAAAAGCTGAAGTGGCCATGTTAGATGCCGGTAAAAAACTCACAGACTCTAGGAAGAAATACAGCACGGAAATGGCCAGTGCCATTGAGTCGATCATTCATAAATTAGGTATATCCAATGCCTCCATACATTTTGAAATATCAGCGTCAACTCCAGGCAGAACAGGACTCGACAAAGTAGAAATGATGTTTTCAGCGAATAAAGGCATTGAGCCAAAAGAAATCAAACACGTTGCCAGTGGCGGTGAGTTTTCCCGGTTAATATTCGCTATTAAGTACCTGATAGCAGATAAGACAGCCTTACCTACAGTTATTTTTGATGAGATTGATACAGGTGTCTCTGGCGAAATTGCATTACAAATGATTGACATGATGAAAAGCATGTCTAAAAACCATCAGGTCATTGCCATCAGTCATTTACCACAATTTGCTGCCGGTGGTGAATCACATTACTTTGTTTATAAAGACCATTCATCAGAAAAATCTGTCAGTAAGATCAAAAAATTAGCAGATGAAGAACGTGTGATAGAGATTGCTAAAATGATTGGTGGAGACAACCCATCAGAAATTGCCATCAACAGTTCTAAAGAGCTACTAGGGATATAGTTTGCTCAAAGGATAAGGATTTCATCACCATCATATATTTTTGTAGTAAATAAAAAACAAGATTTATGTCTCACCAAATACTAGAAGGAAAAAGGGGAATTATTTCAGGCGCATTGGATGAAAACTCAATTGCCTGGCATGTGGCACAAAAAGCTCATGAAGCCGGTGCTAAATTTACACTAACCAATGCCCCTATTGCTTTGCGAATGGGGAAAATTAACGAGCTCGCAGAAGCTTGTGGTGCTGAAATAATTGCAGCTGATGCCACATCCGTTGAGGAGCTTGAAAACCTTTTTACCAAATCCTCTGAAATCCTGGGAGGCAAAATTGACTTCGTACTGCATAGCATTGGGATGTCCCCAAACATTAGAAAAGGGAGGTCCTACGGAGATCTTAATTACGATTGGTATCAGAAATCACTTGATATCAGCGGGTTGTCATTCCATAAAATGTTGGCTACTGCGGAAAAACTAGATGTAATTAATGAATGGGGATCTTTTGTAGGTTTATCCTATATCGCTGCACAACGCACATACCCATTCTATACAGATATGGCAGACGCCAAAGCACTACTAGAGTCCATTGCCCGTGGCTATGGTTACAGGCTTGGAAAAGCTAAAAAGGTAAGGGTAAATACCATCTCACAGTCTCCAACTCCTACTACAGCTGGATCCGGTATTGGTGGTTTTGATTCCTTTTTTAATTTTGCTGATAAGATGTCACCGCTAGGGAATGCCTCCGCCGCCGATTGCGCCAATTACTGTTTGTTTTTATTTAGTGATTTAAGTAGAATGATCACCATGCAGAATTTATACCATGATGGGGGCTACTCGAGCACTGGTATTTCTGAAGAAATTATTGATCTTCTTAAGAAGGAATAAGACTCCAATGCTTGCTTTTCCTAATGCCAAGATCAATCTGGGGCTTCATGTATTAAGAAAAAGGGATGATGGATACCATGACATTGAAACATGCCTGGTTCCCATTCCTTTCACGGATATCCTTGAAATTATTCCTGCTCAAAGCTTCAGTTTCAACAGTACTGGCCTAGCTATTGACACCAGTAATGAGCACAATCTATGCATTAAGGCTTATCATTTAATTAGGTCTGAATATAACATAGGACCTATTGCTATGCATCTACACAAGGTAATCCCTATGGGTGCTGGTCTGGGAGGCGGATCCTCTGATGCTGCCTTTACCTTAAAGATGTTGAATGATTTATTTGATATTGGAATCAGCACCATTGAACTCAAACAGCTTGCCAGCCAGCTTGGTAGTGATTGCCCCATTTTCATTGATAACAATCCCGCGATCGCCACTGGAACGGGTACTGCATTAGATGAAATATCCGTTGACTTAAAAGGGAAATTTTTAATGCTTGTATTTCCTACAATTGGGATTAATACAGTTCAGGCTTATGCGCATATTCACCCTGAGCTCCCTGAATATTCGATCAGAAAAGTGCTTAAAGAGCCTATTGCTAATTGGAAGGAAAAGCTAGTTAATCGTTTTGAAAAGAGTGTATTTCAGCAATTTCCTGAATTGGAAGAGATAAAAAAATCACTATACGATTCAGGGGCTAGTTATGCAGCCATGAGTGGTTCGGGGAGTACACTATTTGGGCTGTTTAACGAAAACCCTAATGATATTGCGTTTACACAACCAGGTATAGCGCAGAAAATTATCCAGCTATTTTAAGGCTATTGCTTCTGCATAAGCAATAATGGTCAATCACCTGATAGATCTGACTAGTTCATTATCCTTCAATAGCCCACCCGAAAGGCGCTTAAATATATCTATCTTTTTACCAGCCTAAGTAAACTATCAGTTCTTATAAAGGTCTATGGGCATCCCTGAAACATTCATAGTTACACAATAAGAATCCTTTTCTTTTCGTAAATATGGCTTCTCATTAGAAGTAAATTGATAGGTTAGAAAAATGCCATTCCTTTGTCTGAAGGATAATTTTAATTTTCCCTGATCAATACCAAATTCTTCAGCAACTGTATGCGTTGCTCTTTTCAAAATGTCCTTTTCGTTTTTAATCCTATTCATCATGATTTTACTTATATATAAAAGCTCTGAAAGGAATTTGTCCGGAACTCCTAACAACAGTAATACTTATTAAACAGTAAAGGTGACTACTTCTTGTGACTTGAATATTACCTATATATTATTAAAAGTGAGAAGTATGAATACTTACAAAATTCAAGGTGTAAAATACGAATCCTATTCCAGTTGAACGGCAGTTCCGCTCGCCGTCACCATGAGCATTCCACCATCTCGACCCATATTTTCATAATCCAGATCAACGCCTACTATCGCATCGGCACCAACGAGTCTGGCATTCTCTTGCATTTCCTTTATTGCAATGTCTTTGGCCTCACGCAATGACTTTTCGTAGACACCGGAACGTCCGCCTATTACGTCTGTAATGCTTGCAAATAAATCCTTGAAAATATTCGCGCCTATAATAGCTTCCCCAGTTACTATCCCCTGATAAGATTTTATCTGTCTCCCTTCTATGCTATGTGTTGTAGTTGTAATCATGGTTGTGGATTCAAATGAAAATACTATGTTTGATTTTAAATATAAGTCAAATGCTTAAGTCAAAGATTTATAACGTCATTTGGATAATACTGGTTTGGACCATGATATCTGTTTATCAATTTTTGATCAGTTATTCTGTGATTTTCCAATTTAACTTATCGCTGGACGATGAAATAATTATAATTGGGATAAAAGGCACCATCATTACTGGACTTTTAGCAGGTGTAATTGGTGGAATTATTATTGTTTTCGTATGGGAAAAGTGGCTACGAACCAAGCCGTATGGTTGGACATTAAAGAGAATTTTTGTTTTATATACCCTACTTTTTTACTTCATCTCCTATGTAAACGGCCTATTCTTTAAAATTTCCCACGAACAAAGATTTCTTCATGATGAAAATCTATGGTTTGATGCCCTATTGCTTCCCTTTGAAATAAATGTTCTGGTACCATATGTTTTGTGGTTGAGTGTAGTGATTCTAACCTTGATTACATTTATCATAAATGATAAATACGGGCCTGGCATATTCTGGAAATTCCTACTTGGAAGATACAATAGCCCGAAGAAGGAAGAACGAATTTTCATGTTCTTAGATCTCAGGTCATCTACAGTTATCGCTGAAGAACTAGGCGAGCAGAATTATTTTAATTTTATTAAGGATGTGTACAAAGAATCAACTCCCGGAATACTCAATAATCATGGCGAAATTTATCAATATGTTGGTGATGAGGTGGTTGTTAGCTGGCCCGTATCAAGCGGGAGTGAAAACAACAACTGTCTGAACTGTTATTTCGAGATAAAACAAAATCTACTCAGCAAACGCGAATTCTTTCTCGAGACCTATGGTATTTTCCCTGAGTTCAAAGCTGGTCTACACTATGGTTATGTTATGGCCGGGGAAATTGGAGTGGTAAAACGTGACATTGTGTATTCTGGAGATGTACTGAATACTACCTCAAGAATTCAAGGTAAATGCAACGAACTGAAGACTGACCTGCTTATCTCCAAATCTTTGCTCCAGCAGTTAAAACCTGAAAAGATGCATCTAGCACCTCTCAGAATGGGCGAAATTGACTTAAGAGGAAAAAAGGAAAAAGTCGAGGTATTTACCTTCTAAAACTGGTACCCAAATGTTACCAAAGGCAACGTCTCTTCATCCGAAAACGCTAAATGAAAAGTTGCCAAAATTCTATTCAATGGTGCTAACCATAAACCAACCCCTTTACTACTGTGCCATTGTTCACTGGTCTCCCCATCATACCAAACCCTACCAATATCATGAAAACCAACAAGTCCCACACCCATGGGAAGAAAATAGGTCTTGATATTGAATAGATGTATTCGAAGATCCACATTGTTATAAAAGGAAGTGTTTCCTATGAATCTGGTTCTTCTATATCCTCGCAATTCGTTCATCCCAAGTGTTGCCCCATTGAAAAACTGTGCGTCTCCAATCAGATGCTGAACACCGAATCGAGTAGCAAATACAATCTTTTTAGGTGGATAAATGGAAAGATACATACCAAATGAACCAGCTAAATTGGTAAAATCACTGGATGTTTCATTTAGACCATAATATTTAGTAAATGACAATTCAGAGGTCAAACCCTTTGATGGAATAAATGTATCATCTCGTGTATCCATACTGAGTGCGGTTTTCAACCCTAAAAATTGATACCCACTATATAAGTCAGCAGCAGCAATACCACTGGAGGGCGAATTAATAAACTTGTTGGTGACATCATCATCCACTTTATATGAAAGGTGTTCCATTCCAATTTTAAACATTCCTGAAACACCTAAGGTCTGACCAAGGCCGATAAATGTAGCAGATCGGTTATACCTAAACCTGTAATAGTCTATTTCATCTTCAAAAACAGCAGCAGGACCTTCACCTCGATAATCAAACGTGCTTTCATTGCCAAAGCCAAAAAAGTTGGAAACGCTAAATGGTTGTTGAAGCGATAGATCGGTATTCAGATCCCAGGAGCCAATCACATCTGTGAAGACACCTTCATAATAAACATTAACAGCTCCTGTAGCTATGGCAGCATTGGCTTTCAACTGGTGCTTTTGTGCAAATGGCTCTTTTCGCCATCCTTCTTTGGTATAGATAAAGCCTGCGCCCAAAAACAATCCATCGTCTCTATTATATTGAGCACTTAGGAGAGGTACAAATTTATCATATTCAAATGCCGTTCTATTATAAAAATTCACACCATCCTTCCTACTCAGTCTTGACTTTGTCTCCCCAGATGTAACCAGCGAGGTTTCTTTTGAATCATAAACTACTGACTGTTTGGAGATTCCATTCACTTTTGATGTATCTAGAATCTTATCCTCGCCATCTCCACCAATGATTCGGACCTTAATTCCCTTTTTAGCTTCTCCTTTGATTTCAAAAACATCCTCTCCTCCCAATCCATAAATCCTTATTTCCTTTGTTTCTGAGGATTTAAAAGTTCTTTCGTAGATCACTTGTTCGATCTCCCCATCTTTTTTTCTTTTATATACCCTGACAAGAGTCTCTGACGGATTCAATCGTTCGATAAGGAAAAATTCATGTTTATCGCTGCCGGTTATTTCTACCTCTTTAGAAATAAACAGATAGTGATCCCTGGCATATCTGACCATATCCTCACGTCTGGCTTTTAGATTATTTACTGTTTGTTCAGCAGCCTGTACTTGAATGGTATCCGGCCATTCTTTCATGGCTTCTATAAATACATGATCTGTCATGTGTTTTTGCAGATACGCAATCTCTTTCTCCCAATCCTTCCAGCTTAAAGCATTTAGAAATGTACGATCAAAAAACCTGGCGCTGGTATTGAACCCAGGAGCATAATCCATTTTTTCATCAAACCCTTCGGTGTTAGGCAGAACAAATCTTCTGGAGACCAGCCAGCCCAAAACACCTTCGTTCATATAAAATGCCTGATCCCTGTCTCTGGGTATGGGCCTCCAAATGTGCCCTCCCGTATCTGTATCTCTCCTTACCCATCTCCATTGGTCTTCATGCCTGTCCCAATCACCAATTAACATATCAAAAAGCCTGCTTCTCAAAGCAAAGGGTTGATCCACACTTTCATCATTATCTTCCTTCAATTCAAGAATTAAGTCAGGAGTGCCTTTTACATCCTCACCTTTTCCATCAAAATAGTTTTCCGCAATTTCATCATTTGCCCTTCCTTCGTACAAAACAGCCATATTAGCAAATGTCTCTTGATACTTACCAAACCTCGGATCATCTGAAACCATTACCAATTGGGGATCTGTGTGGTAAATCGCTGCGGCTTCAGCAAGTGGTGGTATCGCAAAGGCCCCATATGGATTTGACCCTGAGATCTGGTCTTGAAGAATATCTCCTGCTATTGTTTGCTGTAATATATCAGGAAGTAGCTTCTCTGTATACTTCTCTAAAGACCTTAAAACAAACTGCCTACCATCTTCGGCTTCTAGCCGTAATGACTTGGTCTGATTACCTCCACCCATCTTCACTATGGATAAACCTCCATGCTCTTTTGCAATGTCAAAAACCGGCATCTCTACCGGTGTCGCCCAGAGGTCACGGTAATTCGTGCCTAACCAGAACAGGTGCGCTTTCCCAAAACCATAATACCGGGTGCTAATTGCTTCGATTTTCGTTTCAGTTGCTAGTTGAAAATCATCAGGATCAACCAGACTTCTGGGTACTTTGGTGAAAATCGTTTTGGCAAACAGCTGTTCCCTGGCATACCCATCATAAAAAGAAAGTGTCACCTCACCGTTTTTCGCATACCCAATTTTGGCAAACCCTTTTACCTCAGATGCAAACTGAGATCCTTTTCCTCCTCTTACATAACCACTTTTAGATCCAGATCCACTGGTGATATAGTGAATAGAATCCTTCATGATATACTGTAAGGCATGCTCATGTCCATTCACATAAATGATATTATCCGAAGACTCCAGAATATCGACAATTTCATTTCTTATGACCTGGTATTTAGGGTGTGAGATGTCCTGTCTCAATCCAAATGCTTTCCTATATAAGGGATAAATACTGCCAAGAACCGGAAGCGGAATAACCAACTTTCTATTTGCATCAGAAAATGGAAACAGGTGTGACCTTGCAGAAAACTTCCCCCCATGTGGACCGTTACTATACATTGGATGATGAGCAGCCACGATGATATTTTTATCACTATGATCATTAATCAAATCCCTTAATTGATTGATGACTTCAACGGTGGAAACTGCACCACAATCAGACCCATCTCTCTTCGAATAAGGATGCAATAGATATTGCGTATCAAGGATCAGTATGACCAATTCATCCGAAACAACATATTCTACAGGTCCGGGACAGCCGTTTCTGGGTAGAAAAACATTTTCCTTTCCAAGATTGGTGTCTACATAATCCTGCATTTCAAGTAAATATTCCACTCCATTTTTACCACTACTTTGCCAGTCATGGTTACCTGGAATTATAATAGATCGGCCTTTAAATCTTTTGATCAATTGCAGACTTGCATCAAGTTTGTGCTCCATCTCCAACCTTCTGGGGTCATCTTTTGGTGGAATCCCTAGCGGATATACATTGTCTCCTAAGAAAATAAGGATGTCTTCCGGACCAGCGGAATCTGTCATTTGGCTTAAGTGATCCAGGTTACTATCCGTAGGGAAAACTGGTTCACCAGCATCGCCAATTAAGAACACTTCTATTTCTTGGGCCATCAAAAATGATGGCATCAATAGCCATAATAATATATACCTCATTGCCGCCTGTTTATTGGGTCATATTTTAATATTCTCCCCTTACTATCCTTTCCTTCAGAACTGATCCACATTTCGCCATAGGTAGTAAAAGCAATACCTTCAGGCTGAATGAGAAGCTCCGCTGGAATGGAATAAGTTCCTTTTATTTCTTTGTTAACATTAATAACGATCATCAATTTCCCTACGGAAGAAACGATATAATAACAGCTATCTAATGGGTTAAAAGATATCGCTGAAGGCTTTATTTGAATGCGTTCTTCCTCATATTCATAATCCCTATTTGCCTCAAAAAAAGATTTTAATGCCTTTGCTGTTACTAGGTAAAAAGGGTCAACCACAAAGAGATCGTCTGACCATGAATAAGTATATATTGGAGCTCCTGGCAATTCTTCGTCGTCCAACCCTACGGACTCTTTGCAGGCTATCAATAAATTACCTGTATATGGATCGTAGCCCAAACCTTCTGTATCGTGTATTCTACTCAACTTATTTTCACGTTTTTTCACCCTTTTGTCTCTCTTCTTCGAAAAATCTATTTCAAATAGGTCACCATCACTCTCCAAAACATAAACCTTATCTCTAATTGTCTGAATGTCTTCATAATCGCCATCACTCCCAAATTTCCAATCATCCGTAACCTTATTTTTATCCGGATCATAGAAATATATTTTCCCAAGCTCATCTTCTACACAAATGATTTGTCCCATAAACCAGCTAATACCAGAAATTTCAACCAACTTTTCTGGCATTATATGTGTTGCTGTTGGGTGATTGAGATCATAATAAATAGGTAGCTTTTCGTTTATCGTAAATAGTTGGTCTTCACGATCATATGTGGTACATGAACTAACACCAAGCTCCATGGAAAGCATGATTAGACCACATGAGATATTCAAAAGGTTTATCTTTAAATAATTAAGCATTGATTCAATTTGGATACTTCTCAACCTAATTGGGGAAAATTGGTATTTTGCAGGCAAGATAATAAGGTATATGACTTCTGAAAAATCTGTTATTCTTACGGAGGCACAAAAATTTGCAGAACAACTGTTGGAAAATGAACTTCCGGAGAAGATTGTTTATCACTCCATAAATCACACCCGACTAGTTTCAAAAGCGGCTGTAGAAATAGGCAGTCATTCAAATGTCAATGCTGCCGAGCTAGAAATCATTGAATTGGCCGCATGGTTTCATGACTTGGGCTATACAGTTTCCATCAATAACCATGAAGAAAAAAGTGCAGAAATCACCAGGAAATTTCTCATCGATCATAATTATCCAACAGATAAGATAAACCAGGTCATTGCTTGTATAATGGCTACAAAAATGCCTCAAAATCCAAAAAACAAATTAGATGAAATTCTATGTGATGCGGATCTTGTTCACCTTGCAAATAAAAATTATTGTGAAATATCTGAATTACTTCAGGAGGAACTTGAACAGGTATTTGGTAAAGAGATCAAAGATGAAGAATGGTATAAAAAGAACATAGATTTCATTGAGAATCATGAGTTTTTCACCCCCTATGCAAGAGCTAATTACAGTGATAAAGTCCGCAAAAACCTGGAAATTGTAAAAAACAAAGTAGTTCAAATGAGTACAGAAAGTGAGGAAGACGTTGAGAATTCAGGAAAAAAAGTGAAGAAATCAAATAAGAAATCTAGTAAGGTGAAAGATAATAAACCAACGAGAGGCATCGAAACCATGTTCCGATTGACTTCCAAAAATCATCTGGAGTTAAGTGCCATGGCCGATACCAAAGCCAATATAATGATCTCCGTTAACTCTATTATATTGTCTGTGCTGGTCTCCGTTTTATTCAGGAAACTGGAAGAATACCCTCATTTGATTTTACCTGCGATCATTATGACAATCGTTTGTCTTACAACGATCGTCTTTGCGATTTTGGCTACACGTCCCAATGTATCAAAAGGAACATTTACAGATGATGACATTCACAATAAAAAGACTAATCTGTTATTTTTTGGGAATTTTCATAAAATGGGGATGGAAAAATATGAGTGGGCCATGAAAGAAATGATGAATGACGCTGAATACCTATACTCAAGTCTAATTAGGGATATCTACCTTTTGGGAGTGGTTTTGGGTAAAAAATATAGGCTATTAAGAATTTCTTATACCATCTTTATGTTTGGTTTTGTGATAGCAGTTCTGTCTTTCATGTTTGCTGAAACATTCCTAAAAGGGCCAGCACCTTATTAACGCTAAATATTCAATTTTGTAAGGAAGTCATAAATATCAGATTGAGCTATTCTCTTTCTCTTAACCTTAGGAAATTTCTCATTATGCAGGTGCTTATCTAAGCGTACTGCTTTGGTGTTATCCTCCATTTGAATTTTCAGTATAGCTATTAATTGTTTTTTTATCTCACTATCGTAAATCGGAAACGTAACTTCTATCCTACGATAAAGGTTGCGGCTCATCCAATCAGAAGAGCCCATGTAAAGTGCTTCCTCTCCCCCACTAGCAAAGTAAAAGATACGTGCATGTTCTAAAAACCGATCAACAATACGTATAACATTAATACCACCATTCCCGGGAACCAGACAACAAATACTTCTTACTATCAAGGTAACCTTCACCCCACTTTCTGCCGCCTCATAAAGCTTATTTATCAACCTTGGCTCTTCCAGGTTGTTCAACTTGATAATGATCTCAGCTTTCTGGCCATTCTTCTTATTGGCAATTTCACGATCTATCAGTTCACAGAATCTATCAGGAGCTCCAAACTGTGAAACAATGAGGTGCTTAAATGCAGCTGGTTTTATTTGAGCGTTAAGAAAGTCAAAGACTTGCTTTAGTTCCTTATTCATGTCAGGATTAGCTGTCAGCAAACTATGGTCACAATAGATTTTTGCTGTCCCCTCATTTAGGTTTCCTGTGCCATAAAAGCCATAATATTTTATTCCCTTACCTGGTATATTTAACGTGACTAAAGCTGCCTTGGCATGTACTTTTAAGCCGGGAATGCTGTAGTGGATACTAATTCCAGCCGCTTCCATTTTGCGGGCCCACAACAAATTGTTTTCTTCATCAAACCTGGCTTTAACTTCCATAAAGACATTTACCTTCTTGCCATTAATTGCAGCACTAATCAGCGACTCACCAATCATGCTCCTCTCTGCCATGCGGTAGAAGGTTACATTTATGCTTTCAACATGGGGATGGGTGGCTGCTTCATTGAAAAACTGCAAAATATAATCATAAGACTGATAGGGAAAATGTAATACCTGATCTTGCTTATTAATAGCTTCAAATACCGTGCGTGAGGTTTCAATTGAGCTATTCCGAATAGGCTTTACCCTTTCATATTCAAGTTCATCTATAACGGATGATATTTGGAAAAAATCATTCAGGTTGTGATACCTACCTCCGGAAAAAAGATCTGACTTGTTTAGGTCTAGTGATTGCACTAATTTTTCCAAAATAGCCTGAGGCATTGTACTGTCATATAGAAATCTGGATGGTGCTCCCAGGTTTCTCTTCTTTACTTGCTTTTCAATTTTCTCAACCAACTCTCCCTCATATTCATCTTCGATTTGCAAGTCCGCATCTTTGTTCAACTTAATCGCATAACAATTAAACTGCTCATAATCCAGGAGGATTTTTGATAGGTTATGTCTGATAATATCATCAATAAAATAATATCTCGACTCTTTACCGGGTTCGTTAATTTCATGAAAACGAGGAACTTTGTCTGAGGGAATGTTTAACAAAAAATGATCTTCCCGTGATGCTCTTTTTGCAGATATGACAAAATACAAAGCCCTGTTATTAAGGAATATTCGTCGATCGTTAAGACTTTGTACCTGCAGGTACCCCAATAAATGAGTTCTAAAAAAATATATAAGTCGTGGAAGATCTTTTTTTGGAAGGTTACCTGAATAGTTGATGGACAGGCCTTTTCCTGCCAGTTGTTTTAATAGTACTTTGAGCGTCTTACCATAGATATCCAACTGTGCATCTACTTCCTTATGAATTTGGATTAGGATACTTTGTGGATCAACTTCAACTCGTTTATTGATCTTTTTCTTATCTATCCTCTCCAGGTGGCGTAGATTAGCTACTCTGACACGGAAAAACTCATCAAGGTTTGAAGAGAAAATAGCAATAAACCGCAGCCTTTCGATTAATGGAACACTGATATCAGCTGCTTCCAACAACACCCGAAAGTTAAAGGTAAGCCAGCTTAAATCTCGGTTATGTAATGGTTTTGATTTCATATAATCTGAACGATAGTTACTTCCTCGTCAATTCCTTTAAGTTTATATTTGGACATTGACTTGTATTCACCAATTTCATCTTTAAGATACTTATAAAGTACACCCGACATCAATAAAGTACTTTCCAGCTCTTTATTAAATTGCTCGATTCTTGAAGCAATTATGACTGTTTTTCCTGATACGGATAACTGTTTTCTTAATTCCGTACCAATATTTCCTACCAATACTTCACCGGAATGCATACCAATGCCTATTTCAATTGATCGATGTTCATCATTGTCATTTCTAAATCTTTCAACGTATGAAAAAATATCATTGACAGTCTTCCATGCACATTGGTAGTGGACCTCATCAATCACAGGAGCCCCAAAAGTAGCCATCAACCCATCACCCATTATTTGGTTGACTATCCCACTGTTCTCATTGATAATTTCAATTATAGGTCCGAAGAACTTATTCTGAAAGGCATTTACTTCTTCTGGAGATAGGTGTTGCACCTTTTGTGTAAAGTTCCTAATATCTAAAAAGAGTACGGTCGCTACTACCCTGGCAGTGTAATCCCCCTTCTCTTTCAATACATCTACCAGCCGTTTTGATACTTGTTGACTAAACAACCCTTCAATCTCTTCTTTTTCCAAAAGGTTTCTATGAGTTGCTGTTAATCGATTTTTTAGTTCTGATGCAACCAGACCAGCACATATTCCTGCGACCAGATAGACGCCTGCTCTGACATAAAATACGAAAACAGGTAGATCATGATTTATCGGAAAAATAGTTGTAACCCAAAAGGTATATACAGCATAAAACAAGGCGATCATTAAGCCCATCATGGCACTAAACCAAAAACTCAGGTGCATGGAGGAAACGATGAGGAGAATGAAGTAAACAAATATGAGTGGGGAATCAAGAAAACCAGCTGATTGTTCATTAATAGCAATCATTACCAGCCAAAATGAGGGCACAAATACCTCCATTATCACCGTTAGCCCATAGTACCGCTTAGTCAACCTTTCCCCGGCTCGCATTACTTGAATCACCCACAATCTTGCTGAAAACACAAAAACCATCATCAAGAGGATGCTCAGCATCAATAAATAATAAGACTGTTCATTTTTGAAAGTACTTTGAAGCTGGTCGAAATGAAAGACTCTGACAACAAGGGTGGCCATAAAACCAACAAATAGTACACCCATAAAGACCTCTAGTCTTCTTTTCTCAGATTTGATGATCTCATTACTCAGAAAGTAATCTAACATCTGACTAAAATAAGTAAATGGATGTTTTTATTCGGTTATACGATTCTGATTACTGTCTAATTCCATGTGATTAGCTCGGTATTAGTCACCATAAAAGAAATTATTGCAATTCTTTTTTTGTTTAACTATTTATTGATTTAAATGATCATTATGCGATTTTATAAGGTTTATAAGAGATTTAAGTTATATTTTGTTTAACTTTTTAACTAAATAGTGAAACATTATTTCAAATTACATGTTTGTACATATGATTAACAAATAAACTAATTCCGAAAAATAATTTAGTAACCATGAAACAGAAAAAGAATTTAAAATTTAATGCTTCATTACTTGCACTGATAGTAATGGCAGCATCCATGTTAACCTTTACATCATGTAATGATGATGAAGATGATAATGATATGGGTCCAGCGGACAACGTAGTTGAACTTGCAATTGCATCTGCAAACTTGAGTACGCTCGTAACAGCAGTTGAAACAGCTGATCTAGCTGAAACACTACAGGGGACTGGACCTTTTACAGTATTTGCACCTACTAATGAAGCATTTGAAAATTTGCCAGATGGAGTATTAGATTACTTATTAGCTAATCCAACTGTACTTGCAGATGTCTTACAGTATCATGTAGTTAGTGGTTCTGTACTTTCAACGGATCTCTCAACAGGAAATGTAACTGCTTTAAATGGTGGAACAATTGCTGTCGATGTTTCTTCCGGAGTAACACTTAATGGTACTTCTTCAGTTATTACACCAGATATTTTGGGAACAAACGGTGTAGTTCACGTAATTAATGAAGTCTTAATTCCTGCTGGATTTGAAATACCTGTAACTGATGACATTGTAGAATTAGCTCAGGCTACCTCCACATTAAGTACGCTTGTTACTGCAGTGGTAACTGCTGATCTTGTTGCTACTTTACAAGGAGATGGACCTTTCACTGTTTTCGCACCTACAAATGATGCTTTCGCTAACTTACCTGACGGCGTTTTAGATTATTTACTTGCTAACCCTACAGAATTAGCCGAAATCTTAAAATATCACGTAGTGGAAGGTGCTGTTTTTTCAACAGCATTGACAAGTGGATCAGTTACTACTCTTAATGGAGATATAGATATTGATGTTACTTCGGGTGTTGTAATCAATGGATCTTCATCTGTTGTGAACGCTGACATAGAAGCAACAAATGGAGTAGTACATGTCATAAACGAGGTATTGATTCCTGAAGGGTTTGTAACAGATAATCTTGTTACAATTGCTTCTGCAACTGATAACTTAAGTACTTTAGTTACCGCATTATCTCTGTTCCCTGATTTGGTAGAAACACTTCAAGGAAATGGACCATTTACTGTATTTGCTCCTACCAACGAGGCATTTGCAGGATTATTGACTGCAATTGGACAAACAGACCTGAACAACATTCCAGAATCAGTAGTAAGAACTATTCTTGAGTATCATGTAATTTCAGGAGCTAAAGTTTTATCAACAGATCTTACAAATGGACAGACTGCAACTACTGTTGCTGAAGAAGATATCACTGTAAGTCTTGAGGGCGGTGTTTTCATTAGCGGAGCTGAAGTTTCTACTGCTGATGTAAAAGCGCTAAATGGTGTAGTTCACATCGTAGATGATGTGATGGTTCCACCATCTATTTTACCTGTAGTGGGAACCATCGTAGCTCCTGCTTACTTTAATAACGATTTCTCTACTTTAATTGCAGCTGTTGAAAATGCAGACGAAGATATCCTTTCAGTGTTATTAGGTAATGGAATGGGTAATGGATTGACACTTTTCGCTCCTACCAATGCAGCATTTGAAGCTGCAGGCATCACTGAATTACCTGATGGAGCTACTTTGAGTGCTGTACTTAAATATCATGTTGTTGATGGTACAACTGAAGCAGCTGACTTGCCACTAGGGTCGGCAACAATCCCATCACTCGGGGGTGACTTTTACCTCTCAAATAATGGAGAAGCAGGAGTATTCATCAATGGTACAACCGAAGTGGTTGCTACTGACATAACAGGAAGTAATGGTGTAGTTCATGTTATTGATAAAACATTACTACCTCCATCTTCTAATATCGTAGAAATTGCTCAAAGCTTTGCTCCCGATCAATTCACTCAACTAGTTGCTGCTGTTGCAAGAACAAGTGGTCAAAACACAGATTATCTGGCTGCCTTATCTGGCGAGGGTAACTTCACAGTATTTGCTCCTACAGATGCTGCTTTCCAGGCGCTTTTAGATTCTAATGTGGATTGGAATTCAGTTGATGACATTGATATAGCCGTCTTGACGGATGTTCTTGGACATCATGTTATTGGAGCTGGAAGAGTATTCTCTACTGACCTTTCTTCAGGAGCTGCAACTACGTTAAATGGAGACATCACCATTGACGCATCTGCCGGAACAATCACTGATGGATCAGGCAATGTAGCAAACCTTGCTGGCGATGCTTCATTACTCAACGTACTAGGTACAAATGGAGTAATCCATGTGATTGATAAAGTTTTATTACCATAAAAAAAACGTGATTTTTCGTTGGATAAAAAGCCTGACCCTTCTGGGTCAGGCTTTTTTTTATCTAGGTACCGTATTATAAAGCAACAGCCCTACCCCACTAAACACAATATTTGGCAGCCAGACAGCCAGCATTGGATCCATGCTTCCCGCTTCTGCAATGGCCTTTGCTAAAACGAATGCAATAACGAATGCGAAGGCTATAAAAAAGCCAAGTGCTATTTGATATCCAGTTCCACGTCTACTTTTTTTGGCAGATACAATCAAACCAATGAAACACAGAATAAGCACAGTAAAAGGCTGCATAAACCGAATGTATTTCTCTATCTGATAGATCATTACATCATCAGCGCCCCTGGATTTTTGGAGGGCGATATACGCATCTAACTCTGGCAAAGTCAGGGTCTCCCAAAGCCTTTCCTTGTTTTTAAAGTCAGCTGGAGATAATGCCAATAACGTATCTAATTCACTTCCTTCAGTAAGCTCTTCACCTTCATCAATTAACAACCGGTGTTGCCAATCCAACAGCGTCCATTTTCCAGAAGTGGAGTCCCATTTTATTCTTGCTGCTACTAACTTCTCCTTAAGTTCTTCCTCAATAATCTTTTCAAGCGTTACCGAATAGCCCACATCACTTCTGTTGTTATAACGATTGATATAAATATAACTTTCCTCACCAATCTTAAAGTGAATGTCTTGATCACTGAAATAGAAAGGCTTGTTTAGATACTCTAACTCAAATGTGATTCTAAACTTATTGCCTTCAGGTATCACATAATTAATAAGAAAAAAGCTACTGATAGCAATCAGGCAAGCGCCAATAAAATAGGGTAGCATCATTCGCCGAAAGCTAACTCCTGATGCCAGGATCGCAATGACCTCTGTCTTCGCAGCCATCTTAGCCGTAATAAAGACAGTGGCAATGAATGAGGTAATGGGTGTAAGAAGGACTGCAAAATAAGGGATAAATGTAAGATAATAGTGAACGATCAAGTCACTGGAAACCTTATGCTTAATGAAATTATCGTTCTTTTCTGTGAAGTCGATAATACAAATGATCAGTACTAACACAACCATCACAAAAATGAAGGTCGAAAGCATCTTTTTAAGAATGTATTTATCGATTATCTTCATTATAACTTACGAACAACTCGTTTAATCATCATATTCTTCCACTCAGTGAATTCACCACTTAAAATCTTGTTTCTGGCTTTCCTCACCAGCCAAAGATAAAAAGTTAGATTTTGCAAGGTAGCAATTTGAGCTCCCAGAATTTCATTACTCAAAATCAAATGCCTCAGATATGATTTACTATAAAACGTACTGGAATACCCTCCTATTTCCGGATCAATACTTGAATAATCGGCCTTCCATTTTTCATTTCTGATATTAATAATCCCTTCTGAGGTAAAAAGCATTCCATTTCTGGCATTCCTTGTGGGCATGACACAATCAAACATATCCACCCCTAAAGCAATACATTCCAGAATATTCTCTGGTGTTCCCACTCCCATTAAATAACGTGGCTTGTCTGCAGGCAGTATGTCGCAAACCAACGAAGTCATGGCATACATATCTTCATGAGGTTCACCAACAGATAAACCCCCAATAGCATTTCCATCACATTGCTTCTCAGCTATTACTGAAGCTGATGCTTTTCGCAAATCCGGATAAGTACTTCCTTGTACAATTGGAAATAGGGTCTGATCATACCCATAAAGTGGTTTTGTCTTATCAAAATGGCTGATGCATCGATCTAACCATCGGTGAGTCATATGCATAGAATTCTGGGCGTAAGTCTTTTCACATGGATAGGGCGTGCATTCATCAAAAGCCATGATGATATCAGCACCTATAGTTCGCTGTACCTCCATCACACTTTCCGGAGTAAATGTGTGCCTTGATCCATCCACATGAGATTGAAAAATGACGCCTTCTTCATTTATTTTACGGTTGGCTCCTAGTGAGTATACCTGATATCCTCCACTATCGGTCAGTATAGGCCTGTCCCATCCATTAAACTTGTGTAAACCACCTGCTCCCTGGATAATATCCAATCCGGGTCTCAAATAGAGATGATAAGTATTACCCAAAATGATTTGGGCAGAAACATCTTCCTTTAATTCCCGCTGATGAACCGCTTTCACCGTTCCCGCCGTTCCAACTGGCATGAAAATGGGCGTTTGAATTTTTCCGTGTGCTGTTTCCAATTCTCCCGCTCTGGCAGAAGACTGCGCATCTACTTTTTCCAGTTTAAATTTCATTGTTAGCAAAAATAGACAGACCAGGGATGTTTAAGTGTTTAGTTGACCTATTATCTGAATAGTCAGCATCGTATTTTAGCATAATAATTTCTACTATATTCCGTAGGCATGCTTTTAATTCTCTATTATTTATTGGTTGGATTGCACCTGATTCAGCTAGGATCGATTTATTATTCGATCCGGAGATATAAAAAATATGTCAACAACAACTTCCAACCTATATCTATTCTTATAGCAGCTAGAAATGAATATACTAATTTAAGAGAGTTGATTCCTCTCCTCCTGGATCAGAATTATCCTGAATTTGAAATCATTGTAGCACTGGACAGATGTAATGACGAAAGCAAAAAGTTATTAATCAATCTAGCTGACAAATATTCAAATATTAAAATGGTTATAATAGATACTTTACCACCTGGGTTCGCTGGAAAAAAATATGCCCTCAATCAAGCAATCAAATTAGCCCAAAATGAATGGCTATTGTTTACTGATGCAGATTGCAAGCCCGTCTCTAATTATTGGATTAAATCCTTTGCTGAAAACATAAGACCAGATACATCAATCCTCCTGGGCATCAGCCCTTATCAGGCAAATCACACACTGCTAAACCAATTTATACAATATGAGACCTTACTTACAGCAATGAAATATGTATCCTCCGCCCTTAATCATCGGCCATATATGGGTGTTGGTAGAAATTTGGCTTATAGAAAATCACTTTTCTTCTCAAGTGATGGCTATTATCCACAAGAACATATTTCCGGCGGTGATGATGACCTATTCATCCAAAAAAACGCCAGCACAACCAACACATTTGTAGTCATGGGAAAAGAAAGTTTGGTATTTTCTATACCAAAAGACACGCTAAGATCATACCTTACACAAAAAACCAGACATCTCAACATTGGTAAATATTACGAAAAGAAATTGAGCCATGTGTATTCAACTATTCTGCACGCAATGTTATGGCTATGTTTTTTATATTTGGTCTTCATTTACCCGGTTAATTCGTGGGTGATATTAACGTTCATCTTTTTGATGATAATAAAAGGACTTATTTTCAAAAAAACGTCAAGGAAGATGGGCTTTAATTATAATCCCCTCTTTTTGCCGATTTCAGATCTAATTTATGGAATTTTGTATCCGTTTATTGGACTTAGGGCGTTGTTATTTAGAAAGGTCAAATGGAAGTAAACCGTCAGTTTTCAGATAAGGCATTAAAAGACTTCAGTCTTATTGATAAAGCAACCTTAGAGGATGATGAATCTGCATATGCTGATTTGATGGATCGGTACAAAAAACCGGTATATCATATGATTCTTAAGATGGTTAGAAATGTCGATGATGCCGAAGACTTAACCATCGAAGCATTTGCCAAAGCTTTTAAGAATTTAAAGAGGTTCAAAAAAGATTACACTTTTAGCACATGGCTTTTCAGAATCGCCACAAACAATGCAATTGATTTTATCCGTAAGAAAAAACTTGAAACCTATAGTCTTAACACTTCTTTCTCCGACGATAATGGAGATTCTGTCAATATTGATGTAGAAGACAAAAACCTTACTCCTGATCAGGAAACCATCAACACACAAAAAATTGAGTTAGTCAGGATGTTTGTAACCAAACTCCCTCCAAAATATCAACGGCTTGTAAAACTGAGGTATTTCGATGAGCTCTCTTATGAGGAGATTGCTACTGAGCTTGAAGCACCTCTTGGAACAGTCAAAGCTCAGTTGCATCGTGCACGTGAATTAATGTATGATCTGTTGAAAGACAAGAAAAAACATATCTGACCACTTTGAGTCTCTCACTGATTTACCAATATTTTCCAGATCTATCAGATCACCAAAAGGCTCAAATAGAAGAGCTTCAGCCACTATACAAAGAGTGGAACGATCAGATCAACGTGATCTCCAGAAAGGACATTGATCAACTATACGAAAGACATGTACTCCATAGCCTCAGCATTGTAAAATATCAAATGTTCCATCCGGGAACCAAATTTGTGGACATTGGTACTGGTGGCGGTTTCCCTGGTATTCCATTAGCCATCTTACTGCCAGATTGTAGTTTTTTTCTTGTAGACTCTATTGGAAAAAAAATCAAAGTAGTTGAACAGGTAGCTCAGGCGCTGGAATTAGCAAACATCAGGTATTCTCATGATCGGGCGGAAAAGATCAATGAACAGTTTGATTTTATTATCTCAAGAGCTGTAGCACCCGCAAAAATTCAATATCAGTGGACTCACCGCTTAATCCGGAAAAGTCAATATCCAGAACAATCCAATGGGTACTTATTGCTTAAAGGCGGAGATTTAGATTTAGAATTAAAGGAACTTCGAAGGCCTTATTCGATGACAAACTTATCAGACTACTTTGACCTCCCGTTTTTTGAAACCAAAAAGCTGATATTCATTCCTCAATAATTTCATTTTGTCGGATTTAACCTTACTTTTAAACAGGAAAAACCAACAATTGAAAAAATGAAAAAACAACCAATCATCACCATCGTTCTGCTATTTGTTATGACAACATTTGCTCAGGCAACTGGCACGAACGAAACATTTACCGCTAAAGAAATTAATCAAAGAGCTGAAGTCATTGTAAATCGTGTGGAAGAAATCAGAAACATGGATAGATCTACTATGACCAGGATGGAGAAAAAAACCATCAGGGAAGAGTTAAAAGAGCTTAAAAAAGAAGCAAAAGAAATGGGGCTTGACTCCAGAGTATCTATTTCAATAGGAGCAATTATCATTATTCTATTGGTGTTAATTATTATCTTATAATATAAAATTTAATACGTCAAAGCCATCCTCTTATAGGGATGGCTTTTTTTGTTACAGTTTTGGAAAAAATAGTTGTTCTTAGCGGCGCAGGAATCAGTGCTGAAAGTGGATTAAAAACTTTCAGAGATGCAGGTGGTCTATGGGAAGGCCATGATGTCATGGAAGTTGCATCTATTGATGGTTGGAGAAAAAACAAGACGCTCGTATTGGATTTTTATAATCAAAGGCGAAAACAAGCAAAATTAGCTCAACCAAACCCAGGGCATTTGGCATTGGCAGCTTTGGAAAAAGACTATGAGGTCACAATAGTCACGCAAAATGTAGACGATCTTCATGAACGGGCAGGAAGCACAAAGGTGATTCACCTCCACGGTAGCCTTTTCCAATCAAAAAGTTCGGTAGATGATTCAATCATTTATGATATTGGCGATCATGAAATAAGATTGGGTGATAAATGTGAAAAGGGATCTCAGCTAAGGCCCAATATCGTCTGGTTTGGTGAAATGGTACCTATGATGGAAATGGCTGCTGAAATCACCATCAGATCTGATTTATTCATGGTCGTGGGTACCTCTCTGGCCGTTTACCCTGCCGCTGGACTTCTAGATTTTGTTAAACCTGAGGCGCCAAAATACATTGTTGATCCCAACATACCTGAAATTCATAGCCAGCATAATTACTATCTTTATGAAGAAGCCGCCAGTACTGGAATCCCAAAGGCCATCCAACACTTAAAAAAGAACATATGAATGACCTCGAATCATTAAAATATCCTATAGGAAAGTATCAATGGTTAGCAGAAATTCCTAAATCAGCTATCAAAGCATGGGTTTCCACAATAGAAAAATTCCCCGAACTAATTGCTAGTGAAGTCTCTGGACTCTCTGAAGAAGCATTAGATTGGAAGTACCGTCCGGAGGGATGGAACGTCCGACAAGTGATACATCATTGTGCAGATAGCCACTTCAACAGTTTTGTGATTTTCAAACTTACCATAACAGAAGATACGCCCACAATAAAGCCTTATAATGAATTAAAATGGTCTATGCTGGCAGACAGCTCAGGACCAGTTAAGCACTCAATCAAGATCCTGGAGGGCCTCCACTCAAAATGGGCGCTATTACTCAAAAGCCTGGATGATAAAACCTTAAAAGCCACCTATTTTCATCCAGAGCGTAACCAGACAAGGGCTTTAGATAGCACCATTGGCTTGTATGCATGGCATTGTGATCACCACCTGGCTCATATTAGACAAGCCAAAGCAGCCAAAGGAAAATACTAGATCTTAGTTATCCCGAAGGTATCATATCAATCTTATGATTGTTGGCTATAGCCCAATCAGCGATAACTCTATTTACAATGTTTGTTCCTCATACTCATGGCTTGCTCCATTCCCATCTGATCAGCCAGTTGAAGGTAATGGCATCCCTCCTGACTATTATCCATCTCAAAATGACACATGGCTGCATTATACCAAATCATTCCATTTAGTCCATCCACAGCTAAATACTGATCATAATAGGCAAGTGCATTTTTAAAATTCTTCTCAAAAAAATAGGCATTGCCAATCAGGTATAAGCACTCAATATTTTTAGGGCTTATTTCAAAAGCTGTATTAAAGTCTCTTCGCGCCTTTCCATATTGAGACAATTTCAGCAAAATACGCCCCCGGTTGATCAAAGAAAAAGCATCTGTAGCGTCAATTGCTATAGCCTTATCCAGATAGGTTATGGCCTTTTTCAAATCACCCTTTTTAATCTCACGTGAGGCCAAAAGGCTCAAGGTTGGCGCAAACTCTGCGCTTTGTATTAAGGAGATCGGGATTTTCGTATTTTCTTCTAAGACAGCTAAATTATACCAGGCCACATGATTGCCTGAGTCTAATGAAATAGCATGTTCAAAATCTTTAACAGCCTGGTCATACCTTTCATTTGTGACATACAACAATCCCCTGCTAATTAAATAGTCAGGCTTTTTCTCTATAGAAATTGCATTTTCAAAATCATTCAATGCTAATTCTGGTTGATCCAGTTTTTGATAGGCTTGACCTCTATAGTGATACAGCTGAGCTTCCATCATGTTGGTGGTCATAATTCTGTTTTGGTTTGCGCCGGCTTCATCAACCTGAAACAAGATAGTTGTTGTTTCATGTATTTGGTCTTGCGTATTAATGAGCGTAGTTAAGTCGCTTACTGTCTGTGAGGGATCACCAAACCGAAGATAAATCAGTGCCTTATTAAATATGGCCTCACGATACTGAGGATCTAATTTCACAGCAGCCTCATATTCAGAAACTGCTCTTAATTCCCTTCCCTCAGACTCATACATCAACCCATTCAGATATCTGGCCTTTGAAGTTTCATATTTCACAAATGATTCTTCAATTAGCGAGCGTGCAAGACCCAATTCCTGATTTTTAAAATGCTCGTAGGCCTCCTGATATAAAAGCTCAGCATCACGTACCCCTGATTGTGAATAGCAAGTAAACAGTAAGACTATAAAACCTATGACGAAGAGCCATTTCATAATACTGAAACGAAGAAACGGCAATAAGTGTTTGTTGACTAAAATACTGTCTTTATGCTCATCGCACTCTCCTTTGGAAGGTGAGTGAACTTACCATTTTGATAAGCATAGAAGCTTATTGCCATGATTAAGAAAAAAGCAGTCTGATCTGAAGAGCCCTCATGGTTAATGCAAACCTGAGTAGTCATTGGACTAGTTGGTATCTTTAGTAAAGGCAACATCGGCGTTTCATATGTGCCATACAGACCATTAATGTCATTATTAAGCGGTAGATAACTTTCTTCAAAATCATCATACTTATAATCAGAGATGGCAACCAAGCGGGATTTTATTTTGAAATTAGTAGCTAGCGTTGGCTTTTTAAATGTCTCATCAGGAATAAATGCAGGGAAATGTAAGATAACCTGACCACTCCTTGATCCTGTTTTGATATGGAAGTGACTCCTATATATTTCATCGAATGGAAAAGATGTATTAAACTCAAACCCATTAAGCAATTGACCGTGTTTGCTGATATACAAGGGTCGTCTACCAGTTTGACCATCTTCCAGTTTAGCTAAATTCCTAAATTTTGCAGTAAGTCTTCCTGAAACGTAAGTCTCACAAATATCACTCATGTTGTCAGTCAAAGCACCTCTCAATGTCTTAGCCATCATAGACGCAACGGCAAACTCCTTTTGGTTATTTCTTAGCTTTTGGTAAGTAGGTCTCGTTTTAATTTGATCTGCGGTGGGCCCTCCTTTTTTTGCTATTATTGTTTCTTTTACACCCTTTAAAGAATATGCTCTGTAGCCTTTTGGGATTTCCAGACTAGAGATTGCGTCTAAACTTTGTTTCATGCTGATTGGTTGCGACTTAAGAAAAATAACACTGAATTCATTCTAACACATGAAATTTAAGTAAACTTCTCTAACGAACAAAACAATTCTTATAAAAATGATTTAATTAGCGTCATTCTTATCTCTGTAAATGAGCTACTTATACCTTAATAAACCCATAAATGTGCAAGCTTAATTTTTTACTATAGCATGAAACTGTTCGTGAGTGAATCAAGGGATACCAAGTCAGTGAGAGTGTCACGCCACTTTTTTAGTATTCAATATTGTTAACTAGCATTGTATAAATTTATACCTTAGTCAATCACCTAAAATTCTAATTCACTTCATCTCTCTATGAAAGAATATATAAAGTCCTTTGGATCAGACCTTCCTGCTGGTGTTGTGGTGTTTCTCGTTGCTCTCCCTCTTTGTTTGGGAATTGCCCTTGCATCGGGTGCTCCTTTATTTAGCGGGGTAATCGCTGGAATTATTGGTGGATTAGTTGTCGGAGCGCTAAGTGGGTCACAATTAAGTGTAAGTGGACCTGCCGCAGGATTGACAGTCATTGTACTCAATGCAATTACGGAGTTAGGCTCTTTTGAATCCTTTACGCTCGCTGTGGTCATTGCAGGCATAATTCAATTGACACTTGGGTTTCTCAAAGCCGGTACAATCGGCCACTTTTTTCCATCTTCTGTAATCAAAGGAATGCTTACAGCTATTGGATTTATCCTTATTTTAAAGCAAATACCGCATGCATTGGGAGACGACAGAGATTACGAGGGAGATGAGGCATTTTTTCAGCCAGATGGAGAAAACAGCTTCACCGAAATCGCACTCGCAATTCAAAACATTGATACAGGCGCACTCATCATTGCCCTGGTATGCCTGACCATACTGATTATCTGGGAAAGACCATTCATGAAAAAACAAAAGTGGACAAGCATCATTCCAGGGCCACTAGTTGCTGTTGTTTCAGGTACACTGATAAATTTCCTGGCTTACAGTGATTCGATGGTCTTATCAGGCAAACACCTGGTCAATTTACCTGTAAGCAATAATTTTAATGAGTTTGTTGGTATCTTCTCTCTTCCAGACTTTTCTCAAATCACCAATCCTGATATATATGTAGTAGCTGTAACCATAGCCATTGTTGCCAGCCTGGAAACATTATTGAGCCTTGATGCAGTAGACAAACTAGATCCCTATAAAAGAATAGCTCCTGCCAATCAGGAACTGAAAGCTCAGGGAGTTGGTAATACAATATCTGGATTACTAGGAGGGCTACCAATTACAGCTGTAATTGTAAGAAGTACTGCCAATATCAGCTCTGGCGGTAAAACGAAAGTTTCTGCTATATTCCATGGTTTTCTACTCGTATTAAGTGTTGCATTTTCACCCGGACTTCTTAATATGATTCCCTTGTCTGCATTAGCAGCCGTTTTATTGTTAGTTGGATATAAGCTAGCTAAGCCCTCATTATTTAAAGAAATTTATAGTCAGGGAAAATCACAATTCATACCTTTTATAGTCACCATTTTGGCCATTCTATTTTCGGATCTCCTAATAGGAATTTCCATCGGAATAGTCACCGGACTTTATTTCGTAATTAAAGCCAATTTACATATGGCGATAACAGTTGACAATAAGGAAAATGACACGGTGATTATAAAACTTGAAAAAGACGTAACTTTTCTTAATAAAGCCTTTCTAAGAAGGACGCTCCGAGATATCCCAAAAGATTCTAGAGTCATTATAGATGAATCAGATTCAATTTTTATTGATCATGATATCATTGAGACCATCGAAGACTTTAATGTGACTGCAAAACAGGAAAATATCTCAATTGAATTAAAACAGCCTAATAATTCAAAAAACAAGATAGGAATAGACTCATAAATGTATAAGACAAAGACATTGTTAGTTATACTTATTTTATCTTTTGTTTCTACCAGTATGCCTGGCTGCAAAGGATCCCGCAATACAGTCCCTATCGTAAAGAACAAGAAAAGGTTTTTCCCTTATGATGCGAGTAAAGACCGAAGGAAGAAAAGAACCAAAACAGTGAATTTTAAAACCCTAAAATGAGAAAACTCATCTTTTCTTTTTCATTTTTAATATTTCTTTCCTGTACCCAAAACAACAGTAACGAAACTGCATTAGGTGCCATCGGTGCAAAAACAATGGTTGTATCGGCACATCCCATTGCTACAAAAGCTGGCCTGGAAATACTACGCAAAGGGGGCAATTCCATAGATGCTGCTGTAGCGGTACAATTAATGCTTGCTGTGGTCTATCCTCGTGCTGGAAATATCGGAGGTGGTGGTTTTGCTGTTATACGGCAAGCTGATGGGGCAATATCATCTCTTGATTTTAGAGAAAAAGCGCCTGCAAAGGCATTTGAGGAAATGTATCAGGACACGAAAGGGAATGTGATTAGCGAAAAGTCCAAACTGGGTCACTTAGCCATTGGTGTTCCCGGCGCTGTAGCAGGCATTTGGGAGCTACATCAAAGGTATGGATCTAAAGACTGGGGCCTACTGGTCCAACCTGCAATAGATGTTGCCTATGATGGGTTTCGCATTACAACTAATGAAGCTGAAGCACTCAATGAAAAGCAAGTAGATTTCATAGCATCCAATAAATATATGCCCTGGCCGATTAAAGAAATCCCATGGGAAGAAGGAGACGTAGTTGTACAAAAGCAATTAGCTGCTACACTTTCTTTCATTCGTGACAAGGGAAGAGATGGTTTTTACACTGGGATTGTAGCTGAACAAATAGAAAATGAAATGCAACGTGGGGACGGTTACATTACCCAGACAGATCTTGCTGAATATGAACCTGTGTGGCGCACTCCAGTGACAGGTAAGTACAAAGACTATAAAGTTATCAGCATGCCCCCACCTAGCAGTGGTGGCATAGCCTTAATACAAATGCTCCAGGGAGCGGAAATGCTCTCCCTTGGTGGTTATGAGCATAACTCAACAGAAGCTGTCCATCTCATGGCAGAAATAGAACGTCATGTTTTTGCTGATCGGGCTCATTATTTAGGAGATCCTGATTTCGTTGAAGTTCCTACCACAAAACTTTTGGACTCCGTTTATAATCATGATCGCTTTTCAAAGATTTCTATGAATTCTGCTATTCCATCAAAAGAAGTATATGCAGGAGACATCGAGTTATCTGAGTCTATGGAAACGACTCATTATTCTATCGTAGATCCTCTTGGCAATGCCATAGCGATTACAACGACCTTAAATGGGAATTACGGTTCAAAAGTCATGGTTGATGGGGCAGGCTTTTTCCTGAACAATGAAATGGATGACTTTAGCGCCAAACCTGGTGTTCCTGATATGTTTGGGTTGATCACCGGTAAGATGAATGCCATTGCGCCCGGTAAGCGAATGATTAGCTCAATGACACCTACGATCGTGGAAAAAGACGGGGAACTTAAAATGGTCTTGGGAACTCCAGGAGGACCAACCATTATTACTTCAGTCTTTCAAACACTCATTAATGTAGTCGATCATAAGATGAGTATGCAGGAAGCTGTTTCCGCAAAAAAAGTACATCATCAATGGCAACCTGACAGAATTCTCGTAGAGGAAAATGCACTAAATACGGATCAAATTGAGTCTTTGAAGGCCATGGGGCATCAAATAGAAATGAGAGATAAAATTGGCCGTACAGACTGCATTCTTGTCACCAAAGAAGGAACACTGGAAGGTGGCGCCGACTATACCAGAGGCGATGATTACGCAGAAGGATACTGATTCAGGCTTTCTATTAAGAAGTATACCATTCTATATACCCTGATTAATCTGCTATTACTTCAAACTCGACCCTTCGATTTAGTCTTCGTGTTTCTTCATACAGGTTACTGGCAATTGGCTCTTTACCTCCATAGCCCATCCCATCAATCCGATCATCTGAGATCCCTTCCTCAAGAAGATAATTTGCCACTGCATTTGCACGTTCCTCCGAAAGCTGAAGGTTTAACTCAGCGTTCCCTCTATTGTCCGTATGACCCTTGAGAAGTATCTTCACATTAGGATTTTCTCCAAGCATTTCAACAATCAAATCCAATGCCTTTTCAGAACCTTCTACAAAATTGGCTGTTCCCTGATAGAAAAGTACATTCTTAAGGGTGACTGTATTTCCAGTTTGTAATGGCTCGAGAGAGATAGTCACAATAGTATCACCCGCTGGATCATAGGAATCAGGACTTACAACAAGAAAATCCTTTAAGAATCCCTGCGATTTAAACTGAACCCTGTAAGGAAGCCTTTCCTCGGAAGCTAATACATATAGACTATCCATACCAGGCAAATCCAGAGAATCTCCGTTTTGATTAATTGCTGTGACAGTCGCAGGAATCGAAGTGCCTGTTTTGATATTTGCAACATGAAACTTAATCGAGGGGATTGGCTGCTTTTCTATCACCATTTCTAAAACAGTGTCTGCAACGACTTCTTCTATTTCAGCATTGATACTTACTTTTTTGATATCTCCGTATCCATCACTGTTTCGGGTAGAAACAAAATAGGCATAATCTGCACCTGATTGGAAAACCAAAGAGGATTCTGCCCCACCTGTGTTGATGTCGGCCAGGTTCTTTGGGGTAGACCAACTCCTCCAGGTATCGTCTAACCGCGTAGTTTCATAAATATCGAAACTTCCCTCACCCTCCCGGCCATTTGTAGCAAAGAAAAGGGTCTTATTATCACCTGCCAAAAAAGGCGTAATCTCCTGAAATGCCGTATTAATTTCATACCCAAGGTTTCGGGGTGCTGACCATGATCCATCGGGCTGTAGTTCACATACATAAAGATCATCAACTCCGTACCCAATACTTGTTTCAATACTTAGCATGAGGAACCTTCCATCTTGGCTAATGCTTCCAGATTGAACGGGAGCTCTGTTTTTAAATGAACGGATGTCCAGTTTCTTAGCGTTTTTAAAAGAGGCATCGCTAACCCATATTTCGCCAATATATATTCCCTTTTCAAACCTTACTTTATTGTAAAGAAAGTAGTTTCCTCCTCTCGTAAATCCAATTGGTGAAGTATAATTCACATCGTTAATTATGGCCAGGTTTTCAGGCGTACTCCATACCTCACTTTCCAAATAGGAAACCCATATATCAGACATATCCTGAATTCCTCCCAGGTTTTCCTGATGGTTTTTTCGAGTAAAAAATATCGTTCTTCCATCCTCCCCCAATACAATATTCTCCTCTGAAACCGGTGAATTCAGGGAGTCAATGGGCTCTGGTGCTCCGTAAAAGGATATTTGAGCTAAAGTGCTAAAAGTGATTAGCATACAGATAATTATTAAACCATTCCGGAAATTCATATCAAATAATTAATATTTTTTATTCTTTTATTTCTATTAGGCTTCACTTTGTGACTTAAATAACATAATATTGTATCCATCCAAGATAGGATACCACCTGATGAAGACATATACAGGTTATGAATAATTTAAGCAACCTCGGTTCAAGAAACCGAGGTTTTTTTATTTACTAACCCAGCCATTTCCTGGCATGTAAAACCTCCATGGTAGTAGTGCATCTTCCTCCGCATAATCTATGCCGATTCTTTTACCTACCGCAATCTTAGGTTTTTTTTCGCTCTTCTCTTTTACTAAATAAACCAAATTACCATTTAGCGCCATTCCATTAGACGACTTTGTTATGCCCAATGCTTTTGATAATTTACCAGGTCCATTAGTTAATTTATTCCTATTTGTTTGATGTCTTTCACTCATGATCTCCACACCAAAAGTTGGCTCAAGCGCCCTTATAAGGACTGCGTCTGCATAACCCTGCTTATTAGTTACAATGTTAAATAAATGATGGATACCATAACAAAGGTAGACATAGGCAACTCCTCCAGGTTGATAGATAACTTCTGTTCTAGGCGTTTTTTTGTTAAAAGCATGAGATGCTTTGTCGATTCGTCCATTATAAGCCTCCGTCTCTACGATCATCCCACCAGTCAAATGTCCATCAAAGCAGGTTATGAGGTATTTACCAAGTAGTTCTTTAGCTATTTTCACCACATCTTCTTTTTCATAGAAAGACTTTGGTATTTTTACATAATCAGAATTAATCATTAAACAATGTTATACACTATGAAATCAATTACCATTATTGCAATTGCACTACTTATCTCACTAAACACTTATGGGCAAAGTAAACCAGCTCCAAGTCCAGGTTCAAAACTAATTCAGACCGTTGGATTTACAGAAGTAACTGTAGAATACTCAAGACCAGGCGTAAAAGGCAGAACCATCTTTGGCGACTTATTAAAGTACGGTGAGATCTGGAGAGCAGGAGCAAACGCTGCAACCAAAATAACTTTTAACAAACCAGTTGAGATTGACGGTAAAAGACTTACTGGTGCGTATGCACTGTTGACTGTTCCCGGAGAAAAAGAGTGGAAAATCAATTTCTATTCATTAACCTCATTTAACACTTTTGTTAATGATAATCCTACGGTAACCACAACTGTTAAATCTACCAAGCTCACAGAACCGGTAGAATCTTTCACAATTGATATTAACAATTTGAGAGATACTTCTGCCACAATTGATCTTATCTGGCAAAAAACGAAGGTATCTATCCCATTCACAGTAGGGACAGAGTAAATTCATTAAAAGTATCCGCTTCAGGCGGGTACTTCTACCCTTTCTTTGGCAATACCATTTGGATAATCATCGAGATCAGTATTGTTGTTGAAAAACCAATCACATTATACCACAAGTATCCCAGACTGAAATACCCTGAAAGGATTAAGAAGTGGATTATAAACACCACGCATTGTGCTACTAAAGCTGCATAAAATACTGCAGTCCCTTTTACCCATTTGAAAAAGAAGGCGACCAGGAAGATGCCCAATATGGTTCCATAAAAAATTGAACCAATGATATTTATGGCTTCAATTAGGTTCTCCGTATTAGTGGCAATAACAGCAAATAACAAGGCAACTCCCCCCCAAAACAATGTTAAAATCCTGGACATTAAGAGGTATTGCTTATCACTGGCATTCTTCTTAATAATTCTTTTATAAAAATCAACGGCAGAAGTTGACGCAAGCGCATTCAATTCAGAAGATGTTGAAGACATCGCTGCTGAGAGAATCACTGCGATAAGCAATCCAATCAAGCCATTCGGCAAGTAATTCATCACAAAGGTGAGAAAGACATAATCAGAATCCTTCGTTTCTGTCTCCGGGCTAACTCGTGAGATCAGGGCTTTTACCTCATTCCTAACTGCTATCGATTTGGTATCTACCGTTCTGAAGTTTTCAAGAATTTCATTACGTTCCTCCGAGCCCTTTGCTGTTTGGGGAAGAGAAAGCGCCAACGTCTTTCGCTGATCTGTTAATTCTTCATATTGTGACTCATATTCAGCTAGCTGTTCCTTTGCAGGGGAGTTTCTCAACATTTCCATCGAAACCTCCTTAAAATGAACAGGTGGCTGATAGAAAACATAAAACACATATACCAATACACCTGTAAACAATATAAAAAATTGCATGGGTACCTTAAAAATGGCATTAAACATCAACCCCATTCTGCTGGCTGTGACACTTTTACCAGCCAGGTATCTTTGGACTTGTGATTGGTCTGTTCCAAAGTATGAAAGCGCGAGAAACATCCCTCCAGCCAGGCCTGACCAAATCGTATATCGTTTACTGAGGTCAAAGCTTACATCTACAGCATTGAGTTTACCTACAGCTCCTGCAATGTCAAGCGCATCACCCAGCGGAACATATGAAGTGATATAGTTGATGGCTATAAAGAATGCGGCAAACATTCCGGCCATGATTATACCCATTTGATATTTCTGCGTGGTACTAACGGCTTTTGTTCCCCCTGTTACGGTGTAGAGAATAACAGAAATTCCCGTGACCAGGATGGTTGCATTTAAATTCCACCCGAGGATTGAAGATAAAATGATCGCGGGTGCATAGATGGTAATACCTGCTGCTAAGCCCCTTTGGACAAGAAAAAGAAAAGCACCCAGCATTCTGGTCTTTAAATCAAACCTTGATTCCAAATACTCATAGGCCGTATATACTTTTAACCGATAGTATATTGGAATAAATACTGCAGAAACAATAATTAAAGCAAGTGGTAGTCCAAAGTAATTTTGAACAAAACTAAGACCGCTTTCATAGGCCTGTCCTGGTGTGGAGATAAATGTGATTGCACTTGCCTGAGTCGCCATTACAGACAGACCAATGGTGCCCCATCTCATCGATTTATCTCCTAATAAGAAGCTCTGAATGTTTTGCTGCTTCTTCATTTGCCAGACTCCTGCTAGCACAATGAGAATTAATGTAACCCCTAATACGATAAAGTCCAGATAATTCATACGCGGGTGGAGAAAAACAGATAAAGCATCAAAATAATTACGAAAATATTGACCATTACGATCAAATAAATCGATTTCCAACTCTTGAAATAGGGAGGAGTAGCATCCTGATGCTCATCATTTGGGGTGATTGTCATTATTGTTATTTGTTATTACCTATTGATATGAGGTTTATAAAAAGCCGATAAGCTCCTGGAACTCCTGCGGGCAGTTCTCTAAAAAATGAAAGTCCAGTGTAGATATAATGTCCGTCTCCGTGTTTTCCGACCAGCAGACTTCCATCTAGTGCCGCTTCTCCCGGGTCGTTCATACTTAGTATCGGTTTTAATTCATCAGACCATTCACCGGGGAAATACAAGCCTCTCTCCTGAACCCATCCTTTAAAATCTTCTTCTGATATCTTATTAGGGAAATTAAGCACCGGATGCTGATTGTCCAGGAACCTCACTTCTGACTCTTCGACGGTAACCCGGTCTCTCGAAAGCGTTAGTTTAAATGGAGCAATATCTCTGGTTACCATGCTTCTATTTGTATTATATTGTACAATCAAATTCCCACCACCTTTCACATAATCAAAAAGCACTTGATTCTTATTTGCCAACCAATCTACAGTATTGAATGCTCTTACACCAAGAACTATTGCATCATATTGCTTTAGATTAACTGCCGTTACTTGATTTTCTTCCAGTAAGCTTACATCAAATCCTACTTGTTCCAGATTTTGCGGAATCAAGTCTCCCGCCCCCATGATATACCCAATTTTTATATCCAGTTGCATTAAATCAATTTTTGAAGCGCTTACAATTGCCTCAGGGTATAGCCTTTGTGGTGGAAAATGGTCATAATTAATCTCCTTTATTTCTCTGCGATATTCCTGACCTTCAAATTCAGCTACCACTGCTATTTCAAACTGCCCTTGATCTCTGGAAGGTGTAATTGAAAATGTAAATTGTTGCTGCTCCCCTTTTGAATGTATGTTAAATGAATATTGCTCAGGCTTACTCTTCCATCCTTTGGGTAATTGAAGATATACGCTCCCTGATACATGAGATTTACCTGAGGTTACATTTACCTTTATTTGCTTTTCAGTTGCATCTCCAAATAGCAATACACCCTGGTCTGCAGAAACCATAACTGGAGGTGTAATGTGGATGGGACGAAAGATCTCTCCTTCTACTGGATCCGAGGAATTATATAGGATTGGGATTTCATAATCAATGAATTGATCATAGACTTTAAGTGTCACCCTGGAATATAAAGCAGGTGGATTTTCTGGTTTTCCAATTAGTGAAGAATTAGAAACTTTAAACATACCATCGGTTCCCTCTTCTCTTAACCAATAAGGTTGGGAAATTGGCATATCATGTGGTATTTCCAATTCAAAGTTCATTTGATTACTCTGATTTTTTTCCATGGGAAGATTAAACAGATAAGTATCATCTCCAATGTTAAAGTGAACCGAAGAAAGAATGATTTTTGCTGAACTGCGGTTGATCAGTTCTCCTGAGATAGCAATTGAATCTCCTGGAGAAAATGAATCCTGCTTTGTAGACATCTTGATAAATGTACCTGTGACTGCCCATATGAGTTCATCAACCTCCTTGAGTTTCACCTCTTTCCAATATTGATCAGGGAGTTTTATGAGTGCCTTTCTTGCCGCAAGTAAATCGTCCAAAATCAGGTGGGGTCTGGCTGGGTCATAATTTTTATTCGCTTCGTCAATAAAGTATTGCACTTGCTCACTATTAGATACCCGGTTCCAGCTAATATCAATCCCTTCAAAAACTTCTGAAGTGGTCATCGGACTCCTGTCTAGTTTGGTGAAATATTCCATTTCATTTCCTCTGGACCCTGATGTTCCAAAACCCTGACTCTTGTGCATGCTCCTGCTTTGAGCGGAGATCTCAGTAAAAGACTTACCCAAAAAAGGACTGAAAGCACCGACATTGATTTTATTTAATCCCACAGTATCAAACTCCTGACCTGATCGTTGGTAAAACCACCAACTGGTATTCCAAATAATCTTGCTTGGCTGCCACGGATCCAGTTCATTCAATTGATCTTTGAAAACAGAGGAATCTCCACTTATTTGAAAAGCTTCATTGGCTAAAATGGCAGAGGCGGTGTGATGTCCATGTGTGACCCCTGGTTGCATATTAAACCTGGTTATCACTACATCCGGCCTGAATTGTCTAAATACCTTAACAAAGTCACTTAAAACCTCCACTTTGTTCCACTTATTGAAAGTCTCATCAGGATGTTTAGAATAGCCAAAATCAACAGCTCTGGAAAAGAATTGCTCTCCATGGTCTATTCTTCTAGCCGCGAGTAATTCCTGAGTGCGGATTAAACCAAGCCCTTCTCTGATTTCCGGTCCAATTAAGTTTTGTCCTCCATCGCCACGAGTTGCTGACAAGTAACCCGTTCTAAGTAATTCCCCATTGGCAAAATAGGCAATGGCACTGGTGTTTTCATCGTCAGGATGGGCAGCTACGTATAAAACACTACCAAGTATATTAAGCTTTTTAAGCCTAAGTGAAATGTCAGTAGAATTGTAATTTCTGGGGCTTTGAGCACTTGCGTTTAGCAAGAAGATAAAAAACAACAAAGTAAAAATGAGTCTTTGGTGGCTTTTGTAAGGGGTTTTGACCATGAACTGTTGAACGATGAACGAGTATAAAAGTTATTTCAGTTTGTGACTTCAGCTTAAATGTAAATTGAAAAATTCTTTAAAAAAACCAGGTTCCCTAAAATCAAATTAATTCCGTTATAAGCGTTTAATTAAGTATTTCCAGGTTTTACCTACCCCAAATTCGACCTTCACACCTGATTTTACTGATAAAACAAGGAAATATCTCAACTCCCAAATCTATCATTCTGATATATGCTCAATGACTCAATCTTCTGGGAATAAACAGGATATAAAAATAAAGTAATACTTGATTGACATATAAAGCCCTGAAACATGATTTGAAGCAGAAAATCAGTAAAACACCTAGTTCAGTACTAACATTTTTCCCTATGCTTTGTAAGGGATTTCATTAAGGCCTTTTCGACTGGATTTTGTAGCATTTACCTAAAAGTTAAATTAAGCAAATCACGCTTACATCGAAGTGCTGGAGTATGCACCTTTGAATTATCAATTAAAACCAAAGCGCGATGAAAAAGCCCATCATTTTACTCAGCATAATATTTTTTTCTGCAGCAGCATACGCACAATCATTTATCGCAGAAACATATGTAGAACGAACTAAATCAAGCCCAAAAATTGGGAGCTCAATTGGATATCAGTTTGCTGGTAAATTTGAAATCGGTGGATTCATACAAAAGTCTACTGTAATTTTTGTGCCTGAAATAGGAATCCCTTTGGAAAACGAAAATAATTTTTACGGCGCTTTTTTTTCCTACCCATTGAAAAGCACCAGAAAATTAGATTTGCATGTTAGGGTT
Source organism: Marinoscillum sp. (assembly GCA_043554545.1). Classification (GTDB taxonomy): domain Bacteria; phylum Bacteroidota; class Bacteroidia; order Cytophagales; family Cyclobacteriaceae; genus UBA7330. Next base: position 1,409,370 of record CP121337.1, on the reverse strand, counting down.
AGAACAGGTGTTTCTAACGATCAAAATTTTACGATCACACCCAATCTATCTGCTTCTTACACTCCAACAAAACTAATTTCTGTAAGTACTGGAGTGGGTGTTAGGTCCTTTAGACCTACACTAATGGCGTCTATTAAAATCAACCTATTTGGTAAAAAAGCAGATGCTGGCCTGGTCGCTTCTTTAGACAATTCATCTAATAATCAATAAATTAAAAGGGATCTATCCATGAAGCCGTAGGATTTAGCATTAACCCTCCATTTACAATTTCCAATGGAGCAACTATATTATTCAAGTAAAGCATTCCTGTTCCCAAACCTTGAAAACCATCAACCTTCATAAAATCTGCAAATTGGGCAACTGCATTTAATCCAATATTAGACTCTAAAGCAGAAGTTACCCAGTAACCTATATTCATCTCATTAGCGATCGATATCCAATCCATACAAGAGTCTATCCCACCATGCAAAGTTGGTTTTAATATAATATATGAAGGCCTTAAAAAGCGAAGCATTTCTACTTTCTGTGATTTTTCAGTTATACCAATTAGTTCCTCATCCAATGCCACGCTGATTGGTGATTTTTTACAAATGAGTTGCATCGCTTCCAGCTGCCTGGCAAGTATTGGTTGTTCTATTGAATGGATATTGAATTCCGCCAACATACTGAGTTTCTTGAGGGCCTCATTATTTTTAAATACACCATTCGCATCCAGCCTGATAATTAAATTTTCTGATACCCCTCTAATCGTCTCTATCACTTTAAGCTCTTCTAAAAAATCTTCGGCTCCCACTTTCATCTTTATGCATTTAAAGCCGGCATCAATCTTCTCCTTTGCTTGATTTTTCATTGATTCCGGGTCGCCCATCCATATAAGCCCATTTATAGGAATTAATTTTTTTCCCTCCGTAAAAGGTCCTTTAAATATTTCCTTTTTGCCTCCTCCCAAGAGGTCTAGAAAAGCTGTTTCTAACCCAAAAATCACGCTGGAATATTGTTCAGGACATAATGTTGATGCCAAAAGAAGACACTCGGACATGTATAATGGCAAATCATATTTTGCAATGCGTTCCTGAATCAATTGAATACACTCCTCTGCTTCAGCAAGCTTTTCTTCACTCAAGCCTGAAAGTGGAGCCACTTCTCCAAAGCCCTGAATATCAGGTCTGGTATCATCAAAGACTTTTATCAAAAGAATTTCATGGTGATTCATTGAACCCCTCGAAGTTCGGGCTTCAAATTTAAAATCTAGTGTGTAGGGTTTATATTCGAGTTTCAACATAGATCAATGAATTGGAAAGAAATTAATTTAAAGGATTATCAATATACTTTACCACAATTTAAAATTGCAAAATATCCGCTAAAGAAAAGGTCTGCATCCAAACTACTACTTTACCGAGAAGGAGCAATCTCTCACCATTTCTTCAAGGATATAGTGGATTTGATACCTGGTAATGCATTGATGGTATCAAATGATACGCGGGTTATTCCTGCAAGGTTGGTTTTTACCAAAGAAACAGGTGCGCATATTGAAATCTTTCTTCTTGAACCTGTCGCTCCTTCTCCCCTACATGAAGAAACTTTGCAATCACGAGGAGCCTGCACATGGAAGTGTATGATAGGAAATGCTAAAAGATGGAAAGCAAATACCTCACTAAGATTAAAAATTAAGGACGGAGTTATTCTGGAGGCAACACGTGAAGAAAATCAACATGTTACCTTTAGGTGGTCCCCTCATTATGCCTTTTCAGAAATGCTCCAATTTATAGGTAAAGTGCCGCTACCCCCCTACCTGGGTAGAGAGATGAACGAGGAAGATAAACCACGGTACCAAACTGTTTACTCAAAAAATGAGGGTGCCGTAGCAGCTCCAACAGCAGGTCTACACTTTTCAGATGAAGTGATTAGTCAACTAAAGGAAAAAGGAGTTTCCATGGAATACCTGACTTTGCACGTGTCATCCGGAACATTTCTCCCCATGAAAACAGGCATTGAGGATCACCCCATGCACAAAGAACAAATAGTTGTTACAAAGGAATTAATCGAAAACCTACTTAACCGCCAATTTGTTGTACCAGTAGGAACAACCAGTATGAGAACACTTGAAAGTATTTATTGGTATGGGGTAAAAATTTCCCTTGGAGATCCCTCTTTTAAAATCAGCAAAATGATGCCCTATTCAGCAAAAAATAAAAGTCTACCCCGGGAAGAAAGCCTGAAAGAGGTACTGCAAGAAATGAAAAGACAAGGAGTTTCTAAAATTAAAGGAGAAACAGAGATTTTTATCTTTCCTGGTTACAAATTCAAAATCTGTTCTGGTCTGGTAACAAATTTTCATTTGCCCTCTTCCACTTTGATTTTACTAGTAGCGGCCTTTGTGGGTAGGGACTGGAAAAACATATATCAGCAAGCATTGGACAATGATTACAGATTCCTCAGTTATGGTGACTCCTCTTTGTTGTTTCCTGGTATGAATTCCTCAAAATGAATTATATTGTTTATATAAAATATGAAAGAAGCATTTGAAACATTCTTATTAGAACTTGCTGAAGCCTACGACGCTTTTTCTGGAATTTTTACCAGGCCCCTATTCGATATGGGGGAAAGCCAAATAAGTCTCGCCACTATTTTCTATTTCTTTATTGCCTTTATCGTTCTCGGATATGTATCCAGGAAGACCAGGAAAATATTAATTAACACCATACTTCCCAAAGCAAATCTTGAACAAGGTGTTAGCGCTTCAATTGCTTCAATTGTCAGGATTATCATCATTATTGTAGGTAGTATCATCATTATTGATACGGCCGGCATTGATCTGAGTGCACTTACACTAATGGCCGGGGCTTTGGGTGTTGGTATAGGTTTTGGACTGCAAAACATCACCGACAACTTTATTTCAGGTATCATTATTCTTTTTGAGAAACCCATCAAAGTGAGCGATCGGATTGAGGTTGGAGATGTGCAAGGAGATGTGATCAGCATTTCATTTAGAGCCACAACAATTCAAACAAATGACAATGTCTCCATTATTGTTCCAAATTCTGAGTTCATATCAAGTCGGGTTATTAACTGGAGTCACAATGATCGAAACATTCGTTTTCGCATTCCTGTTGGAGTTAGCTACAACGAAGATCCTGAAAAGATCAAAAAAATCTTGCTTGAGGTGGCAGAAAAAAACCCTCACGTAAACGACGACCCTGAGCCATCTGTTCTATTTGATGAATTTGGGGATAGTTCTTTAAACTTCTTATTAGCTGTTTGGACAACAACACATACTGATAAGCCGGGCTTATTGAAATCAGAACTTTACTTCGAAATTTTCAAAAGATTTAAGGAAGAAGCTGTTGAGATTCCATTTCCTCAGCGTGATCTTCATATTAAAACACCACTACCGGACCTTAAGCCCTAACTACTTATCTTTCCGCTCATCTCCGAATGTGAAAGTTAAACCAACCCCCAGAACACTTTTAAACTGTACTCTCGGTCCAATTTCATCGGTGATACCATCCTCATTGGTATCCACTTCAATCTTGATATCATCATCATACAGTAATTGCGTAAAGAAGTTGGTGGTTAACCAGCCATTGACCTTAAAGACAACACCATTTTGCCAGTTGACATCAATGTTACCAAAGTCTTGAATGTAGTTGGTAAATAGCTCTAATCTTGAATCCAGTTTAACATTCTTAATGATTTCATCCTTGTATTTCACCCGAAGAAAAGAACCAAGCTCTGCTCGTGCCTTTGATCCAGGGTCTACACCATAAGCACCTACAGCTGATAACACGTCATCCATTACGAAGGTAAACTTCCCTGTTAAAGGAACGTAGTTGATTGATAACACCTTACTGGGTTTATAATCAACTCCTAGTCCTAAAACCAAATATCCCGGCGACATGAACCTGGAAATCACACTGTCTTGAGCAGCTGTGGCAAAACCGTTAGCAAACTGTGTTTTAAAATCAGCCAATCCACTAAAAAACCATCGCTCATTACCCACACTTATCTGATGACCATATTTAGTCACCAGGTTTAGTTTATCATCAGACTTTGTAAAATCCACGTTACCTTGTTTGACTAGGCCGTATGCAAAATCCAGGGAATTTTCCCAGGTCTGTCTTTCCTTTTTCAAATCAGCAAAAAGCCCAATGTATCCATTTATAGACACTGAATTCTGCCCACCAGCAGCCCAGTTTTTTAGAGATACCTGTGAAAATGTTAATGAACTAAGACCACCAGTTTTCCAATAACTGGTATCAGCTTTGACAACCGTGCTATCGGCCTGAGCTACTGATTCATAACCCATGTACACGCTGAGTATGAATATAAAATAGGCAAGTAATTTTTTCATCATGAATAGTGAGAACTTATTGTTTAAAGAATAAAATAATTGTTAAAATTCGCGATATAAGTAAGAGCGCATGAAAAACTATTTTATCAGAATATTCGTCATCACGCTATTTGCCCACTTAATTTTATTCGGTTGTGACACATCCGAGAAGAATGAAGAAGGAAATGCCGGCAAAATTAGTAAAAGTCCAGTCGAAAATTCACCAAAAAATGAGAAGGAAATCATTTCTGCTTATGAAATGGCTACTTATACTGAAAAGGAATCCGGTTGCGATAAGAATTGTGCGCGTGTAGTTGTCAACTATCCAGTCTTTAAAAACCCTAATGAAGAACTCAATGCTATCATTGATATTCAAATCAGACAAAAGGTTTCTGAGTTTGTACTTGAGGGAAAACCTTCTCAAACGCTCAAGGAGCTATCTGAAATATTTATCTCAGGTTTTGAGTCTTTCAAAAATGCATTTCCTGAGGCTTTGACTCCCTGGTATATCGATATGGAAATTATTGTTGGTTATGCACATCCAACATTTGTTTCTATTTCTCAGCAAACGACTTCTTATACCGGAGGCGCTCATACCAATGTGACAAGCGTATTCCTGAATATTGATGAGGATGGAAAACAAATCAAGGATATCAACTTCTTCATAAATGATATAAAAAAATTAAAAGAAATCGCCGAGGTGATTTTCAGAAAGCAGAACGCCATCAATAAGAATCAATCTTTGTCAGATGCTGGGTTCACCTTTGAGAACGATCAGTTTAGCTTAACTGATAACTTTGGATTTACCAATGCAGGAATAGTATTTTACTACAACAGCTATGAAATTGCTTCTTACGCAGAGGGACCAAGTATCATCGCAATTCCTTTTAGCACCATTCAGGAGATTTATCGCTTTGATCAGATTCAGTCATAAGAATTTACTTTAGCATCTTCCTCCTTGAGTACACGCCTCAATACCTTACCAATATTAGACTTAGGCAACTCATCAGTAAAATCTATGTGTTTCGGTCGCTTGTAACCAGTTAGGTTTTCAATACAATATTCATTCAACTCCTCAACTGTCAGTGACTGATCTTTCTTCACGACAAATACCTTTACCGTCTCAGTGGAACCTTTATCTGGAACGCCAATCGCTCCTACTTCTAATACTTTTGGATGGGAAGCGATCGCATCTTCTACTTCATTTGGATAAACATTGAAGCCAGAAACCAGGATCATCTCCTTTTTGCGATCAACAATTTTGAAGAAACCTCCATCAAGCATTATGGCTATATCTCCAGACTTAAAATACCCATCATCCGTCATCACATGTGCCGTTTCCTCAGGTTTATTCCAATATCCAGCCATCACCTGTGGACCTTTGATACACAATTCACCTTTTTCGCCTGGTTTGACCTCTTTGCCTTCCTCATCAATAAGTTTTACATCGGTACTAGGAATAGGTAACCCAATCGATCCAATCTGGATGTTTCCGTCCAAAGGGTTGATACAAACACCTGGTGATGTTTCAGTAAGCCCATAGGCCTCAGCTATTCTATTACCCGTAAGTTTTTCCCACTCTTCCAATACATACCGCTGGAGGGCCATCCCCCCTGCTAATACCACTTTGCAGGCAGAATGATCAATCTCCTTGAATTTAGGGTGATTGAGCATTTTAATAAACAGGGTATTTACTCCAGTAATCAAGGAGTATTTGTGTTTTTTCATTTCTCCCAGAAAAGCCTCTAAATCTCTTGGGTTGGTAATCAAGACATTTTTTGCAGCGATTCTGAGTCCCAAACATAAATTAGCCGTTAAGGCAAAAATATGATAAAGAGGTAATGCTGTAATAAAAATCTCCTTTGTTTCCTTGAGATCTCCGGGTACCACCCAGGCATTTGCTTGTTCCAGGCTGGCCACCATATTTCGATGTGTAAGCATAGCCCCTTTTGAAACACCTGTAGTTCCTCCAGTATATTGTAAAAAAGCAATATCTTCTGGTTTCGTCTGGGGTTTTTCCAATGACTTACCAGCGCCCAAAGTAACCGCATCTTTAAACTTGATGGCGTCCGGTATTGAATACGCTGGAACCATCTTTTTAACATGCCTTACCACAAGATTGACAATTGCTCCTTTCAGTCCTCCTACCATTTCACCGATGCTGGCAACAATGACTTTTTCTATTGAGGTTTTATCAAGGATCTTTTGAAGGTTACTGGCAAAATTTTCCAGAATTACAACCGCCTTACATTCAGAATCCTCAAACTGATGAAGCATTTCTCCTGGCGTATATAATGGATTGGTATTGACCACCACCAGTCCTGCCCTCAGTGCACCCACCAATGCAATTGGATACTGCAAGAGGTTGGGCATCATAATAGCGACCTTATCACCCTTTTTTAACCCACAATCATGTTGCAGATAGGAAGCAAAATTTGTCGACCATTCATCTACTTCCTTGTAGGTAAGGATTTTACCCATGTTCTCAAATGCAGGGCTGTCAGGATATTTTTTGAATGTTACTTCAAACAAATCAACCAGAGACTTATACTGCTCTGGATTAATCTCGTGGGGTACTTTTTCGGGGTAACTTGAAAACCAGGGTTTATCCATTGTGTTAATGCTTTAAATCTTTAAATATAGTACCTAATCCATTAATTTACCATAGCCTGGTAGATTAGGGCTCTTAACGTCGACTGATCGCTTACTGCTGAACCTGGTCTGACCTGCGTGAAATAAACGACCACAAGCTCTTCCTTCGGATCAACCCAATAGGTAGAACCATAGGCACCTCCCCATCCAAACGAACCTATGGAGCCATAGGTGCCATGAGCACCGATATCATTAACAACGCTAAATCCTAACCCAAAGCCCTGCCCATCTCTGAATGTTATTCCATTTAAGTGGTCAACAGTCATCAATTCAACCGTTTTAGGAGAAATAATCCTTGTGCCATTTAGTTCACCGCCATTGGCTAACATTTGTAAGAAAAGATAATAATCTGTTGTCGTCGATAATAAACCAGCTCCTCCTGAAAAACTCTTACGTGGTCCCTTAATATAGGCACCCTGACTATCCATCGTACCATCCTTCGGAGATGGTTCCAGTTTATCCCCACGCGGGTTATATACGGTTGCTAGGCGATCAGCTTTATCTTTCGGAAGGTAGAAATGGGTATCCTTCATGTCAAGTGGATCCAATATTTCATCTTTAATGAATAGATCCAGTGATTTACCTGAAACCTCTTCTATCACTAAGCCCAGTATATCTGTGTTGTATCCATACACCCATTTGGTGCCCGGATGAGTCACCATCGGCAAGGCAGCCATCCGTGGAATTGTCTCCGCTATCGGTTCATCCAGATGAGCAAAATACCATCCCTGAATACCTGCTGATTTCCATTCTTCTGCAGCCAATCCATACCCGTAATCGATTCCTGCAGTATGCGTGAGTAAATCCCTGATTGTAATAGTTCTTTTAGCTTCTACTACCTGATAGCCACCCTGAGGTTTTGGCTCTGCAACCGTTGTTTCCGCAAATTCCGGAATATAGTTTCCCACTTTGTCAGAAATCAATAATTTTCCTTGCTCCTGCAAAATCATAATTCCCACACTTACAATGGCTTTTGTCTGCGAAGCAATTCGGAAGATTGCATCTTTCTCCATCTTGCTTTTGGACTTAATATCAGACATACCAATAGACTCAAAATAAGCTACCTTACCTTTTCTTGCGATCAGAATTACACTGCCTGCCATTTTGTCTTCGTCTACATACGCTTGAAACTTTTCCGTTAACCGCTCAAGGCGTTCTGATGATAAGCCAACACTTTCCGGAGATGTAGAAGGGAGTGACTGGGAAAATAAACTTAACGCAAAGTAAAAAAAGGCTGCTAGGACTAATGAATATCTGATCTGTATGGGGCGTTTCATTTAATAAGTTGATTTTTGGATCAAGATAATTGATTATCATTGAATCTTATTATATTTTAATTAATTCGTTTTTATGTAAGGATAATCATACTTCCTTTTTTTAAAACCAAACAACTGTCCATCTAATTACCAAACACAATAGCCCACTATGTCCACTAAAAACATTAAAGTAGCAATCATCGGTTTAGGCTTCGGTGCTGAATTTATTCCTATTTATCAGAAACATCCAAATGCAGAAATGTATGCCATTTGCCAACGAACTAAAACAAAACTGGATGAAGTAGGGGATCATTTTGGCATTGAGAAAAGGTACCAGGATTATGATGAATTACTTGAGGACCCCGAAGTGGATGCAGTACATATCAATACACCCATTCGTGACCATGCGCAACAAAGCATCAAAGCATTAAAAGCGGGAAAACATGTGGCGTGCACAGTACCAATGGCTACAACGTTAGAAGAATGTAAAGAAATTGTGGAACTGGTTGCAAAAACAGGATTGACCTATATGATGATGGAAACCGTCATCTACAGTCGGGAGTTTTTGTTTGTGAAAGAAATGTATGAAAAAGGAGAACTAGGAAAAATCCAATTTCTCAGGGCCTCTCATCAACAGGAAATGGCCGGGTGGCCTGGATATTGGGAAGGCCTACCCCCCATGTACTATGCAACACATTGTGTTGGACCAGTTCTGGGTCTGCCCAGGGCAAAAGCAGAATATGTTTCCTGTTTTGGGTCAGGCAGAATTGATGAAGACCTGATCAAAAAGTACAATTCTCCCTTCGCCATAGAGACCTGTCACATCAAGCTAAAAGACTCAGACCTTTCAGCTGAAATCACCAGGTCCTTATTTAACACTGCCAGGCAATACCGGGAAAGTTTTGATGTATATGGATCCAAAAAATCCTTTGAATGGACACTCATTGAACATGAGGATTCCGTAATCCATACCGGTGAAGAGCCTTCAAAAGTAAAAATTCCTGACTATGCCCATTTGCTCCCCAAAGAAATAGCGCCTTTTACTACAGGAGGAGTTTATGATGAAGAAGAAAATACCCATCTCTCATTTATTCAGGGTGCCGGACATGGCGGATCACACCCACACCTGGTTCACGAATTCGTATCCTCCCTTACTGAAGAACGAGCGCCCTACCCAAATGCAGTGGAATCAGCTAACATTACTTGTGTAGGCATTTTAGCTCATGATTCCGCCATAAACAATGGGGAAATAAGAAAGCTCCCTGATTTCACGCAATAAACTGAAATCAAAGAGCATGTATAAAAGTTTACTTTTTCTTGTGATCGCTTCAGCATTGCTTTTTCAATGCGGATCTAACAGTGAGCCTGCCGGAATAAATGAGGAGGTAAGTGAGCTTTACCTGGTCATAAATAGTGATAGCAGCAAGATTTCAGTGTTTAGAAAAGGAGAAGAAAAACCAATTATAACCCAAAATGCTAAACCGGATTTCCGTCCTTACCTCCACCCCATTGAAGCTCCGGATGGCAAAGGAACCTTAACAGAATTCAGTCCTAAACATCACAAACATCAGACAGGGCTTTACTGGGGTTTTACCCGAGTCAACGGGACAGGTGCCCCAATCGATACCGTCCGGAAATATTTTTATCAAAAAGAAAAGTTTCCGGTAATGGCCAAACGCATTGGCCGGGACTATTTTCATCATCCTGAAGGAGATTACTGGAAGAAAGTCTCTTCATCAATCATCAAAAAAGAAGGATCTATCGTTAGTTGGGAGACCATTTATCTTCTGCTTGATTACAACCAAAATCCTATCCTGAAAGAAACTCAAAACTGGAACATGCAGGAGATTGATAATGAATATTACCTCAACCTGGAATGGACGGGAGAAGCTCTTGAGGATGTTACAATTGGTGAGTTTGATTACGGCGGACTGTTTCTTAGGATGCCATGGGAAAAGGGCATTATGGGTGAAGTTGTAAATGCTGCCAGGCAGAAAAATGACCGGGCAGAGGGCGAACGCGCGATGTGGGTAGATGTGGGAATGCAGGTAGATGGACGGGACGACCTGGCGCATATCGCCATCTTTGACCACACACAAAATACTGGCTTCCCCCAACCGTGGAGGGTAGATAACCAGCTTGGCATTGGACCTGCTCGTGCCCGGTTGGGAGACTGGACCATACAAAAAGGACAGAGTGAGCTCATCAAGCACCAGATAAAGGTCTATACTGGTCAGCTTGACAATGTAGCGCTAACAGAACAGTGGACGGACTACGTCGAAGGTCATTTCTACTCGGTTGCTGCTTTGTGGGATTTAGCGAGGAAAGAAGGCCGGGATGCAAAGTTTTTAAATCCGGAAGAGGCAGTAGCCGCCATGACAGTTAAAAATGGCTATCAGGTAAATGCATGGGCCGGCGAACCTATGATCACGCAACCCATTGCATTTTGTTGGGACCATAAAGGAAGGCTCTGGGTGGCAGAAAACAGAGATTATGAGAACAGACGTTCAGGTTTTTCTAACTCCGGCGATAGTCGGATTCTTATTTTAGAAGATACTGATCATGATGGGATTGCAGACAGCAGAAAAGTCTTTTTAGAAGGGATCCCCTTCCCATCTGCTATTGCTGTTGGTTTTGATGGCCTTTTTCTGGCTGCCCCTCCTAACCTGCTCTTCGTTCCAGATAAAGACCAGAACGACAAGGCCGATATGGATGACATAGAGGTCAGGCTTACGGGCTGGGGAATCCGAGACAGACATGAAACCATCAATAGCCTGCACTGGGGTCCTGATGGCTGGTTGTATGGTTTAGAAGGTTTTGCAACCCCTTCTAAAATCAGAAAACCGGTCGGTGACGGTCATGTCTATAAGCATCGGGAAGCTTTTCCCGAAGATTTGCTAGAAGCTGATGGTGTGGATATCAATGGTGGAGTCTTTAGATATCATCCTACGAAAGATATTTTTGAAGTGGTTGCTCACGGTTTCAGTAATCCATGGGGAATTGACTATGACGCAAAAGGGCAACTCTTTATCTCAGCCTGTGTGATTCCCCATCTTTGGCATGTCATACCCGGAGGTATTTATCAGCGTCAGGGAGGGTCTCATTTTAACCCTTATCTCTATTCGGATATCCAGACCATCACCAATCACAGACACCGATCAGCACATGGAGGTGCTCGCGTGTATCTTTCTGATGCATTTCCTGAAGATCAACAAGGTAGGATTTTCATTGCTAACATTCATGAGCATGCCGTGCTGTCTGATATCCTACTAAAGAAAGGCTCTGGCTATGTCGGTGTTCATGGAGATGATTTTCTCCTGGCGAACAATGCCCAGTGGATTGGGTTCAGCATGGAATTAGGACCTGAAGGAAATCTATACGTTTTAGACTGGCATGATGCAGATATCTGTGGGATGGATGTAGTTCATAAGGAAACAGGTAGAATTTTCAGGATTTCTCCTGAACAATCACTTGCAGATGAATGGGAAGGCAGGTATCAGGATATCACTAAACTATCTGATCTTCAACTGGTTAATCTACAGATCAATGCAAGCTCCTGGCATGCCAGAAGAGCCAGACTTAATCTGCAGGAAAGAGCAAACAAAAGAAAAATTGATACTGAAGCCAAAAAAGAACTGGAAAACATCCTGACATCAAATGATAATATTGACTACAGACTAAACGCTTTATGGGCATTACATGTATCCGGAGCAATCAGTAAAGAACAATTAGCTGCTTTACTCAATGATAAAAATGAATACATACGTGCATGGGCAATCCAGCTGTTATGCGAGGACAAATCAGTATCATCCGAGCTACTCAAATCATTTAACAAATTAGCTTTAGAAGACGCTTCCCCTGTGGTCCGGCTTTATCTTTCAGCCGCGCTGCAAAGACTGAAATTGAATCAGCGGTGGGAGTTAGCAGAGGCATTATCCATACATCAGGAAGATATTAACGACCACAATATTCCACATTTGTTGTGGTTTGGGATCGAACCACTTATTGTTGACAATTCTTCCAGGTATATGGAGCTCGCAGTAAAGTGTGGAATCCCCATGATTACCCAATATATGGCCCGAAGAATGGTAGATGCTGATGAAATGGGAAAATTAGTGACTCAGCTCTCGAGTAAAAGCAAAAACCAAATCAACCTACTCAAAGGGTTTAGAGATGGACTGGAAGGCAGACCTGGATCAGAAGCTCCTGATAACTGGGAAATCACTTATAATTCGATTAGGAAACAAGGTGGTGAAGCAGCTGAAATTGCATTAAACATTGCTCAGCAACTTGGTGATAGAAGAGCTGCACAACAATACATGGCGACACTGAAAGAAAGTGATGCAAATATAGGCAGTCGGATAGCTGCTTTAAATGGGCTAGCAAACCAACAATGGAATGAATTGCCAGACCTTCTCCCCACACTGCTGAACCAACCTGCCATACGGAATACTGCAATCAAGGCTTTTGCTGCTTATGATGGAAATCAACTAGGAAATATATTGTTGGATAAATATCATGAGTTTAACAAGACCGACAAGCTGGAAATCATTCAAACCATGTCATCACGTTCAGGTTATGGGCAATTACTGACTCGAGCCCTGAAAGATGAAACAATGCCTAAAACAGATATTCCTGCCTATGCAGCTCGACAGTTGAGAAGAGTGGTTGGGAATGGTTTTGTCGAAGTCTGGGGACCCATTGATCAGCTCTCTGGGAATCAAAAAGTAATGTATGAAAAATACCGGGATTTGCTGTCCGAAGAAGCTATTGCTAAAGCGAATTTTATAAATGGGGAAACTATTTTCCAACAAACCTGTGGCCCCTGTCATAAAATGTATGGCAAAGGTGGGACACTTGGTCCGGACCTGACCGGATCAAACAGGAAGAACCTGGAATACCTGTTAAGTAATGTTTTAGATCCAAGTGGTGAGATTCAGGATGACTATAAAATGGTTGTCTTAACGACCAGGGATGGGAGAACCTATAGCGGCAATGTGACGACTGAGAATGAGCGAAACATCTCTTTAAGTTTGGTGGGTCGGGATACGGTAACCATTTCAAAATCAAACATCCAATCTAAGGATCTAACCAATGTTTCCATGATGCCAACAGGATTATGGGAGACCCTAAAGAATCAGGAAGTCATCGACCTGGTAGGGTACTTGAAAATTGCAAACCAGGATGAGTTGCCTTAATGTACAATCGTAAAGCTCAACCTCTTATTATTTTCAATTATTTCAGAAGAATCCTTCGCCAGGTCACGATCGAAAGGTCGGTTAAGATTGTTGGCAGCCAGATCTTCCACATATCTGGAAATATCTATTTCATAGGTCCCTACCCCCCATTTGTTGGTAGGAGTAAATTCAATAGCCGTTTCTCCTTCCTTTATCTCATAGGTACCTTCGACTTCCTTGCCATCATCTCTGGTAATATGAAAGGATTCAACTATTGAAGTGTAATCTAATGCCTCATCAAAATCAATAATAAGTGATTGAATTGTTCCATTATCAGGCTGAGAGACAGTCCATTTTGATACCGATGGAATTTCTTCATCACGGTCAGACACGTAAAAGGTTTTTTTTACCGGATTTTTTAATTCGATACCATTTGCTCCTTTCCAATTTCCTGATACGGCTATTGTGTAAATATTTCCCTTCTCAATTGGAATGCCATCAAGCAGATTGGGCAATAAACCTTTTTTGATCCTGCCTGGCTCCAGCCACAGTGTTAAAAGTGTTTGTTCAATGTTCCAAAGTTCAGTTTCCAGCCTTAAAAAGATGTGTTTGAGCGTATCTCCATTTGCATTAAGCAGATGCACATAATCAGAAGAAGGCATCACACTCATTTTTTGGCTGAACGCCAAATGGATTTTAAGCAAGTTTTCCGGTACAGTATCCGTGGTAGGGTAAATACGTTTTAGCTCCGGCACGTCCATGTTAACCATATTTGGTGAGGCAGCAAAGTAGTCAACTGTCTTGCCAGCATAGCGAACTTCGTATGAGAGAGCGCTTTTAAAAGGCACAACAGGTGTGAACCGAACAAAACCTTCAAACATGTCAACAGTCCCCAAAATAGATTGCTCCGATTCACTGGAAGACAGTGCTAAGCTTATCATATCCGAATCAACTACTTTTGTAGGAAAGGAAAAACTCGGAATATCTACTGAAACTGGTTTGTTCTTCGCATAGTTTAGCGTGATTGTAAGAGGAGCTTCCTCCATTTTCTGCTGAACGCAGGATCCGATGATTACTACAAAAAAAATGGCAAGGACAGTTGTCCGGGCCATTTTTCTTTTTACCTTTTTAATAAATATAGATCCCATTTGATGGATCAGGATATTGTTCACAATCAACTACTGCCAATTACTTGAAGGTGCCGTTTTCAAGGCCAACGCTCCGTCACCCATCTTTTGAATCATCACAACTTTATCCGCTCCGAATGCATCCAATTGCTGCACATCAATTTGTTCGAAAACCTTAAAGTCAACCCCTGCTGTTCCCTCAACTTTGGTGGTCAAAGAACCATCGTATTGGTAGATGTCATCTATATTAACCCGCATCATAGGTCGGGAAGAATTGGCAAACAACAATGCCGTCTTACCTTTCAGCTTCATTGATATGATGTCTAATGGAACATTTCGGTTACCTAATTCAGCAACCGTTCTACCTTTGACGTGCTCCCCCTCTATTAATTCATCCATAGGAAACAAAACAAGGGGAGTACAGGTGTAGCTGGCTACAAGGTAAGATTTACCACCAATATCTGCTGTAGTGAATGATTTAATAGGGGCGTAAGTCTCGTACCTTCCATGATTAGCATGGTATATTTCAAGAGAAGAGGATTTCTGATCATTCTTAAACGGGAATGACATACTTCTGAAGGAGGAGCTAAACTCTTTGTTGGAAAGACCTGAAACCATTACTCTACCGTTTGCGAATTCGAGATCGGAAATAACATTTACTCTGAGCGATCTTCCTCTTTTATCTGTGGCGTCTTCAGCAGGAGCATTAGAAATATCAGCCTTTGAGAATTCAACGTTACTTAAATCAACTTTTGAAATATTTCCTTTGGCCATTGAAAGTAGAACAGGCGTGCCATCAGCTGTATGGACTGCAAAATAGAGAACTTTGGATACAGGATTTACCACCATATCCTGGATAACAATATCATCAGTGGTAGTGCCCAACGATTCGGCAAGTGTTTTGCCAATGTCCTGTACATTCACTTCAGCTGATTGCAAACCAGGTTTTGCATCCTTGGTATTTATAGCATAAACAGCTGCTCCCTTAGTATCACCAATGAATAGAATTCCATCCGGTCCAAAAGATAATTTACTCATGGACATGATGGCAGGGCTACCTTTATCAAGGCTATATTTCATTGAAACCGATGAAGGTATCAGGCTAAATGCCATGATGAATACGGCCAGACAAGAAAAGATGAAATAGTTAATTTTCTTCATAAGTATTTGATTTTGTATACATGTACAACGTAAATAAGTTAAAAAGGTGACAAGTGGGGAGTTAATTGGTCATATCAAAGGAATAATATTGAATATTAGTCTGTCTACTAATAAGGAATACCAAGTATAATTATTATTGCCAGAGCATGATCAAACTTCAAATTGCTCATTTGTTTCTAAAAATTTATGCTAACCAGAGCGGATTGATACTGATTTGGTTTTCCTAGATATAGGAAAAGAATCTATTAAAAAACAGCATCTACCAGAAGTCATTTACAGTTCTGAAATCTATTTTCTGTAGTATCGAGTTTGGTAATAAAAAAGGCCACAGCTACGAGTTTTCGTAACGTTGAACCGCATACCGTGACTAAATTCAAATAAGTTGGTTGATTTATAATGTTGTTTCGCGAGAGTTATTTTTCTGGTAGGCATAAAAAGAAAAAGGCCACAGCACCCCTACTGTGACCAGATTCAAATAAACAACATTAACCCAAAAATGATAGCTGTAGGAGAAGGAATCGAACCTCCACGAAGCAGTTAGTCCCGATGATTCACAATAATCTACTAATGGTAGTTTATAGTAAATAAAACCGGGATTTCTCCCTTATCTTCACCCCCGAGATAGGAGGGCATGTCTGCCAGTTTCATCACCCTACAGTATGTTTAAGAACTTAATCTTGGCTCAAAAGTAACATAACTAGTTATTTTTTAAAAATATTTTAATATTTTTGGTGAATAATTATTCCCGACTTAAGATTGTGGAGTCATTGTTGCGTATTTAAAAATATCACCTGTGCGAAATGAGTAAAAATTACGAAATTGATAATGTAGACCTTAAAATCCTCAATTTATTGATGGAGGATGCCAAAATTCCCTATACTGAAGTAGCTAAAAAAGTCTTCGTTTCTGGCGGTACAGTCCATGTAAGGATGAAAAAACTAGAAGAAATGGGTGTGGTTAATGGCACCACCTTAAAGATGGATTATTCTAAATTGGGGTTTGATGTCACTTGTTTTATGGGAATTTTCCTTCAGAAGAGTTCACTTTATGACATGGTCGTAGAAAAACTTAAGGATATTCCGGAAATTGTTAAGGTCCACTATACCACTGGGAATTATAACATCTTTATCAAAATCCATTGCAGAGACACCCGTCACTTAAAGGATGTACTTCATGATAAGATTCAAAAGGTAGACGGAATAGAGCGAACTGAAACATTCATTTCGTTGGAAGAAAGTCTTAACAGACACCTTCAGTTTTAATTTTTCTGCTTTTTAGGGATCAAATGATTGTTTATCTTATTTCTTATTTAGATTAAATATAAATAAGTGTAAATTTGCAGAACCTTATTGGGTATACACAAGTTACCAATTAAGAAGCAAAATTGCATGAGTAAAGACGATCAAATATTAGAAGAATTTACCTCCAAGGAATACGAACATGGTTGGTCAGTAGATTTTGAGGCTGATGAAGCCCCTCTCGGCATCAATGAGGATATTGTCCGATTTATATCGACCAAAAAGGAGGAACCTGAATGGTTGTTGGACTGGAGGCTCAAGGCCTATCGTCGCTGGACAGAAATGACTGAGCCCACCTGGGCCAATGTCAAATACCCAGTCATTGACTATCAGGGGATCAGGTATTATTCCGCTCCAAAAAAGAGCAAAAAGCTAAACAGTCTCGATGAGGTGGATCCAGAACTGCTCAAAACTTTTGAACGGCTGGGTATCTCGTTGCAAGAGCAAAAAAGACTTACTGGTGTTGCTGTTGACGCAGTCATTGACTCAGTCTCAGTAGCAACCACTTTCAAAGAAACCTTATCAGAACTTGGAATTATTTTCTGCTCATTTAGTGAAGCAGTACAGGAACACCCGGAGCTGGTAAAGAAATACCTCGGATCCGTAGTACCCTATAATGACAATTATTTTGCCGCACTGAATGCTGCAGTCTTTTCCGATGGCTCATTCTGTTATATCCCAAAAGGTGTCCGATGCCCGATGGAATTATCCACCTATTTCAGAATCAACGCAGCCAATACCGGTCAGTTTGAAAGAACACTTATCGTCGCAGAAGACTCCTCTTATGTAAGTTATTTGGAGGGCTGTACAGCTCCGCAACGTGATGAAAATCAACTACATGCAGCTGTCGTAGAGATTTTTGCAGCCAAAGATGCAGAGGTAAAATATTCTACTGTTCAGAACTGGTATCCCGGAGACAAAAATGGTAAAGGCGGGATCTATAACTTTGTGACCAAGCGAGGGATTTGCGATGGTGAAAATTCAAAAATCAGCTGGACGCAAGTTGAAACAGGTTCAGCAGTTACCTGGAAATACCCTAGCTGTATCCTCAAAGGAGACAATAGCTCAGGTGAATTTTATTCAGTGGCGGTAACCAACAATCATCAACAAGCTGATACAGGTACTAAGATGATCCATATTGGGAAAAATACCCGATCCAGGGTTGTATCCAAAGGAATATCAGCAGGTAAATCACAAAATAGCTACAGAGGTCAGGTACACATACTTAAGCGAGCTGAAAACGCAAGAAATTTCTCTCAATGTGATTCACTACTTATGGGTGATCAGTGTGGAGCCCACACCTTTCCCTATATAGATGTCGAAAATAAATCTGCTCAGGTAGAACACGAGGCCACAACCTCTAAAATCGGAGAAGATCAGATTTTTTACTGTCAGCAAAGAGGCATCGACGAAGAAAGTGCCGTTGCATTGATCGTAAATGGATTTGCCAAAGAAGTGATGAATAAGCTTCCGATGGAATTCGCTGTAGAAGCACAAAAGCTACTTGCGCTTACATTAGAGGGCAGTGTAGGTTAACAACAAAATATTAAGGATTAGAAACAGAATACGCTTTAAGGAATGTTAGAGATAAAAGATTTAAGAGCTTCAATAGAAGGAAAAGAAATACTAAAAGGAATCAACCTAAATATCAAACCGGGTGAAATTCATGCCATCATGGGTCCCAATGGCTCAGGAAAAAGCACATTAGCCTCTGTCCTGGCAGGAAGAGAAGAATATGAAGTGACCGGGGGCTCTATCACATTCAGAGGGAACGACCTTTTGGAGTTAGCGCCAGAAGAACGTGCGAGAAAAGGTGTTTTTCTTGCCTTTCAGTACCCAATCGAGATACCAGGCGTTTCCACGACCAATTTTTTGAAGACAGCAGTTAATCAGGTCAGAGAATCTCGTGGTGAAAAACCATTAGACGCTGTTTCATTTCTGAAAATGATGAAAGAGAAAATGAAACTGGTTGAAATTGATCAGACTTTGATCAGTCGTTCGCTCAATGAAGGATTTTCAGGAGGAGAAAAGAAAAGAAACGAAATTTTCCAAATGGCCATGCTGGAGCCCTCATTATCTATTCTGGATGAAACGGATTCCGGTTTGGATATTGATGCATTAAAGATTGTATCTAAAGGAGTGAATATGCTCAAAAATAAAGATACCGCTACCATCGTGGTAACCCATTACCAAAGACTTTTAAACTACATCGTACCTGATTATGTACATATTTTACTGGATGGTAAAATTGTTAAGTCCGGTGGAAAAGAATTGGCGCTTCAATTAGAAGACCAGGGATACGATTGGATCAAAGAAGAAGTTGCAACTGTATAAATGCATATGGATATTGTGAGTAATAGCATAGAACAACAGATTATTGATCAATACGCTGCCTTATTGGAAACTGACCCACTTTCCGGAATAAGGGAAAAGGCAAAGGAATCCTTTTTGGCAATGGGTGTTCCCCAAAAGAAGTCCGAGGCCTACAAGTATACCCCTATCAAAAGGTTATTAGAAAAGCATTTTGACTTTAACAGCATATCTGAACCCAGGACTGCCTGGACGCAGGAAGCTTGTAAAGAAAAATTCTACGCCAATGACGAAGCCAATCACCTGGTATTTATTAACGGTTTATACCATGAAGAGTATTCCGTGGTTAAAAGTCCATCTTCAGATTTAATCATTGGAACGATTGATAGTCAGTCTTTTGAAGCTTCCACTGAAATCGGGAAACACTTGGGAACATTATCAGCAGATAAAAAAGACCCCTTTGCGGCATTAAATTTAGCTTCTTTTAATAAGGGCTTATTCCTGCATGGGCTTAAGAACAAGGATAACCTCCCTACCTATCTCTATCATTTCAATGATGTAACTTCATCTGGTGTTTCCATGCCCAGGATGTTGGCAATAGTTGAATCTGGTGGTCGACTTCCTGTTTATGAGAAGACTTTCAGAAAAGGCCAGGAAAAACAATTGACAAATAGTATTGTGGAAGCTGTTGTTCAAGCCAATGGCGAACTCCGGTGGTCCAAACTACAAAATTATGCTGCAGAGGACTTTTCTATAGAAGGTTTTTATGGCTCTCAGAAAAAAGATAGCCGCATCTATACCAACACCTTTTCGTTCCAGGCAGCAGTAATCAGAAACAACTTGAATATTGCTTTAGATGCAGAAAACTGTGAGACCCACATGCATGGGCTTTATCACATCAACCAGTCAACGCATGTAGATAACGATACCAGTGTGGACCATAAAATGCCTAATTCATTCAGTAATGAATTATATAAAGGCATAATGGATGAAAAGTCACATGGCGTTTTCAATGGTAAGATCTACGTAAGGCCACAAGCTCAAAAAACCAATGCCTTTCAATCGAATAACAACATTGTGTTGTCTGATGATGCAACGGTAAATACCAAACCACAGCTTGAAATCTGGGCTGACGACGTAAAATGTTCGCATGGGTGCACCACCGGTCAACTTGATGAAGAAGCTGTTTTCTATCTTCGATCCAGAGGTATTTCCAAGCAAAATGCCAGAGCGCTGATGCTAAATGCTTTTGCCTCAGAGACCTTACAGGAACTAAAGGACGATTTGATCAAAGAAGAAATTGAAAATTTGATCCTAAATAAACTTGGTGTTTGAATCCCATCGTGACCATATCTGTTGAAGAAATCAGGAAGCAATTTCCTGTACTTGATCAGGAAGTCAATGGAAAACCATTGATCTATCTGGATAATGCGGCTACGTCCCAGAAACCACAATCAGTTATTGATGCGTTGACTCAATACTACGCACATGACAATGCCAATATCCATCGGGGCATTCATACGCTTGCAGAAAGGGCAACGAATGCATACGAGCATACCAGAAAGCGTGCCGCTAAATTTCTAAATGCCAACGAGACAGAAGAAATCGTATTCACCAAGGGTACCACTGAAGGGATTAACCTGGTAGCACAGGCCTACGGTCGTAAGTTTCTTAAAAGCGGAGATGAAATCATTATATCTCAGTTGGAGCATCACTCAAACATTGTTCCCTGGCAGCTCTTATGCGAGCAGACAGGAGCCGTACTAAAGGTGATTCCAATCAACCAAAAGGGTGAATTGATAATTGAGGAATATCAGCTTTTATTATCTGAAAAGACCAAAATTGTAGCTGTCAACTATATTTCTAATTCATTAGGAACCATAAATCCTGTAAAAGAAATTGCTGCATTAGCTCACCAGTTTAACGCTGTGGTATTGATAGATGCAGCACAAGCCACACCTCATGAAGTCATAGACGTGCAGGCGATCAATTGTGACTTTTTATGTCTTTCCGCACACAAGATGTACGGACCTACAGGTATCGGAGTTCTTTATGGAAAACGTGCCTTGTTGGAATCCATGGATCCCTATCAGGGAGGTGGTGAAATGATCAAAGAAGTTACTTTTAAAAAGACTACTTATAACGACATTCCCTATAAATTTGAAGCTGGCACGCCAAACATTGCAGATGTAATAGCTTTCGAAAAGGCGATTAAGTTTATTGAGGGATTAGGGTACGAATTTATTCAGGAGCACGAAGCCAAATTACTAAATCATGTAAATGCTATTTTACTTGATACTCCTGGTCTCATTCCCTTTGGTCAGGCTGATCACAAAGCAGGTGTTTTTGCTTTCAACATTGAAGGTATACATCCTTTTGACTTAGGCATGTGGATGGATGCCAAAGGAATTGCAGTCAGAACAGGGCACCACTGTACGCAGCCTTTGATGGATTGGTATGGTATCGAAGGAACAGTTAGAGCCTCTTTTGCTGTTTATAATACGATCGAAGAACTTGATTATTTTGCGGAATCATTGTTAGCTATTATTAAAAAGTTTAAGAAATAATGTCACTAGCTGAGAAACAAAATGAGATCATTGATGAATTTTCTGTCCTTGACGGGGACATGGAAATGACCATCAATTATATCATGGAGTTGGGTGAGTCACTTCCGGAACTAGATGATCAATACCGAAATGAAGATCACATTGTCAAAGGATGCCAATCCAAAGTCTGGATGCATGCACATCTGGCAGGTGATAAGGTTAGGTTCGAGGCAGACAGTAATACCACCATTACCAAAGGGCTGGTAAGTCTGCTGATAAGGGTTTTAAATGATGAGACACCTGAAACGATCCTGAATAGTGAAATCTATTTCCCAGAAAAGATTGGCATGAACCGATTTGTAGGGACCCAGAGATCCAATGGTTTTGCCGCAATGATGAAACAAATGAAACTTTATGCCCTTGCATTGAGTTCAAAAACAAAAACAGGAGCTTAAATGGCCGAATCAGCACAAAAAGAAGAACTACAACTGAAAGAGGAAATCGTACGGGCATTGAAAGAAGTGTATGACCCTGAGATTCCTGTGGATATCTATGAGCTTGGATTGATTTATGAAATCAATGTATACCCGGTAAACAATGTACATGTGCTTATGACATTGACTTCCCCCTCCTGCCCTGCTGCAGAATCCATACCTTCGGAAGCTGAAATGAAAATTAAAGAAATTGAAGGAGTCAACGACGTAGTGATTGAACTCACCTTTGACCCTCCATATACTACAGAAATGATGTCCGAAACAGCTAAGTTGGAATTGGGCTTCATGTAAAATAAATTTGAATAACTGATAATAGAATAAAAATGTATCCCGAACAATTAGTTGCACCAATGAGAAGCGAACTTACAGAACATGGGTTCGACGAGTTTAAGACCTCTGAAGAGGTGGAAAATCATTTAAAAGACCATAAAGGCACAACCTTACTGGTAATCAATTCAGTCTGTGGCTGTGCTGCCGGTGCAGCAAGACCTGGTGTCTTGATGGCTTTGCAGGCTAGTGATAAAAAACCAGAGAAACTGGCAACCGTATTTGCTGGCGTTGATAAGGAAGCTACAGATAAGGCCAGAGAGTATACACTTCCATACCCTCCATCCTCTCCGGCTATTGCTTTATTTAAAGATGGTGAATTAGCTCATTTCGTAGAACGACATCACATAGAAGGAAGACCTGCTCAATTGATTGCCAATCACCTGGTAGATGTATTTGAAGAGTATTGTTAAAGGTTAAAACGTAAGTTTTCAATCAAATTCTTACATAAATAAAAAAAGGCGCCAATTGGCGCCTTTTTTTATTTATGACTATTTTATGTGCTTAATTTCCAATCTTAAACAATCGGAATCCAACTGAAACCTGGAATACGCGGTTCTTTGATTCTTCGGTGTCACTCGCGCTAATATCGTTGAGTCCAATCAGGTATCGAGCAGCGATATTGAGGCCAAATGGTAAATCCCAACCTGCACCTAATACCGCACTTATGTCAGATCCGTTCAATTGATCTTTGATATCCTGACCGGAAGTTACATTCACCTGTTGTCCATTGATTGTCACCTCATCTCCTTCTGCGGACATTAAAAATCCAAATTGAGGACCGGCTTGTAAATTCAATCCCAAAGGAAGATAAAGTTTTAACATGACAGGAACAGTCAAATATTTCAAGTCTGACTGAAGGTCCTGGTTTATGGAAGCAAATGAATAAGAGGTACCCTGCGCAGAATACAAAAGCTCCGGTTGTATACCAATATTGGCTACTTTAATCAAGGAATAGGCTCCAAGGTGATAACCTGTTCGGGATTCGTAGGAAGCGTCTACATCAGTAGATAGGTTAGCTAGGTTTAGTCCACCCTTCAATCCTATTTCAACTTTTGCTTGCGAGTATACCGTTAAAATAGATATCGCCAGAATTGCTGTTATTAAGTACTTTTTCATATTCAAATAATAGTTGTTTTATTAAAGTAAGATATTTTGGTTCATACCACCAAAGACATGCGATTTTTAAAAAAAACGTCCCGACTTACATCGAGACGTCTTACCCTCGTTTATAACCAACCTAACCTTATGAGGGATTTCAAAAACCCATACTATGAATAATATCTATATTACAAAAGCTATGCCAAGCTGTCAATATATTAACAAATTCCTTCTAGATTAAACGAAATAGCATAGACTTAGTCACTATTATTAATAACCCATCTCACAGTATATTTGTTTGGAAAGCAATGTGAGATCAAATATTCTTATCTTAGAACCGATATCTATTCATTAATATTGCAGCTAAGATTTAGTCTATGATTATTGGAATTCTAAAAACCAAGGGAAGCCCCCTTGTCGCCATAACCCCTGATGTAGCCAAAAAATACATCAAAGACGGGCATGAAATAATCATTGAACCAGGCGCTGGTGAGTCGGCATTCTTCAATGATGATGATTATAAAAATGAGCAGGTTCGCCTGGAAAAGCCCGATGTACTGATAAAGTCTTGTGACATCCTCCTCACAGATGACAACATCACCATTGCTGACCTGAAAAAAACCCAAAAAGACACACTCGTAATTGGTAGGTTCAATCCATTGGTAAATACAGCGCTTGTGCAATCACTGGCATCTGAGGACAGAATGGTCTTTAGTTTAGATATGGTTCCAAGAACATCTATTGCGCAGTCAATGGATATTCTCTCTTCTCTTGCCTCTCTTGCGGGCTACAAAGCAGTGATCATGGCTGCTGAAAGATATCCAGGCTATTTTCCAATGATGTCGACCGCAGCAGGCACGGTCCCACCAGCAAAAATATTGATACTGGGAGCTGGTGTAGCCGGTCTTCAGGCAATTGCAACTGCCAGGAGACTGGGTGCAGTAGTTGAGGTATTTGATGTACGATCGGCCGTGAAAGAAGAAGTCCAGAGTTTAGGAGCCAAATTTATTGAGGTTGAAGGCAGCCAGGAGGATAAGGATGCTGGAGGATATGCTGTACAACAATCTGAAGAATACATCAGACTTCAAAAAGAGCTTATTCATGAGCGATCTACAAAAGCTGATGTCGTGATAACAACAGCCAATATTCCCGGAAAAAAGGCTCCACTACTCCTGGAAAAGAAAACAGTTGAGCTGATGAAAACCGGATCTATCATCATTGACATGGCAAGTTCTTCCGGCGGTAATTGTGAATTATCTGAAGATCAAAAAGAAATTAAACATCAAGGTGTCACAATCATTGGCAACTCAAAATTATATGAGACTTCAGCAAGAGAAGCCAGCAGACTTTACAGCACCAACCTCTATAATTTTGTAAAGTTTCTGGTTAAAGAAGAAAATTTACCGGTCGAACATGAGATCGTTCAGAAAACCTTAATATCAAAAGCTAAATCAGCATAACCTATTCAATAGCACCATGGAAGAAATCATATTGTTTATTGAGCGAAATCCCATCACCCTGTACATGCTTGTCATGGCACTATATCTGGGATTTGAGCTAATTTCCAAAGTCCCTACCGTACTTCACACACCGCTGATGTCTGGTGCAAATGCGATCAGTGGTATCGTAACCATTGGAGCAATCCTTTTGGTCAGACAAGCTGCTGCTGATGATTATCTTTCTTTAGGACTCGGTTTTGTCGGGATTATTTTAGGAATGATCAATGTAGTAGGCGGGCATGCTGTCACCAATCGCATGCTTGAAATGTTTAGAAAAAATAAATAACCCTGATCAAACCACTCCATGGAGGCTCTTGTCAACCTAACCTATCTTATTTCTGTAACCCTGCTTATTGTTGGTCTCCAAAGGCTCAGCAGTGCTGCAACCGCACGTTCTGGTAATTTAGTTGCTGCTGTCGGTATGGGGATTGCCATCATCATTACACTTTTTAGCCCGATAGAACATGGTAATAATAACTATGTGATTATTCTTGTCGCCATGGCCATAGGCACCGTCATTGGGTTGCTCATGGCAAAAAAAGTGCAGATGACAGCCATGCCAGAGCTCGTCTCCCTTTTTAATGGACTTGGGGGAGCCTGTGCCGTTTCCATCTCACTTATTGAGCTTTATAATTATCAAAGATTATTTGAGGTAAATGACTTTTCCACCGTCATTAGCGGTACCCACCTCACCACACTTCTAGCGATGTTTGTGGGTGCTGTGGCATTTACTGGAAGCCTAATCGCTTATGGAAAGCTGGCAGGTAAAATAAATGATATCTACATCCCTTTTACGGGTACATTGAATATCGTTTTAATTGTGATCATCGCGGGGCTTACTGTTTACCGTGTTATAAGTCCAGATGACAGCTTTCTCATTCCGTTATTAGTTTTGGGTATCTCACTTCTTTATGGAATTTCATTCGTACAGCCTATTGGTGGTGCCGACATGCCCGTTGTGATTTCATTACTCAATGCATTTACCGGGGTAGCAGCAGCACTCGCCGGAATTGTCTATGATAACCAACCCATGATCATCGGAGGAATTCTGGTGGGATCTTCCGGAACGATCCTTACCATTTTGATGTGTAATGCCATGAACAGGTCGCTGCTAAACGTAATTATTGGTGGTTTCGGTGGGTCCACTGCCAGTGGTGGATCAAAAGAAGAAAACCCTGTCAAAGAAGCCAGCCCTAATGACGTGGCTATCCTGATGAGATATGCCAGCCAGGTCATGATTGTGCCCGGATATGGAATGGCAGTGGCCCAGGCACAAAAGGTTTGTAAAGAGCTTGATAATCTACTGTCCGAACATGGGGTAAATGTAAATTATGCCATCCATCCGGTAGCTGGAAGAATGCCCGGTCATATGAATGTACTCCTGGCTGAAGCAGATGTCCCCTACCCTAAACTACTCGACCTGGAAGAGGCCAATGATCTATTGAATGAGACTGATATCACCATTGTAGTTGGCGCCAATGATGTGGTTAACCCTGCAGCATTGGAAGACCCATCAAGTCCCATCTATGGCATGCCTATTTTAGAAATACTTAGATCTAAAGCTGTCATCGTCCTTAAAAGAAGTATGAATACCGGGTACTCAGGAATTGAGAATCCTTTGTTTTTCCATGAGAAAACCAAAATGTTGTTTGGGGATGCCAAAAGCTCACTCCAAAACCTGATCGAGGAAGTTAAATCACTTGGATAGCACTTGTTTTCAATAGACGCCCCCAAGTACGGGTCCGATATCTGAGGGTAAATACAATAACCACCCCGTTAAGCTATACCTGCTGACCTGGGTCTTTAATACCTCATGAGGTACAGTATCGCTTTTAAACAATACACATCTTTTGGCAATTGGTTCAACGACTAACGCTCCTGGTTCCTTATAAATTTTCAATTCCCCTCCATCGCCAGGTTTCCAACCTTCATTCAGGTAGATGATCATGGAAATCAGTCGGTTATTACGGGTCTTAAACTGATCCAGGTGTCTCTTATAGAAGCTACCGGCAGGGTAATGAGCAAGGTGAAACTCAAATCCAGATAAGCTTAGGTAGCAATATCGGTTCAATACGCCAATCGTTTCCTCCAGCAATTCAAAAAATGGCTTTAGTGAATTGTCCCTGCCTTTATCCAGCCAGTATATATAATCCCCTCTGATCTCAGCAATGACTTGTTGTTCTGTGGCAGGACCGACTCCCGCTTTTAGAAAACGTTCGCTTTCTAATTTTTGAAGCAGAAATGCCCTGGCTACCTGATAAACATCTTCGCCGATAAAATCATCTATAACCAGGTAATCATTTATCGATAGCTCATCTACCCAGGCGAGCCATTGATCCTCAGGATAACAGGGCAAATGTTGTGCTTATCATTTGATTGCAGCTGCCACCCAATCGCCTACCTCAGCCGTAGTTTTAGCTCCTTCTTTGGAGATATCCTCCGTCACGAAATTCGCATCTAAAGATGCTGTCACAGCATCTCTGATTGACTGAGCTTCCTTCAAAAGGTTTAGCGACTCAAGGAGCATGGCTGCTGAAAGTATGGTTGCAACTGGATTAGCGATGTTTTTACCTGCTGCTTGTGGGTATGAACCATGAATGGGCTCAAAAACTGAAGTCTCCAGCCCAATAGAAGCAGAAGGCAATAGTCCCATAGACCCTGTGATCACACTTGCTTCATCAGAAAGAATGTCTCCAAACATGTTTTCCGTTACCATGACATCAAACTTTTTAGGCCATTGAATCAACTGCATGGCCGCATTGTCCACAAACATGTAATCAACTTCAATGTGTGGATAGTCTTTTTCCATTCCCTGGGCCACCTCTCTCCAAAGCCTTGAGGTACCCAATACATTGGCCTTATCAACTACAGTAACTCTTTTATTCCTTTTTTCGGCATATTCAAAAGCAAGCTTCAGGATTCTCTCAATCTCGTCTACCGAATAGACACAAGTATCAAAAGCTGTTTTCAGGTCTTCTGATCTACCACGAGGCTGACCAAAGTAGATACCACCGGTCAATTCTCTTACTACGACAAAATCCACTCCTTCTACCCGATCATTTTTCAATGGACTTTTATCAATCAGAGATGGAAAGGTTGCTACCGGTCGAATGTTGGCATACAGTCCTAGTTTCTTTCGCATCGCCAAAAGTCCTTGCTCAGGTCTCACCTTTGCCTTAGGGTCATTGTCATACTTCGGGTC
Source organism: Marinoscillum sp. (assembly GCA_043554545.1). Classification (GTDB taxonomy): domain Bacteria; phylum Bacteroidota; class Bacteroidia; order Cytophagales; family Cyclobacteriaceae; genus UBA7330. The sequence continues at coordinate 1,380,890 of CP121337.1, read as the reverse complement.
ACCAATAGCGCCAAACAATACAGCGTCGGCTTCCATACAAATCTTGTGAGTCTCCTCTGGGTACGGGTTTCCGGTTGCATCAATAGCTGCAGCCCCCACGGGAGCCTGATTAAACTCAAAATCATGCGAATATTTCTTACCAACAGCCTGCATTACTTTAATGGCCTGTGCTACGATTTCAGGTCCGATTCCATCTCCTGGAAGGGTTGCAATTTTAAATTTCATGGGTACTTATTTTTCTAAAATATTTAACATTTTTATCGTGGCCTTAATTGCGGCTACGGTCTGATCCGGATCAAGCCCTCTGGTTTTAAATCGATTTCCATTATCCCAGGTGATGGTGGTAATAACCAATGCATCTGTTTCTCCTCCGGGAGGAATCGTTACTTCATAATCTGCCAGACGAGGTAAGGATTTTTTAAGGTCTTTATAAATCGCACTTAAGGAGTTCATAAAAGCATCATACTGACCATCTCCTGAAGCAGTCTTTTCATAGGATTTCCCCTGAATTTCAATATTCAACGTAGCCATTGAATGAAGTCCCTGAGCTACTGAGAGTGCATAATTCTTGATGATCACCTTCTGCTCGATTTTTCCACTCCTCAATACATCATTGATGATGAAAGGAAGATCCTCCTTGGTAATTGATTCCTTTTTATCTCCCAGCTCAATGATCTTCTGAGTGACCTGTTTGGTTTCTTCTTTGCTGAGCTCAATCCCCAACTCTTCCAGGTTTTTGTTGATATTGGCTTTGCCAGACATTTTGCCCAGCGCATAGGTATAATTCCTGCCAAAGCGTTCCGGAGCAAGTCCATTGTGGTACAAATTGTCTTTGCTATCCCCATCAGCATGAATTCCGCTGGTTTGCGTAAAAACAAACTCGCCGATAAGCGGCTTATTTTGAGGAATACGGATACCTGAAAATGACTCAACGATCTTACTTACCTTGTATAGTTTTCGTTCATCCACCTTTAGTTCACCTTTTAGGTGGTCTTTCACAATACCAATGACACTACTCAAAGGCACATTTCCCGCTCTTTCTCCCAATCCATTCATGGTAACATGTATGCCGGAAACACCAGCTTTCAATGCTTCATAAACATTGGAAACAGATAGATCGTAATCATTGTGGGCATGGAAATCAAACTGGGTATCAGGAAACTTATCGATCACCTTTTTACAAAAAGTATAAGACTCTTCGTGATTCAAAATCCCCAGGGTGTCAGGCAACATGATCCTTTTGATAGGCATCTTGTTTAATCCTTCTATCAACTCATAAACGTAATCAGACGAGTTGCGCATGCCATTTGACCAGTCCTCAAGGTAAACATTGATGATCATGCCTTGCTTATGGGCATAGTTAACCGTTTCCTCTATATCCGCTAAATGTTCTTCAAGCGTCTTTTTAAGTTGTTTCTCTACATGCTTCCTGGAACCCTTACACAGCAGGTTGATGACCTTCCCTCCTGCTTCTTTAACCCAGTCAACAGAGATGTTTTTATCAATAAAGCCCAGGATCTCTACCTGCTCCAGAAATCCATTTTTTGCAGCCCATTCCAGGATTTTACCTGCACCTTTAAATTCTCCTGCCGACACCCTGGCCGAAGCCACTTCAATCCTGTCTACTTTGAGTTCTTCAAGTAGCAATTGGGCGATCGTTAGCTTTTCTCCATCTGTAAAAGATACTCCTGAAGTTTGCTCACCATCACGAAGTGTGGTATCGAGAATTTCTACGTACATCATTAATGTCTAAGCTCTGGAAGCTTCGAATGCCTGAATTTTATCTTTGATATTGAGCAAATAATCAATGTCATCAAAGCCGTTTATCAGGCATTCCTTTTTATAGGAATTAATCTCAAAAGACTCTTTTGAGCCGGTAGAGAGAATGGTAAAGGTCTGATTCTCCAGATCTACTTCAAATTTTGCTTTCGGATCCTTATCGATCTCTGCGAATATCTCTTCCAGAAAATCTTCAGTAACCAAAACCGGAAGCAATCCATTATTCAATGAGTTCCCTCTGAAAATATCAGCAAAAAAGCTTGATACCACGACTTTGAACCCATAGTCATGCACGGCCCATGCGGCGTGTTCACGACTCGATCCACTACCGAAGTTTTTTCCTCCAACCAATATTTCACCGCTGTATGTTGGGTCATTTAATACAAAGTCCTCAACAGGTTGATTGTTGTTATCATATCTCCAGTCACGAAATAGATTCTCACCAAAACCCTCACGCGTAGTGGCTTTCAGGAATCTGGCAGGAATGATCTGATCGGTATCTACATTTTCAATGGGCAGTGGTACTGCCGTAGAAGTAATTTTTGTGAACTTCTCTATTGCCATTTCTTTGTCTTTTATACTAATTCAAGTTCATTTATTGTTCGTGGATCGATGATTGATCCTGTGATAGCTACAGCTGCTGCAGTTACCGGACTTGCCAGGAGTGTTCTGGATCCTGGTCCTTGTCGGCCTTCAAAGTTCCTGTTAGACGTAGAAACCGCATATTTTCCTGAAGGGATCTTGTCATCATTCATGGCCAGACAAGCAGAGCATCCAGGCTGTCGCAATTTAAACCCCGCTTCCTCCAACACCTCTACCAACCCTTCCTCAATGGCTTGCTGTTCAACCTGCTTTGAGCCTGGAACAATCCAGGCAGTAATGTTGTCAGCTTTTTTCTTGCCTTTTACAAACGCCGCTACCTCCCTGAGATCTTCAATCCTCCCGTTGGTACAGCTACCTACAAATACGTAATCAATGGGCTTGCCAACCAATTCATCCCCGGCGTTAAAGCCCATGTACTTCATGGATTTGCTAAACGAGTTTCTTTCCCGTTCAGGAATATCATCAAGTGATGGGATATTACCTTTTACCTTCGTACCCATTCCAGGGTTTGTACCGAAAGTAATCATCGGCTCAATGTCTGCAGCATCAAAAACGATTTCTTTATCAAAGACTGCATCCTCGTCAGAGTAAAGTTGTTTCCATTGCGCCAGTTGTTTATCCCAATCTGCTCCCTTTGGGGAAAATTCTTTTCCTTTTACATAATCAAAAGTGGTTTGATCAGGTGCAATTAATCCTCCCCTGGCACCCATTTCAATACTCATGTTACAAACAGTCATTCTACCTTCCATAGAAAGTGATCGAATGGCTGATCCTGCAAACTCCACGAAATATCCAGTCCCTCCACTCGCAGTTACTTTTGAAATCACATAAAGCACTACATCTTTTGCAGAGACTCCTTTTGGGAGATCTCCTTCAATGGAGATCCTCATCTTCTTAGGCTTAGGCTGCATGATGCATTGAGTAGCCAGTACCATTTCCACTTCACTCGTACCAATCCCAAATGCGACACTACCAAAAGCTCCGTGTGTCGAGGTATGACTGTCACCGCAAACAATGGTCATGCCCGGGCGTGTAAGCCCCAGCTCAGGCCCTATCACGTGAACAATCCCCTGGTAAGGGTGATTCAATCCATATAAGGTAATGCCATGACGTTCACAGTTTTCGGTCAACTTATTTACCTGAAACCTTGAAAGTTCATCCTTAATACTCAGGTGCTGATCAATGGTCGGAACGTTGTGATCCGGTGTGGCCACTGTATTCTCGGGACGGAATACTTCAGTCCCCCGCTTTTCAATTCCTGCAAAGGCCTGTGGGCTGGTAACCTCATGTATCAGGTGACGATCTATATAAAGTACGCTTGGACCGTCTTCAATTGTTGCCACCACATGGCTATCCCATATCTTATCAAATAGTGTTTTTCCCATCTTTGGATGATGTCTGTTTATTATAAAATTTTCCCGTTTGGAAATCGGACTGCAAAAGTAAAGCATTGAATGCTAAAAACGCAGGTGATCCAGTGGTTTTAAGAGGTGTCTTCATTTAAATAAACTTTATTTTCTTTGTTTAACATGAATTTGAGTGAAAAGGAAAATGCCATCAGGATTATTAGTGAGGCCTTTATTGAAAACCCAAGCGTCCTCCACATTGTAAAACCGGACCAAAATAAGGCCAGAAGGATTAAACACCTGGCAGATTACGTCTATGAGACTGCCAAAATGAGAGATGGAGTATTTTTTTCTTCAGACAAAGAAGCCATTGCCCTCTGTTACGTATATAATATCAGAAAAGAAGGACTTAAGGACCTCTTCAATCAGGCAAAGCTGGTTATAAAAACGATAGGAATCGAACGGGTATTAAAGATCATAAAGCGAGACGCTTATGTAAAAAAGCAAAGGCCTAAAGATGGGGGTTTTCTTTACTTCTGGTTTTTCGGAGCATCAGATGCTTCCAGAGGAAGCCGGGGAGCCTGGGAATTAAAACACAAAGTTTTTGACCGGTCAAAAGCACTGAACCTTCCCCTTTACCTGGAAACCTCCATACCTCAGAATATGCGGGTATATGAAAGGTTTGGATTCGAAACCTATCACGTTTGGAATGATAATTATGGAAATCAGCCACTTTATTTCATGCGGCGTGAAGCTCAGGTTTAATCTACTCTGTTTAAAACTGAATCCGGAAAGTACTTATTGGTCAATGCCACCATCTCATCACCTTTCACAAACATGCTAATATTTATTTCATCCGTATGCTTGCAGCCACAGGATGCTAAAAGCTCTAAAACTGCATGTATGGTGTTGTGATGAAAGTAATACACACGCTCTGATTTATCAGAGACAGCTAATCCCTTGACGAGCATTTTTTGCTGGGTCGCCACGCCCGTTGGGCATTCATTGGTATTACACCTCAAAGCCTGAATGCAACCTATACTAAACATAAAAGCTCTTCCCGAGTTGCAGATATCTGCTCCCAGCGCTTTCATTCGTAAAATTGAAAACGCAGACAATACTTTCCCGCTTGCGATAACTTTAACCTCCTGCCGTAAACCATATTTAATCAAGGTGCGATTTACAAAAATGAGTGCAGGCTCTAAGGGTATACCTACAGAATCAGAAAATTCCAGTGGTGCGGCACCTGTTCCACCTTCAGCACCATCCACAGTCATGAAATCCGGCCAGGTTTTACCCTCTTTCATCTCCCTGCATAGCTCAATAAATTCCTCTGTTCTACCTACACATAACTTGAATCCTATTGGTTTACCACCAGAAAGTTCTCTTAATTCCTGAACAAATGCCAACAGTCCTCTCGCATCACTGAATTTGCTGTGACCCGGAGGTGACAACACCATGGTATGTGGTTCAATTCCTCTTATCCTGGCTATTTCCTCCGTGTTTTTTATGGCTGGAAGCACTCCACCATGACCAGGTTTAGCACCTTGAGAAACTTTAATTTCAATAAGCTTTACCTCTGGTCTGGCTGCATTTTCTTTGAATTTTTCCGGATCAAATTTCCCTTCTTTTGTTCTGCAACCAAAATAACCAGTACCTATTTGCCAGGTAAGGTCTGCACCTCCTTCGAGGTGATAAGTGGAAATCCCTCCCTCCCCCGTATTGTGATAAAAGTTTCCTTTTTTAGCTCCCTTACTTAGAGCAAGAATTGCGTTGTTGCTTAAGGCCCCAAAACTCATAGCAGAGATATTCAATACAGACGCACTGTAAGGATGAGCACATAAGCTGCTACCAATCATCACTCTGGGAAATTCTGACTCAGGTTCTGTAGCATAAATCGAATGCCTAAGTGCTTCGTAGCTTGAATCATTGATGTTGAGCTGGGTTCCGAAAGGATGGGTATCATTTATATTTTTGGCCCTTCTGTACACCAGTGCCCTGTGGTTTCGGCTATAAGGGACGCCATCCGTTTGTCTTTCAATAAAATATTGCTGAATCTCCGGTGAGATCATCTCGAAGAAATACCTGAAGTAGCCTAACAATGGAAAATTCCTCAGGATCGCATGATTCTTTTGAATCCGGTTATAAATCCCCACAATGATTAGTGGAATTAATATAGTAAGTGACCAAAGAAATGTAGTATCCAGATAGGAGGCTACACCCACAGCTATCAAAATAAAAATTATCGTATAGTAAAAGATATGACGCATATCACTAGGTTTGGGATGATTAAAGTTAGTCGTAAAACAACATCAAAGGATACAAACAACAATCATTTAATTGGATTAACCCATAATTAAATATGAAAACGCTCATTTTCTTTTGCAGTCTATCTGTTTCATTTCTTGCACTGGGACAACAAACATTTCCTCAGCCCTCATCAGATGAAACCGGATTTGTAAATATATTTGATGGCACACTCAAGAATTGGGAAGGAGACCCTGTCTATTGGTCAGTTGATCAAGGGGAATTGGTTGGAACCATCACTCCTGAAACCATTGTGAAAACAAATACATTCATCGTATGGCGTGGGGGAACCCCGGCTGACTTTGAGTTAAAGGTGGATGTTAAAGTCTCTGATAAAGGCAACAGTGGAATCAATTACCGGAGCGTAGAATTTGAGAAGTACCGATTAAGAGGTTATCAGATGGATATCGATGGACCCAACCGTTGGTCGGGTCAAAATTATGAGGAACAAGGCCGTAAGTTTCTTGCACTGCGTGGTCAGGTCAGCCGGATTGAAGATGGCAAAGAGGTTGAGGTGATTGGATCAGTTGGCGACAGAGAAGCCCTTACCGAATTCATCAAACCCAATAACTGGAACGAATACCACTTGATCGTAAAGGGCGATGTCATGGTTCACATGATTAATGGACAGGTCATGAGCGTGGTGATTGACAATGATGAGGAAAACAAAACCAGGTCAGGACTCCTTGGGGTTCAGGTACATGTCGGGCCACCCATGGAGATTCGATACCGCAACTTCAGATTAAAGGAGCTGAAACCTGATTAAGTAGTAAGAGACAAAGTGCTATCAGTTTATTGTTAGAGAGGTATATTATTACTTCCCTATTTTCCCGTTCATCCATACAGGCTTCGTATCCGATTTGTGAATACTGCCAATAATATCCTTGTACAGCTCAGGCCTTCTGGCATTTTTGTATCTCCAACCTCCCGAAAGTTTGAGTTTATCCTTTGTGATTTTTGAAATCGTGATTTCGTCGTCAAAGGATTTTATTTCTGACAAAAGCTCCCCATAAGGGTCAATGATCATCGAATTACCATTTTTCAGCTGCTCACCATCATAACCAATCGGGTTGGTGAATGCATAGTAAACCCCATTGTCGTAAGCTCTTGCTGGTAGCCATCGCATTAACCAACGTCTACCTTTAGGTCCATCAAATTCCATTCGTAAGGAGACTGGATCGTTTTCACGATTTTGCCAATATTTGTCATCGACATACCCTCGGTGTGGCATTGCTGACGGTGTACAGCCTGTAACATGAGGAGCGAAAATTATTTCTGCTCCTAAGAGGCTTGTCGCACGAACGTTTTCAATTACGTTGTTGTCGTAGCAAATCAAAATTCCACATTTCCATCCAAGCAGGTCGAACACGCAATATTGGTCACCAGCGGACATATATTTACTGATGAAAGGATGTAGTTTTCGATATTTGGCAACGACTCCATCGCCCGTAACGCAGATATAGGTATTGTAAATTTTCCCGTCCGATATTTCCACCTGACCTGCCAAAATTGGAATGTTCAAATCATTGGAAATTGCAATTAAGTCTTTTGTGCTCTTTCCATTCGGAATGTTCTCCGCCAAGGCTGTTAGCTGTTCTAAATCTAAGTCTTTCGTAAAAGTGTATGCGGTAACGGACATTTCGTGAAAACTTATTACGTCCGCTCCATTGGTTTTTGCTTTTTCAGCAAGTTTTCGAATGACCGATAAGTTGTATGCTTTATCTCCGTCTTTCGGTTGAAATTGAGCTACGGCTACATTCATATTTAGAGGCATATTAAATTTTTTAGTTGTTTGTGCATAATGCTGATCTAGCGGATGTCCCGAGCTTGACATGTTCAGATAAAACTAGTAAAACCGAATGACAATTGGCAAACGGAATACCCTCACTATCCTTAGACTTCCGAAGGAGTCCAAGGATTTGGCAATTAGCCTGAGTCTAAGACTCAGGTTATTAAGAACCCGTAGAGAAACACTACGAACAGTGAATTGCACTTTTCATTTCTTCAATGCTATCTGTGTTAATTTAATCATTGTCTTGAAGGAAATGTCAGGGTGTGAGACCTGATTTACAGTCCCAACTACATATATTTTTTCTATAGGGCTATAATATGCTAAGGCACCTGAAAGTCCTGAGTGTCCGATGAAGTAGGGTACAGCACCAGTCGGGTTAAAAATCCAGGGAAGTTTAAATAAGTGTATGCCTATTCCTGATTTCATCGGAAAAAATATCCTTTTCCATTCTTGCAAGTCAGCAATGTATTCTTTTGGGAATAACTTCCCTGTAAAAAAAGCTTCAATAAATAGGAGCATGTCGGAAGAAGTTGAAACCATCCCACCATCAGGACCAAATGAGACCATCGCTTGGGGAATATGAAGTTTATTCATTCCATAATAAAGCGTTTTCGGCGTTTTATCTGAAGTGTCTTCATACAAGTATGTTTTAGTAAGATTCAAAGGTGAAATTATTTGCTCCTCGCAGTTAACTGAGTAAGACGTATTCGTAATATTTTCAATAATTTTACCTAGCAATTGAAAATTAGTATCAGAGTATTTGGCTTTGCTTTTTGTACCTGGAATAAAAAGGGGTTTCATTGCTTTTGTGCTTTCAATGATCTGTTCGAAAGTCCAAAATTGGTCATTACCCATTTTTATGTCTGCTTCTAAACTTTTTCCGTTTGTTCCTTTCCCTTGAAAATAATCAGCCAGCCCCGAAGTGTGTGCTAATAGGTGTTTGATGGTTAATTTGTCTGTGTAATCCTTCCCTTTGTAAACGTACAAACCATTCAGGATTGATGCATCCAGATACTTTCCGATTTTATCCTCAAGACTTAGTCTTCCAACCGATTTTAAGTGTAAAACAATAGCAGTTGTGAATAATTTAGTTGTACTGGCAATGAAGTAGGATTGGTCTTTTGCTAAATTTCCTGAAGCACCAAGCCAATTTACACTAGCATGTTTTACTGCAAATGAAGTCCCAAATACTTTTTTCCTATCAACTGTTTTGTCTAAAACAGTTTGCAATAAATTTTCCTTATCAGTCACACTGTTGTCGCTAATTCTTGTCTAAAAGTAACTTCAAAAGAGATAAAGGCAATTGTGATTAATATTGGTTTCACTTTTTCGAAGGGTTTGTCTTCACTATAAATAAAAGCGTCTAAAAAAGATTCTAACAAACTTACAGGAATTGCATAAGATAAAATTCCTAATGACAGACCTCCTATATTTCCAATAACTAACCACATAAACACAAATCCAACAAACCAGGATAGAAGAGTTGTTTGAAGTAGGTTAAATTTTTGTGAATCGATATATACCAATCGCAAAGCATAAAGACCAAATTTCCCATATATCCCCCCTCACTATCCTTAGACTTCCGAAGGAGTCCAAGGATTTGGTAATTAGCCTGAGTCTTAGACTCAGGTTATTAAGAACCCGTAGAGAAACACGACGAACGGTGAAGTTGTCGGAATTTAGATTAATTAGGGTTTACAATCTTATTAGATACTGGAGTGAGAAGATTCCTTTTATCTGGCTTCGACATGATCTTTCAGAACATGTCGAAGTGCTTATTCTGATAATGGCAAAGCTTGAGCTTAAGACTACTACAAAAGTCCTAAAATAGGCAAGAAAGGCACGTTCATTCACCAGCTAGGTTCTCTCCAGTGCCAACCAGTCAGTTCTATTCATTTCTTCTGTTCCCACTCTTCTATGAGTTAGTAAAGTTTACGGATCCCAACTTAATAAATACATGCAGGAAACTACATTAGGATTCCTAAAACCAATTGAGTGTATATATGCTGAAATATCATCAAATATAGAATGAAACCTAATGGGAAAAATCAGACTTTTGTCAATTGTGTTGATGTAATAGGAAGTCCCAATATATTATCCAAATGAGTTGGTCCTAAGAATACTATTGGCATTTTCCAGTTAACATTTTCCAGTTATTGTTGTTGAAAATGTATGCATCATCTGAATAAAGACTCCCGGTTAGGCCTAATAATGATCATCATTATGCTTGCTGCTTGTAGCAGTCCGGAAACCCGATCTATTGAAGTAACAGCCACAGCCTACAACTCTGTGAAAGCTCAAACAGCGAATGATCCGGCCATCACTGCCTGGGGAGATCGGCTGAAGCCGGGTATGAAGGCTATTGCCATTTCCAGGGATTTACTTGATACAGGGTTTTATCATAACATGGAAGTCACCATTGATGGGCTGGAAGGTGAATATAAGGTCCTTGACAAAATGAATCGTAGATGGACCAAAAAGATTGATATATATATGGGTACCGATGTGTCTAAAGCCCGCGAATGGGGCAAGCAAGAGGTCACCATACATTGGATACCTGCTGAATAAAGCTGGAGACGGTAAAGGCTAACCTGTCCCTGTGGAGAGGTTAGCTGTACAAGCCGAGTGAACCCTTTTACGCTAGTTTTGCATGGGTCTTAATATACACTTTCTCATTTCTTATACTTCGGAACTTTACCACCTACCGCTTTACTATGCAAGACTTCTGAGCCGTAGATCAACGAAGTAGGCGGCTGACCGCTTTATGATAAGAATTTCCAGGCCCTTGGTACAGTTGCGAATCAAAAGCAAAGTCCCTCAATTCAGTTTGAAGCAAAGGGCTTTAAGATCCTGCTAAATTTCATTCATAGCAGGGTCTCTCGGAGAGGACTCTGCGTGTAAAATTTCATGGACACAAGTACCTTTCAGGAAAGGCTACTGGGAAGGAGGTGCTTTTCTCGAGGCAAACCGAAGTGTAGTTCGTCCATACAAACAGTTTTCCGAAACAAAACAAGATGCCGTTCATTTTCATTCATAGCAGTGTCTCTCGGAGAGGACTCTGCGTGTAAAATTTCATGGACACAAGTACCTTTCAGGAAAGGCTACTGGGAAGGAAGTGCTTTTCTCTAGGTAAGCCGAAGTGCAGTTCGTCCATACAAACAGTTTTCCGAAACAAAACAAAACGCCGTTCATTTTCATTCATAGCAGAGTCTCTCGGAGAGGACTCTGCGTGTAAAATTTCATGGACGCAAGTACCTTTCAGGAGAAGCTACTAGGATGGAAGTGCTTTTCTCGAGGCACGCCGAAGTGTAGTTCGTCCGCGCGAACTGTTTTCTAAGGCTAATCGGGAAGTTTTTCAGATTACATCAGAAAGGAAAAACTCAGAATCTGACTTGACTCATCGTAAATTAAGCGATAATATCAGATTCCTACATAAGAAGGCAAACCTAAAACCTACCTTTACGGATCACAATAAATGCATTCTATGTCTTTTAAAGATTTGGGGTTGGCTCCATACTTATTAGAAACTATTACCAAACAAGCGTTCGAAAAGCCTACTCCAATTCAGGAGGCCGCGATACCTGTCATTCTCATGGGACAAGATGTATTGGGCATTGCTCCAACAGGCTCCGGGAAAACTGCAGCCTATGTGTTGCCCCTTTTGCAAAATTTAAAGCGCATTTCAAAAACGAGGGATAGACAAATAAACGTGTTGGTATTGGTTCCAACGCGGGAATTGGCTGTCCAGGTTGAGAACGTATTTCGATCCCTTTCGGAACATGTACTTTTTCCGTTTAAATCGATGGCGGTGTTCGGGGGTGCTTCTATAAACCCACAAATGAAGGGGATGTCACGAGTAAATGTGTTGGTGGCCACTCCTGGACGTTTATTGGAGCTTACAGAATCAAACGCAGTACACTTCGATGACTTAGATACCCTGGTGCTAGATGAGGCCGATAAGATGCTCAATCTTGGGTTCAAGAAGGAAATGGATCGGATTTTCGAGCTCCTACCACCTCAGCGACAAAACCTTCTATTCTCAGCAACCTTAAGCCCGCAGGTGCAATCGATCGAAAGAGTTTTGTTGAAGAACCCTGCTATCGTTAAAATTGAGCCTGTAAAAGAGGCGATTGAACTAATTAATCAGGTAGGGTATGCTGTTGCTCCAGAAAAGAAGGGTCCGCTGCTCCGACACTTGATTAAGAGCAATGACTGGAAACAGGTGTTGGTATTTACTTCTTCCGTATATCAGGCAGATTTGGTAGCCGATAAATTGCGAAAAAATGGGATCAATGCCCAGGCAACCCACAGCAAGAAAAGTCAGGGAAAAAGAAGAGATACTTTGTCTGATTTTATAGCCGGAGACCTGACTGTATTGGTGTCTACCGATTTACTCTCAAGAGGAATAGATATTATCTACCTGCCTGTTGTGATTAATTATGAATTACCGAGATCCCCTAAAGATTTTGTCCATCGCATTGGAAGAACGGGGCGAGCTGAGAATCCGGGTGACGCAATCACATTCGTTACTGAAGAAGATCAACACCATTTTGGCGTGATCCAGAAAAAGATGAAGCACCGAGTGCCAATGATCGATGCAGAGCATCTGGATTTGAAATGATTCTCTCCAATTGGTTAAAGAGGGGGCTAGAAAGAAGTTACTTTTTCAAGATATCGTCAGCAACCTTCCTGGCATCATGGCAATATTTATCATCGCCTTTCAATGTCCATTCGCCTGTGGCCTTGATGTAGTGTTTCACCGTTTTTGCTAAAACTTCAGAATACCCACCATATGATGTTAGCATCTTCTGCACTTCTTCCTGATATGCTGTTTTACTTAGTTCTCTTGATTGAACCATGTCCCACCGCTTATTAATCCACTTTGATTTCTCTTTGTAAACAGGATCAATCTTTTTGAAGGCCATTAAAAAAAGAGAAAGCGCTTTTGCTTCAGGTGTGGGCTTTTCTAATCGTTTTTTCATGCTTGTGCTGAGTAGGAATGAGGTTGATGACCTTTATCTGATTACAAATTTAGGTATCCTTCAAGCCGTATCATACTTTATCTTAATAATTGCTGGTATCTATAAAGGGTAGCTGGAAACTTACTGTCTGCAACTTAGCCACGCCTTCGCGGCCCGACCTTGGGATGGAGGGGTCTCACCAGGCCTACACATGAAGAAAATAGTTATTAAGCCTGCTTGAAGAAAAAGGTGTTTCATCATAGATATCGCCTAACTATCGGTTTATGTGCCTACGCGGCCCGGCCCGCAGTTGGCAGATGGTACTAAAATAGCGGAAGCGCACCAGAAGCACAACGGTATAAAAATGAGCTTCCTTCCTGACAAGCGTATCAAAAAGCAGCTCGGTACAACAAAATTTTATGAAAAGGTAAAAGGGGTTTAAGCATTGAGGTTAAAGAAGAGACCCTTCCTGGTTTGGCGGTTCCGATCAAATCGGGATTGCGCTTAGTCAGGTCGGGCCTCAGAAATTTGAGGTGCATCAATTACCATTATGGCTCGATTACTTCACTTGGATCGGTAGCTATTCCCTGCTTGAGGAATTTCAACCTTCTTAATCGCGATCGAAGCTCCTTGCTTGGACGAAAGTTTATCCTCACCTTGCTAATGCTGAATTCGTCAACATCTCCCGGTGCATCCTCTGCCTTACTAGACAAGGACGGTGAGAAACTACCGAAATCACCCAACCTGATGATTCGACCATCTTCCATGTGATAATTCATCCGTTCAAAAAATGACTCCAACACAGCATATACATCTGTGGTAGTCAATGTACTCCTATCTGCAATTTCAGAAGCGAACTTCCTCATATTGATAGGTTGCTGACGAATGATTCCTGCATAGTACTTGATTGTACCTCCACCAACCACTCCCGGTTGACCTTTGGGTACGGACTTATATAAAACACTCATGACAATAAAATTTAAAGGTTTAACAAAAATTAAAGTGCCTGCCTTTGCGGCAGGCAGGCTTAACTTGCTATCACGCGGCTGGCGTCAGATTGTACCTGGTGGGACTGGGACGAAAGCGTGGTAATGCCTACCGGAGCTTATCCACCAATAATGGTTTCTCTAAAATTCTGCTTTGCTTGGTCTTGCTGGGGACAGTGAGACGTTTGCTGGGCTTTAGCTTGTTAAGCTGTCGAATGCGCTTTTTCGACAAGTCTAAAGACAGTAAAAGGAGAGCAATAATTATTCCAGAAAGAGTGCCAAAACGGTTTATGAGACAAAATAATTAATATATCTGCTATTTAGTAAAAAAAGCATCGAATAACGCATCCTACCGTGCTATGTAATCGTTTAAAGATAAGGTAAGGGAGCTTAGGAAAAAAGGTTCAAATCCCCCCAATGGTCTTTCTCATTTTGACACAAAAATTGCCAAATGAGGAAAGGTCATCTTTGTCCTACAGCGTCTTTGATAATGTTCATAAAAAAGACTGAAAAACCCCTCAAAATAAGCTAAAAAGGGACTTTTTAAAACCTGCGCAGCTTTTCGTTAAAACCCGCGCAGACTTTGATCAAAACCTGCGCAGGTTTTGCATGAAACCCGCACGGGTTTTGGAGAAGATGTAGACAGGTGTTTTTCAATGAGATTTCGAAGGAGTTTTTAGTAGGGGATTCTCAAAATGAGAAAGATGGAGAGGTGGGATGAACGGTTAGTATATAAAAAGTAGGCGATTTCGAAGCACCTAACTTTCAGTTAAGCAAATAGTTTGATACGTGCCCAAAGCCATGAATTTATTAATGTTTCGCCTATTTTTTATATACATTTTTAGCCTTTCGTTTTTATTGCTTTGTTTTTCCACCTTTAATTAGAAGCCATAGAGCGAATGACATTTCTCCAAAAATACTTGGAATGGCAACTAATATTAAAAATACTGAAGCGAAGTCAGAATAATTTGAAAGTGAAAAGTGAGCCACAGTATCGACAACATACATCACTCCTGCAAGAGCAAGAAAAACTTTGATGAACTTTGGAACAATAGCTATTTTACTTAACAGAATAAGGTGTATTCCAAAAAAGAAAAGCCCAATTAACCATATGTAATTGAACATGTCGACTTGTAAAAGTATATCGTCCTGTGTTGATTCTTTGAGTGCAAGTGGAAGGGCAAAAATAGCAACTCCCATTATTGCAGCGTGCATCAGCCTGAAATAGGTGCTTAAAACAGTTATAGGATGATTTCTATATAATTCCTTTAAGGCCCAAGCAACCACAACATCAAATACTACAGTAATGAGGAATGCTATTATCCCTATTCTTACAATTAAATCATTATTCTTTACAGTTTCAATTGGGGCCTGAATAATGGATTCAAGTGCAAAGAAATTTGCGAAAATTGCAGCAAAAAATATAATCAAATAACTTATTCCAGTAATTATTGATAAAGTTCTATTGTTCATATTCATTTATTATTTACTTAAAGAAGGCTGACGCTCAACTAAAATGAGTATGCGCCCCAGTTGCTAGAAACACTGAAGTTGCCTTTGTACTTTGTTTTTTCAGATAGCTCAGTTCGCATATTCATTTTAGTGCTTGTTGAAAGTAGTTTTTCCATCACTTTTCTAGAGTCTTCCCGCTTGAATCATAAATGGCATCTAGAAGACCATTGTTGTAATTGTCAGCATTCAGTTTCCAGAACATTACTCCTCCCAGCTTATTTTCAACAGCATATTTAGTCTTTAAAGTAACTGATTTTCGGTCATCAAATGTTATAAAACGTCTACTGGTTCGATTATAAAGGTATGGTGCTTGGGAGGTCGAATCCCAGTGATAATTGTAGTTGCTATTTTTTAACATAGAGTTAGAAATCTCTCGATAATTGAGGTGAGATATGAACTTTCCCTTCCTTCCAAGGCCGTGATTAATTGTATCCACTGTTTCAACCATTTCCCCATAAAAAGCAGCACCTATGATAAGTTTATCCTTAGGGATTCCCAGGCTATCAAGTCTTTGAAGCCCCATATCAATACTCTCAATTTGAGCAGTTGATGAGTACAAAGCAGTGTGGTGTCCTGTTCGGTTGGGATCGTTTAATGGCAAGCTGTAAGTCATTAAATTGACGTAATCCACATACTGCATAACACTGTCCCAATTCACTGATTTTTCTACGTATGATTTGAAAGTGTTAGCATCAAAACTTAGCTCCATCTCAGTTGGAAGTGCATTTCTTAATTCTTTGATGAGTTCAGTAAAATTATCCCTGTCATCCTTTGAGACCGTGTGATCCGGAGGACCACCAATCACGGGACTTTCCCAATCTAAATCAAAGCCATCAGCACCGTATTCGATTAAAAGATCTGTGACCGATTCAGCAAAACGTTTTCTATACAATTCACGAGCAAAAACATTAGAGCAACTATAACAACCACCCCATCCTCCAAAAGAAACAAGTACTTTAAGGTTAGGATAAGTCTTTTTCAGTGCGCACAGTTTCTCCAGTGTTCTTTTATCTTGATCTTTTCTAAAACCTATTTTGTGTCCTTTCAAAATGGTAAAGCAAAAAACTATATGGGTAAGCTTCTCAATTTTATACTTTTCTATGTCTTCTCCTTCACCATGATAATATCCGATTATTCGGAGTGGGGCAATCTCTTCACTTGTATGAATAGAATCTTTCTTGTCTGTCTGAACAGCATCAACCAGATTTTCCGACTGGGTATTCTGTTTACAGCCCACCAAAAGAAATGCAGTAACTAGTAAGTAAACTGAAAATAAGAGTTTCCGCATTTTGGTTTATATATTGATTTCGGTTCAGGAATTACTTTCAACGCTCAACTAAAATGAGTATGCGCCCCAGTAACCAGAAGCAAGGAGGTTTCTGTTTCGCATTATCATTTCAAATGGCTCAGTTCGCATATTCATTTTAGTGTTTGTTAGCAGCAGTTTAATTCGAATTCAGTTTTTGTTTTAATAGGTCAATAGCCTTCTCAATACCAACTTTTTCTAATTCGATATATCCGACAGTTTCATTCAAGCCTTCGATCTCTGTATTATCAACTCTTAATGGAAGAATATATTCTTGGTTGTTCATAAAAGCCTTTGCTTGAGCAGCTTTTCTTTCATGAGTCGTCCATACCTTTTCTGAGTAATTCTTCGAAATTATCATAAGGCAATACTTTGCTCTTTTTTTATAAACATCATTCAGATGAGTATATAAATCTTTTCCCCAAAGATTAGCCTGCTCATATTCATCGTAGAACACCCTGTAATGTTGCTTTGTCAGTTCATCAGCGATTGTTTTGGCAATTGCCCTTTCTTCACCGGCAAAAGAAAGAGCTAAGTCATACTCCTGATTGTCATTCAAACTTGAGTGGATATTCATTATTTTAATTTGATCATAGAGTTCAGGGTATAGCAGATTAAAGATGCTTTTAACGGCAGTTTTCGATATAGATTTTGAATTCAAACAAGTCTCATGAATATCTATTATTTGAAAGGCGTTATAAGCTTTCTTTTTGATAATGTTATCATTGAAAAGTGAAGTGTCACCTCCATTTAACCTAAGTGCGGATATACCTGCAAAAAATTGGTATAGCATGTTTTGGATCATCGAAATTTGCTGATAATACTTTATTAATTCACGAATATCATCATGCGTGAGGTATTGATTACGCAAAATCAAATCGACATCAAAGGCATATTTCAAACCTTCTATAATATCACAGATTACTCTTTCACTTTTGTCAGATTTTTCAATACGCAACTCTTTCAGAATTTGATCCCCAATAATTGAAAGAGGTTCTGTTTCATCTTTATACCATTTGTTTTCTTTCCTTTTGATTGTTACAAACGCTGATATAAGCATGTATTTTTCTAATGGGGTTCCTTGGGTTCTTTTATAAACCTGAATGTCCCAAAAGCCTTTATCGTTTTTTCTAAAATAGATATCAGCCCCTAAATATACCTCGTAGGTAATAGCACCAATATTGATATTTAAATCATTTATTATATCCTTATACTTAGCTTTGAGCATCAATTAACCGTTTTATTTCACCCACTCCGAGAATTTATTATATCCGTTATCGTCATTCCAATCATAAACT